>NZ_JBEYTO010000010.1:0-263321 GCF_040643095.1 Micromonospora sp. NPDC047467 | reverse complement strand
AACCTCACCAAACGCATCACCAACGAAACCACCCCAACCTGGCGAGACACCTGAAGACGGCATCACCCGCAAAATACGTGAATCAGACGCCCTCTTAGAGGTCCTAACAAAGTCGTGCGACGTGTCGGTACGTGATGATGCAGGTGGCCAGGGCGAGGAAGGCTTCGTGGATGTCGTCGCGGCGTTCCCACCGGATGCGTAGCCGTTTCATGCCGTGGTACCAGGCGACGGTGCGCTCGACCACCCACCTGACCGCGCCCAGTCCGGATCCGTGGGGTTGACCGCGGCGGGCGATGCGCGGGCGGATGCCTTTGGCTCGCACAGCTCGCTGGTACTTGTCGTGGTCGTAGGCACGGTCGCCGTACAGGTGGTCGGGGCGCCGGCGGGGTCGGCCGCGCCGGCTGCGTACCGGCGGGATCTTGTCGAGCAGCGGGAGTAGTTGGGTGACGTCGTGGCGGTTGCCGCCGGTCAGCGACACGGCCAGGGGGATGCCGGCGCCCTCGGTCAGGACGTGGTGCTTCGAGCCCGGGCGGGCGCGGTCGACCGGGCTCGGGCCGCTTTTGGGCCACGTCGGGCGGCCCGCACGTGTGAGGAGTCGATCACGGCGCGGGACCAGTCGAGCTTGCCGGCGCCGTGCAGTTCGGCCAGCAGCAGCTCGTGCAGCCGCTGCCACACCCCGGCCCGGTTCCACTCCTCCAGGCGCCGCCAGCACGTCATCCCGGAACCGAACCCCAGCTGTTGGGGCAGGAACTCCCACTGGATGCCGGTGTGCAGCACGAACAAGATCCCGCACAGCACCTGCCGATCCGGGATCCGCTTGCGTCCCGGGTGCCGTGGGTTGCGCTCAGGTTTGGGCAGCAACGGCTCGATGCGCTGCCACAGCCCGTCCGGCACGATCCACGGCGGCTGCTCGCCACGCCTCACGACCCGACATCGTAGATCGCCCTCCACAACGGACGAAAGAGTCAGAGATCATTTTGTTAGGACCTCTTAGAGGGCTGCACCGGCGGTGAGTTGGCGACGGGCGACGGCTGACCGTTCCCATGGGCGGCGGCGGAAGGGAAATTCTGTAACTGGCTTCTATGAACGCTTGACTACCGTGAAGAGTCAGACCTCGTACGCCATCACGGCGCTGCGCCGCCTTCTGCCGAACTACGTGCCGGGAGGATCGGACACGCCATGAGAGACCTGTTCGCCACCCTGCCGGACGACCCGCCGCCGCTGCCGCCGGGCTACCTGGATGCCGTACTCGTCCGAGGTCGCCGCTCGGTGCGGCGCCACCGGATCGCGACCGCGGCGCTGTGGGCGGTCGTTGTACTCGTCCTGGCCGTCCTCGTGGTGCCCGGCGTCGGGTTGCCCGTCCAGCCAGCGGGCTCGTCGACGGGGCCGAGCCTGCCGGACCGCTTCGCGGGGTACTCGGTGCTGACCAGCACCGTCACGTCGGCTCCACCCGGCCGCGCGATCGCCCTCTACGGCTACGGCAACGGCGAGACGTTCAACATGTTCCAACCGCTCGTCGTCGGGTCCGACGGGGACACGTACCGGCGGGTCGACGCCATGGAGGAGCGGGACCGCCCCTCGGCCCTGCTCTCTCCGGACGGCACCCGCGTCCTGCTCGGGGACGACCGCGGCGCGACCGGCGACCTGGTCCTCGTCGACCTGACCACCGGAGAGCGCCGGTCGATCCCGCTCGGTGACCGGGTAGGCGTACGGCTGCTGGCCTGGTCCCCTGACGGCCGCCACGTCGCGTACAGCGGCGCACCCCTGACCAACTCCGCCGAGTTCGGCACCGTCGGCGTCGTCGAGGCCGAGGTCGCCCGCGCCGGTACGCTGCGCCTGCTCGACCTGTCGACCGGACGCAGCACCGCGGTGCCGGCCATCACGCCGGCATGGACGGCCGCGTTCGCGCCGGACAGCCGCCGGCTTGCCGTGCAGGTCGGCCAGGTGGCCCACCTCGTCGACCTCGACGGCAGCGAACACGGCAGCGTCCCGATCCCGGGTGGGCGCGAACTTGCCGCCGAGGTCGGCTGGTCACCGGACGGCAGGCACCTCGCCACCGTGCCGTGGATCGGCGACGGCCCGTTCAACGGCACCACCGGCGGCGAGCCCGGTCACCACGGCACGTTCCTGTGGAAGGTCGGCGACGTCACGTTCGTGCCCGTCGCGGGCACCGGCGCACCACCCGCTCCCGTCCCCGACGTCGCGCAACTGCTCGGTTGGCGCTCGGCGGGCAGCGTACTCGTGGCGACAATCAACACCGCAGGCCACGCGGCACTGGCCGAGGTGAATCTCGGAGACGGCACCCGCCGAACCCTGGCCCGCTTCGACACCGGCAGCACCTGCGAGATCGGCCTCCAGAGCTGCCAGCTCTTCGACCTGCACCTCGCCACCGGCCTGCTACCCGACCTGACCGTCCGCAGCGCAGGCCGCCCGCAGCGCGGGCCCTGGCCGATGCTCCTCAACGCCGTCATCGGCGTCGCCGTCATCGGCACCGCGTACCTGCTGTGGCGCCGGACACATCCTCGACGCGGCCCCAAGCCCCGGGGCGACACCAGCTTCCCCCTAGCCGCGAGGCGCTAAAGCGGCGCGGCCTGCCTGTCCGCTGGCGTCGCACCGACGCCGATCCGGTCCAACGGCTCCCGAGCACCCACCGAGCACCCGTCGTCGGACAGACATGAAAAGACTCTGGCCTGGTGGTGAACCACCAGACCAGAGCCTTGGTTGCTGGTGCGCCGCCAGGGACTCGAACCCCGAACCCGCGGCTGCCTCTCGAACAACCAGCTACGGCGGGACCTCGCTTTGTCCAGTGTGGGCAGGGTGCTGGTTCGAGCCGGCCTTGCCTGCGGTTGGGGTCAAGCGGGGGTCAAACCCTGCGCCCCCGCACAACGGTTCAGAAAGTGCGGATACGGTCGCAAGCGGCTAGCGCAGATGCCGGGCGAAGAACCCGGCCACGTCCTCCCCTGTCCACTGCGGGACACCGGTGTGTCCGCCCATGTTGGCGTGCAGCGTTTTCTCCTTGGAGCCGAAGGCGTCGAACAGGTCCAGGGCCGCCTGCCGGTCGTTCCCTTCGTCGTCCCACTGCAGCAGGACATGCAGCGGAATGGTGACCTGTCGGGCCTCCTCGAACATGGTGCGAGGCACGAAACTCCCGGCGAAGAAGGCGGCGGCCACGATGCGCGGCTCGACCACCGCGAGCCGGATGCCAACGGAGATCACTCCCCCCGAATACCCGACCGGGCCGCCGATCTCGGGCAGCGACAGGAGCGCATCCAGGGTGGCCTGCGATTCCGGGACCGCCTTGTCGACGAGCGGGAGGATGAGGGCGTCGATGATCTCGTCGCTGACCGGCTCGCCGGCCTCCATAGCCCGGCGCAGGTCGGCGCGGGCCCGCTCGGCGGCGGCCCAACGGGGCCGGTCACCGCTCCCGGGGAGCTCGATGGTAGCCGCAGCGAAGCCATCCGCCGCGGCGCGCCTGGCCCGCGCCACCAGGCGGGGGTACATCTTCTGCAGTCCGAGCGGGGGGTGGCCGAGCAGGATCAGCGGAACCGGCGCGGATGCGGATGTAGGCGTCCACAGGATGCCGGGGATCTCGCCGAGGGTGAATTCGCGTTCGAGGACGCCGTCATCGAGGCGCTGTTCAGAAGTGAATCGCATGGTCGTGCCTTTCGGGAGTGCTCGCGAACGGCGCTCCCGGACGACCTATCGCCCGACCGTGACCCCAGAGGGGAGCACCCATGTCGAAACGTTCACGGGTACCACCTCCTCGGTCTCTCGCACGGCCTCCGGAAAGCTAGCAGCGGTCGCCGTGATCCGCCAAACGTGTTTTGCCCCTGGGCGGACATCGACGCACTGGCAGTAGCGCATCCATTTGATCCATGGGTCTGTCCGCTGGCGCCGCACCGCGTCCCGCCGATGCCGATCCAACGGCTCCCGAGCACCCACCGAAGGACCGTCGTCGGACGGACGTGAAAAGGCTCTGGTCAGGTGGTGAACCACCTGACCAGAGCCTTAATTGCTGGTGCGCCAGGGACTCGAACCCCGAACCCGCGGATTAAGAGATTGACCTTGACCGACTCTTACGTCCGCTAGCGTCGCAGTAGTCCAACTGTTCCCACCAAGAGCTCAATCCGCCGAAACATGAGACCAGGTGTCCAGATGGATGCCGGTCGGTCCACGGCAACCGAGCACCTGCGGAGCACCCACCGATACGCCCACTGCTTGCCGCACGTGACGACCGTGCGACTACCAGCGCCCGGACATACGGTGCCGCAGGCCCGGTGGCCCGATCGCTCGCTGATGCGTCTGGTTGCCGCCGCTCGGGCCTGCG
The DNA here is from genome assembly GCF_040643095.1 of Micromonospora sp. NPDC047467. Classification (NCBI taxonomy): domain Bacteria; kingdom Bacillati; phylum Actinomycetota; class Actinomycetes; order Micromonosporales; family Micromonosporaceae; genus Micromonospora; species Micromonospora sp. NPDC047467. Next base: position 258,994 of record NZ_JBEYTO010000010.1, on the reverse strand, counting down.
GGGCAAATCCTGCCGCCGCAGGCTGGCATAGACGCTGATTGGCCGGGAGGCTCTTGTTCCGGCCAGTCCGGGCGGTTGCGAGTCCTTGGGTATGGGGATGATCGCTGTTTCGTCAGAGGTACCTGCCGGACTTGCCGATCTCCAACTGATTCGCGGCGGGCTGAGCGACAGGTCCGGTGCAGAGAGCGCCGCCCTCGCTGGCACGGCCAAGGCCCGACCCGGACTGAAAGTTTCGGTGGCTTGGCTGCGGATCACCGCTCCCACCCCCGACAACGGCTGACCATGCGGAGCACGATGAGCAAGGCTGGCAGCCAGTTGGAGCTACCTGAGACACCACGTCACCAAGAAAGTGTTCCGGGAACGTTTCGGAAATTATTGACGGGCTCAGAGTCGGGGCCATACGATTGCCATCGATGTCCCTCAATGATCTTGGTTCACCGCGACCCGTCTCGGTCGCACAGGAGGGCCGTCCACCTACCACGGGGGATACGCCGAAGACCGGCTGCCGCACCTGGCCACCGACAGCCTGCGGGGTCACATCGCGGCGCTGGCCACCACCAGCTGTCACGAGGAGGAACACGTACATGAAGGACACCTCGACCAGGCCGCGAAAGAGCAGTCGCATGCGGCTGCTCCTCAGCGCCGCGTGCGCTGCGGCGCTCGCCGTCACCGGCACGTTCATCGCCAGCCCCAACGCGCACGCCGAGGCCGACCGGACCCTCACCTCGAACCTCACCGGCACACACAACGGCTACTACTTCTCGTTCTGGAAGGACAGCGGCAACGCCAGCATGACGTTGCGCGCCGACGGCCGGTACAGCAGCAGTTGGGACAGGAGCACCAACAACTGGGTCGGCGGCAAGGGCTGGGCCACCGGCAGCCGACGGACGATCAGTTACTCGGGCACCTACAACCCGGGCAACAACAACACCTACCTCGCCCTGTACGGATGGACGCGGAACCCGCTCATCGAGTACTACGTGGTGGAGAACTTCGGCAGCTACAACCCGAGCAGCGGCGCCCAGCGGCTGGGTACGGTCACCACTGACGGCGGCACCTACGACATCCTCCGCAGCCAGCGGGTCAACGCCCCGTCGATCGACGGCAACCAGACGTTCTACCAGTACTGGAGCGTCCGTCAGCAGAAGCGTTCGAGTGGCACCATCACCACCGCCAACCACTTCGACGCCTGGGCCCGCGCCGGCCTGAACCTGGGCAGCAACCACGCCTACCAGGTCATGGCGACCGAGGGCTACCAGAGCCAGGGCAGCTCGGACATCAACGTCTGGGAAGGCGGCGGGGGCAACCCCACCACCGGGCCGACCACCAGTCCGACCACCCCGCCCGCGAACGGCAACTGCACCGCAGTGCTGTCGGCTGCCGAGCGGTGGGGTGACCGGTTCAACCTGAACGTGGCGGTCAGCGGCACCAACAACTGGGTGGTCAGCCTCGGGCTCAATGGCGGCCAGTGGATCCAGAACAGCTGGAACGCCTCGCTCAGCGGCAACTCGGGCACCGTCACCGCCAGGCCGAACGGCAACGGCAACAACTTCGGCATCACGATCATGGCCAACAACAACTGGACCTGGCCGACGGTCACCTGCCGGACCAGCTGACCCAGACCCAACCGACCCCTGCGGGCGGCGTGCCGGCCGGGCCGGCACGCCACCCGTCGTCGCGTTCAGGACACGACCCCCAGCCGGGTTTCGCATCGGGCTGAACGGAAGGTCACCGGTGACCGGTGCAGGACTTCGACCTGGTCTTCACTACCGGCATCGATACCCATCGAGCCGCGGAACCTGAACCGCCACTTCGTCCGGCTCTTGGCGCTGGCCGGGCTTCGTCGGGTCTGCTTCCATGACCTGCGCCACTCGTGCGCGACGCTCCTCTACGAACAGGGCGTGCCGATCAAGCGGATTCAGGACGTGCTCGGGCACAGCACCCCGGCCATCACCAAGCCGATCTACGTGGAGGTGACCCGCCAGGCGCAGTGCTCGACCACGGACAAGCTTGTTTATACGTAGGGGTCAGAAAAAGGGGTCAGGCCCAGTCCAACCGGACCGGGCCTGATCTCTTCTCGCTGGTGCGCCGCCAGGGACTCGAACCCCGAACCCGCGGATTAAAGAGCGTCGAGGTCCGCCCGGTAGAGCCATGCATCGGCGGGTAATCGTGGCTCTTCAGGAGGTCGTTGCCGTCACGATCCACTCGTCCATGACACCGCTGTGCAGCGTGTGGACGACGAAGTCCGCCGCGTTCCGCGCCGCCGTCGGCTGCATGTCGTTCGTCTTGTCGTAGCCGTGGTCAGCGATCGCCTTCACCACGATCCAGTCGACCTTCTCCGGCGCCGCGGCCGCGTAGACACCGGCGCCCTCCATCTCGCCCGCGATGGCCTCCGGGTCAATCTTCAGCAATTCCCGGTGCAGTTGGCGGGAGTTGACCAGCACGCTCGACGACAGGATCGTGCCGAAGTGCACCGCGCATCCCGTCCAGGTGGACTCGCTGGCCTGGAAGCGCTGGTACAGGGCCTCCGAAGACGAGACGAAGTCGCCCCGTAGCCAGGTGGTCGGCGGCTGACCCGGTTCCGGCTCCGTCACCTTGCGGTGGTCGATCGCCCTCAGCTTCTGCGACACCACGATGTCGCCGATGCTCTGCTCGTCCGCACGGAGACCGAAACAGATACCGGAGAGGATCAAATAGTCCGGCGCCAACCGCTGGATCAACGCCGCGGCGGTGATCGCCGCACCGCCGGGATCGACCGCACCCGGTCTGCTCTGAGCGAGTACGACCTGGGCTCGGGACACCACGCCGAGATCGAACACCACCTGGGTGTTGAGGGCCCGCTGTTGCGGCTCACGGCCGTTGACTGCCTTCACGGCCGCGAGAAACGCGTCGCGTTCGGATCTCGTGGCCACGAGGATCAACACCACCGACTGACGTTCATTGATCATTCTTCCCAACTCCCTTGCGATCGAAGACCGACGGCGGGTGTAGCGGTACAGGGCGACAGCGAGCACGACGACCCCGACGGCTGACATGACGCTGGCCAGCCACCCGACGGCAACCGACTGGGCAGTCGCCGGCGTGATCGACGGCGGGTCGTTGAACAGCAGCCGCTGCGCCAACCAGCGCGCCGCGCTGCCGTAGCTCGCCGGCCTTCCGGCACAATCCGACGGGCCGCACTCCTCTTGTTCCCACCCGGCGACCAGCACCGCCTCGCCGAGAACCACGACGGCGACGGCGACCAGGTACAGAAGCGCGACGGTGCCGGTGTCGAAGAGACGCAGCGGCGGACGATCGGGCTGACGCAGTGGCCGCTTGAACACGGCCTCGGGATCCGCGCCGTCGTCGACGCGCCCGGAGGACCAGGCGGCGACCCTCCGGCGCATCCAGTCGTTGGTGATTCCCTGGGTCGGGCACACCAAGGTCTCCGTGACGTTGATGACCGGTGCCTGAGCGCCCAACTCGCGCAGACACTGCTTCGCCTGTCCGGTGATCAGGCGGCTCAGCCGTGCGGTGACGTGGCTCAGCAGCTGCCCGCTGGCGCCCTGATCGACGTGATGACACAGAGTCACCGACCACCGGGTGCCGGGCAGGTTTCGCGCGGCCACCGCACTGGCCCGGGGGCTGGGGTTACCGACGGCGCCGAGCACCGACCGCGCGGCGTACAGGACCATGGCGGTCATCAGCAGGGCGACGTAGCCCACCGCAACCAGCGCCAGCGCCAGGCCCGCCACGAGCACGAAGGTGTGCCCGAACAGGTCGGCAATGAGTGCGACGACCACCGCACCGAGCAGGCACACCACCGGCGGCATCGTGAGCAGCACCGCGTCCCAGTGCTGGACCAAGCCTCGGGCCAGCCGTACCCGGCCGGCGAGGTGCCCGACCGCTCGGTCCGCGGGGGGTTGCAGCAGGGCAAGCGAGTCCGGGGCGCGCCAGACCAGCAGCCGTTCGTGGCCGGCGACGTAGAGCAACATCGACAGCGGCGCTTTACTCCGGTACACGCCGAGCACACCGCGCGGGCGGACAAGATCCATCGCATCGCGGCCGAATTCGGCGGCGCGGATCGACCGGGCGGCGGCGCGGCACTCCCGGTACGACGGCGGGCTGCCGTGCCACTCCATCGCCGGCTGCCTGGTGGTCAACTCGAACACCCCGACTTTCCGGTGGGCTCGCCGTACTTGACCACCGTCAGCTCGATCCTGGTGCTCGCCGCGGGGCTACTGCCGGAAGGGGCGGACTGTCCCACGACGATCCAGTTGCGGTCCACCAACGGAAAGCGGCCCTGCCCGAGCCCGTCCTTGGGCAGGAGCAAATAGAAGCCGGCGGCCCGCAGCGCGTCCTGCGCCGTCTGCAGGTCGCGGCATACCACGTCGGGCACCTTGCCTTCGACGGCGTTGATCGTGGGTTGCGAGTCGGTGGGCTTGCTGACGTTCAACGTCAAGGCAGTGGTGGTGTCGGCGGGCGTACCGGCCTCGGGGTGTTGCGACACGATCACCCAGTTGTCTTTCTCGAGGATGGTGCGCCCCGCCCCGCTCGCGTCGACCACGTTGATGGTCAGCATGCCCCGCGCTCGAAGCCGCTCCTCCCCCTCCGCCAACCGCAGGCCGGTGACCTCCGGGATCATTGCGGTGCTGCCGGCGGTCGCGGACGGCGTCGCGGCAGCAGCTGTCGACGGCGGGGGCGTGACCGTCGGCAGCCCGGGGTCGGTCGGGGACGGTACGGTCATGGTGGCCGTCGCCTCGGCCGGGGACGCGTACGTCCCGTTCGCCGGATCGCCGCTGCACCCGACGAGGGCCAGCAGCGCGCAGGAGGCGATGAGAGCGAGTGGTGTGGCGTGGCCTTTCACGGGAACCTCCTCCATCCGGTCACCCAACGACGGCTGACCCGCTGTCGGGGGCGCAGACGCTGCCCGAGACGGATGACCGCCAGCACGAAGAAGAGCAACGTGAGTACGACAAGCATCGACATGTTGAACGCGTACTGCCCCGCCGTGTGCGACCAGATCGCGTCGGGGTAGGCGGTCGCCGGAGCAACGGCACGGAGGTCGGTGGAGGAGGCGGCTGCCGCGAGACCCCACCGGGTCGGCATCAGCACTCCCAGGACCTGTAGCAACCGGTCCCCCGACATGTCGCTGGTCACCCCGTTGAAGGCGATCTGGGCTATGGATGCTGCCGTCGTCCAGGCCACCGCCTGCTCCAGCTTCGTCACATGTACCGAGATCAGCAGGCCGAGGGACATCGCCGTGACGCTCAGCAGGGCGAGCGTGACGAACAACTCCCAGGCCGGAGGAAGGTGCAGTCCGTGGACCGGGCCCGGCCTCAGCCGGGTGAAGACCCAGGTCACGATGGCGGCCTGGGCGACCGCGAGGACCGCGTACACCGACCACTTGGCGAGCAACAGCGCGGCCGGTTTCATCCCCGTCCGGTACTCCCGCCGCACGATGGCGAACTCGGAGACGACATTGCTGTACGTGAGAGCCTGACCGCTCAGTACGGCCAGGGTGGTGAGCAGGCTCAACACTGCCGGGCCGGACTCTCGGGGTGCTCCGGATCCGGCCGGGCCGAGCCCGTCGGGCCCGGTCACGAGGGCGGCCAGAGCCGCGGTAACCGCCGCGATGACCAGTGGGCTCACCGCGACCGCCACGGCGCGGAGCCGGTCGAGCGGGGTGCGCTCCCCGCAGTTCTTGCGCTGACCGTGCGACAGGACCAGGGCGCACTGCCGGGCTGCCAGCACCGGAACCTGGCGGGCGGCGACGACGATGGCGCTGGGGCGGCGAACCCGGTTGGCGTGCTCGTCCGGTTCCCGCGCGGCGAGGTCGGCCTCCCGCGCGGCCTCCGCGACCTCCGGCCCGGCCTGGTAGGCAACGGCGAGCGCGGTGGTCACCTGCCCACCCGGCTCGTCGGGCTGTCTTCCGAGGGTCGCCATCAGGTCCGCAAAACTCGCCGCCCGCAACGTCTCGCACTCCCCGTTCGGCGGACCGAAGTAGACAGGACGGCCCCCGCTGGCGACGACGAGCGTGGCGTCGGCCAGGTTCAGGTGCTCGTTCGAGTGGGTGACGGTGATGACCGTCCGCTCGCCGGCGTGCGCGTACCGGCGTAGCAGCTTCATCACCTCTCGGTCCATGTGGGAGTCCAGACCCGAGGTCGGTTCGTCGAGCATGAGCAGTGTCGGCTCCGACAGCAGTTCGAGTGCGATCGACACTCGTTTGCGCTGGCCGCCGGAGAGGTTGGCCACGAGGCTGTCCAGGTGTTTGGTGAGACCGAGCCAGGAACAGATCTCCTGGATGTGGCGCTCACGGTCCCCTCTGTGCCGGGGTCCAGTCGAGCGCAACCGGTCGGAGTACTGCAGCAGTCGCCTCACCGTCAGGGTGGCGTGCAGGCTGTCGTCCTGTGGGACAAAACCCAGCATCGACCGGACCTGCTCGGAGTGCCGGTTCAGGTCTAGGCCGTCGAAGTACAGCGATCCGCCGGCCTCCGTCGATAGCTCGCGGGTCAGCGCTCCGAACAGCGACGACTTCCCCGCCCCGGAGGGCCCCATAATGGCCACGACCGTCCCCGTTCGCTGCACGAACGACATCCGGGTCAGCCGGCCGGTAGCGTCACTGAGCCCGTGGACGATCAGGCCCGCAGGGCCGAGGCGGGTGACCAGCAGGTGTATAGCGTCCTCACTGACCCGGTACCGGAACCGATCGAAGTCGAACGAACTTCCTGGTCGCAGCGTCGCCGACCGCACGGCACGCCCGTCGACGTACAGCTCACGACCGTGTCCGAGGTGACGCAGGTGCAACACCTGTCCGGTCCGTTCGATCCGAAAGTGCCGCTCTCCCACGTCGTAGCCCTCCACGAGCACGTCCGACGGCGGCACCTTCGATCCGAACACGGTGGCCGGACCGAGCGTGATCACCTCACCGGTCCGGGACGGTGGTGACGGGTAGTCGACCTCGGCCGGTTCGTGCCCAGGCCCGTCATGCTCCGGCAACGCCCACTGGGGGATCTCCGGATCGAGCACGCCCATCACCTGGTTCACCCAGGCGCCGTCCGGATGCGACCGCACCAGGCGCCGCCGGTAGGCGGCTAGGCGCCGGTGGCTGTGTTCGTGGATGCGTCGCACCCGGGCGTAGGCCACCTCCCGCTGCACGGCCGCCTCGCGGCGGGCCAGGGCGAGCTTGACCTCCGCGTCGGTCACCTCCCGGTACGCGTCGCGGAACAGGGCAAGCATGCTCATCCGGCGCTTGTGCTGCTCGCGTTTCCGCCGGTCGGCGACAATCCGGGGGTCGGCGGCCTTCTCGCCGGCCCGGCGTCGACCGAGTTCCTCAGGCGTAAGCTCGTGGGCCAGCTCGGCGTTCTCGGTTTCGACCCGGCGCAGCAACGCCGTGTTGCCCCGCTTGCGCGCTTCCGCCCCGGCCATGGCCTGCCCCGCCCCGAACAGCAGCGCCTCCATGCGCAGGTACTCGTGGTCGAACGCGTCCTGTGCCCGGCGGATCAGCACCTCCCGGTGGGCGGTGGTGACCCGGTGCCCTCGGCTGCGGGGCCGGTGCGGGATGCCGGACCTGCCGTCCCGCCACCCCTGGTACCAGTCGGCGCCTCGGGCGAACGGCCCGTACCGGATGGGTTTCACCGGATGGTTCCGGATGGACAGGTCAGCTTCACGACGACCGACCGGTTCCTCGCCGCAGGCCCAGGCATCAGTACGCCCTTCCGGTCGAGATCGGGTTCGTGACCTTCCCACTCGATGCCAGCCCCCCTCGTGGTGATCCGGTCGGCCGCTACACCGAGTTCGACGAGGATTCGCTTCACCGCATCGGCACGCTTGAGGGAGAGCTGGCGCCTCCCCTCGTGAGTGCCATCAGTGGCGGTCGTCCCGATCAGTTCGATGCGCTGGTTACCACCAGCCATCGTCGGTGCCATCTTGGTCAGGGCGGACCGGGCCGCCGCCGAATCCACGAAATCCGCGCGGTTCGGCAGGAAGCCGACCTTTCCACTGTTGGACAGCACGGTCTGTCCGCACGGCTCAGGCGTCGGCTCGGGTGCCGGGGAAACCGGCGTCACCACCGGCAGTTGTCCCGACCGAGGGCGGTTCGCACCGGGGCCGGCCAAGACCGCGACGCACCGGGCTCCGGCCTCGGTGGCCACCGCCTTCCAGATAGCGTTCAAATTGTCGTACGTCCACTGGTCGAATGCCGGTTGGGGGGCGACCGTGTTGCCGATTCCGACCAACAACACGGCACGCCCCTTCAAGTCCGGCAACAGTTCGTGCTTTTCGAGGAACGTCGTCACGTCGGCGGGCTCAGCCGCGAGCAGCGCGCCGTCCCGGAAGTCCAACGGAGCGGTGGTCTGCAGTCCGGAGTCGACCAGCACCACAGTGCCGCCTTCCGCGGATACGGACCGCGCCGCCAGACTCAGAGCGGCAAGGACGTCGGCCTCCTGCTGCTCCGCCCGTACGTTGGCGAACTCCATATCGACGCTCTGCCTGAACCGCTTGAGCTGCGCTGCCCGACCGTCGTCGTTGCCCGCCGTGGACTCGAAGGTCGCGGAGAAGACCTGCACCGGGCTCCCATCCAGTCGAATAGCGGAGACGGGATATCCCCCGCCCAGACTCCGATCGATGAGTTTCGACACCTCGCCGGGCAGTCTCGGGTCGGAGGTGTTGGCTCGGGCACCGTAGGCGACCGCGACCGGCCCGGTGGTGAGCTCGCAGCCGTTCACCACGTCCGGCGCGACCTCCGAGTCGCTCGGCGCGGCGGCATGTTCGTCGTCGCTGCATCCGGCGACACCAGCCAGTACGAGACCGGCGACCAGCATCGAGGCGGCTCGCCGCAACCGGTTCGTCGAGGGGTAGCTCATCGTTCCTCCTCGTTATCGGCCTGCCGCGGCCGAGGGGGCTGGTAGGGGTTACGGTCAGGTTCGATGAACGCGTCGGTCAGGGCCGGATCCTTGGCGCGCTGGGCCATCACCAGCCGGGCGTGCTGCTTCAACTCCTCCGCCAGCGCCAGGCGCCGATCGCGCTCATGGCGGAGTACTTCCACGGCCTTCTGCTGGTACGACGCCTGCAGCTGCCGGTTCCCGTTGGCGACCTGCATCGCCAGGGCCGCCCGGGCCGCCCGGCGGGCGGCGAGCGCCTTAGCGATGCGTGCTCGCAGGTGAGCGCTGTGGGCCGGATTGTGCGTAAGGTACCCGCCGATCCCGGCGACAAGTCCGGTGGCGACGTACAACGCGAGGAACACGACGGCTGCCGGTCCCAGGTGGAACTCCGGTCCCGCCGTACCCGACACGAGGGGTTCGCCCTCCCGTTGGATCACACCCGCCAGGCTGTCCGACTGCTCTCCCAGGCGTACGTAACAGCCGGCGGCACCGAGGAGCAGCCAGCCGCACAGGCACAACCAGGGCAGCGCACGGTGGATCCACTTGACTCCGGCCCGCCGGTCGCGAAGGGTCGCCCCGGCGGCGTGGGCGAGGAAGAGCACGACGGCCGTGAAACCAGCCACGATCAACAGCACCATTCGCTCGGTGAGTTCCGGGAGCACCACTTTCACGACGCCATAGAACTGGCCGTAGTCGGCGGCAGCGGCAGCGACGAGCACCAGCAGATACATGAAGGCCCCGAGCGGTCGGCCGGCGAGCAGTGCCGCGTCGTCGTAGCCGTTGCCCTGCTGCCTGTCGCCCTCGAACCGCGGACGATCGGTACGTTGCACGGTCATCGCGCTCTCCCCTGGTAGCCACCGGCCAACTGCTCGTGGGCGAAGTCGTGAGCGAGGGTGAGATCCTCGTACCGCTGGTAGTAGTAGCGGGTGAGCCCGCCCTGCCACGCCACCACGGCGTCGGCGGCGGCGAGATGCCGCTCCACCCTGACCTGGTATTCGGCGTAGTGGACGGCCAACTCGGCGAGCCACCCGTCCGCCCGGGCGTTGATGAGGTTGTCCAAGGCGTACCCTGTGCCCTCGTCGACGGCGTCCGGGGCGAGCCGGTCGACGTAGCGGTCGATGTCCCGTCGGGCCGCCTCCGCGTCGACCGGCTGCGGCCGGAAGGGGCCTGGGGATCCGCCCTGAGCGAAACGGCCGAGTAGGCGACGAACCCCGCTCAGCACCCGCGACGGCGTTCCCCGCGTCATTCCTGCCATGAGGTCCTCACTCGTCTCCCGACCCCGTCCAGCCCGGAAGTTCCGGTCCGATGGGGCGTAGCTGGCTGTTGAGTTCGGGGCCGTCGTCGTGCGAACGCACCAACTGCTGCCAGTAGGTGGCCACCCGGCGCCCCGCGTGTTCCTCGAGCCGCCGCTTGCGGGCCTGGAAGGCCCGCTTCTGGTGCCCGAGGGTCTCGGTGATCTCGGCCTGCCGTCGCAGATGAACCTCCAGGTGGCCGCAGGCACGCTCGTGCGCGAGCTCGGCGGACGCCAGCCGCCGCGCGTGTTCGGCCAGCCGCCGCTGCCGCACCAGACTGTCCGGACGGTCCGTCTCGGCGGTACGGCGCTCCTTGAGGTCCTCATCAGCCGGAGCCTCGCGCGCCGAGCTGAGCTTGGCCGCGGCCTCGGCGGCCCTTCTCCGCCACTGCTCGATCGCCGGGGTCAGCGCTCGCAACTCCCGGGTGATTGGGTCCCGCGCGGCCAGGAAGACCACCTCCTCTTTGGCGATTTGTTCCTCGGCACGCCGGCGAAGGGTTTCGAGCCGAGGAGTGGTGACCAACCGTCGACTCTGGTCGAAGTCGGCTCCCGGTATGGTGCCGGCGAGGTTCGTTCCGTCTTCCTCGGCGGCAGCCTGCCGAGGCAGCGCGGGGACGCCGCGCTTCCCGTCACGCCACCCGTGGAACCAATCGGCCAGTGCCTGGTGCGGCAGATACCGCACCGGCCGTGCGGGTGCGGCAGTCCACTTGCGATACACGTATGCCCTTCTCACGTTTCTCCACCTGCCGTCTGTCTCTCTCGATGCCGGCCGCAGCGCTCCTGCGCGCTGGCGGCGGCGCCGGTGGGCTCCGTTCTGGCCGGGCCCACCGGCGCCGCCGGTTTCGGACATGCTTCGGTTGCTTCGGAACCAGCGTCGGCGGAACTTCTACCGAATCTCTACCGCGCGCTACCTGCACGCCTGGATACGGTTGTCCCAGTTGGTTCCCAGTGGGCAGATGCCGCCGGCTAGGGCGCCTCCGGTCGGTGCGGGCAGCAGTGCGGCGAGGGCGACGGCGGCAGTCACGAACCGTGCGGCGAGGCGACGATGAAGCGAGGAGCGCATGACGATTCCTTCCGGATGCGTGAGCGAAGCGAGGGACGGAGAACCGCGTTGCCGTCCGGCCGGACGGAGGGGCGGCCTACCCCCGCACGGAGCCGTGCACGTGATTGGCTCCCGAGCCACCAGAGTGGCGTCGGACGATGGCAACACAAGGACCGCAACGCCGGCCGGTCGTACGTCCACGGCCAGGCATTGGAGCCTTACTGTGTAAGTGACACTAAGTTGGAGCCGGATTTGTGTCAAGGGGACAGTAAGGTACTCTCGTCGCGTGGCTGATCGAGACCATCTCTGGCTCCGCCTCGCCGTCGACCTCGTGATCCTGACGGTGCGCGACGGCCAGTTGAAGTTGCTGGTGATCGAACGCGCGAACGACCCGTACCAAGGCCAGCTTGCCCTACCGGGCGGCTTCCTGCGGGCCGGGGAGGACCTGCGCGAGGCGGCCGAACGGGAGTTGCTCGAAGAGACCGGCCTCGACGGTAGAGACCTGCACCTGGAGCAGCTCGCCACCTACGGCGCTCCAGACCGTGACCCGCGCGGTCCGGTAGTGAGCGTCACCTATCTGGCCATCGCCCCCGATCTTCCGATTCCCACAGCCGGGTCGGACGCCTCCCGAGCATGGTGGGCACCGGTCAAGGAGGTACGCCACGGCCTAGCGTTCGACCATGACCAGATCGCGCGGGACGCGGTCGAGCGGGCCCGCACCCGTCTGGAGTTCACGACGCTGGCGACGGTCTTCTGCGGACCGACCTTCACCGTCGGGGACCTCCGCCACGTGTACGAAGTGGTGTGGGACGCCACTCTCGATCCTCGCAACTTCAGCCGCAAGGTGGCGCAGACACCGGGCTTCGTCGAACCGACCGGAGCGAGACGGATACCGCCGACGGGCCGACCGGCCGCCCTGTACCGGCGCGGGACCGCCGAGACCCTCCATCCACCGATCCTGCGGCCGTCGTCCGGCACGGACGGCTAGAGCGCCCGGCGTTCACCGGCCCGAGTCTGGCCGCCGGACGAGGCGGTCCTCGGCCGGCACGCCCATCGCCGCGTACCGATCGTCGACGCCGTCCCAGGCGGAGCGTGCGGCCTGCTCGTCACCCAGGCGGGTGAGCGTCTCGGCCAGGGTGACGAGTGCCTGCACCTCGAGGTAGCCGGCACCGCAAGCCGCGAAACACGCCGTCGCGTCCCGCAGCGCGGCAATCTGCTCGCCGGGCCGACTCAACGCGGCATGGAGCGCGGCCAGCGAGACGTGCACCCGCCCTTCGAGTACCGCGTCGGCCCCCTCGCGTGCCAGTTCGGCCGCGACGGCGAGACGCCTGCTGGCCTCCTCGTACGCGCCGGTGCGGCATGCCACGTCACCCAACCCGTGCATGGCGTACGCGTGACCGATCCCGGTCGCCTCGGGGTAGGCCTCGCGGACCGTCTCGAAGGCGAGTGCCGCACCGGCCAGGTCACCACGGGCGAGACAGGTCTGACCGACCCAGTACGTCGTCTGCGCGAGTAGGCGCGGCTGCCCGAGCGTCCGCGCCACCAGCACGCTCTTGTGGAGCACCGCCAGCGCCTCGTCGTGTTCACCGAGGTCAAGGTGCGTCTGGCCGATGAAGCGCAGGCTCTGCCAGGTACCCACCGTGTCCTGGCTCGCCTCGTAGCACGCCAGCGCCTGCCGGAACAGCGCGAGTGGTCGGGCCGAATGGCCTCCGCGCCGCAAGGCGTTTGCGAGGGTCCGTAACGCGATCGCTTGTCCGTGCCGATCCCCGCACTCGACCAACAGGTTCACCGAGCGTTCCAACTCCGGGAGGCCGGACACGCCTTCGCGTCGGCTCGCGACGAGCGCCGGTTGGCCCAGGCAGGCGAGAATCACGCCTTCACCGCGCGTGTCCCCCGCATCCTGGCACGCGCGCAGCGCGGCCTGGTGCGTGGCGTACCAGTCGCCAAAGTACCCGCGCACCGTATAGAACTCGTGCGCGGACACCGCGAGATCCCAACAGATTCCGGCGGCCTTCAGCTCCGCACAACGGTCCACGGCCGCCCGGATGTTCAGTCGCTCCTTCTCGAACCATCCGAGCGGGGCTCGCGTCACCTCGTCTAGCACCATCGGTGGCGCCACCCAGTCGGGCTCGTCGCTGTGCACCACCTCGAAGGCACCGCCGTACAGCGCCGCGTGGGCAGTCCGCGCGAGCGTCAACAGCGCCCGGAACACGCCGAGCACCTTGGCATTCCGATCGCGGACATCGGCGTACGCGCTGAGCGCCCGCCGATGGGCGTAGTCGCGGGTCAGGTCGTGGAAGCGGTACCGCACCTCGGACTCGACCAACTCGATCATGTTGCTCGCCGCGAGGCGGGACAGGGTCGCCGCCGGGTCGACCCCCGTACCGTCGAGTAGCACGGCCGCCGTCCACAGGCCGAAGCTCGGCAACTGCAGCAGGCCGAGCCCGAGGAAGAGTCGGCGCGCGTCCTCGTCAAGGCGGTCGAAGCCCGCGTCGATCGCGCGGACCACACTGTGCTCGCCGTACGCGAAGGCCTCCGGGCCCTGCCGCGCCAGCCGCTCGACCAACTCGGCGGTGGGCCGGGGATGGTCGTGCACCCGCAGCGCGCCGGCGATGCGCAGGGCTAGCGGCAGCCCACCGCACAAGCGCACCACCTGATCGACCGCCTCCGCTTCGCTGCTCAGGTCGATGCCGGAGCTGACGGCCACCCGCAGGAACAGCTCAGTGGCGGATTCGTGGTCCAGTGGCTCCAGTGGGGGCACGTGATGGGCGCCGGCGATCTCCGGGAGTCGCCGCCGCGAGGTCACCAGCACGGCGCAGCCCGGGTTGGCGGGGATCAGGTCTCTGATCTGGGCACCCGTCGCGGCGTCGTCGAGGACCACCAACACGCGTTGTTCGGCGAGCAGTGTGCGGTACATCGAGATCCGCTCCGCCTCGCTGTCGGGTACGGCGGGCACTCCGAAAGCACGCAGGAACTGCGCCAGCACCTCGCTGACGTCGAGTGGCTCGCCTACGGTGCCGCGCAGTTCGACGTACAGCTGCCCGTCGGGGTAACGGTTGCCGGCCAGGTGGGCGACCCGTCGGGCGAGCGCGGTCTTGCCGATCCCCCCGGGGCCGGAGATCACGATGATCGGCACCGTGCGCCCCGGTTCACGAGTGAGCAGCCTCGACGCCTCGGCGACGAGGTCACCTCGGTTGACGAAGTCGGGCGGGTCCGGCGGAAGCTGGCGCGGCACGGGCACCGCCGCCGATGGTGTCGCGGAGTGCCGCTTCCGGCCTATCGTCGCGGCGACCCCGAGCCGCTGGCCGATGGCTGACTCCACGGTGGCGACCACCGCCTCGTCACCGTTGGCGACGGCGTAGTAGAGCCTGCGCAGCGTCGGGTCGGGCGTGCCTCCGGTCTCGGCGGCGAGCGCGGCGGCGTGCCGCTCGTACGCCTCGACGGAATCGCTGCCGTGCCCGCACCGGTAGGCCACCAGCATCAGTTGTTCGCACAGCCTCCGGTCGGTCGGGGCGTACGTCGAGATTTGCAGGAGGTCGTCCAGAACGCCTTCGTGGTTTCCGCGGGCGATCTCCAGGTCGAATAGACGCACGGCCGCCCGCTTGCGTCGTCTTCCGAGGCCGTCGATCTCGCGGCGAAAGGCATCGGTCGGCACGTTGGACAGCGGATGCGGGCCGCGCCACAGGCGCAATGCCCTTCGGAGCACATCGACTTCCTCGTCCATCCGGCCGGTCATGCCCGCCTCGTCGGCAGCGCGCAACAGCCGCTGGAAGAGCAGCATGTCCAGATCCTCGTCGCGGGTCACCCGCAGTTCGTACCCGTGCCGGGCATGCGTCACGAGGTCATCGCGGCGTCCTACCTGGTCGAGCAAGGCGCGCAACACGCCGACGGACTTGTGTATTTGGGCTTCGCTGACGTCGGGACTGCCCCACGCCACCCTCAGTAGCTCGGTCTTCGACAACGGATGGTTGACGTTCAGCAGGAGAGCGGCAAGCACAATCAGGCTGTGGCCGCCTGGCAATTCGACGAGCCGATCGTCACGTCCGACCTCCAGTTGACCCAGCAAGCTATAGATCACTCGACCTCACCCCTCACGGATCGAGGATTCGTGCTCACGCACGGTATGAGGAGAGATCGACCACCGCCAACCACAGCGATGACTACACGGCATCTTCGGAAGCTAAACGGAAGCGCATCGGTAGTTACCCATGACCATATAGCTTTGCGTAGTCGTCGAACGGCCCCCCGTAACCGAAGCGACGAAAGGACGGCTCCACCACATGAATGCCTGACCCGCCCTAATGACGAAAATGAACGGCCCTCGGGCAGGCACGGCCACCCGCGCGGCACTCTCGACGTGGCCCCTGACAACGAGCACCGGTCGCTGCGCTCCATCTACGCCACCACGCCCAACAGGCGGGCATCCACTGTGACAGCGCTCGCATCCGCGCGTTCACCGACCCGCCGCCCGCCCGCCCGCGATCAGGAAGTCGACAATGACCGGGCACCCACGGGATGAGCGCGACGGTCGTCGCCAAATCCTCACCGCGACACCCCGGTCGAGCTATCCCGGCTCGGCCCACGGGCCGCAGCGTGGGCTCTTGCCCGGGATGCACTGCACGGAGCGCGGGATGCCGTCGACTACGAGCACCCCAGCACCAGCCCCACGGTGTTCCGACTGCCGTGCGCCACCACAGCGTTGTCGCATCATCCAACGTGAGACTTTATGTACTTTTGACAATAACTCGTCTATCCTCGATGCAGAGGTCGCCGGCATCGTCCCGGCCGGTGACATTTCCATCGGGCCAAACCCTCAACGCCGTTCCGGCCACGGATGCCGGCGTCAACCTTCAGAGGAGGGCCCACGTGCGATTCTTACGGACAATCCCAGCGAAGGTTATCGGCAACCACCGGCTCGACGCTTATATCACCTCGCTCGTGTCGGTGACACTCGGTCTACTGGGCCTGTTCAGCGTCGTCGACGCCGACGTCCTCGGCGCCGCAACCCTCGCCACTCTCGGCCTTGTCGCCATGCAGTCTTCGCACAACCGCTCTCAGGTGTCCACACTGGCTGCCGTCGCGTCGGAGTTGGTCGCCGAGACCCGGCAGCGCCTGCTGGACCGCCCGTCAGCCGACCTTCTGCTGTCGGTGGCGGCCCCCGGGACCGACCTCGGAGTGGCTCACGCCACCGACATCCGGATCGTGGGGGTCACCCTTGGCCGTACGCTACGCAGCAACGCCCTCGTCCTGCAGCGCCGGATCGAGCAGGGCGCGCTGGTCAGAATCGCGTTGGTGGAACCACACAGCGATGCAGTCCAAGAGGCGGCCCGCCGCGCCGGGATCCCGCACGCCCCGCAGATCTTCCAACACCGTCTCCAGCCGACGATCGACCTTCTCAGGCACCTTGCCGGCCAGTGCGGGCACACCGGACGTGTGGAGGTTCGTCTGCTGGGCTTCGTGCCCGCGTTCGGGCTCTTCCTAGTAGACCCAGACGAGCCGCACGGCCAGATGCAGGTCGACCTCTACTCGCACCGCCTCGCCGGTATCGAGCCGACACTCACCCTGCGGGCGGACCGGGATCCCCAGTCGTTCCGACACTTCGAGCAAGAGTTCGAGCGGATCTGGTCGGCGGGGCGCTCACTGCACGACCTCGGCGAGCATGTGAGGCAGGGCTGCACCGACACCCATTGACCCGACGCACACGAGACCCTCCGCTGGCCAGGCCGACCATTGGCGGCCAGCAACGGCGGGTCCGGTGCCACCGTCTGTAGGACCTCCAGCAGTAGGCCGTCTGGGCCGGCGGCCTGAATACGACGTGCCCCAGCCGAGGTCAAACCTCCTTGCCGCCGTTGCCCGGCCAGGCCGATCAGGGTTTCACGGGGCCGTGGCCTGCAACTGCCGTACGTGTCCATTTGATCTTCAAGTCTGACCGCTGGCATAGCACCACGTCCCATCGACACCGCCCCGACCCAACGGCGCCCGCGCACCCACCGAGCCACCAGCCACCACCGGCGTACGCGAAAAAGGCCCCGGCCCGGTGTGAACCACCAGGTCAAGGCCTTGATCGTTGGTGCGCCGCCAGGGACTCGAACCCCGAACCCGCGGATTAAGAGTCCGCTGCTCTGCCAGTTGAGCTAGCGGCGCTCGTTCGGCAACGGAGAGAACATTAGCACCCCGCTGAACCGCGCTCCAATCCGGTTACCAGGGTCCCCCCTTCGGTCGAGCTTACCGGTCAAAAGCCCCTAAATCCTCCAGCGCGATTGAGACGGGTGCGTGGGTGGGGGCGTTGATACGGCACGATGTCCGCCAGGTACGCGAGAACAGAGGTGGGGATGGCACGGTTCACGCGAGCCGGGGCGGTGGTGGGCGCTCTGACCCTGGCTGCGTCGCTGGCACTGACCGGGTGCGGCGGCGAGCAGAAGAAGCCGGAATTCGTTGGTGGGATCGAGGCGAGTGCCCCGGCGAGCGCCGGCGCCGATCCCGGTACGGCGGAGCCCTCGACGCCGGCGGCGCCGAGCGGGCCGGCGCTGACGTTGAGTCCGGCCGACGGCACGAAGAACAAGCCCGTGAGCACGGAGATCAGCGCCAAGCTCCCGGACGGCGGGAAGGTGTCCTCGGTGACCCTGGCCGCCGCGGACGGCAAGGCGGTGGAGGGCAAGCTGCGCACGGACGGCTCGGCCTGGGTGCCGAACGCTCCGCTGAAGTACGGCACGAGCTACACCGCCACGGTGACGGCGAGCGGGTCTGACGGCACGACCAGCCAGGGCACCAGCAACTTCACCACGATGGCCAAGCCGAAGTCGACCATCGGTTCGGGCCTGTACCTCTTCGACGACAAGAGCTACGGGGTGGCCATGCCGGTGGTCGCCGAGTTCCACCCGGGCATCCCGAAAAAGGACCGGGCGGCGGTGCAGAAGCGGATGTTCGTC
This sequence comes from Micromonospora sp. NPDC047467, assembly GCF_040643095.1. Lineage (NCBI taxonomy): Bacteria > Bacillati > Actinomycetota > Actinomycetes > Micromonosporales > Micromonosporaceae > Micromonospora > Micromonospora sp. NPDC047467. The sequence continues at coordinate 240,871 of NZ_JBEYTO010000010.1, read as the reverse complement.
AAGACCGACCCGCCGCAGCCGGGGGCGTGGCACTGGGTCGACAACGGCACGCAGGCGTACTACCGCGCGCCGGAGTACTGGAAGCCGGGCACCACCATCACCGTGCGGATCGCGCTGGCCGGTGTGCCGCTGAGCAACGGCAGGTACGGCGACATCGACCGCAAGGCCACCGCCAAGATCGGCCGGTCGCTGGAGATGAAGGTCGACAACGCCACCAAGAAGATGACGGTGTACGAGGACGGCGCGGTGGTCCGCACCATCCCGGTGAGCCTGGGCAAGAAGAGCACCCCGTCGTCGAGCGGCACGATGGTGGTGATGGAGAAGAAGGAGGCCACGGTCTTCGACACCCGCAACGACCCGAACCCGGCGAACCGATACGTCACCGATATCGAATTCGCCCAGCGGATCACCTGGGGTGGCGAGTACATCCACGCCGCGCCCTGGTCGGAGCACGTGCAGGGGCGGCAAAACGTCTCGCACGGATGCGTGAACGTGTCGATGGCTAACGCCCGCTGGTTGTTCGAGAAGACGCGGGTCGGTGACCCGATCACGATCAAGGGCACCGAGCGCAAGCTGGCCGCCGGCAACGGCTGGACGGCGTGGAGCCAGGGCTGGTCGGACTTCGTCAAGGGCAGCGCGCTGCCGGTGCCCGAGGGTGGGTTCGGCCCGGCCCTCTGAGCGATCCGAAGGTGCGCGCCGGCCCCCGCCCGAGGCGGGGGTCGGCGCGTACCCTTGCGGTGCTCGTGGCGCGACGGCGCCGGCGGCGGCCCTCCGTCCCGACACGGAGGCGAGTCAGGCTCACGAATCGCCGATAATAGCAAGATTCCGACATCATCATCGGCGTGTTCCGGTTCACCCTCTGCAACCGGGGCCAGGTCTGACGCGTCAGTAGGAGACGATGGGGCAAGGACCACGACTGTGAGGGAATCATGCGAGCTAGCCAGCACCAGCTGATCCGGCCCGGTGGGCGACGCCGCGTGTTCGCGGCGGGGCTTCTCGCCGCGGCGCTGGCCTTGACCTCCGCCTGCACGGACGGTGGCGGCGGCGGCAAACCGTCGTCCTGGCAGGGCGGCGGCGAGAGCACGGCGCCGAAGGCTGCGGCGACGATCAGCGAGCCAGCGACCGACGCGAAGGACGTGCCGGCGTCCACCGGCATCGCCTTCACCACGAAGGACGCCGTGGAGACCGCCGTCGAGTTGAAGGACGCGGCCGGCAAGGCGGTCGAGGGCTCCCTGTCCTCGGACGGCAAGACCTGGCTGCCGGCCGGCGCCCTGGCGTACGGCACGAGCTACACGGCCACGGTGACGGCCACCGGCGACGACGGCCGTCCGGCCACTGCGACAAGCACCTTCACGACGATGGCCAAGCCGAACAACCAGATTCGGGTGAGCAGCTTCCTCGGCGACAACCAGGTCGTCGGTGTCGGGATGCCGCTGATCGTGAAGTTCAGCCGGGGCGTTCCGGAGGACTACCGCGACGACGTGCAGCGCCGGATGACGGTGACCTCGACGCCGGCCCAGGAGGGCATCTGGCACTGGGTCAGCCCCACCGAGATCCGGTACCGGCCGAAGGAGTTCTGGAAGGCCGACAGCAAGGTCTCCTACCGGGTGCAGGCCGGTGGCCTGCCGATGGGTGACGGTTGGTACGGCCGCGCCGACCTCAGCGTGGACATCAAGATCGGCGCGTCGGTGATCATGACGGTCGACAACAAGACCAAGCGGATGACGGTGACCCGCAACGGCTCGGCGATCAAGACCATCCCGGTGAGCCTGGGCAAGAAGAGCACCCCCTCGTCCAGCGGCACGATGATCGTGATCGAGAAGCTGCGCAAGACGGTCTTCGACACGTTCGAGGAGTTGGGCCCGGAGGACGGCTACCGCACGAAGATCGACTTCGCGCAGCGCCTCACCTGGGGTGGCGAGTTCATCCACGCGGCCCCCTGGTCCGAGGGCCAGCAGGGCAGCGTCAACGTGTCGCACGGCTGCGTGAACGTGTCGATGGCCAACGGCGAGTGGCTGTTCAAGAAGACCCAGGTCGGCGATCCGATCACGGTCAAGGGCACCGAGCGCAAGCTCCAGAACGGCAACGGCTGGACGGACTGGAACATGAGCTGGGACGAGTACGTCAAGGGCAGCGCCCTGCCGTACGAGCCGCCGGCCGACCCGGATGCCACCGCGACCCCGGATGGTGCCGGCACCCCGTCGCCCACGCCCTGAGCGACCGAGACGACGAGAGCCCCCTCCACGGAGGGGGCTCTCGTGTGATGAAGGCACTACATCGACAACGACTCAGGCCCCCTCGTGAGAGGGGGCCTGAGTCGTTGAGCTAGCTGGGTGACTGATGGGAATTGAACCCACGACAACCGGGACCACAACCCGGTGCTCTGCCAACTGAGCTACAGCCACCATGCCGCCGCCACCCGGTCGATCGCCCCGGGCGGGGTGCGGACCAATAATAGCCACACCTCCACCAACCGCGTCCACTGGGTTGCCCGCTCCCCCGGGAGACGGTACGGGTCAGAGGTCGGCGGCGATCGCCTTGGCGGTGTCGACGTCGGGGCCGGGCAGCGGCACGAAGAGGGTGCGCCGGTAGTACTCCAACTCCCGGATGCTCTCCCGGACGTCGGCGAGCGCCCGGTGCGCCAGGCCCTTCTGCGGCTGGCCGAAGTACACCCGGGGGTACCAGCGGCGGCACAGTTCCTTGATCGACGAAACGTCGATCATGCGGTAGTGCAGGTGCGCGTCGAGGCGGGGCATGTCCCGGGCGATGAAGCCGCGGTCGGTGGCGATCGAGTTGCCGCACAGCGGCGCGGTACGCGGGTCCTTGACGAAGCTGGTGACGTACTCCAGCACCCGGTCCTCGGCCTCGGCGAGGGTCACCACCGAGCGGCGGACCTCCTCGGTGAGGCCGGACTTGGCGTGCATCGTCTGGACGATCTCCGGCATCGCCTCCAACGCGGCCTCGTCGGCGTGGATCACCACGTCGACACCGTCACCCAGCACGTTGAGGTCGGGATCGGTGACAAGTGCCGCAACCTCGATCAGTTTGTCCCTGCCGAGGTCCAACCCGGTCATCTCACAGTCGATCCAGACGAGGAGTTCAGCCACCGGGACAGCCTACGCGCAGCCCACACCCCGCGGCTGCGCGCTCTCGGCCGGGCGGACCGCTAGGGTTTCGGGGTGCCAGCCGATCCTGTAGCACCACCCGCCGTCACCGAGGACGACCCCGGCGGCCGCGCGGTGCGTCGGCTGGTCGCGGTGGTGGGGCTGGCGGCCGTGCTGCCGGCGCTCTACCTGCCCGGCCTGGTGCACAACTTCTTCGACCTGAAGATCTACATGTCCGCGATGGACTGGTGGACGGCGGGTCACCCGCTCTACGACTACGTCCAGCCGGATCGGGTGCAGGGCGAGCTGTACTTCACGTACCCACCGTTCAGCGCGCTGCTGCTCTGGCCGTTCGGTCTGCTGAGGCTCGGCGTCACCGTGACGATCTTCACGGTGCTCACGGTGCTGGCCGTGGTGGTGACCACCCGCTGGCTGGTCATGCCGGTGATCGCCCGGCACGACCTGCCACGGACGTTCACCCTGGTCGTCGCCGTGCTGCTGGTGCTGGCGGTGGAGAGCACCCGCGAGACGATCACCTTCGGGCAGATCAACATGCTGCTGGTCGTGCTGATCCTGGCCGACCTGCTGTTCGCCGTGCCGCAGGCCCGGCGCTGGGCCGGGGTCGGCGTGGGGCTGGCGACGGCGCTCAAGCTCTTCCCCGGCATCTTCATCGTGTACCTGCTCGCCACCCGGAAGTGGCGGGCGGCTGCCGTGGCGAGCGCCACCGCGGCGGCGGCGACCCTGCTGGCGGCGGCCATCGCGCCGGTGGACTCGTGGCGGTTCTGGACGCAGGAGCTGTGGGACAACGACCGGGTGGGTCGCACCGACTACGTCGGCAACCAGTCGCTCTTCGGCCTGCTCAGCCGGTTCACCGCGCCGGAGAAACCGGATCGGCTGCTCTGGCTGCTGGTGGTCGCCGCGATCGCCGCCTACGGGCTGTGGCGGGCCGCCCGCGCGGCTCGGGCCGGTGACCTGCTGACGGGCCTGACGATGACCGGCCTGGTTGGCGCCCTGGTCAGCCCGATCACGTGGACCCACCACATCTACTGGTTCCTGCCGGCGGTGGTGCTGCTCGCCGACGCGGCGTTGAGTGCCGACCGCCCGGACGAGGCACGCCGGCGCCGGTGGTTGGCCGCGCTCGCGCTGGGTACCACCGCCGTGATCGTCTACGGCGTGGTGACGTTCCAGAAGTGGGGCACGGACCCGGTCCGCACCCATGACCCGGTGGACTTCGTCACGCAGAACACGTACGTGCTGCTCAGCCTGCTGCTGCTGGTGGCCCTGCCGGTGCGCGCGGTCCGACCGACCCGCCCCGTGGAAAAGTCGCACCAAATGGACAGAACTCCCCACTAGCCACCATCGCCGCTAATCTGGTCTCACCTACCTCAAGCGTCGCTCAGGTAGCACCGATCCCCCGGTGAGGGTGGCCCTCCGCGTCGGCAGCGTGGAGGGCCGCTCGTTGTCAGTCCATCGGCACCGGCCGGGCAGGCGGCTCCACGGTGGCCGGCGGCCAGGCCAGACTCAACGTCACCTCCGGCGGGCGGGGCGACCGGGCGGGCGGATCCAGGTCGGCGAGGGTCGCCGGTCGGGCCGGTTCGGCGCCGATCGCGGACCGGGGTCGCTCGGCCGGGCCGGACCCGACCGGGGCGAGTTGCCGAACGGTCGGCAACGGCGGTGGGTCGACCGGCCCGGTGGCACCCAGGCCGCTCAACGAGCTGACCCCGAGCCGGCCGGCGAGCACCGGCACCTGGTCGGGTTCGACCACGAAGACCACCTCACGCGGACGCAGTGGACGCAGCAGGAGCAGCACCGCGAACACCACCAGCAGCACCCCCGCCGCCAGCAGACCCCAGGTGGTCGGCCCGACCCACCCCGCCCGCAGTTCGGCGCGCAGGTCAAGGGTCAGGTCGGCGCCACCGTCCGGGCGCATCACCACCAGACTCATCGGCTCGCCGGCCAGGTCGTCGGCGCTCCACTGGAGCGAGCCGATGCCCTCGCGTACCCAGAAGGGGCGGCCCAGCGGTGCGACCACCGGCGGGTCCGTCGCGGTGGCAGCCGGACCAGCGGGGTCCGTGCGGACCGGGAGCGGCCCCCGGGCCAACGCCACCCGGCGGACCGAGGCGTACGGCACCGGCTCCAACCACCGGCGCACCTCGGCGGTGGGCGCCAGCCCCACGAAGGCCGGGCCGTCCGGTGTACGGGCGTCGAGCTGAAGCTGGGTCTGCGCGCCCCGCACGAACGGCGCCTCCTGCCGCAGCAGCCGTTCCAGGTCGGTGACCACGACGGCGTGCCCAGGCGTACGGACCGTCTCGAACCGGGCGGCGAAGGCCCCGCCGGGGTCGGCGTGCCGGGTCACCAGCCAGAGCCCGCCACCGACGAACAGCGTCGGAATCCCGATGACCAACAGCAGCACTCCGGCGATCGCCCGCACGAAACGCATTCGCACCTTCCCCCTCCGTAGCCAGATACCCGGCCGACCTTACCGACGTACGGCCTCTGTTCAGGGGATATCCACGGCACGGCCGGTTCCGGTCCGGCAGGAAGCGCGCTGGCCCGCCGGAAACGAACTCCGGCGGGCCAGCGGATGAGCGGCGGGTCAGGACTTGGCGGCCGGCTCCCGGCGGGTCCGGGCGAACGCCAGGCCGCCCAGCACCAGGCCGGCCAGGCCGGCGACGAGCCCGGCCACGCCGAGGCCGACCGCGAGCCCGTTGCCGTCTTCGTCGTCATCGTCGTCGGGCAACGCGACGGCGGGAGCGGTCGGTGCGGCCGAACCTGCCGGCGCCGAGGCGGCGGTCAGCGTGAGCACCGGCGCCGGGTGGTCGGGCTCCTCGCCGCCCGCCACTGGCTCGTCGATCCAGCGCGAGATGTTGCCGTCCGAGTACGTCTGCAAGGTCTTGAAGACCATCGACTCGACCTGCGGCAGTGGCCCCATCGAGACTCCGAACTCCTGGAACTGACCCGGCTTGATCCCCGCGTCGCCGGTGGCCGTCCAGGTCAGCTTGGACACCGCCTCGGTGATCGGGCTGCCGTGCACCTCGATCGGCGGGTCCACCTTGCGCTTCTCCACTGCCACCGTCCAGCCCGGCACCGGCATGGTCGACACCGAGCCGACCGGCGCGTTCTCCGGAAGTACGACCTCCAGCTTGGTCGTCGACGCGGTGTCGCTCTCGTTGGGCACCCGGAACGCCACCCGGGCGTAGCCGCCCTGGGTCGCCTCCTTCGGGTTGACCGTGACGTGGGCGGACGCCGGTCCGGCGAAGCCGAGCACGGCGGTGGCGACGGCGGCGAACGCCAGAGCGGTAGCGGCGGATGCGGTACGCCGGAGACGGGTCATGGGCTTGGTGGACCTCTCTAACGGATGGGCACGGTGGCGGTCACCGTGGCCTGGTCGATGTCGGACGTGCGGACGGTGATCTTCAGTTGCCACTCGCCGGCGGCCGGCATGCTGATGTCGCCGTAGGAGTGGTTGTCCGTCAGCGGCAGCAGCGGGACCTCGATCGGCTCGATCCCGGCCGAGGGCAGCGCGGCGGTCGCCCGCCACTCCTCGACCTTCTGCGGCTGGTTGTCCTTGGTGTAGGCGTACAGGTGCATCGAGTTGTTGCCCCGCTCGGCCGGGTCCAGCTCGACCTGGAGGGTGAACAGCGAGCTGGACAGCGTGGCGGTGAAGAGCCCGGCCTGGGTGCCGGACGGCTCGGCCACGGCGGTCCGGGCGGGCGTGGTCTGCACCAGGGTCGCCGAGAGGCCCAGCACCACCACGGTGACGGCCAGCTCCACCAGGACCGCCCGGCGCACCGGCACCGGTCGCTGCGCCGCGGTGCGCCGGCGCACCAACTGCCGGGAGTACGCGGCCACGGCGATCACCACGGCGAACAGCCCGATCTTGGCGAGCAGCAGCCACCCGTACGTGGTGGAGAACAGGGCATCCAGGTTGCCCACCTCGATCAGCGCCTGGACGACGCCGCCCAGCAGCAGGGCCGAGACGGCGAGGGCTGCCCAGCGCGACCAGATCGGCAGGATCGCGCCCAGCTCCCGCTCGTCGGCCTGGCGCAGCAGGAAGACGGCGAGCATCAGCAGGCCGCCCAGCCACACCGCCATGCTGCCCAGGTGCACCGCGTCGACCACCACGGAGACCGCCGGCGCCGGGGAGGCCGCCGCGTGCCCGGCCAGCGGCCAGGTCAGCAGCGCGGCACCGCCGAGGACCGCCAGGATGATCGCGTCGGCCCGGCCGACGGGCCCGGCCAGCAGCGGCCGCAGCAGGAACACCGACGCCGCCAGCAGCCCGAGCCGCACCAGGTGGGCGGCGCCGAAGGTACTGCCGAACACGCTGCCGAACCCCTCGCCGGTCACCTCGAACAGACCGCCACCGGCGGTGTAGGGCACCTGCAACCACAGGTCGGCGAGGGTGGCCACGGCGACCAGGCCGAGACCGGTCCAGGCCAGCCGGGCCGGCCCCCGCCGGGACAGCCGGCGCGGCCACAGCGCGGCGAGCACCAGCACCGGCCCGACCAGCAGCACCAGACCGGCGTAGCCGAGGAAACGGGCCACCTTCACGGCGGTGCCCACCACCGGGTCGGCGCGGCTGTCGGCCCCGGAGTCGACCGGCGCCGCCGACGGCGCGCCCACCGAGTAGGTGAAGGCGCCGGAGACCGGGTGGCTGTCGGCGGAGATCACCCGGAAACTCACCAGGTAGGTGCCGCGCTCACCGCTCGGATCCACCGGGATCGTCACCACCCCGCCGTCGAAGGACGGCTCACCCCGGTCGGCCCGGGAGCCGTCCGGCGCGATGACCCGGATCTTGCCGGGGACCTTGCGGACCGACTCGCTGAACGTGAGCACCACCTCGGCCGGCCCGCTCGGCACCACCGCCGAGGCGGCCGGGCTGGTGCGGGACAGCACCGCGTGGGCGCTGGCCGGGGTGGCTGGCGCGATCAACAGGGCGACGACGGTGACCAGGAGGCCGGCGGCGGCGGCCAGCCGGGCGATCCAGCGGCGGGGGGCGACAGTCATGCCGGCCATGGTCGCCGACGGACCGGGCTGTCGGCGACCCGAGTAGGGCAGGCGGCTCAATTGCGCTCAGCCGCCAGCGCCGCGCGGACGGCATCGCGTGTCATGCGGAGGTAGTCGGCACCCGGTGGGGAAAAGTTCCCGACGTGGCGCATACCATCACGGGCCGAAGGACCCTGACGGTACGCCCGGCGCCGCGTAACCTGGTTTTTCGTGATCCCCGTCCCGCGTGACTTCGGTGTCGATCCGGCCGGTGACCCCGCCCGGGACGAGGCCACCGAGTGGGCGCTGACCGCCCGCGACGGCGACCCGGCCGCCCAGGCCGCGTTCGTCCGCCTGACCCAGGCCGAGGTCTGGCGGTTCGCCGCCGCCCTGGTGAGCCCGGACACCGCCGACGACCTCACCCAGGAGACGTACCTGCGGGCGTTCCGGGCCCTACCGGCGTTCGAGGGTCGCTCCAGCGCCCGCACCTGGCTGCTCGGCATCGCCCGGCGGGCCTGCGCCGACCACCTCCGCACGGTGATCCGTCGCCGCCGCCTCGACGAGCGGCTGGCCGTCAACGCGCACACCGACCAACCGCATCCGGACCCGGCCGGGCAGTTCGGCGCCACCGACCTCGTGCGCCGGTTGAGCCCCGACCGACGCGCGGCGTTCGTCCTCACCCAACTGCACGGCCTGTCGTACGCCGAGGCCGCCGCCGTCGAAGGGGTGCCGGTGGGCACCATCCGCTCCCGGGTCGCCCGGGCCCGTGACGAGCTCATCCAGGCGGTCGGCGACGCCCTCACCGGCTGAGCCCGGAACTTCCGGCGGGGACAGGACGACAAATGACCGTGACAGCACCCACCACCCGGGTCGGCCGCTGGGCGCTCGTGCGGCCCTGGCTCGGCATCGCGGCCCGGCTCGGCCTCGCCGCCGTCTGGTTGGTCGCCGGCGCGTCGAAGGTCGGCGACCTGGCCGCCTCCGGCCGAGCCGTGAACGCCTATCAGGTGATGCCGTACGACGTGGCGACCGTGATCGGCGCCGCACTGCCCTTCGTCGAGCTGGCCCTGGGTGTGCTGCTGCTGCTCGGGCTGGCCACCCGGCTCAGCGCGGCGGTCTCCGCCGCACTGCTGGTGGTCTTCATCGTGGGCATCGCCTCGGCGTGGACGCGGGGCCTGGCCATCGACTGCGGCTGCTTCGGCAGCGGTGGGCAGCTCGCCGAGGGACAGGCACCCAGTTACCTCCCGGAGATCCTGCGGGACCTGGGATTCTTGGTACTGGCCGGATTTCTGCTGATCTGGCCGCGTACGCCCGTCTCGGTGGACGGGTGGCTGTCCGCCGAACCGGCCGTGGAGGACGAGGATGAGTAGTCGCAAGGGACAGCGGGACGCGGCCCGGGTCGTCCGCCAACAACTGGCCCGGGAACGACGACGCCGCCGCACCATCTGGGTCTCCGCCGCCGCCGTCGCCGTGCTGGTCATCGCCGGCCTGATCGGTTGGGCCGCCCTGTCCAGCCAGCAGTCGGACGACTTCACCACGCCGCCCGGCGCCAACGCCGACGGCACCGGCATCGTCACCGGCGGCGGCCCGGTCACCATCGACGTCTACGAGGACTTCCTCTGCCCGGCCTGCAACCAGTTCGAGCAGACCAGCGGGTCGACGCTGGAGCAGTTGGCCGCCGAAAACAAGGCGAAGGTGGTCTACCACCCCGTCGCGTACCTCAACCGCTTCTCCACCACCGGCTACTCCACCCGCTCGTCGGCCGCCTCCGGCTGCGCCGCCGCCGGCGGCAAGTTCCACGAGTACGCCAAGGCGCTCTTCGCCAAGCAGCCACCGGAGGGCGGCGCCGGGCTCAGCGACGACGAGCTGATCGACATCGGCGCCGACGTGGGCCTCGACCGGGCCTCGTTCGGCGGCTGCGTCAAGGACGGCACGTACAAGACGTGGACCGAGCACGTCACCGAGGAGGCCAGCCGCAGCAACATCACCGGCACGCCGACCATCCTGGTCAACGGTCAGCCGCTCGCCGACCGCAGCCCGCAGGGCATCACCGCAGCCGTGGCGGCGGCCGGCAAGTGATCCGTACCCTGCTGGCCCGCGCCGGCCTGGTCGCCACCGCCGCCTGCGCGGTGACCCTGCTCACGGCGGCGCCCGCCGCCGCGCACGGCGCGGACGCCCCGAACGGCACCGACTACCGCACCCGCGTCACAGGCGTCACGCCCGCCCGGCCCGGCCTGGAGGTACGGGTGATCGAGGCGGGCGCCCGGCTGGAGTTGACCAACCGCACCGGCCGCCCGATCGAGGTGATCGGCTACTCCGGTGAGCCGTACCTGCGGGTCGGCCCGGACGGCGTGTACGAGAACAGCCGCTCCCCCGCCACGTACCTCAACCGCACCATCGCCGGGGACACCACCCTGCCCGCCGACGCGGACCCGGCGGCCCCGCCGTCCTGGCGGCGCATCGACGACGGGACCACCGTGCGCTGGCACGACCAGCGGGCGCTCTGGCAGGAGTCGGCGCCACCGGCGGCGGTCCGCGCCGCACCCGACCGCGAGCACCGGGTTCGGGACTGGACGGTCCCGCTGCGCGACGGCGCCGACCCCGCGGTGATCGGCGGCACGCTGGACTGGGTGCCGCCGCCGGACGCGTACACCTGGTGGGCGGTGAGCATCGTGGGGATGCTCGCGGTGGGGGCGCTCGGCCTGCTCGCCGCCGCCGCGCCGGCCGGCGCCCGAGCGCTGGCCGCGCTGGGCGGGCTGCTGGTCGTCGGCGGCGCCGTCGCCGTGGTGTACCCGGTGGGCCGGGAGTTGGACGCCGGCGCCCAGGGCGTGGGCGGGGTGCTCGTCGGGCTGCTGGGCGGGCAGCTCTGGTCGCTGCTCACCGGCCTCGGCGCGCTCGCCGCCGGAGCGTACGCGCTGGCCCGCCGCCCGGCCGCCGACTTCGCGGTGGCGCTGGCCGGCGCCTGCCTGGCCCTCTTCGCCGGGGTGACGAACGCGGCCGTGTTCGCCCGCTCGATCGCCCCGGTCCCCTGGCCCGCCGAGATCGCCCGAATCATGATCGCCGCAACGCTGCTGACCGGCGCCGGAGCAACCGCCGCCGGCGTCCTGCGCCTACACGCCGCCTCCCGAACCCCAGCCCAGACCCCGAGCCCGACCCGAACCTAGCCCCGCGATCTTGCACTTTGGGTCGCCGATTCGCGGCTTTCGTGGCTGATGCGGGGACAGCAAGTGCAAGATCGGCGCGGGGTGCGGGTGGGGGGCGTCAGGGGTGGGGGGTGGGGGTGAAGCCGTGCGGGAGTTCGAGGCGGTGGCGGGCCAGCAGGGCCGGGTTGGTCAGCAGATCCAGGGTTGGGGCGTCGGCGACGATCCGACCGCCGTCCAGGATCACTGAGCGCTCGCACAGTTCCGCCGCGTAGGGCAGGTCGTGGGTGACCATCAGCAGGGTCACCGGCAGGCCGCGCAGGATCTCGGCCAGCTCGCGTCGAGCGGCCGGATCCAGGTTCGACGACGGCTCGTCCAGCACCAGGATCTCCGGGTGCATGGCGAGCACGGTCGCCACCGCCACCCTGCGGCGCTGCCCGAACGACAGGTGCTGCGGGGATCGGTCCCGGTGCTCGCTCATCCCCACCGCGGCGAGCGCCTCGTCCACCCGGGCGGCCAACTCCGCCCCGCGCAGGCCCAGGTTGGCCGGCCCGAACGCCACATCCTCCGCCACCGTCGGCAGGAAGAGCTGGTCGTCCGGGTCCTGGAAGACGATGCCCACCCGACGGCGCACCTCGGACAGGGTCGCCCGGTCCGGTGTGACGGTCAGCCCGCCGACGCTCACGCTGCCCTGCGTCGGGGTGAGGATGCCGTTGAGGTGCAGCACCAGCGTGGTCTTGCCAGCGCCGTTGGGCCCCAACAACGCCACCCGGTCACCGCGCGGCACCGTCAGGTCCACCCCGTGCAGGGCCACGTGCCCATCCGGGTACGCGAAGCGGACGCCACGAACGTCCAGCGAGACAGCGGTCTGCACAACTCCGATCATGTCAGCACGACGGCGACGGCGGCGACGGAGGCCGCCACCACCGGCACGGTCGCCGCGACCAGCCACTGGCCAGCGGTCGCCGCGCCGTCGCCCTGCCACACGGCAGGCATCCGCCCGGTGTAGCCCCGGGACAGCATCGCCAGGTAGACCCGCTCACCACGTTCGAAGGCGCGCAGGAACAGCGCCCCGATCCCGGCGGCGAAGCCGCGCAGCTGCCACAGGAAACGCGGGTCGTCACCCCGCGAGATGCGGGCCACCCGCATCCGCCGTGCCTCACCGACCAGCACGTCCAGGTAGCGCAGCATGAACGTGGCGATCTGGGTGAAGACCTGCGGGCAGTGCAGCCGGTCCAACCCCACGATCAGGTCCCGGGTGGTGGTGGTCGCGGCGAGCAACAGCGAGACGAGGACACCCAGCGTGCCCTTGGCCAGGATGTTCCACGCCCCGTACAGCCCGTCCTCGGACAGCCGCAGCCCCAGCACCTCGACCCGCTCACCGGCACCGAGGAACGGCAGCGCCACGGCGAACAGCACGAACGGCACCTCGATCAACGCCCGGCTCAGCAGCCAGCGCGGCCCCACCCGGGCCAGCGCGGCCACCGCCACCACCAGCACGGCGTACGCGCCGAACGCCCAGAACGCCTCCCGCGGGGTGGCCACCACGGCGATCGTGAAGACCACCATCGCCACGATCTTGACCTCGGGCGGGAGCCGGTGCACCGGCGAGTCCGACTCGCGGTACAGCACGTGCCCGTGACCGGCACCCATCCGCGTACCTCCTGATCAGCTGGCGGTGCCGACGTGGCGCCGGTCGTCGGCGGACCCGGCGTCGCCCTCGACGGGCGTGGTCGCCTCACCCTCGGCCGGCGTGGTGCCCCGGCGACGCAGCAGCCAGAAACCGCCGGCGCCGATCGCGAACGTGATCAGCACCCCGAGCACCCCGGACAGGCCGGTCGAGACGAAGCTGTTCTCCACACCCCGCACGCCGTAGTCGGCGAGCGGGCTGTCGGCCAACTCGTGATCCTGGGCCTGCTGCGCCGGGCAACTGCCGCCGACGATGTTGTCGTCGGCGTCGACGGTGCAGCCCTTGAGCAGGGAGGAGTCCAACCCGTCCGGGTGGGACGAGGCGTAGTTGCTTACGACCCCGGCGAGCAGCAGGGCGACCAGCAGGCCGCCGGCCAGAAAGGCCCAGGACCGGTTCTTCATCGGACACCTCCGGCGACCGGGACGGTGGGGGCGACGGGGGCGCGCCGTGAGCGCAGCGCGTACACCAGGTCGGGGCGCACCTTCGCCACGGTGAGCACCGTGGTCGCGGTGATCAGGCCCTCACCGATGCCGATCAGCAGGTGGGCGCCGGCCATCGTGCCGGCCAGCCCGGCAAGGTTGCCGCCCAGGTCGGTGGTGCCGCCCAACCAGTACTGCAGGACGAAGCCCTGCGACGCGACCACCACGCTGACCAGCGCCGCGACGAACGCGGTCACGGCCAGGCCGGCCCGCGTGCGGGGCAGCACCCGCAGCAGCAGCGCGATCAGCAGGTACGCCGCGGCCGTGCCGAGCAGCGCCATGTTGGTGATGTTGAGGCCGAGCATCGCCACGCCGCCGTCACCGAAGATCAGCGCCTGGACGACGAGCACCACTGCCACGCAGAGCGCGCCGACCCACGGCCCGACAAGCATCGCGGCGAGCGCGCCACCGAGCAGGTGACCACTCACACCGGCCGTGAAGATCGGAAAGTTGAGCATCTGGACGGCGAAAATGAACGCCGCCACCAGGCCGGCCATCGGGGCGAGCCGATCGTCCAGGTCCCGCCGACCGCGCAGGACGCAGACGGTGAGCCCGGCGAGCGCCAGTGCCGCGAAGACCGCCGCGACGGGACCATTGATGATCCCGTTCGAGATGTGCATCGCCAGCGTTTCCACGCGACCTCCCACGCGTCAGCGGGCCCGTCCTGGGCCGGCGGGCTCAGCCTATTTCCTGGGAGTTGTTGTTGCCATACTCTGGCAACAACGCATGCTTTTGTTCACCCTCCCGTCGCCGCGCGGCGGGGGCGGCGACGATCGAGTAGCCGGCGGTAGGGTCGGGCCATGACCGCGCCCGACCGCCTCCCCCCCGGTGACCCCGCACCCGAGTTCACCCTCCCCACCGACACCGGCGACCAGCTCTCCCTGGCCGACCTGCGAGGCCGCAAGGTGGTCCTGTACGCCTACCCGGCGGCGATGACCCCCGGCTGCACCAAGCAGGCCTGCGACTTCCGCGACTCGCTCGCCTCCCTCCAGGCCGCCGGCTACGAGGTGGTGGGCATCTCCCCGGACAAGCCGGCGAAGCTGGCGAAGTTCCGCGAGCGCGACGCCATCACCTTCCCGCTGGTGTCGGACGAGGACAAGGCCGTGCTCATCGCGTACGGCGCGTACGGCGAGAAGCAGCTGTACGGCAAGACCGTGACCGGCGTGATCCGCTCGACCTTCGTCATCGACGCCGACGGCAAGATCGAACGCGCGCTCTACAACGTCAAGGCCACCGGGCACGTCGCCAAGCTCCGCCGCGACCTCGGCCTGGACTGACCTGTCACACCGGGCCGCTACGGTCCGTCAGTGGTTCGGTACAAGTACACGCCCGAAGCGCTCGCCACCGCAGCCGCCGCCGCGCGCAACGTCACCGAGGTGATGCGGCTGCTCGGCGTACGCGTCAGCGGCGGCTCGCACGCGCACATCAGTCGCCAGCTCAAGCGCTTCGGCATCGACACGTCCCACTTCACGGGGCAGGCGCACAACCGGGGCGTGCGATGGCGCCGGATGTCCCCCACCGAACTGCTGGTCGTGCTGCCCGAGGGCTCTCGCCGGATCCCGGGCTTCCGCCTCAAACGCGCCCTGGCGACAATCGGCCTCCCCGAGAACTGCGAGGTGTGCGGCACCGGGTCGACGTGGCAGGGAGGCAAACTGACGCTGCACGTCGACCACATCAACGGCGATTTCCTCGATAACCGGCCAAGCAATCTCCGACTGTTGTGCCCCAACTGTCACAGCCAGACCTCGACGTACGCCGGTCAGCGACGGCCTGCCCTCGTCGAGCCCGAGGTGGTCTACGATCCTGATGCGGTTACTCCGACCGGCTTCCGCATAGGCAGACGCCTGCCCGTGCGGCAAGAATGGCCGTGGACGCTGGTGGAGTACCGCATGAAGGGGCCGTAGCCCAACGGCAGGAGGCATGCGGTTTAGGTCCGCACCAGTGCGGGTTCGAATCCCGTCGGCCCCACCTCATCGTCAGCCTGACAAGGCGGCGCGGCTCGACAAGCGACAAGTGTCGGGCGCGTCACGGTCGCGGGTCGTTCGCCTGGTCGCCGGGTCACGATGGCGTACGTGAGTCTGCGTTTCGTCCTCGACCCCGACCTGACCCCGCAGTTGCGCGCCGAGATCCTCACCCTCTGGGTGGATGTCAGCAATGCCGGTGGGGCCGTCGGCTTCGTACCCCCGGTCACCGCCACCGACGTCCGCACGATCGCCGATCCGACCTTCGCCGGCATCGCCGACGGGCCGGACCGGCTACTGGTCGGGTACGACGGCGACCGACTGGTGGCGGTGTTGGTCTTCTGCGACAACCGGTTCCCGCTGAAGGCGCACTGGTGTGTGCTGAAGCGGGTGATGGTCCACCCGGACACCCAGGGCGCGGGCTACGGATCGGCGCTGATGCGCGAGGCCGCCCGACTGGGTCGGGAGTTGGGTCACGAGGCGCTGCACCTGACGGTGCGGGACGGGCTGGGGTTGGACGGGTTCTACCGCCGCCTGGGCTACCGGGAAGTCGGCCGGTTGCCGGGCGCGCTGCGGGTGGCGGCCGGTGACGACCGGGACGAGATCCTCATGTGGCTCGACCTGACGTCGGCCGACTGACCGGTCAGCCACACCAGCGGGCGGTGGCCCTCGTCGGGCGGGTGGACGGCGTCTCGGCGGGCGGCGTGGCCGACGCGTTCGCCTGCGCCACCTCGGCCGGGCGACCGGCGGGTGTCGGCGTACCGGCGGGGCGGGTGGCGGCCGGGCGGGGCGACGTCGGCGGACGCGGGGTCGCGCGCGCGGTGCCGGGCTCGTACATCCGCACGACGCTGGTCTGCACCTGGCCGGGTGTCATCCGGATGCCGGAGACGGTGACCTGGTGCCCGTACACGTCGCTCACGCGCACGCTGTACGGGCCGGGACCGGCGCCGGACGCCAACAGCCAGTAGTTGTAGTCCTGCCGGGCGGTCGCGCGCCACGGACCGCTCGTGCCCTGCCGCACCTCGACGGTGCGCAGCGGGTTGCCGTGGTTGCCGACCCGGACGGCGAACCACCACTGCGACGCGCCCTCCTTGATGCGGAAGGTGAGCGGGCCGGGCAGCGGCGGGTTGACCACGGCGCGGTAGGTGACCGGGACGAGACCCTGGACGGGGTCGGCGATCCGGGTGAAGGCCTCCCGGGACAGGTCGAGGTGGCCGGGCTCGCACTCCGGGCACTGATCCATGATCAGGACGCGGACGGTGCCCTTGGGCCCGGTGACGTCGAGGAAGCCACCGCAGGCGGCGCCGGCGGCGTACTCGGTCGGGCCGAGCGCGACGTAGAGCCGGTTGGCCGGGGCGGCCGGGTTCGAGCAGTTGCCGCCGGCGCCCTTGGAGTCGTAGAAGGTCGCCTTGCCGCTGTGCGTGGCGGTGCCGGTGGGCGGTGCGGCGGCGAGGGTCCGGCCGGCCGCGCAGGCCGGGGTGGAGCCGGAGCGCAGGGCCAGGGTGAGCCCGAGCGCCGCCGCGAGCACGGTGACGCCGGTGGCGACCAGCCAGGGCAGCGGGCCGGACGGGGACGCGGGCCGGTTGTCCGGGGCACGGTCCAGGTCGAGTTCGATGTCGACGTCGGTGATGTCGACACCGCCGGGAGCGCTTCCGTCCGTCACGTCGGCGATGCTGCCGGAACCGTGGACGGCCGGACAAGCCCGCTAAGGCAAAGCTAAGACAGCGTCGACGGACGGTGACCGGCGCGTTCCCGCAGCAGACCGGCGGTCAGTGTGGTCAGGCTCTGCAGCTCGCCCGCCAGCCCTGGTCGGGCTCGCAGCATGTCCTCCAGACGGGCCCGCCACAGCCCTGTCTCGACCGACGCGCGGGCGCTGTCGGGGTCGTGCCGGAGCTGCTCCCGGGTGCGGTCCAGCGACTCCTGACAGGTCGGCCCGAGCAGGTCGCCCACCTGAACGCTGAGCCAGTCGAACAGGTCGTCGTCGCGCGTCGCGCCGACGAGCACCCGGGCCGCGTCCCATGCCACCCGGGGCTGATGCAGGGCCACCATGGCGTCACCTCCAGATTCGACCATCATCGATCGGCGTCGCGACCACGGCAAGGCCTGGCCGGTCAGGGTTCGATGACGATGGGATCGCCGACGTGCAGGGGGCCGCTGCCGATTGGCACCAGGTGCAGTCCGAAGAGGAGCTTCTGCCGGATGTTGCGGTGGCGGCCGAGTGTGCGCAGCGGCTCCTTCGTGCGTACCCCGGTCTCCTGGTCGGTGGTGGTGACCACGCAGCGGTCGCACGGCCCGGCGGCGCGCAACCGCAGGTCGCCGATGCGCAGCGACCGGCCGGCCCAGTCGTCCTCGGCCCAGGCCGGCGCCCCGTCGACCACCAGGTTGGGCCGGAACCGGGCCATCGGCACGGCTGGCTCGCCGGCCTCGGCGAGCCACCCGTTGAGGGCGTCGAGGGAGGCGGCGTTCGCCAGCAGCAGCGGGTAGGCGTCGGCGAAGCTGACCTGGTCGCCGGTGTCGTGGTCGCGCTCGTCGGCGGCCAGGTGCCGGGCCGGCCGGGCCAGCCAGACGAGCCGGACCGGCCGGCCGAGCAGCGCGCCGAGCCAGGCGTCGGCCGCCGGCCCGGCGGTTAGCGCGGACACCGGGACCTTCCGGCTGCGGAAGGTACGCACCGGGACCGGGTCGCCGCCGGCCGGCTCGGGCACGTCGAGGTCGGGCTGCCCGTCGGCGCGCAGAGTCAGGCCGCCCGGGCGCACGGTGGCGCGCAGACCGACCAGGCGGGTCATCTCCCGCTGGGTGACGCCGACGCCGTCGGCGTCCACCACCATCCAACGCCGGTCGCCGGCCAGGCCCCACGGCTGCACGAACGCGCCGTCGTGGTCGAGGCGGTGACAGCCCTTGACGGGGTACGTGTGGATCGAGATCAGCCGCACCCGGCTACCATGCCACGCCGATTCCGTCGCCGGGGTACCAGTGGTTGGCGGGGCTCTCCCGGTAGGCGAGGAACCGTCGACCGGTGCGCTCGGCGTGGTCGGCGAGCACGTTGGTGCTTGTGACGTTGTCGGTGAGCAGGATCGCGCCGGGGGCGAGTTTCGGTTCGATCGCGTCGAACTCGCGCTTCTCGTGGGCGCGGCTGTGGTCGCTGTCGTGCAGGAACAGGTCGACCGGGCTGGCCAGCGCGCCGATCGACGCGATCGAGTCGCCGATGACCAGGTCGACGACCTCGGACCAGGGCTCGCTGCGGGCCAGGTAGCCGGCCTCGGGGTTGATGTCCAGCGAGGTGACCCGACCCGGGTGGCCCTCCTGCGCGTTGCGCAGCAGGGCGGCGGCCAGCACGCAGGTGCCGAGTCCCTTGTCGACACCCGTCTCGACCACGTGCGCGGGGCGGGTGGCGCGGACGATCGCGTACCAGCCGATCCGGCGGGCGTAGCGGACCTGCTTGTCGGCGAGGCCACGGCGGGCGGCCCCGGCGGTGGCCTGCTCGATATGGCGCCGCAGCAGGTCGTCGGACTCGATTTCGGCGAAGTAGCCGCGGACCTGCTTGACCGGGACGTCGCAGACGTTGCTGACGAACCATGCGAGGTGGTTGCGGCTGAGCTTGGTCAGCTCGTACGTGTAGTTGTGATGTTCACGGGAGGTGACCAGCCACCGGGCCGAGACGCGCAGCACCTTGGCGTCGTGACGGGCGACCCGGGCGAGCCGCTTGGGGAATGCGGCGACCGGGGCGAGGGGCGTGCGGGCGATGGCCCGTCGGAGCTTTGTTGCGTCCACGGCTGCGTTCATACCAGGTCCAGGCGAACGATGGCGGGGAATGTCACCGATAGATCTTCGACGATCATCGTACGTTCCTGGCCGGACGAGGGTACGCGGGCCGAAAGCTGAATCAGTAGCATCGCCGCTATGCCGCGCGCAGATCAGACCGCAGAACTCAACCTCTCGACGAACTCGGAGCCGGCCGACGGCCGTGGGCAATCAGACGGCGGCGAGCAGACCCCTTCCCGGTCGCACCGGCCCCGGCGCCGGTGGAAGCGAATCGCCCTGATCACCTTCGTGGTCCTGGCGGTGCTCGCTGGCGGCGGCCTGGTCGCGAGCGGCCTGTACGTCCGTTCCATCACGTCCGACATCGAACGGGTCGACGCCTTCGAGGGCGTTCCCGAGGACACGCGCCCCCAGCCCGTGGCGGCCGGCGCCATGAACATCATGATCCTGGGCAGCGACTCCCGCGACACCGAGAACACCTCGGGCTCCCGGTCGGACACCATCATCCTGGCCCACCTCCCGAAGGATCGGGCGAGCGCTCAGCTGATCTCCATTCCCCGGGACTCCTGGGTGCACGTGCCCCGGTCCAAGGAGGGCCGCGGCGGCACCGACGCCAAAATCAACGCCGCGTACGCGTGGGGTGGCATCCCCCTGATGGTCCAGACGGTGGAGGAGTTCACCAACGTCCGCATCGATCACGTGACGATGGTCGACTTCGCCGGCTTCAAGGAGATCGTCGACGCGCTGGGCGGGGTGGAGATCGACGTCGCGCAGGGCTTCACCTCGACCCACTCGCTCAACCCCGGCGGTCGCCGGGAGTTCCCCAAGGGGCGGCAGACGATGGACGGGGCGGCCGCTCTGGACTACGCCCGCGAGCGTTACGCCTTCGCCAACGGCGACTTCACCCGCATCCAGCACCAACAGCAAGTGATCAAGGCCATTCTGGACAAGGCGGCGTCCGGCGGCACCCTCAGCAATCCCGGCAAGCTGAACTCGTTCGTGAAGGCCACGGCCAATTCGGTCGCGGTCGACCGCTCGCTGTCCCTGGTGGACCTCGCGATGGAGCTTCGTCATCTCCGGGGCGGCAACCTCGGGTTCTACACCTGCCCCACCAAGGGAACGGGCCGAATCGGCACGGAAAGCGTCGTGCTCGTGGACAAGCCCAAGGCACAGCGCGTATTCGACGCGGTCCGTCGCGATTCGGTTGCCGACATCGCGTCCGCCGCAAAGTAGGAGACAGGATTGCCGTGCCGGCTCTGGTGGCACAACTGACGCGGCCGTAACCTGCGATCGCCCCCTGGCTGTCAATTCCGCCGGAGGGCTCACGGGGGAGGACCACCATGTCGAGCCAACCGGTCATGAGTTATCCGGATACGAAACGGACGGAGGTCGGCGCGGCAGCGCCGTCGGCGATGGCACAGCACGACGCGGACGGCGACGAGAGGGCAACTGCGGCGATCCCCGAGCCGAGGAGGGCTGCGACGACAGCCCGCGCCGGCCTGGACACGACCACCGTTCTGCCGTACGCCGGCTCTCGGGCCTCGAAGCGTACGCGTCAGCTCCGCGCCTGGATGCTCACGGCGCCCATCGACGTCGTCGGGCTGCTCGTGCCTCTGTTGGTCAGCCAGAACTACTGGCGTGGGACGCTGGCCAACGCGGCGCTCACGGTGGCCATCTTCGCGAACGGAGGGCTCTACCGTGCCCGCCGGCACGTCGGCATCCTCGACGAACTGCCCAGCATCTGCGGGCGGTTGCTGGCGTCCGCCGCGGTGGTCGCCATCATCGCGGCGGAACGCCACGACTCGGTGCACTACGTGGGCGGGTTCATGCGAGGTGTCGCGCTCTCCGCCGGCCTGGTGATCGTCGGCCGGGCGTTCAGCAGGGCGCTCACCATCACCGCCCGCAAGCGCCGGTGGGTGGAGCACAACACGATCATCATCGGCAGCGGCCCGGTCGGCCTGGAACTCGCCCGGCTGTTGCGCCGCTACCCACAGTACGGCCTGCGCTTTGTCGGTTGCGTCGACATCTCGCGCGACGAGGGTGTCGGTGGGGTTCCGTTGATCGGCACTCTCGCCGACCTCGAAAAGCTCACCGACATGCTGGAATGCGACGTCCTGATCATCGCCGACCCGGATTGTTCAGAGTCCGCCCTGATGGAGATCCTGCTGCAGTCCGTCAATTCGCGTTCGGACCTGTGGGCGGTGCCGCGCCTGTGGGGTTCCCGGTCACTGGGCGGATACCCCGACCACATCGGAGCGATACCGATCGTCAAGATCGGTGACACCAGGCTTTCCGGCCCGCGCTGGGCCATCAAGCGGGCTTCGGACGTGCTCTTCGCCGCGGTGGCGTTGATCGTGCTGAGCCCGCTGCTTCTGCTCTGCGCCCTGGCGACGTTCCTGGACGGCGGGCGGGGCATCTTCTTCTACCAGGAGCGGATCGGCCGGCACGGCAAGCCATTCAAGGTCATCAAGTTCCGTTCGATGGGGCCCGCCGACGAGCGTGAGTCGGAGACGAACTGGTCCATCGCCCACGACAAGCGAGTGGGCCCGGTCGGCCGTTTCATGCGCCGGACGTCACTGGACGAACTGCCGCAGCTCTGGAACATCCTGCGCGGCGAGATGAGTGTGGTCGGCCCTCGTCCGGAACGCCCGCACTTCGTGGAGAAGTTCTCGGTCGAGTACCCCACCTACGCGATGCGGCACCGGGTTCCCGTCGGGCTCACCGGGCTCGCTCAGGTCAGTGGCCTGCGCGGCGACACCCCGATCTCGGACCGGGCGAGGTTCGACAACTACTACATCGAGAACTGGTCGCTCTGGCTCGACATCAAGGTCGTGCTGCGTACGATCGCGGAGGTTCTGCGCGGTGGTGGTCGGTGACCATCACCGTCCGGTGCAGGACGTCGGTGGGTTCAGCCGTCGGTGCCGCGCCGGCCGTCGGCGAGCAGGGGGTTTCCGAGCGCCACGGCACGTAGCACCCGTGCGTGCCCGGCCAGTGACCCGTCCGGGGAGAACAGCCCGAGCGCCTCTTCGCGGAGGCGCTCGCGGCTGGCCGCCCACGCCGCGCGTTCGCGGACCATCGACGACATCGCCTCGACCAGGTCGGAACGATTGCCCTGTGGGCGGTACCGAAGGTCGTTGATCACCTGCCAGTCGACCAACTCGGCGTCGCCGGCCGGGTTGCTGACCAGGTGACCTCGCCGGCCGTTCGCCAACTGCTCACGGGCACCACCGACGTCGGTGAGCACGACCGGCACGCCGGCCGCCAGCGCTTCCATCGACGCCAACGACCACCCTTCGAAGAAGGAGTCGAGGACGAACGCGTCCGCCGCCGCCAGCAGGGCCAACGGGTTGGCGCAGTGCCCCCGAAGGTGGATGCGGTCGGCGCCGGGCAGCGATGCGGCCGCCTGCCGGGTCTGCTCGTAGTAGAGCAGGTCGTCGTTGGCTCGACCCGCCACCAGCAGGTGGGCGTCCGGGTGCGCGGCGGCCACGTCGGAAAAGGCCGTCACCAGGCCGAACGTGTTCTTCTGCAGGCAGTACCGCGCGAGCGAGACGAAGAGGAACTCGTCGGTCAGCCCCAGCGCGGCGCGGGCACTCGCGCGGTCCACGCGCCGGACGCGCGAAGCGTCGACGCCGTTCGGCACGGTGACCAGCCGATCGCCGGGATAGCCGGGGTTGCGCACGAGATACTGCTGCCGGACGAGGTCACTCACCGCGACCTGCGCGGCGATCCCCTGCGCCCGCCGGCCCTCTGGCACCCAGGAGTCGGGGTGGTAGAAGCGGTGCATGTCGTGCAGCGTCTCCACCCACGGGACGCCGACCTCGGTGGCCGCGTCGAGCAACCAGTCGTCAGCGTTGTGCCCGCTGATCACATCGGGCCGCCAGGAGCGCAGCCAGGCGACGGCGTCGTCCGGTGTCACGAGGTGGGTCGGGACCCCCTCGTCGGCGAGCGCGCGGGCGAGCCGGCCACCGGCACCCTCCTGGCCGGGCAGGCGCGTACCGGTGTGGATGACCGCGGTCTCGAAACGGTGGGCCGGGAGCCGCCTGGCGAGGAACGCGGCGACCTCCTCGGCACCGCCGACATCGAGCACCCCCGTGGCGATGGCGCACCGCACCGGCCGGGATCCGGTGACGTCGACGGCAGCGGGTGGGGTCGACGGACGCGGGTCGGCCACCACCGGCCGGAGTGCCTCCAGGTCGCCCACACCCCTGCCGGGTACGAGGGGCACCGACCAGTCCTCGCTGGGGCCCGACGTCCGCTCACCCGGGTTCGCTAACCGTCGGAGGGTACGTCCGCCCAGTCGGCGCAGCGGTGCCGGCACGACGTGGGCCTGGCGCTGGGCCCACAGGGCGAGTCGTAGCGCCCGTGACGACTGGTCACTCATTCGGCTGCCTCTCGTGCTGGCCTCGACCGAGGAAGAACGGGACCACGATTCCCGCTGCGATGCCCAGCAGCAGCGGCCATCGACTCGTCTCGGACAGGAACGGCGCGGTCATCAGACACAGCGGCGCGATCAGGCAGAACGCGGCCGCGGACCGGACGATTCCGTCGCTTTCGGGGTCGCGGATGGCCTTCAGCGCGGCCAGCGCGGCGGCGGCGAGGAAGAGGATGACGAGCAGCGGCGCCAGTGGGCCGTACCGCAGCCAGTCCTGCAGCAGCTCGTTGTGGACGTAGACCCGCTCGGAGTTGTTGGCAGCCAACCCGACGAGTTGGGGGGCGAGCGGGCCGATTCCGGTCCAGAAGTTGGCGCGCACGTACTCCCAGCCGAGGCGGAGGTCGTTGAGGTGCCCGCTGGTGGACGCCGCCTGGTGCATCGCGCTCTCCTGCGCCGGCGGGGTCTGCACCGGTCGGCTGGGCGCCACCGACGCGCTGGTGGACCGACTCGGGCTGGCACTGGGGCTGGCACTCGCGCTCGCACCGCCGGCCGGGCGCGGGGTCACGCTCGGCTTGCTGGTCGCGGTGGGCTTGCTGGTTCCGCCCGGGGCGCCCTGCGCGCCGCTCGGCCCGTTGGTCGCGCTCGGCCGGGCAGTGCTGCCCGAGGTGGCCGTCGGGCTCGGTGTCCCCGCCGCGCTCGGCTGACCGGTCGCGCTCGGCTGACCGGTCGCGCTCGGCCGGCTGTTCGCGCTCGGCTGGCTGCTCGCGCTCGGCTGGCCGTGGGCAAGGTCGAAGCTGCCCACGCTGCGAAGGCCGAGATCCCCGGCGAAGCCCGGCGCGGCCAGCACCACCACCGCCGCCACCAGGACCGCGAACCCGAACTGCCGGATCATCGGTCGCCACCGCTGCCAGGTGAAGACGACGACGGCGACGAGTGCGGCCACCGCCGCGACCCACACGCTGCGGCGGAAACTGATCAGGATCAGCAGTGGCGTGGCGGCTGCCAGGGTCATGTACCGCCAGTCCCAGCGCCACCGGTTGTCCCCGAGCACGCCGATGAACACCGCTGCCGCGATCGCTGGCAGCGCCGAGTCGTAGTAGATGAAGTACGCGCTGAGCCGGTCGTCGGCGGTCTCACCGAGCGGAATGGCGATGGCCGCCGCGACCAGCAGGCCGGTCAGCGCGGCCCAGACCGTCATCCGGACCGATCGCTGGTCGTCGCGGAGCCACCGCAGGCTCATGCCGATGACGAGGCCCAGCACCAGCAGGACGAAGGGCCGCGCGTTCTGGTTGACCGCGGAGAAGAGCGACTGCCCGTGGATCAGGCCGCTGACGACGGCCAGCACGACGAGGCCGACGGCCGGGCCGAGCAGCGCCGCGCCGACCGAACGCAGGTGGGGGCGCTCCCGCGGCCACCACCGCGCGGCGGCCGCGAGCACCGCCGTCACCGCGAGGGGCAGGATGATCGGGGCCTTGCCGGTGCTGATGAAGGCCTGGTAGCCGAGCGTGGTCAGCTCACCGAAGCGACCATTCGGTTTGATCTCCTGGGCGAGCACCGCCACGAGCACGATCCCGGTCACGGGAAGCCGATGCACGAGCAACGGCAGCGCGATGGCCAGGACGATGCCGACGAAGGACGGCACGGTCCAGGCGACATACAGCGCCGACAACGCGGCGAACGCCCAGGACGCCCACCAGATCCGCCGTGCGCCGGCAGCGGCGGGCGGACGGGGATCGAGCACCCGGTCGAGGACGCGGGTCAGCGGAGACCCGGGAGGCGTGTCACCGTCGGCGCCTCGATCGGTGAGCTGTTCGACTGGACCGATGCCCACGTCGTCTGTGCCGGAATCAGTCGCAGTTCCTCTGGAACCCATCGCTGCCTTTGCCCCGTGATCGGGCTCCGGCCGGCCTTCGCTGACACAGAACCCTGCTGACAACAACGCCGAGCCGGCTGCCGTGATAATCGGGGGACGACCACAGCCCAGGCAGCCCGGTGACCAGCGCGGCCGTGCAATGTGGTGGGTCGAGCATCACGGCCCCACGGCCGCCGCGGCACACAGTATCAGTAAGGATGATGACGAGTGCCGCCGGAAGTGCGCCCGACAACCCCGACCGGGGGTGGCCCCAGATCGATGGTCGAGCAATTGCCCGGACATCAGTAGGATGCTTATCGTTTTCGGTCGAACTGTTGACTTGGCGTACGCGTAATCGATGGCCGCCACCCGGTATGGTCGCCCGGGATCACCCCCGGAGCCGCAGATGATCACCCGCCGCACCCTTCTCGCCGCCGCCAGCGGCATGGTCCTCGCCGGTGACGCCCCACCCCAGGAGGGCACCGTGCTGCTGCCGCCCCCGTCCGGGGGCGACGACACCGGCGCGCTCAATGCCGCCCTCGGCCGAGGGTCCGGGGGCGTCGTACGCGGTTCCCCCGGCGCGCACTACCAGGTCAGCGCCCCTCTCGTGGTGTCCAGCGGCACGACGCTGATCATGTCGGGGTGCACGGTCACTCTGGCGACCGGCAGCGCCTGCAACCTGCTCACCAACACGGCGGTCGCCGGAGGTGGCCGGGACCGGGACATCACCGTCATCGGCGGCACCTGGGTGCGCGCGGGTGGGGTCGGTGGCATCGGCCCCGACCTGCACACCCTGCGCTGGCGACGGGTCGACGGCCTGACCCTCAAGGGGCTGACGGTTCGGACCGCGAGCGACAAGTACGCCATCTCCCTGGGCGACGTCGTCGACACCTCGGTCACCGAGATCAGGTTCGCGGTGCACTCCGACGGCGTACACCTTCAGGGGCCGGCGACGCGGACCCGGATCTCCGGGATCCACGGTTCGACGGGTGACGACACCGTCGCCATCACCCCCCGCGACTGGCAGGCGTACGACGACGTGTTCGGGCCGGTGACCGACACCGTCATCGAGAACGTCAACGCGGCCTCCCTCGCGGCCCTGGTCAAGGTGCTCGGTGGGTCGCCGGAGACCGCCGCGTTGCGCACGACCGTCCGGGGCGTCACGGGCATCGCCGGCAACAACGTCGTCTGGATCGGTGACGACACCGCCGACTGGCGCACCACCGGCGGCCGGGTCGACGAGTTGGTCGTGGAGCAGGTCTCCGCCACCACCCTGCCCAGCCGGGGCGGCATGGTGCACATCAACGGCTCCTTCGTGGGGCACGTGCACCTTCGCGAGTTGCGGGCTCGGGGGCCTCGCGGGAACGAGCCGTTGGTGCGGGTGACACCCCTTCGGGCGGCGGTCCTCGACGCTCTCACCGTGGAGGATGTCGACGTCGAGCAACTCGATGCCGCGCCTCTGCTCGCCGTGGCCCGGACGGTGACGATCGGCCGCCTGCTGGTCGACGGGGTCACCGTCGCGGGCACGTCCGCGGGCACCGCCGTCACCCAGATCGCGGGGGTGGTGGACGACCTGACCGTTCGGTCGGTCAGCCTGGCCACGAGCGGCGACAGTTACCTGGTCGAGTTGCCCGCGTGGGCGACGCACGCAGCGATACGGCGGGCGAACCTCTCCGACGTGCGGGTCGCTGGCAAGGGCGGCGCCCTGGTCACCGCCCCGGCGGCCACGCACGTCCTGCCCCGGCTGGCCGTCAGCCAGACCCGGACAGTGGGGACGGCCTGGCTGGTCGACCTCAACACCAGGACCGAGCTCGTGGTGTCGGACGTGACAATCGACGACACGACCGGCGGCGTGGCACGGGTGCGCCGGTCGGGTGCGGCGGTGGTCCGTGGCGACGGGCTGCGCTCGGCAAGCGACTCCCGAGGGGTGGCGGTGTCCGCCGGAGGATCGCTGGTCTCGTACGCGCTGGAACTGGCCGCCGACGTCAGCGAGCTCGTCCGGGCGGACGGCAGCCGGGCGACGAACACGAACGCCCGACTGTCCTGCGGAATCGGACCGGTCGAGTGCACCGGTCTGACCTGGCAGCACCTTCGGACCGGCGCGACCTACTGAGGCGCGACCGCCGGGCCGGCAGTGTGCTCAGAGGGCCTTGCGGGACAGCACCCGCCTGAGGTCCGCCACGGTGATCGCCCGCGTGGCCAGCACGGCCACCCCGAACAGGCCGGCGGCCAGCGCTCCCTCGACCTGCCACGGAAGACGGACCAGCCACAGCGCCAGAATGGCGACGGCGCCGACCGCGAGGACGCTGGCCATCTCGCGTACGGGCAGACGCGAGGTCATCGCCCGGGCGGCCAGCAGGCAGGTGGCGGCGCCGATGACGAGTTCCGTCGCCGCCGCGACGCCTGCCGCACCCGTGGCTCCCCACCGGGCGCAGGCCCAGAACTGCGCCCCGAGGTTGACCACCGCCACCGAGACCGTCAGCACCGCGATCGGCCGCACCAGGCCCAGTGCGGAACAGATCGTCGTGCCGACGTACCCCAGGGTGACGCCGACGAAAGCCACCGCCAGCAGGAGCAGGGGTGTGACCGCGGGGCCGAAGTCGTCGCCGTAGAGGTACGCGACGAGGGCCGGGGCCAGCGCGATCAACAGCACCGCCGTACCCACACCGATGACGGTGCCGGTGCGGGTCGCCAGACTGAAGATGAGGTTCCGACGGTGTGCGTTCATGGTCAGGCTCGTCGCCACGATCGGCAGCAGCGGGGCCACCAGCATGGCCGGCCCGAGCTGGGCGACGTCGAGGAACTTGTAGGCGGCCGAGTAGTAGCCCAGCTCGGCGGCGCCCTGGAGATGGAACAGGATCACCGAACCCAGGCGGTAGTAGGCCATCACCGCGAGCGAACTGATGGCGAGCGGCCAACTGAGCGCGAAGATCCGGCCCGCCTCGGCCCAGGACGGCCGGCCCAGTGGCACCAACCTCCGGTTGATGGCGACGCCGATGCAGGTCTGCACCGCCACGACGGCGACGAAGAACCAGGCCAGCAGGACGACGTCGCCGCCGGTCCGAGCGATGAAGACGACCGCCACCAGCCAGAGCACGCCCTGGACGAGAGCGAGCACGGCCGACACCTCGGGACGGAACCGGGCGGTGGCTCCCGCGGTGAGGATGGACGCCGCGGACAGCGGTGTCGCGATGGCGACCACACTGACGACCGCGCTGGAGTCTCCGAAGAGCCCGCCGCTGGCGGCGAGGAGCAGGCCCACGGTCGCCAGCAGCGCCACCGACGTACGGATGAGCAGGCCGGTCGTCAGGATGCGGCCGGCCGCCACCCTCTCGCGAGCGATCCGGGAACTCACGGTGATCGTGGTGCCCATGTCGGCGACCTGCGCCGCCGCCGTGCCGAGGGTGAGTGCGAGGGCGAAAACGCCGTAGCCGCTGGGGTTCAGGTACCGGGCGAGCACGGAGGTGGTGGCCATGCCCACGACCATGCCCAGCAGGCGGAGGCCGAGGGAGACGGCGGTTGCGGTGCTGAGCCCGCGTACCGATCGCGTGGCGTCGGCGGGGATGCCCGGCGCGGCGTCCGCCGGGCCGGCACCCCGGTCGGTGGGCTCGGTCGCCGTCGGTCCCGGTGAGGTCATCGCAGGCACTCCCCGAAGGTGCGTTCGTACGCGTCGAGCCAGCTCTCCCGGCCGTGCCGCTGCTCGACGTAGGCGACGCCGACGCCGCGTCGTTCCAGCATCGCCGACACCGCCTCGGCCGTCAGCTCGGACGGGCTGTCGATGACGAGGCCCCCGCAGTGCGGAACCAGTTCGGTGCCGGGATCGTCGTGGAACGCCACGATCGGCAGTCCGCAGGCGGCGGCTTCCAGGACGCAGGTCGGCGTGCCGTCGGTCTCCGCGCCGCAGTAGATGTAGAAGTCGCTGGCCGCGAGCAGGTCGGGCACGTCGTCGCGGTGGCCGGTGAAGTGCACGTCGTCGGTGCCGGCGCCGAGCCGCTCCAGCCGCTCGCGGTCCGGGCCGTCACCGACGACGACCAGGGCGCTGCCGCTGGCCAGCGCCGCCGCGATGGCCCGGTCGTGCCGCTTCGCGGCGTGCAGCCGCGCCGCGAGCACGGCGACCCGGCGATCGCGGAAGCGGCTCGGGAGCAACTCCTGGCGCAGGGCCGCCCGGGTCGCGGCCGGTGGCGCAACGTAGCGGTGGGTGTCGATCGCGTTGGGCACCACCACCAGCTTGTCCCGGCCGACGACGGGTTCCAGGTCGTCGGCCACCGCCTCGCTGACGCAGACCACGCGCGAGACGTGCTCGGCGGCACGGGCGTAGCCGGCGAGAAGCAGGCGGCCGACCGGGCCTCCCATCCACCGGCCGTGTTCGGTCCACACGACCGGTGCCCGGCGGGACAGTGGCGCGGTCAGCGCGATCTGTTCCCGCTTGAACTGGAGGTAGTAGATCGACGAGTCGGTGACGGCCTGGATCCGGTGCCGCTCGATGGGCACCCTCAGCAGCCCGGCCGCCATCGTCCTGCGGGACCACTTCGGGCCGAGGCCGATGTCGCTGCGGCTGAGGCCGTGCTCCTCCCAGCCCGGGCACCGGCCGTACAGGGCGACGTCGTGGCCGCGGTCCCGCAGCCCTCGACCGAGCGCGACGGTGTGCGCCTCGGCACCACCCGCGGTGTCGGAGACGGAGACCATCGTGACGATCATGGAGGCCAATGCGGTCCTTCCTCAGCGGACGCCGGCCCGGCCGGTGGTCCGGCTCTGCGCGGCAGTGGTGTACGCGGCAAGGAACTGCCCGGCCGCGTCCGCCGTGTCGACCGGCGTCGCGCCGCGTTCGCCCGCAAGCGCGATGGCGTCCCGGACAGCCTCGACGCTGGTGTCCCGGGCGACGACGGTGGCGAGTTCACCCAGACCACCGCAGGGCGCCACCGCGGTCGGCACGCCCAGCCGGGCCGCGACGGCGAGAACGCCGGACTGGCTGGCGACGGCGTACGGCGCGACGACGACATCGGCGGCCGCGACCAGTGCCGTGAACTCGTCCACGCCCAGGTAGCGGTACGCGGTCGTCACGGCCGCCCCAGTCTGCTCGATCAGGCTGTCTACCTGCTGCCCCGGCCCGAGGTCCTCACCGACCACGGCGCCCCGCCAGCCGGGCAACTGCGCGACGGCGCGGACGAACAGCTCGGGATTCTTGTCTGCCCGGACCTGACCCGGCAGCAGGGCGAGCCGGGCGCCGGCCGGACTCAGCGCGGTGCGCCACCGTTCGACCAGTTCCGGTTGCGCGGGCGGGGCCCACTGGGCCAGGGGCACCCGGTCGACGTTCGCCACCCCCCGGTCGTGGAGGTCGCGCCGGTCGGCGTCCGAGTAGACCAACACCCGGTCGGCGTCGCGAAGGGCGCTCCGTAGCGCCCGGCCGCCACCCGGGGCGTTCGACCGGACGAAGGTGTTGTGCGGGCTGGCGACGACTGTCGCGTGGCGCAGGCGGGCAATCGAGATGAGTTCCGGCGTGAGCGCGAACAGGCCCTGGATGTGCACGACGTCCTGTGGACCGATCACCCGGTGCAGGTGCGGCAGCGTACGAAGCAGGTAGCGCGACGACGTGCGGGCCTGTCGGACGCGGCGGTTGGTCGAGGCGCGGTGCCAGGTGACGCATCGACAGAGGCGCACCGAGGGCGGTGCGGCGTCGCAGTCGTCGGCGGTGTGCACGACCACGTCGACGCCGAGCTCCCGCAGGCCGGCGGCGACCTCGACGGCGTGGTTGAAGACGCCACCCCGACCACCGGACTCGATCATGTGGACGCGGCGGATCACGATGCCGCCGTCCGGCCGGCGAGCGCCGAGGTGGCGTCGACCAGCTCGCGGACCGCCTCGGGCCAGCCGAGCGCCGCGCACCGCTGCCAGCCTGCCAACTCCCGCGCGTGCCGCTCGGACGGACCCCGCACAGTGTCGACGACCGCCGCGGCGAAGGAGCGCGGGTCGTCGGCCACCCGGTGGGCGTCGGCGTCGCGTACGGCGGCCGGGAGGCCCCGCGCCGCGAACGAGCTCATGACGACGCAACGCCCCCTCGACATCGACTCGGTCAGCTTGAGCTGCGCGCCTCCACCGGTGGTGGCGGGAGCGACGGTCAGCGCGGCACCGGCGTAGGCGGCGGCCACGTCGTCGAGCGTGCCGAGGACCGTCACCCCGGGTACGTCGGCGAACTCCGGTGCCAGGGTCTCGCTCCGGCGGCCCGCCACCGTCAGGCGGGCCGAGGGAATGTCCGCGCGCACGAGTGGCCAGGTGTCGCGCACGAACGCGCGCAGCGCCCCCACGTTGGGTTCGTAGTCGTAGGACGCCAGCGCGAGAACGTACCCGTCGGATGGCGAGGGCTGGTACGGCCAGATGTCCACGCCGTTCGGCGCGATGACGACGTCGCTGGCCCATCCGCGCAGCACGTCCCGATCCGGCTCGGAGAGCGCGACGCAGAGGGCCGCGCGGGCGGCCACCCGGGGTTCCCAGAGGGCGGCCTTGGCGGCCTCGGCGCGGCGGGCCATTCGCTGCCACCCGTGGGCCGACGTCACCAACGTCGCGAGGCGTCGGCTCTCGATGTTGGCGAACTCGACGACCTGCGGCACCTGTCGTGACATGGGGGGCGCCCAGGCGGCCAGGTAGGAGTGCGACCAGTACACGGCGTCGGGCCGGAACTCGTCGCACAGCGCCGTGAGGGAGTCGGCGACCGGCACCATGTAATGCCCGCCCAGGTGGGGTCGGCCCGATGCCCTGGTACGCATGGCCGACGGCGGCGACCAGGGCAGCGCACGGGTCGCCACCGGGGCATCCGGCTGTCGATCGCCGTGATCGGGGAAGGCGACCAGCACCTCGGCGTCACGCCCCAGCGCCTCGGCGACCCGGGCGGTCCGGATCCGGCCACCGTGTTGCGCCGGCCAGGGCGGTTCGACGGTGACGACCAGCACGCGTGTCACGCCGCGACCGCCCGGCGGCAGGCGGAACCCCGGTGTGGCTCACGATCGGCGATTGTCATGGCCCCGTTACCGCCCGTCGGCCAACTCGGTCACCAACAGGTCGCGCAGCAGCGCCCCGCGCCCCTCCCAGCCGTGCTCCGCCGCGCTCGCCATCCGGGCGCGTACGACCGCGTCGTCGACCGGTTGCAGCAGGTCGGGCAGGTGGGCGGGCAGGTCGTCCGCCTCCGCCACGGTCACGTGCGGGTTGGTGCGCGCGAGCTCGGCGACCGCCGGCAGAGGGCTGCTCAGCACGGCCAGCCCGGACGACAGGTACTCGAAGCACTTGAGCGGGCTGACCCCACGGGTGTAGTCGTTTATCGCGTACGGGATGACCCCCACGGCGCAGGTGCCGGCCGCCTCGGCGAGTTGGTCGGGGGTGAGGACGCCGAGGTGGCGGGCGCCGAGGTCCTCCAACTGCCGCAACTGCGCGTCGAAACTGCCCCCGCCGGCGGCGAGCGGACCCGCCAGAAGCAACTCGCCGCGGCCGCGTACGGCGCGGGCGATCGATTCGAGCAGCGGCAGGTCGAGTTTGTGCGGGGTGAGGTTGCCGGAGAAGAGGACGTTGGGACGGCGCTCCCCTGCCGGCCTGCTCGCCGCCGTGAAGACCGACACGTCCGCGACGTTGGGCAGGAGTTCGACGCGGGGGAAGCCGGTGGCGGCGAGGTGGTCCCGCACCGCCGTGCTGGTGGCGATGGCGACGGCGGTGCGCGACGACAGTGACCGTTCACCGCGGCCCACCGCGACGGCGTCCACGCCGGGAAAGGTCGCCAGCAGGTCGACGCAGTGGTAGATGACGAGGTCCGCGGATTGTTCCAGGCCGTAGGTGACGGGTGTGAACGTCCAGAGCACCCGTGGGCGTGCGCTGTTGAGCCAGTCGCCGGTGGCGCGCCGGAGCAGGGCACGGTTAACCGGGTAGGTGGGCGTACGGTGCACCGGCAGCACGAGCGGCGACACGATCCGCGCCCCCGCCGGCCGGGGCCGCTGCGCCGCGGTCTGCCGGTCACCCACGGCCCGACGGACCCGGGACGCCATCCGGACGACGTCGTCGCGCCGGAGCGTGGGTCGGCGCAGACCCAGCGACTCGACGAACGTCACGTTCGCCGTCTGGGCGAGCTCCCGCGCCACGTAGTGCTGGTTCGTCGCGATCGGAGAGTCCCACTCGGCGGTGCCCAACATCAGCACGTTGGCCACGGATGCCCCGCCCGCTCGCGCGTGCTCCGGCACGGGCATCGTCACCATGACGTCATCCCTCGCTCACCGTCCCTGCTCGGCCAGCCACCGAGCCATGTTCGCCTGGAATGCCTGCGGTGTGAACCGTTGGGCGTTGGTCACCGCCGCCTGCGCGGACAGCTGTGACGCCCGACGGATCGGGTCCACGTACGCGCTCGGGTCGGTGGAGTCGAGGAGGAAGCCGGTCTCGCCGGTCACCACCGTCTCGAGCAGCCCGCCACGTGCCCAGCCCACCACCGGTGTGCCACACGCCTGTGCCTCCACCGGGATCATGCCGAAGTCCTCCAGCGCCGGGTACAGCAACGCGGACGCACCCCAGTACAGCTCGCGGAGCCGCTCGGTGGTCGGTCTGACCTCGAACTCGACAGGCACGTCGACGCGGGCGGCGAGCCGGCGCAGGTTCTCCTCCTCCGGGCCGCTGCCGGCGAGCACCAGCGGCAGCCGGGCCGCCGCGGCGATCTCGATCATCAGGTCGAAGTTCTTGTACGGAATCCAGCGGCCGACGCCGAGCAGGTAGCGGCGTTCCTGGTCGCGGACCGCCGGTGGGGCCGCGGCGAAGTAGTCCACCTCCACCGGCGGGTTGATCACCCTGGCGTCACGACCCCAGTAGCGGCGGATGCGGGCCCGCACCTCCAGCGAGTTCGCCGCGTAGCCGTGCACATGTCGGCTCAGCCGCTTGTCGCCGGCCTGGAGGACCGCACGCACCGGCGCGAGCGCGGCGCTGGCGCCCCGCTGGTCCAGGTCGGGGCTCCAGACGTAGCGCGCGGGCGAGTGCACGTAGCTCAGGTGGCGGGTGTGGTCCGGATCGCCGATCTTCGCGGTGTGCGCGAAGGCGTGGCTGGACGAGAGAACGACGTCGTACTTCTTGCGGGTCAACGTTCGCCAGGTGAGTGGCATGAGCGGCAGCGCGAGGGCCTTGCTGTGCCGCAGCGGGGTCTTCGCCAGCCAGGATTCGTAGATCTCCTGGTCGACCGTCGCGTCGTGGTCCTTCCAGAGGACGAAACGGTCGGCGTGCGGCACGATCTCGGCCATCTTGAGGAACACCTGCTCGGAGCCACCGGTGGCACCGAACCACTCGTGGATCAGCGCGACGGAGCGGTCAGCGAGAGGCCGCAGGTCGACGTCCGGTGTGGACGACGCCGTCTCCGTCGATTCACCGCTCAACCCGCTCAACCCGCTCAAAAGACGACCACGTCGCGGAGGTAGCTGGCGAACCGCCGCAGCTGGTACGCCTCGGGCACGGGCGAGGTCATCCGGATCACCAGCTGCCGGTTGACGGCGCCGTCCTGTCCACTGCGGAAGTAGGCGACGACGACCAGGCCGTGCCGCTGCGCACCGTCGACCTCGATGATCTGCTCGGCGTAGCTCGCGTACAGGCCGCTGCGGATCCACTGCGCGCCCCACGCCTCCTCGACCGAGCGCATGGCGTTCTGCCACTGGTCGGTGCACGGCTGGGGGCACTCGCGCACGATCACCTCGCCGCCGAGCGCCTGGTTGCCCGAGGCGGTGATGCCGCACTCGTACTTGACGATCCCCTCCGCCCGGGCGGCGAGCGTGCACTGCCAGTTCGTGGGCATCTTCACCGGGAAGCCCAGGCCGTCGAGGTCGGTGAGCGTGCGTACGGTGTCCCGCTCGGTGAACCGTGGCCACTGCGTCGGCCACGCTCCCGGCTTGGGCGGCTCGATGCCGGGCGACTGCGGCGGTGTCGTCGGGATCGCTGGCGACAGGATGCTGGTGGTGGGCGCGGTCTGCGGTGTCACGGGGTCGTCCGATCCGCCCCAGATCACCAGGCCACCCGCCGCGGCGAGCACCACCAGGACCAGCGCGCCGGCACCCACCCAGAGGCCGGTACGCCGTGGGCGAGGCTCGGAGGGCTTGATGCGGCGCACGGGTGCGACGAACGGGTCGGCCGGCGGCACCACCGGGCGGGTCTGCGCGATCGGCGACCCCGAGGCATCGGTGGGTACGCCCGTGAACAGGTCCGGAGTGGAGGGTGACGTCGGCGCGCCCGAGACCGGCTGCGGGGACGCGGACACCGGCTGACCGGAGACCGGGTTGGTGTGCACCGCCCAGGGGAGTTGCGGCATGTGCGCCACCAACTCGGGCGCACCGGAGACCGGCGGCCCGCTGGCCTGCCGCGGCACACCGGACACCGGCGAGGCCGAGGCGGGCGGCGCGGAGGTGGGCGGAGCCGACGTGGGTGGGGCCGACACGGGCGGGGCGGAGACCGGCAGGTCGGGCACCGGTTGGTAGTCCATGCCGAGGCTCTGGAAGAGGCGCTGCGGCGCGTGCCCCTCCTCGGCCCGGTACGCCACCCACGGGTGCGCGGCGGTCAGGTCGGCGTGCGCGTAGCGGTGACCGCCGGCGGCCTGCGCCAGTGCGTTGGCGGCGTTGCCGAAGGCCACCCGCCAGCGCTCGTCGGACGCGGCGACCCCGTCCAGCACGGCCACGGTGGCGAACTGGCCCTGCCCGTCGACTGCGGCCCAGGCCTTGCCGACCTGGCACGCGCCCAACATGTGGGTGTACCTGTACGGGCTCTCCGGCTGCATGCCACTCCTCCGCTCAACCGCCGTGCGGATCCTACAGATGTGCCGCCATCGCAGCGCCCCGCCGGTCAGCGGTGCGACAGCTCGGTGAAGCAGGTGGTCCGGCCCGCTCTTGCCCTCTGAAAGTTTTCATGCATAGAGTCGTGTCGTGAATGAAGGTACTGCCGAGGCGTCGGTGAAGCAGGTGCTGGACCTGTTCGACGGGGTGCGGCTCACCCCGACCCAGCGCCGGATCGCGCACTGTCTCGTGCAGCACGCCCCGACCGTGGCGTACCTGTCGGCGGCCGAGGTGGCCGAGCTGGCCGGGGTCAGCCAGCCGTCGGTCACCCGGTTCGCCGTCGCGCTCGGCCACGACGGTTACCCGGCGCTGCGCCGCCGGTTGCGCGACCTCACCACCGCCACACCCGGTGGTCCGGCGGACGCGGGCAACGAACTCCAGCAGGCGGTACGCGCCGAGATGGGCAACCTGGACCGGCTGGCCGGTCAACTCGCCGACCGGGACCGGATCGCCGAGACGGGCCGACTGCTCGCGGCCAGCCGCCCACTGCCGGTGCTCGGCCTGCGCGCCGCCGCCCCGCTGGCCGCGTACTTCGCCTTCTTCGCCGCCAAGGTGCACCCGGACGTGCGGGTGCTCGACGACGGCGGCAGCCTGCTGACCGACCGCCTCGAACAGGCCGCCGAGGCCGGCGCGTCGGCCATGTTGGCGTTCGTGCTGCCCCGCTACCCCCGCGAGACCCTGGACGCGCTGCGCGACGCCCGCGCCGCCGGTCTGACCGTCGTCGCGATCACCGACTCGCCGGTCAGTCCGGCCACCGAGCACGCCGACGTGGTGCTGCCCGCCGCCGTCGGCGCCCAGCTCGTCTTCGACCTGCACACCGCACCGATGACCCTGGCCATGGTGGTGTTGCAGGCGATCTGCGACGCCGCGCCGGCCGACACGCAACGCCGACTCGAAGCGTTCGAAGCCTCGGCGGCCCGCCGCCAGTTGTTCCTCGGATGACCGGAGGAGACCAGAGATGACCCAGCCGATCCGTGCCGCACGGGGCAGCCAGCTGACCGCCCGTGGGTGGCAGCAGGAGGCCGCCCTGCGGATGCTGATGAACAACCTCGACCCCGAGGTGGCCGAACGCCCCGACGACCTGGTGGTGTACGGCGGCACCGGCAAGGCGGCGCGGGACTGGCCGTCCTACCACGCGCTGGTCCGTACGCTCACCGACCTGCGCGAGGACGAGACGATGCTGGTCCAGTCGGGCCGGCCGGTCGGCGTGCTGCGCACCCACGAGTGGGCGCCCCGGGTGCTGCTGGCCAACTCCAACCTGGTCGGCGACTGGGCGACCTGGCCGGAGTTCCGCCGACTCGAACAGCTCGGCCTCACCATGTACGGGCAGATGACCGCCGGCTCGTGGATCTACATCGGCACCCAGGGCATCCTCCAGGGCACCTACGAGACGTTCGCCGCCGTGGCCGCCAAACGGTTCAACGACACCCTCGCGGGCACCCTGACGCTCACTGCCGGCTGCGGCGGAATGGGCGGAGCGCAGCCGCTCGCGGTCACCATGAACGGCGGCGTGTGCCTGATCGTGGACGTGGACCGCACCCGGCTCGACCGCCGCGTGCACGACCGCTACCTGGACGAGGTGGCCGACTCCCTGGACGACGCCGTACGGCGGGTGCTGGCCGCCAAGCGGGACCGGCGCGCGCTGAGCGTCGGTGTGGTCGGCAACGCGGCGGTGGTCTTCCCCGAACTCCTGGTGCGGGGCGTCGAGATCGACATCGTGACCGACCAGACCAGCGCCCACGACCCGCTGTCGTACCTGCCGGTGGGGGTGGAGTTGGCCGACGCCCGGGAGTACGCGGCGGCGAAGCCGGCCGAGTTCACCGACCGGGCGCGGGCGTCGATGGCACGGCACGTGGCGGCGATGGTCGGTTTCCTCGACGCCGGCGCCGAGGTCTTCGACTACGGCAACTCGATCCGGGGCGAGGCGCAGCTCGCCGGCTACCAGCGTGCCTTCGACTTCCCCGGCTTCGTGCCGGCGTACATCCGGCCGTTGTTCTCCGAGGGCAAGGGCCCGTTCCGGTGGGCGGCGCTCTCCGGCGATCCGGCCGACATCGCCGCCACCGATCGGGCCATGCTGGAGTTGTTCCCGGAGAACGAGTCGCTGGCCCGGTGGATCCGGCTGGCCGGCGAGCGGGTCGCCTTCCAGGGCCTGCCCGCGCGAATCTGCTGGCTCGGTTACGGCGAACGGGACAAGGCGGGCGTGCGGTTCAACGAGATGGTCGCCTCCGGCGAACTCTCCGCCCCGCTCGTCATCGGTCGGGACCACCTGGACGCGGGCAGCGTGGCCAGCCCGTACCGGGAGACCGAGGCGATGGCCGACGGCTCCGACGCGATCGCCGACTGGCCGCTGCTCAACGCCCTGGTCAACACGGCCAGCGGCGCTTCCTGGGTGTCCATCCACCACGGCGGCGGCGTGGGCATCGGCCGGTCGATCCACGCCGGTCAGGTCTGCGTCGCCGACGGTACGGCCCTGGCCGGGCAGAAGATCGAACGGGTGCTCACCAACGACCCGGCGATGGGCGTCATCCGGCACGTCGACGCCGGCTACGACATCGCCCACGACGTCGCCGACCGCACCGGCCTCCGCGTCCCCATGACCGAGGGCGACCCCGCGTGAGCGCGAGGAGTGCAGCGCAGCGGAGCCCCGCAGTCGCGAACAAAAGAGGTGCCGTGAGCGACGACCTGTCCGCCCGCTTCCGGGCGCTGTGGGACGAGATCGCGCCGGTCGGGCGGGACGCCGACAGCGGCGGCTACCTGCGCTACGCGCTTACCGAACCCGAGGTCGAGCTGCGGGTCTGGTTCCGGTCGCAGGCACAGCGCCGCGCGATGCCGGTCACCGAGGACGGCAACGGCAACCTCTTCGCGCACTGGGGTGACCCGGAGGCCGGCGACGCGGTGCTCACCGGCAGCCACTTCGACTCGGTGCCGCACGGCGGGGCGTACGACGGGCCGCTCGGCATCGTCAGCGCGTTCCTCGCCGTGGACGAGCTGCGCGCCGCTGGTGTCACCCCGGTCCGGCCGCTGGTGCTGGCCGCGTTCGTCGAGGAGGAGGGGGCGCGCTTCGGCGTACCGTGTCTGGGGTCGCGTCTGCTCACCGGGGCGCTGCCGGCGGATCGCGCGGCCGGGCTGCGCGACGCGGCCGGGGTGAGCTTCGCCGAGGCGCTCGGCGACCGGCCGGCGGGCGCCCGCCCGGAGTTGCTGGGCCGGTTCGGCGCGTTCGTGGAGCTGCACGTCGAGCAGGGCCGCGCGCTGGTCGAGACGGACGCGCCGGTCGCGGTGGCCAGCGCGATCTGGCCGCACGGCCGCTGGCGTTTCGAGGTGACAGGCGAGGGCAACCACGCGGGTACGACCCGGATGGCCGACCGCCGCGACCCGATGCTCACCTACGCGTTCACGGTGCTGGCGGCCAACAAGGAGGCCCGGCTGCGCGGCGCGCACGCCACGGTCGGCCGGGTGGCAGTCGAACCGAACGCCACAAACGCCATCCCGTCGAAGGTGACCGGCTGGCTGGACGCCCGCGCCGCCGACCCGCAGACCCTCGCCGACCTGGTCGAGGCGGTGCGGGGCAAGCTCGCCGAGCGAGCCCGCCGCGACGGTACGGAGGCGACCGTCACCGAGGAGTCGGCTACCCCGCTGGTCTCCTTCGACGGCGGGTTGGCGGGCCGGCTGGCGACGCTGCTCGACGCGCCGGTGCTGCCCACCGGCGCGGGGCACGACGCCGGGGTGCTCGCCGCGCACCTGCCCACCGCGATGCTCTTCGTGCGCAACCCGACCGGGGTGTCGCACTCCCCCGCCGAGGCGGCCACCGACGACGACTGCGCCGCCGGGGTGCGTGCGCTGGCCCGCGTGCTGGAGGAGCTGACATGCCGGTGAACGACGTGGAGGGTCCGCGGCGGGGCGGGGTTCGGTATCTCCGGCCGTCCTTTGGAGCTGATGTCGCAAACGAATCAGCCGGATCGTCCCAGGCCCCGGCATCGGCCCAGCCGCTGATGTCGCAAACGATTCAGCTCCAAAGGAGGCGAGCAGTATGACCGCCACCCGCTGGCTCGCCGAGTACGCCTGGCTGCCCGAGCACGCCGAACCCACCCCCGACGTGCTGATCGAGATCGAGGACGGCCGGATCACCGCCCTCACGCCGCTCGTCGGGGCCGCGGGTCCGGCCGCCGGGGTCGACGTGCTGCGGGACGCCACCCAGCTGCCCGGGCTCACCCTGCCCGGCCTGTCCAATGTGCACTCGCACGCCTTCCACCGGGCGCTGCGCGGGCGCACCCACGGCGGCCGGGGCGACTTCTGGAGCTGGCGCGACCGGATGTACGCCATCGCTGACCGGCTGGACCCGGACACCTACCTGGCGCTGGCCCGCGCGGTCTACGCAGAGATGGCCCTGGCCGGGGTCACCTGCGTGGGCGAGTTCCACTACCTGCACCATCGGCCCGACGGCGGCGCCTACGACGACCCGAACGCGATGGGCGCGGCACTGGTCGAGGCGGCCGCGCACGCCGGAATCCGGCTCACCCTGCTGGACACCTGTTATCTGACCGCCGGAGTGGACGGCAGGGCTCTCACCGGGCCACAGCGGCGCTTCGGCGACGGTGACGCGTCCCGGTGGGCCGAACGGACCTCGGCGTTCCCGCTGACGGACTCCCACGCCCGCCTCGGCGCGGCCGTGCACTCGGTGCGGGCGGTCCCCGCCGACCAGCTCCGCACTGTCGCCGACTGGGCGCGGGGCCGGCAGGCGCCACTGCACGTGCACCTCTCCGAGCAGCCCGCCGAGAACGACGAGTGCCGGGCCGTGCACGGGCGCACGCCCACCGCGCTGCTCGCCGAGCACGGCGTGCTCGGGCCGGACACCACCGCCGTGCACACCACCCACCCGACCAGCGGTGACCTGACGCTGCTCGCCGACAGCCGGACCGGGGTGTGCCTCTGCCCGACCACCGAGCGGGACCTCGCCGACGGGATCGGCCCGGCCCGGCGGATGGCCGACGCGGGGATCCGGCTGAGCCTGGGCAGCGACAGTCACGCGGTGATCGACCTGTTCGAGGAGGCCCGCGCGGTGGAGCTGGACGAACGGCTGCGCACACGCCGTCGGGGCCACTTCACCCCGGCCGAGCTGCTGACGGCGGCGACCGCCACCGGCCACGCCGCGCTGGGCTGGGCCGACGCCGGGCGGATCGCCGTCGGCGCCCGCGCCGACCTGGTCACGGTACGACTCGACAGCGCCCGCACCGCCGGGGTGCCGCCGGTGGGCGCGTTCTTCGCGGCGTCGGCGGCGGACGTCGACCAGGTGCTCGTGGACGGCCGGGTGGTGGTGGCCGACGGCCGGCACCTGACCGTGGACGTACCGACCGAGCTGGCGGCGTCGATCGAGGCGGTGACCCCCGCGTGAGCAGCCTGCTGGTCGACACCATCGGGGAGCTGGTCACCAACGGCACCGGTGAGGGCCCGCTGGGCATCCGCCGTAAGGCGGCCGTGCTGATCGAGGAGGGTCGGGTGGCCTGGGTCGGGCCGGCCGCGTACGCGCCGGCCGCCGACCGGCGGGTCGACGCCGGTGGGGCCGCCGTGCTGCCCGGCTTCGTGGACAGCCACGCGCATCTGGTCTTCGCCGGTGACCGGGCCGCCGAGTTCGCCGCGCGGATGGCCGGCGAGCGCTACACCGGCGGCGGCATCCGGACCACGGTCGGCGCGACCCGGGCCGCCAGCGACGACGAGTTGCGCGCCACCGTGCGCCGGCTGCGCGGGGAGGCGCTGCGCCAGGGCACCACCACCATGGAGATCAAGAGTGGGTACGGGCTGACCGTCGCCGACGAGGCCCGCTCGCTGCGGATCGCCGCCGAGA
The DNA here is from genome assembly GCF_040643095.1 of Micromonospora sp. NPDC047467. Lineage (NCBI taxonomy): Bacteria > Bacillati > Actinomycetota > Actinomycetes > Micromonosporales > Micromonosporaceae > Micromonospora > Micromonospora sp. NPDC047467. Next base: position 198,869 of record NZ_JBEYTO010000010.1, on the reverse strand, counting down.
CCAGCACCGAGACCACGTTCCTCGGTGCCCACGTGGTGCCCGCCGAGTACGCCGACCGTCCAGACGACTATGTCGGGCTGGTCTGCGGGCCGATGCTGGCCGCCGCCGCACCGCACGCGAAGTGGATCGACGTGTTCTGCGAGCGGGGCGCCTTCGACGTCGACCACGCCCGCGCCATCCTGGCCTGCGGGCAGGCCGCCGGGCTGGGCGTGCGGGTGCACGCCAACCAGCTCGGCCCCGGCCCGGGCGTGCAGCTCGGCGTGGAGTTGGGTGCGGCGAGCGTCGACCACTGCACCCACCTGAGCGACGCCGACATGGCCGCGCTGGCCGGCACCGCCCGCGACGACGGGTCGGGGACCACCACCGTGGCGACCCTGCTGCCCGGCGCGGAGTTCTCCACCCGCTCGCCCTACCCGGACGCCCGCCGGTTGCTCGACGCCGGTGTCACCGTCGCCCTGGCCACCGACTGCAACCCCGGTACGTCGTACACCTCGTCGATGCCGTTCTGCGTGGCCCTCGCGGTCCGCGAGATGGGCATGACCCCGGCGGAGGCCGTCTGGGCCGCGACCGCCGGTGGGGCGCGGGCGCTGCGCCGCGACGACATCGGTGTGCTCACCCCCGGCGCCCGGGCCGACCTGGTCGTCCTGGACGCGCCGTCCTACCTGCACCTGGCCTACCGGCCCGGTGTTCCACTGATCCGCCAGGTCCTGCTCAACGGAGTGCCGCAATGACGACCGTGACCATCCACCCCACCGGAATCTCCGCCGACGACGTGCTCGCCGTGGCCCGCGGCACCGCCACGGTCGTCCTCGACCCGGCCACCGTCGACGCGATGGCGACCAGCCGGGCCATCGTGGACGGCATCGAGTCGTCCGGCCGCCCCGTCTACGGCGTCTCCACCGGCTTCGGCGCGCTGGCCAACACCTTCATCGCCCCCGAGCGGCGGGCCGAGCTGCAACACGCGCTGATCCGCTCGCACGCCGCCGGGGTGGGTGCCCCGATGCCGCGCGAGGTGGTCCGGGCCATGATGCTGCTGCGGGTACGCTCGCTGGCCCTGGGCCGCTCCGGGGTCCGCCCGCTGGTCGCCGAGGCGCTGGTCGACCTGCTCAACCGCGACATCACCCCGTGGGTGCCGGAGCACGGCTCGCTGGGCGCCTCCGGTGATCTGGCACCGCTGGCGCACTGCGCGCTCGTGCTGCTCGGTGAGGGTTGGGTGCTCGGCCCGGCCGGCGAACGGCAGGACGCGGCCGACGCGCTGACCGCCGCCGGGCTCAAGCCGATCGAGCTGGCCGCCAAGGAAGGGCTGGCGCTGATCAACGGCACCGACGGCATGCTCGGCATGCTGCTGCTGGCCATCCACGACGCGGCACACCTGTTCGCCATGGCGGACGTGACGGCCGCGCTCGCCATCGAGGCGATGCTCGGATCGGAACGGCCGTTCCTGCCCGAGCTGCACGCCATCCGGCCGCACCCGGGCCAGGCGGCGTCGGCGGCGAACATCCACCGGCTGCTCCAGGACTCCCGGGTGATGGACTCGCACCGCGACGACCTGGCGCACGCCGTGCAGGACGCGTACTCGATGCGCTGCGCGCCGCAGGTGGCCGGCGCGGCCCGCGACACCCTGGACTTCGTCCGCACGGTGGCGGGCCGGGAGCTGGTGTCCGTGGTGGACAACCCGGTGGTGCTGCCGGACGGCCGGGTCGAGTCGACCGGCAACTTCCACGGCGCTCCGCTCGGCTTCGCCGCGGACTTCCTCGCCATCGCCGCCGCCGAGGTGGGCGCGATCGCCGAGCGGCGGGTGGACCGGCTGCTGGACGTCACCCGCTCCCGGGAACTGCCCGCATTCCTCTCCCCCGACGCCGGCGTGAACTCCGGTCTGATGATCGCCCAGTACACAGCGGCCGGCATCGTCGCCGAGAACCGGCGCCTGGCCGCTCCCGCGTCGGTGGACTCGCTGCCCACCAGCGGCATGCAGGAGGACCACGTCTCGATGGGTTGGGCAGCGGCCAAGAAGCTGCGCACCGTGCTGGACAACCTCACCAGCCTGCTCGCCGTCGAGTTGCTGGCCGGCGTACGCGGGCTGCAACTACGCGCGCCGCTGGTGCCGTCGCCGGCCGGCCAGGCCGCCGTCGCCGCACTCGGCGAGGCGGCCGGCGAGCCCGGCCCGGACGTGTTCCTCGCCCCGGTGCTGGAGGCCGCCCGCGCGGTGCTGGCCGGCCCGCAGCTACGCGCCGCCATCGAACGGCGGGTCGGCCCGCTGGGCTGACCCGCGCGGGTCGCTGTCGTCCGCCGCGGGTCAGGCGGCGGGCGGCAGCACCTTCGCCACCAGCTTCGCCAGCTCGCGCAGCGCCTTGCCACGGTGGCTGACCGCGTCCTTCTCCTGCGGGGTCAGCTCGGCGTTGGTCCGGTCCTGCCCGTCGCCCAGGAAGATCGGGTCGTAGCCGAACCCACCGTCGCCGCGCGGCGCACGCAACACCCGCCCGGACTGCCGGCCGTCGACCAGGTGCTCCTTGCCACCGGGCAGCACCAGCGCCACCGTGCAGACGAAGGAGGCGGCCCGCTGCTCGTCCGGCACATCGGCGATCTGGTCCAGCACCAACTGGAGGTTGGCCCGATCGTCGCCGTGCTGGCCGGACCAGCGGGCGCTGAACACGCCCGGCATCCCGTTCAACGCGTCCACGGCGAGCCCCGAGTCGTCGGCGATCGTCGGCAGTTCGGTCCGCCGGCAGCCCTCCCGCGCCTTGATCAGCGCGTTCTCACCGAAGGTCAGGCCGGTCTCCGGCAGCTCCGGATATTCCGGTACGTCGTCGAGCCCGAGCAGGGCGATCCGGTGTGCGCCCAGCGCCCCGTCCAGGATCCGCTGAAGCTCCACCAGCTTCTTCCGGTTACGCGTGGCAAGCAGAACCTTGTTCATGCTGAGTCACCTTCATTCGCGACTGCGGGGCTCGCAAGCTCACTCCTCGCGCTCACGCGAGCGCCTTCCGCTGGGCTTCGGCCAATTCGTTGCAGCCCGCGACGGCCAGGTCGAGCAGGCTGTCGAGCTGGTCGCGGGCGAACACGCCCGCCTCGCCGGTGCCCTGCACCTCGACGAAGTCGCCCGCGCCGGTGCAGACCACGTTCATGTCCACCTCGGCGGCGACGTCCTCCTCGTAGCAGAGGTCCAGCCGCGCCTCACCGGCGATGATCCCCACGCTGACGGCGGCGACCGAGCGGTGCATCACCTTCTCCGGCTTGCCGGCCAGCGCCTTGCGGGCGGCCAACCAGCCCACGGCGTCGTGCAGCGCCACGTACGCGCCGGTGATCGCCGCGGTCCGGGTGCCACCGTCGGCCTGGAGCACGTCGCAGTCGAGGACGACCGAGTTCTCGCCCAGCGCCTTCAGGTCGATGCTGGCCCGCAGGCTCCGGCCGATCAGCCGGGAGATCTCGTGCGTCCGGCCGCCGACGCGGCCCTTGATGCTCTCCCGGTCGGAGCGGGTGTTGGTGGCCCGGGGCAGCATCGCGTACTCGGCGGTCACCCAGCCGAGCCCGGAACCCTTGCGCCAGCGGGGCACCCCCTCGGTGACGCTCGCCGTGCAGAGCACCCGGGTGCCGCCGAACTCGACGAGCACCGAACCCTCCGGATGGGTGCTCCAGCTCCGGGTCAGAGTCACCGGTCGAAGTTGAGAGGGCCCTCGCCCGTCAGGTCGCGCCATCCCTGCACCCTATGCGGTGCGGAGATCCACCTTCCCCGGGGTGTCCCGACCGGTCCGCGCGCCGTACACCCGGGAGGTCAGACGTCGTAGCTGGCGCCGGCCCGGACCACCTCGAGCGGCCCGGTGTACGCGGCGGCGGCCGACTCCAACGTGTGCGCCTCGCTGCCCCACGCCGCCACCAGGTGGGTGAGCAGCAGCCGACCCACCATGGCCTTGGTGGCCGTCTCGCCGGCCTCCCGGCCGGTCAGGTGCAGATCCGGCGGATTGTCCACCCCGTCGAGGAAGCTCGCCTCGCAGAGGAACACGTCGACGTTCTGCGCCAGCCGCAGCAGCGCGTCACAGGGCGCGGTGTCCGACGAGTAGCACAGCGAGCGGCCGCCGTGCTCCAGCCGCACCCCGTACGTCTCGACCGGATGGTTGACCTGGTCGACGGTGACCGTGAACGGGCCGATCGGAAAGGTGCCCGGCTCCAGCGCGTAGAACTGGTAGACGTCCTCCACTGTGCCGTCGTCGTGGTACGCGGCGCTGAGCCGGTCCGGAGCACCAGCGGGCGCGTACACCGGCAGGGCCGGATAGGGGCCCTCCGGGGCGTAGCGGCGGACCACCACGTACGTCACGGCGTCGAGGATGTGGTCGCAGTGCAGGTGGGTCAGCAGGATCGCGTCGGGGGCGTGCAGCCCCGCGTACCGCTGGAGGCTGGACAGCGACCCGGAACCGAAGTCGACCAGGAGTCGGAATCCGTCGGCCTCGACGAGGTACGCCGAGCACGGGGACTCGGGGCCGGGAAAGCTGCCGGCGCATCCCAGGACGGTCAGTCGCATCGGGTATTCTCGCTGTCACTGTCAGTAGTAACTGTGGCAGCGGCACCCTCGGTGATGATCTCTACCGACGCGTGCGCCACGCTGCGCAGCCTACGCCGGGGTGCCCGACGACCAGAATCATCCACTCGAACTTGTCACGAACGTGACACCTGCTCACAGCAAGGCGGGGCAGCGTGACGGGCCGCCGACGCGCACGCCGACGGCCCGTACGGGCAGACCACAGCGGTCAGGCCCAGAGCTGACCCTCCAGGGCGTCCTCGGCATCGGCCAGCGTGCCGCCGTACGCGCCGGTGGACAGGTATTTCCAGCCGCCGTCGCACACCACGAAGGCCACGTCGGCGCGGCGACCGTCACGGACCGCCTCGTGCGCCACCGCGAGCGCGGCGTGCAGGATGGCGCCCGTGGAGAAGCCGGCGAAGATGCCCTCCACGTCGACGAGCTGACGGGTGCGCAACACCGCGTCCCGGGTGCCGACCGAGAACCGCCGCGACAACACCGACGCGTCGTAGAGCTCCGGCACGTACCCCTCGTCGATGTTGCGCAGCCCGTAGACCAGCTCGCCGTAACGCGGCTCGGCCGCCACGACCTGGATGCCCTCGACCTTCTCCCGCAGGTAACGCCCGGTGCCCATCAGGGTGCCGGTGGTGCCCAGCCCGGCCACGAAGTGCGTGATGGTGGGCAGGTCGTGCAGCAGCTCCGGCCCGGTCGTCTCGTAGTGCGCCCGCGCGTTCGCCTCGTTGCCGTACTGGTAGAGCATCACCCAGTCGGGATGCTCGGCGGAGATCTGCTTGGCGGTCGCGACAGCCTGGTTGGAACCGCCCGCCGCCGACGAGAAGATGATCTCGGCCCCGTACATCCGGAGCAGTTGGATCCGCTCGGTGGAGACGTTCTCGGGCATCACGCAGACCAGCCGGTATCCCCGCAGCTTGGCCACCATCGCCAGCGAGATGCCGGTGTTGCCGCTGGTCGGCTCTAGGATCGTGTCACCTGTGCGGAGCCGGCCCGCCTCCTCGGCCGCGCGAACCATGAACAGCGCCGCGCGGTCCTTGATGCTGCCCGTCGGGTTCCGGTCCTCCAACTTGGCCCAGAGCCGCACCGGTGGTGCGCCGTCGGGAACCGTCGGGGAGAGCCGGGGCAGGCCGACCAGCGGCGTGCCCCCACAGGCGTCGAGCAGGCTGTCGTACCGCGCCATGGCTACCGACCTCAGCGGGCGGCGACGGCGGCGCGGGCCGCTGCCGTGCCGCTGTGCTGGCTGATCGCCGCAGCGGCGGCGCTGTGCTGACTGATCGCCGCAGCGGCGGCGAAGCCGAACGCGCCGCCGGCCACGGCCGGCAGGATGGTGACGCTGTCGCCGTCGGCGAGCTTGGCGTCGAGCGCGCCGAGGAAGCGGACGTCCTCGTCGTTGATGTAGACGTTCACGAAGCGGTGCAGCGCGCCGGCGTCGGTGATCAGCCGGCCGCGCAGCCCGGCGTGCCGGGAGTCCAGGTCGCTGAGCAGGTCGCCCAGGGTGTCGCCAGCCCCTTCGACGACCTTCGCGCCGCCGGTGTAGCTGCGCAGGATGGTGGGGATGCGAACCTCGATGGCCATGATGTCGTGCTCCTCATTCGGGTGTGCCAACGGTGACGGGACGTGAGACGGGTGCGGACGCTGACGGGTCAGCGGTCGGAACACTCGTAGTCGACCGTCGCCGGGCTCTGCCCGAACATGTAGGACTGCACGGCGTGCGGGTCGACCCCGGCCTCCACGATCCGGACCGGCTCCTCGGTCACCACGCCGTCGACGATCCGGAACGACCGGATCTCCTCCGAGTCGGGCTCACGGGTCGAGACGAGCAGGTAGTGCGCCCCCGGCTCACCGGCGAAGGAGACGTCCGTGCGGGACGGGTAGGCCTCGGTGGCGGTGTGCGAGTGGTAGATGACCACGGGCTCCTCGTCCCGGTCGTCCATCTCCCGCCACACCCGCAGCTGCTCCATCGAGTCGAACTCGTAGAAGGTCATCGACCGCGCCGCGTTGTCCATCGGGATGTGCCGGGTCGGGGTGTCGCTGCCGATGGCGCCGGCGACGACGCCGCACGCCTCGTCGGGGTGGTCCCGGCGCGCGTGGGCGACGATCGCGTCGATGATCGACCGCTCGATGCTCAGCACGTGTACCAGCCTAACCCGTGCTGGGCGGGGCCTGAAGTGGTGCCGGTCACGCCTAGTCGATCAAGGCGTTGAGCAGCGACTCCTGTAGATATCCGAGGTACGCGTAGACCGACAGTTGGAACACCCGGCTGGACGCCGGGTCCTCGGCCACCGCGTCGTCCAACTCCTCGCCCAGGTCGGTGCCGTCCTTGATCTCCAGCCGGACGCCCATCGCCAGCCGCGCGTCGTTCAACGCCCGCAGCCACGCCTCGGCCGCCTCGGCGTCCAACCGCACCTCGCCGCCCGCCTCGTCGGGCAGCGCGGCCAGGATGGCCCCCGCCTGGTCGATCTTGGCGGTCTTCAGGTCGCCCTCGGTGTAGCGGCGGAACTCGGCGGTGCCGGGCGCGTCTTGGGGGTAGACCGCCGGAAAGAGCCGGCCCACGACCGGGTCGGTGTGGTCGAACCCGTCGGTGAGCAGACCCACCACCTCGGAGGCGACCTTGCGCAGCACCCGCACCTCGTCGACCGCGAAGGTGGCGACGTAACGGCCGGCCTGGCGGCGGAACATGCTCACGACTTGTCCACCGTCGCCCACAGCCCGTACGCGTGCAACTGCGACGCGTCGTGCTCCATCCGCTCCCGGGCGCCCGTGGAGACCACGGCACGGCCCTTGTGATGCACGTCCAGCATGAGCTGCTCCGCTCTCTCCCGGCTGTAGCCGAACAGCTTCTGGAACACCCAGGTCACGTACGTCATCAGGTTGACCGGGTCGTCCCACACGATCGTCACCCATTGCTGGTCCGCCGCCGGCACCTCGTCGGTGGCCGACATCTCGACCGGTGCAACCTGCGGAGCCGCCATGCCCCCCATCGTGCCACCGGTTTCCCGGAACCGAGGAACCGGAACGCCGGCTCGTCGCGGATCGCCCGTCCCGGCCGCCCCGGAACCACCCCGGCCACCGTCGGAAACGAGGCATGGTAGGCACCCGCGACAGCGGACAACCACGGCATCAGGCGAGCAGAAGGCCGTGGTCGACCGCATCGGAGAGCACCACGCCCAGAGAGAGGCGGATCACCTCGAACCGTCGGGAGATCTCCCGGGAAAGTTCCAACTCGACCTCCCGCAGCGCCCGCTGGGACCACGCCCGCGCGGCGCTGTGGTCGTCGTTGCCCGGGGCACGCCACTGCTGCCAGCAACCACCGGAGAGCGCCACCGCGACCGGCGGCAGCACCTCGTCGCGGTACGCCGTCGGGTAGCTGGCCAGCGCGTCGATCGCCTCGGCGCCGGTCAGCCTGGCCACACCGGCCGTACTGGTGATCAGCAGGACCCGGTCCAGGTCACGGCCGGGTCGGTGGTCCACCAGGCCGTACTGCACGGCCGTGGCGATCCGGCGGCGTACGCCCTCGACCGGCGGCGCGCCGAGCACCTGGGTGGCGGCGTCGTCCAGGATGCGCCGCACCGCCTGATCGCACTGCGCGGTGGCCAGCAGCGACAGGGCCGCCATCTCCCGGTCCAGCAGATCCGGCAGGCCGGCGCAGCCGACCCCGAAGACGATCTCCTGGACGGCCCGCAGGTGGATGTTCGCCAACTCCAGGGCGAGGTGCTGGCGGATCCGCTGGGCGCAGGAACGGCTCCGCCGGTCGAGCTGCCCGGACCAGTCCCCCGGGTCGGCGACCACCGGCACCCGGTCGTGCTGGCCCGGCAACACCGGCGGATCGGTGCTGGCCCGCTGCAGCCCCTCGCCCGCCGACCAACCCACCAGCGCCCGGCGCAGGTCGGCGGAGTCCACGCCGTCGATCGGGAACCACCGCGCGCCGGCCAGGGATGGCACGGCGGCCAGCAGCGCCGCCCGGTGCGCCGCCACCGTCACCGCGATCGAGTCCACCTCGCCAGGGGGCCCGCCGGCCGGCGGGGCGGACAACCCCGCGTCCTGGGTCGTCACCGCGCTGTCGGTCGGCGGGGCCCAACCCGCCGCGCCGGGAGTCACCGCGAAGACGACCTCCACGGGGGACGCGGCCACCTCGGCGAGCAGGTTCAGCTCCGGGGCGGTGAACGCCTGGTCGGCCGCGATCACGAAGAGCAGCGCGCCGGCCCGGCCGACGGCGTCGAGCAGCACCCGCACGCCGGCGACACCGAGCGTTCCCGTGTCGGGTGTGTCGATCAGGGTGAAGTGCCGCAGCAGCGGCTCGGGCACGCTCAACTCGACCCGTCGCGGCGGGCGGGCCAGGGCCGGGCCGGCGGCGTCGCGGTCCGCGCCGTACGAATGCGGCTGCCGGTAGCCGGGCACGAACGCCGCCCGGGTGGGCACCTTGGCGTGCCGCACCACCAGCCAGCTGCCCGCCGGCACGGTGAGCATCACCGGGTCGAGCCCGACGAGGGTGGCGAGGACCGCGCGCCGGTCGGCGCCGGCCGGACCGACAGCGACAACGCCGAGCGGCTCCTGGGAGCCGGGGCCTGTCACACCGACCTCGTCGGGCAACGGGCCGCAGGTCGGCAGGTTGGCTGGGCTGGCCAGGTTGGCCGACGAATCGACCGAGGGGAGAGGGCCCTGCTGCATCAGGTGCCTCCCGGGGCAGGCGACCGGTCGGGCCGGTCGGGTGGAAACTCCGGTGACGGTACCCGGATGCCGGAAGACTACGGGCGGCCCGCCGACCAGGCAGAACACTCGGATACTCATGGGTAATTGTGCCACTACTCAACTTCGGTGCGTGACGGTACGAGCGCGGACGGAATTCGATGGATATGCTGCGCGGATGAGTCGATGGAAGTTCGTCGGCCGGACCGATGAACTCAACCGCCTGTTGGCGGCGGTGACCGGCGAGGCCGGCCGAGGGCTCTTCTTCAGCGGCAGCGCGGGCATCGGCAAGAGCCGGCTGCTGCGCGAGGGTGTCAACGCGCTGCCCACCGACCGGTATGCGATCTGGTCCATCGCGGCAAGCGCCACCACGGCCGCGCTGCCCTTCGGTGGGCTCGTGCAGGTCCTCCCCGCGGAGCAGCCCCAGGGCCTCTCCCCCGCCGGCATTCTGCGCTGGGCGCTCAGCGTTCTGCAGCAGCAGGCCGCCGGCCGACGGATCGTGCTCGCGATCGACGACGCGCACCTGCTCGACCCGCCCTCGGCGGCGCTGGTGCACCTGGTCGCCCGCACCGACAACGCGACAGTCGTCGGCACCCTGCGCGACGGCGAACAGATCCCGCTGCCGATCCGCGCACTCTGGACGGACGACCTGGTCGAGCATGTCGAGCTGACCCCGATGCCACCGTCGGAGACCGCCGGCCTGCTGGCGGCGATCCTGGGCGGCCCGGTCGACGCCGGCTCCGCCGACCGGCTCGGCCGCCTGTCCGCCGGCAACCCACTGCTGTTACGCGAGTTGGTGCACGCCGCCAACGGCAGCGAGGAGTTGAAGCGCACCTACGGCATCTGGAAGTGGACTGGCCGGCTGGAGCTGGCGCCCAGCCTGACCGAGCTGATCGACACCCGCGTCGGGCAGCTCACCGACGGCGTCCGCACCGTCGTCGAACTGGTCGCCTTCGGCGAACCACTCGGCCTGCACCTGCTCAACCAGGCCGCCAATCCGTCCGATGTGGAGACCGCCGAGGAACGCGGTCTGATCACCGTCGTGCAGCACGACCGGCGCACCAACGTACGGCTGGCCCATCCGCTCTACGGCGAGGTGATGCGCCGCCGCTGCCCGGTCAGCCGCACCCGCCGACTACAGGCGCACCTCGCCGAGCTGCTGGAGCGGGTCGGCAAGCGTCGCCGCGACGACCTGCTGCGGGTGGCGGTGTGGCGACTCGACTCGGGCACCGCACAGGACGCCACCCTGCTGGTGGACGCCGCGGTGCAGGCGTTCACCCGCTACGACGTGCCGTTGGCGACTCGGCTGGCCCGCGCCGCGTTGGACGCCGACGGCGGCTCGGACGCCGCGGAGCTGCTGGCCACCATCCTGATGTTCGCCGACCGGCCGGACGAGGCGATCACCGTCCTCGACGCGGTGACCCTCGAACCCGGCGACGAGCGCCGGCTCTGCCGGTGGCTGACCGTCCGCGGAATGGTCAGCTACTGGGGGCTGAGCCGGCAGTCCACGGTGGAGGAGATCGCGAGCCGGGTCGAGCAGCTCGGCGACTCCGCCGACCGGGCGCGCGTGCACGCCTTCGAGGCGATCATGCGCCTGCACCGGCTGGACACGGCCACCGCCGTGCGGCTGAGCCAGCGCGTGCTGGACCGGCCGGCGGCCAGCGTCGCCGCCCGCGAGCTGGCCCGCAGCACCATCGCGCACGTCCAGGCCGCGCAGGGCGAGCTGTCCCGCAGCGGCGCGGCGATCGCCCAGGTGCACTCCTCGGCGGCCAGTTGGCGCACCGACATGCCGTACCTGCAACTGGCCCTGGAGCTGGCCCGGGGCACCCGGCTGATGCTCACCGGCGACCTGGTCGGGATCGACGCGATCGTGGCCGACGAGTTCGCCGACCTCGCGGGCGCCGGCGACTTCCGGCTCGGCACCGGCTACCTGGCCATCCTCCAGGCGTACGCGGCGCGGCTGCGCGGGCAGAGCGACGCGGCGATGCGCACCTCGCTGGGCGCCTGCGCGGTGCTCGCGACCAGCCGGGTCTACGCCGGTCTGGCCCAGGCCGAACGGGCCCAGGCGGCGGCGTTGCGCGGTGACGCGGCGCAGGCCGCCGAGGCGATGGCCGAGGCCGACCGCACCCACGCACCGGGCATGGCGGTGCTCTACCCGTGGCTGGAGCAGGCCCGGGGCGCGATGCTCGCCGCGTCGGGTGACCTGCCGGGCGCGGTCAAGCAGTTCAGCGACCTGGCCGAGAGGCTGCGGGCGGACGGTTTCGCCGGGCACGAGGTGCACGTCCTGCACGACCTGGTCCGGCTGGACCAGGCCGGCGCACCGACCGGGCCCACCTGCTCCGACGGCAGCCGGCGCACCGTGGCGCAGCGCCTCGCGGAGCTCTCCGAGCGGGTGGACGGGGTGCTACCGCCACTGCTGGCCCGGCACGCCCGGGCCGCGGTGACCAACTCCGCCACGGGTCTGCTCGCGGCCGCCGACGACTACGCCGCGCTGGAGCTGACCGTGTACGCCGCCGAGGCCACCGCTCAGGCCCTGCACCTGCTGCGCCAGCAGCACTCCGTGGCGGCCGGCGAGGCCCGGGAGCGGCTGGCCGGGCTGCTCGGCCGCTGTGACCTGATCCGCACGCCAGCGTTGCGCGCCGGGGCGCCGGTGCTGACCGAACGCGAGTGGCAGGTGGCCCGCCTCGCCGCGCACGGCGCGGCCAGCAAGGCCATCGCCGAGCGCCTCTACCTCTCCGCACGCACGGTGGAGAACCACCTTCAGCGGATCTACACCAAGCTCGGCGTGACCGGCCGGGCCGAGTTGTGGGCCGCACTACGGTCGATCCCGGGCCACGAGGGCGGCGACGCGGGCTGAACCTTAGGCTGGGGCGGTGAGCAACCTCCGCCCCGCGCTGTTGACCGACCACTACGAGCTGACGATGGTCAGCGCCGCGCTGAAGGACGGCACCGCTGACCGCCGATGCGTCTTCGAGGTGTTCAGCCGCCGGCTGCCGACCGGCCGTCGGTACGGCGTGGTCGCCGGCACCGCCCGGCTGATCGACCTGATCCGCGACTTCCGGTTCGACCCGGCCGAGGTCGACTTCCTGCGCCGGACGGGCGTGGTCGACGACGCGGCGGCGGCCTGGCTCACCGACTACCGCTTCACCGGCGACATCGACGGGTACGCCGAGGGTGAGCTGTTCTTCCCCGGCTCGCCGATTCTCACCGTCTCCGGTGGCTTCGCCGAGTGCGTGGTGCTGGAGACGCTGGCGCTCTCGGTGCTCAACCACGACTGCGCGGTGGCGGCAGCGGCGGCCCGGATGGTGACCGCGGCTCGGGGCCGGGCGCTGATCGAGATGGGGTCGCGTCGGGCACACGAGGAGGCGGCGGTGGCCGCGGCGCGGTCCGCGTACCTGGCCGGGTTCCGGTTCACCTCCAACCTCGCCGCCGGTGCGCGCTACGGCATCCCCACGGCCGGCACTGCGGCGCACGCGTTCACCCTGCTGCACGACGACGAGCGGGCGGCGTTCGCCTCGCAGGTGGCCACGCTGGGCAAGGACACGACGCTGCTTGTCGACACGTACGACATCAGCCAGGGCATCCGCAACGCCATCGCGGTGGCCGGGCCGGACCTGCGGGCGGTACGGATCGACTCGGGTGACCTGGCGGTGATCGCCCAGCAGTCCCGCGAACTGCTCGACTCGTTGGGCGCGACCGAAACCAAGATCATCGTTTCGGGTGACCTGGACGAGTACGCCATCGCCGCGCTGGCCGCCGAGCCGGTCGACATGTACGGCGCGGGCACCGCCGTGGTCACCGGCTCCGGGGCACCGACCGCCGGGCTGGTCTACAAGCTCGTCGAGGTCGAGGGCCGGCCCGTGGTGAAGCGCTCCGAACACAAGGCGACCATCGGCGGCCGGAAGGTCGCGGTCCGCCGACACAAGCCGACCGGCACCGCCACCGAGGAGATCATCGTCCCGCAGGGCGTGCCGGATCGGCAGGCCAACGACCGGATGCTCCAGCGGTCGTACGTGGTCGACGGCGAGCCGGTGACCCTGCCCACCCTCGACGAGTCGCGGGCGCACCTGCGGGAATGTCTCATCTCCATCCCGTGGGAGGGGCTGAAGCTGTCGGCCGGCGACCCGGCCGTGCCGGTCACCGTCCTACCCGCCGCCTGAGTTCGTCCAGGACCGCTGCCGCTGACCCGAGCAAGAGGAGAGGGACCCCGATGGCCAACGCGCTGATCATCGTGGACGTACAGAACGACTTCTGCGAGGGCGGCTCACTGGCCGTCGCGGGGGGTGCCGGGGTGGCCGCCGGCATCTCCCGGCTGCTCGCCAGCGAGCCGGACCGGTGGGACCACGTGGTCGCCACGAAGGACTACCACGTCGACCCGGGCGCGCACTTCGGCGACCCACCGGATTTCGTGGAGTCCTGGCCCCGGCACTGTGTGGTCGGCACCAGCGGGTCGGAGTTCCACCCCGACCTGGCGACCGGGCGCGTCGAGGCGATCTTCCACAAGGGCGAGCACGCGGCGGCGTACTCCGGTTTCGAGGGGCACGCCGACGACGGCGAGTGCCTGGCCGACTGGCTGCGCCGGCACGACGTGGACCGGGTCGACGTGGTCGGAATCGCCACCGACCACTGCGTCCGGGCCACCGCGCTGGACGCCGCCCGGGAGGGCTTCGCCACCACCGTGCTGCTGGAGCTGACCGCCGCGGTCGCTCCGGCGACCACCGACGTGGCGCTGCGGGCGATGGACGGCGCCGGAGTGACCCTGCACGGCGCGCCTGTGATCAGGGCCGCATGACGCGGTAATTGGCTGGCCATCGGTCCGCCGCCGGTCGAAGATGTCGCCGGAGGTACGGACCGACGTGAACATGAAGCCTTACCGGACAGCGCTCGCCCTGCCCGGCCTGCGGTCGCTGTTGCTGATCGCCGTCCTCGCCCGCATCCCGCTCACCGCGACCGGGGTCACCCTGACCTTTCACGTGGTTCTGGACCTCGACCGGGGCTACGGGGCGGCGGGCCTGGTGGGCGCGGCCATCACCGTCGGCGCGGCGATCGGCGGCCCGCTGCTCGGCCGGCTGGTGGACCGACGCGGTCTGCGCCCGGTGCTGGTGCTCACGGCGATCGCCGAGGCCGCGTTCTGGAGCACCGCGCCGTCGCTGCCGTACGCGCTGTTGCTGCCTACCGCCTTCGTGGCCGGCTCGCTGGCCCTGCCCATCTTCTCGGTGGTCCGCCAGTCGATCGCCGCGCTGGTTCCGGAAGATCAACGGCGACCGGCGTACGCGTTGGACTCAATGTCGGTCGAGCTGTCCTTCATGATCGGCCCAGCGCTGGCCGTCGCCCTGGTTACCGCGATCTCGGCGCAGACCACCATGTACCTCGTCGGCGGTGGGATCGTTGCCGCCGGGATCGCCCTATGGCTGCTCAACCCGCCGATTCGCGGCGCGGCCGAGCCGGTCGGCCCGCGCCGCCGGGTGCCGTACCAGGAGTGGTTGACGCCCCAACTGCTCGCCGTCCTGGCGCTCAGCGCCGCCGCGACCCTGGTGCTCGGCGGCACGGACGTGGCAGTGGTCGCCGTCCTGCGTGCCAGCGACGAGGTCGGCTGGACCGGCGCGGTGCTGGCCGTCTGGGCGGTAGCCTCGCTGGCCGGCGGATTCACCTACGGGGCTGTGCACCGCTCGATCTCCCCGCTGGCGTTGACCGGGGCGTTGGCCCTGTGCACCATCCCGGTCGGGCTGGGCGGCGGGCACTGGTGGCTGCTCTGCCTGGCACTGATCCCGGCCGGGGCGCTCTGCGCACCGACCATCGCGGCCTCCTCCGACGCCGTCAGCCGACTGGCCCCGGCCGAGGTACGCGGCGAAGCCATGGGCCTGCACGGCTCCGCCGTCACCGTCGGCATCGCGATGGGCGCACCGCTCGCCGGCGCGGTGATCGACGCCAGCTCGCCGCTCTGGGGCTTCGTGGTGACCGGCGCGCTGGGTGCGCTGGTCACCCTGGTCGTGCTCCCGATCGAGCTGCGCCGCCGCCGCAACGCCGCCGCCAGCACCGACGCCAGCGCGGTACCCCTACCGCAACCCGAACCAGACCTCACTCCCGCCACCCGCTGACCACCGCCCGCGCCGACAGGCCCGCACGCACGACCGCCCACGCTGACGGACCGCACGCCGACCGCCCACACCGACCACCAATACGCCGACCGCCCACGCTGGTCGCCCCCGCTAACCGCCCACCCGCTGACCGCCCGTTCTGCGCCGTGACCGTCGGGGCGAGCCCAGGCGCCACCAGGGGGTAAGCCCGCCAACGAGCGTGATGTCTGTGAGACATTTTGATGTCTCACAGACATCACGCTCGTTTGGCACTTGCCCCCCGGGCCCGCCGCCGTCGACCTGGCCCGCCGCTGTCGCCCGGTCGAGACGGCGAACGGCCCGCCGATGCCGGGCCGGAGCAGCACGACCCGAGCAGCACGACCCGAGCAGCACGACCCGAGCAGCACGGCCACAGAAGCGCGGGCACACCAGCACGGACAGGGCAGCGCAGGCCGCGACGTGCGGGGGCGCTGCGGGTCGCCGGTTCGGTATGCGCGCGGTGGTGCCCGGACATGGCGACGGGCGCCGCTCCCGTGGATCCGGGGGCGGCGCCCGTCGTAGGGCTCAGTTGAGCGTCAGTGCCGGTCGATGTCGCTGGCGGTGTCCTCGCGGTAGCTGGCACCGCCGTCCGACTCGCTGGTGAGCGGCTTGGAGCCACCCTCCGGCGGGCCGGCCAGGCTCTGGCCGCCAGCGGCCAACTCCGGGAACTTCGCGTCGAACGCCGGCCGCTCGGAGCGGATCCGGGGCATCCGGTCGAAGTTGCGCAGCGGGGGCGGGCTGCTGGTCGCCCACTCCAGCGAGTTGCCGTGACCCCAGGGGTCGTTCACCTCGACGACCGGGCCGGTCTTGTACGACTTCCAGCAGTTGTAGATGAACGGCAGCGTGGAGATACCGGTGATGAACGCGCCGACCGTCGAGATCATGTTCAGCGTGGTGAAGCCGTCGCTGGGCAGGTAGTCGGCGTACCGGCGGGGCATGCCCTCGTTGCCGAGCCAGTGCTGCACCAGGAAGGTGGTGTGGAAGCCGATCATGGTGAGCCAGAAGTGCACCTTGCCCAGGCGCTCGTCGAGCATCCGGCCGAACATCTTCGGGAACCAGAAGTAGATGCCGGCGAAGACCGCGAACACGATGGTGCCGAAGAGCACGTAGTGGAAGTGGGCCACCACGAAGTACGAGTCCGACACGTGGAAGTCCAGCGGCGGGCTGGCCAGCAGCACACCGGTCAGACCACCGAAGAGGAACGTGACCAGGAAGCCGACCGCCCAGAGCATGGGCGTCTCGAAGCTGATCTGGCCCCGCCACATGGTGCCGATCCAGTTGAAGAACTTCATACCGGTCGGCACGGCGATCAGGTAGCTCAGGAAGCTGAAGAACGGCAGCAGCACCTGACCGGTGGCGAACATGTGGTGCGCCCAGACGCTCATGGAGAGCGCGGCGATCGCGATGGTCGCGGCGACCAGACCCTTGTAGCCGAAGATCGGCTTGCGGGAGAAGACCGGGATGACCTCGCTGATGATGCCGAAGAACGGCAGCGCGACGATGTACACCTCGGGGTGGCCGAAGAACCAGAACAGATGCTGCCAGAGCATCGGCCCACCGGTCGCCGGGTCGTACACGTGGGCGCCGAGGATGCGGTCCGCGGCGAGCGCGAAGAGCGCGGCGGCCAGCAGCGGGAAGACCAGGATCACCAGAAGGCTGGTGACCAGGATGTTCCACGTGAAGATCGGCATCCGGAACATGGTCATGCCGGGCGCACGCAGGGTAAGGATCGTGGTGATCATGTTCACCGCGCCGAGGATGGTGCCCAGGCCGGAGATGGCCAGGCCCATGACCCACATGTTGGCGCCGACGCCGGGCGAGTGCTCGACGCTGCTCAGCGGCGCGTACGCGAACCAGCCGAAGTCGGCGGCGCCACCCGGGGTGATGAAGCCGGCGGTCGCCATCGTGCCGCCGAACAGGTACAGCCAGTAGGCGAAGCTGTTCAGGCGGGGGAAGGAAACGTCGGGCGCGCCGATCTGGATCGGCACGATGTAGTTCGCGAAGGCGAACACGATCGGTGTCGCGAAGAACAGCAGCATGATCGTGCCGTGCATCGTGAAGAGCTGGTTGTACTGCTCGGGCGACAGGAACTGCAGCCCGGGTCGAGCCAGCTCAGCCCGCATGACCAGGGCCATCAGGCCACCGATCATGAAGAACACGAACGCGGTGACCATGTACATGATCCCGATTTGCTTCGCGTCCGTGGTCCGCAGCAGCCGGGCGATGGCCGACCCCTTGACCGGCTCTCGGACCGGCCAGGGCCGGGTCACGACCGGCTTGGGTGCGACGGTGGTCACGAGTGGCCTCCGGTTCTCGGTTGTCGCTCGGCACACGCTGGTTATCTGCGGGCCGTCATCCGTAGGGAGGATAGTCCCCGGCAGGTCGCAGCGCCGCGTGGGGTGGCGTGACACGATCTACTACGGGCCTACAGCGGGCCGACCAGTAGCCGGTAGTGCTCCCCGAAGATCCGACCGCCGCGTCCGCGCAGCAGCGGGTCGCGCAGCGCCGGCGGCACGTCCCTGGTCCGGTTGCGGTCGCGGGTCCGGTCCCGCACCCATCGGGTACGTGGTCGGCGACGACTCTCGTACGCCACCAGCGCCGCCTCGACACTGCCGGCGGCGCGCAGCGATTCGGCCAGCACCACGGCGTCCTCCAGTGCCATGGCGGCACCCTGCGACAGGGTCGGCGCGGTGGCGTGCGCGGCGTCACCGACCAGCAGCACCCGGCCCCGGTACCAGCGACCCAACTCCACCTCGTCGGTGAGCCCTACGTGGACCTGGTCCGGCGTCAGCATCTCCAGCACCTCGGGCACGGGGCCCCGGTAGTCGCCGAAGAGTTCGCGGAGCCGGGCCAGCGGGTCGACGGGCGGCTCGGTGCCGGCCTCGTCGGCATAGCAGTGCAGCCGGCCCTCGCCGATCGGCACCAACAGCAGACCGGAGCGCTGCCCGAGCAGTGCGGTCCACTCACTCACGGGTGGGCCGTCGCGCAGCACGGCCCGGTAGACGACCTGCCCGACGGGGCGGGGCGGTCCGCCGAGCGCGGCCAGCGAACGGACCGAGGAACGTGGCCCGTCGGCGCCGATGACCAGGTCGTACTCGGTGGTGGTGCCGTCGGTGAAGGTGACGCCGACCGCGCGCGGGAGCAGGTCCAGGGTGCGGACCTCGGCGCCGTGGCGGACGGCGCCGCCGGCGCCGCTAAGCAGCACCTGGTGCAGGTCCGCCCGGGGCAGCGCCCGACATTCGCCGACGCCGGCCCAGAGGGTGTCGAGGTCCACCTCACACAGCGGCGCGCCTGTCGCGTCGAAGAAGCGTTGCCGGTGGATGACCTGCCCGAGTGGGCGGACCGGGTCGTGCAGGTCGAGCTGGTGCAGCGCGCGGGCGGCGTTGCCGGGCAGGTAGAGCCCGGTCACGGTGGACTCACCCGGCGGCAGCTTGTCGGTGACGTCGGGCCGGAAGCCCGCCAGGCGTAGCGCCCGGGCCACGGCCAGGCCGGCGATGCCCGCGCCGACGACGAGGATGCGCAGGGGGGAGCCACCCATGGTGGTGTACGCCTCCGGAGGGGTTACGGCACGCGTTGGAGGCAACACGCTACTCGGAGCTATCGGTGCACACCAGGCCCCAATCGGCCGGCCCGGCGGCGCTCGTCGGCGGCTCGAGTCGCTTAGCTGGCCGTCCCGTGGCAGCCGTCCGGCGCGGGGTGGCAATCCTCACAATTCACCAGTTTGGTACATGCGGTTGCGCCAGAATTTCAGGCATGTAAATGTGTCATTGAGCGTGGGAGCGCTCCCGCACCGCCCCACCACATCCGGCGCCCGGCACGCGCCGAGTCAAGGAGCGTCATGAAACGTCAACTTCGGGCCCTGGCCGTCGCCGGGCTGCTACTCACGAGCTCGCTCGTCGCCGTGGCCCTCGGCGGCACCGCCTCCGCCGACACGCAGATCTGCGAGCAGTACGGCTCCACCACCATCCAGGGCCGGTACGTGGCGCAGAACAACCGTTGGGGCACCACCGCCCAGCAGTGCATCAACGTCACCAGCACCGGCTTCGAGATCACCACGCAGAACGGCAGCAACCCCACCAACGGCGCGCCCACGGCGTACCCCTCGGTGTTCTTCGGTTGTCATTACACCAACTGCTCCCCCGGCACGAACCTGCCGATCCAGGTGAGCCAGATCAGCAGCGCCACCAGCAGCATCAACTACCGGTACGTCAGCGGCGCCATCTACAACGCGTCGTACGACATCTGGCTGGACCCGTCACCCAAGCGCGACGGCGTGAACCAGATGGAGATCATGATCTGGCTCAACCGGCAGGGCTCGATCCAGCCCATCGGCTCCCGGGTCGGCAACACCACCCTCGCCGGCCGGACCTGGGAGGTCTGGCAGGGCAACAACGGTGGGAACAACGTCATCTCGTACGTCGCGCCGTCGGCGATCTCCAGCCTGAACTTCAGCGTGCTGGAGTTCATCAACGACGTCCGCAACCGGGGCGCGATCACCAACAGCTGGTACCTGACCAGCATCCAGGCCGGCTTCGAGCCCTGGCAGGGCGGCGCCGGCCTCGCGGTGACCTCGTTCTCCGCGAACGTCAACGGCGGCGGCAACAACCCCACCACCCCGCCCCCGGGGACCACGCCGCCGCCGGGCGGTAGCTCGGGCTGCGCGGTGAAGTACACGCCGAACTCGTGGAACAACGGCTTCACCGCCGACGTGCAGATCACCAACACCGGGTCCAGCGCGATCAACGGCTGGACGCTCAACTACACGCTGCCCAGCGGCCAGACCGTCACCAACGCCTGGAACGCCACGGTCAACCAGAGCGGCTCCGCGGTGACTGCCCGCAACGTCGGCCACAACGGATCGATCGCACCCGGCGGCACGGCCAGCTTCGGCTACCAGGGCACCCTGAACGGGTCGTACTCGTCCCCGACCAGCTTCTCGCTCAACGGGGCAACCTGCTCGCGCACCTGAGCACGACCGGGCGTGACCGGTGACGCCCAGAGAGTTGTTCAACTGTCGGCCCCGCCAGGCACAGCTTGGCGGGGCCGATTCGTACCCGGCGCTCACGCCCCCGCAGCGCTCGGCGTGCGCTCTCCGCTGGCGCGGGTGTCGTACGTCTCGCGGTTGGCGAACACGTCGTCCATGTGCGCCTGGGCCCAGATCTTGAGGCCGCGCATCGTCTGGTGCAGTGAGCGGCCCAGCTCGGTCAGCTCGTAGGAGACCGTGACGGGCACGGTCGGCATCGCAGTGCGGGTGATCAGACCGTCCCGTTCCAGGGCGCGCAGCGTCTGAGTGAGCATCTTCTGACTGACGCCGGCCAGCAGGCGGGACAGTTCCGAGTAGCGCAACGCCCGGGGCTCGCCGGCGCAGTCGGCGCCGAACCGGTGCGAGCCGTCGTTACCCAGCGCGGCCAGGATCAACGCGACCCACTTGTCGGAGAGACGGTCCAGCAGCTGGCGACTGGGGCATTCCGCCAGGAAGGCGTCATATTCCGCTCTGGCCTGGGCCCTCTTCTGCGCCGCCGTCATCGTTGCCATCGACCGCTCCTGTGACCGTAGGTGCGCTACGCACTTTCAGGTGCCTACTTCCCATCGGAAAGTTACACCCCCATCGTGGAGGAGGAACCGCCAGGCGCGAGCGGCGCCTGGACCACGACGAAACCTGAGGTACGCAATGCTCTCCACCTCCCTTCCCGGCGGCACCTGGACGCTGGGCGACCTGACCGTCACCCGGTTCGGCTACGGTGCCATGCAGCTCGCCGGCCCCGGGGTCATGGGGCCGCCCGCCGACCACGACGGCGCACTCGCCGTGCTCAAGGAGGTCGTCGATCTCGGCATCACCCACATCGACACCAGCGACGCCTACGGCCCACACATCACCAACCACCTGATCCGCGAGGCGCTGCACCCCTACCCCGACTCGCTGCACATCGTGACCAAGGTTGGCGCGACCCGCGACCCACAGGGCGGCTGGCCGCCGGCCCGCAAGCCCGAGGACCTACGCCGGGCCGTGCACGAAAACCTGGAACACCTCGGAGTCGAGGTGCTCGACCTGGTCAACCTCCGGCTCGGCAACGCTGCGGGACCCCAGCCCGGCTCGCTCGCCGAGCCGTTCGAGACGCTCGTCGAACTCCAACAGCAGGGCCTGATCCGGCACCTCGGTGTGAGCACAGCGACCGCGGAGCAGGTCGCCGAGGCACAGGCCATCGCGCCGATCGTCTGCGTGCAGAACATGTACAACCTCGCGCACCGCAACGACGACAAGCTGATCGACGTACTCGCCGAGCAGGGCATCGCCTACGTGCCCTACTTCCCCCTCGGCGGCTTCAGCCCACTGCAGTCCTCCGCGCTGGAGTCCGTGGCCACCCGGTTGGCCGCGACGCCGATGTCCGTCGCCCTGGCCTGGCTGCTGCAACGCTCGCCGAACATCCTGCTCATCCCGGGTACGTCGTCGACCGCGCACCTGCGTGAGAACGTCGCGGGCGCGGCGCTCACGCTCTCCGAGGAGGATCTTGCCGAACTGGACAAGATCGGCAGCTGAGGGGGCGTGACCGTCAGGTCACGCCCCCAGTTCGAGGCTCGCTCAGGCGGCTGGCGGAATGGACCGCGACCGGGACAACTGGCCGAAGCTGCTGGCCGGATCGTCGTACGAGCTGCCAAAACCGCTGCCCGAGACAGTTGTCCACGCCGACGTGGTGATGTGGACGGTGCCGTCCTCGCCCGTCCACCGCTCGCGCCGAAGCGGCTCGTCGAGTGCCGCCCAGGTGACCTTGAGGGTGGTGCTGCCCGTGCTCTCCTGCCACCCGTCGCAGACCTCGTCCTCGTTGATCACCTCGCAGTGTCGCTGACGCTCCTGGTATGGCACCGTCGCGGTGAGCTTGGCACCGGTCAACGAGAACGAGAAGCGGGTGACCGGCACGTCGTAAGCCACGCGGTGGACGCTGTCACAGGCGTATACGCCATCCGTGGTGCCACAGACACTCCTCTGCCACTCGACGTCCACCACGGTGGCTCCGACAGCTGGCCGCGTCACGTCGACGAACATGCTGCCGCCTTCGCCGTCGAAGTGGGCATGGGCATACCGGCTGACGCTGTCGGCCTGCGCCGGAGCGGCGGCCAGCGCGACCGTGGCGGCGGTGATGACGCCGACGGCCAGGATGTCGCGGAAGCGGATCACAATGCTCCTTCGTTCGTACGAAGCAATGACCTTAAATGTCTACGCCGCCGTCCGCTGCCCGGTTTGGGTCGGGCGGCGGACGCGGTCAGACCCGGGTGAGCCGGACGGCGTCGGCGATGACCAGGCCGGTGGCGCTGCTCCACCGGCTCACGCCGACCCGGTTGGCGTCGCCAGCCGGCAGCGTGAACGTGCCGAGGACGCGCCACTGGCCGCCGGTGGCCCGCTGGTCGACGGTGACCGTCCGGTTGCCACTGCTGGTGGCGACGATGTACGGGGTGGCGCTGTTGTAGCCGGAGTTCGCCGGCCACCACGCCTCGACGCGGTAACTGGCGGTGGCCGGGACGTTGAACCGGTACCACGCGACGTCGCTGCTCGCGACGGGGTCCGCGTACCGGTAGTCGGCGCCGTACCGCTGCCCGGAGTACGTCGACACACCCCAGTTGGCGCTGGCGGTGAACCGGCCGGCGGTGGTGTTGTCGGCGATGGACGACCAGGCGGTGCCGCCGCCGGCCATCTTCGCCGCCACGTCAGCGCGCATGACGTTGAGGTCGATGAAGGACGGGTCGATCTTGCCGGTGGTGCTGGTTTCCCGGTGGCCCCGGGCGTAGCTGCTGTCCCGGCCCAGCCGTTTGAGCACGGCGGCGGTGGCGGCGATCGACGCGTTGTACTGCGCGGCGGTCATCTCCTGGCTGACGCCGTTGTAGTCGATCTCCCAGCCGATCATGAGGGTGTTGCCGTCCCCGGCGGGGATCGGCCCGCTGCCGCCGCTGACTCCGGCGTGGTTGCACCTGCCGGCCGAGATGACGTGGAAGACGCCGTTGTAGTCGACGAGCGCCTGGCAGAGCGGGCCGGGCAGGTCGGACCGGCCGTTGATGCAGATGCCGAGCGCCGGGTGCGGGTTGCTGGCGCTGGAGGTCGAGGCGGTGTGGTGCCAGAGCACCCCGATGGGGTCGAAGGAGCCCGGCCGCATGCGGTTGAGCCAGTCTCCCTCGACGACGACCTGGACCCCGGCGGCGCGCAGCACGTCCACGAGCCATCCCACGGTGGCCATCAGGACTCACCGAGCAGGTCGGCCAGGCACTCGGCCTTCGGTGCGGCGCTCGCCGAGGTGGGCCGGGCGACGACGGTCAGAGCGGCGGCCACCAGGGCGGGGATGCCGAGCACCCCGCGGCGGCGCAGACGGATGGATGGTGATCGGGCCATGGCGATCCTCCAGCGACGGCGGGTTCGTACGCATCGACGAACGCGATGACGGCACGCTATACCGTCACGAACGTCTATGTCGATACCCTTCAATCACCATCCGTCGACTGAAGGAATCCGCCGTATCAGGCGCCGCCGAGCGCGTCGATGTCGCGCATCTCCTCCGCCGTCAGCGAGAAGTGGGAGACGTCGAAGTTGGCGCTGATCCGCTCGGGCGTCACCGACTTCGGGATCACCACGATCTCGTGGTCGATGTGCCAGCGCAGCACCACCTGGGCCGGCGAGACGCCGTGCGCGCCGGCGATCCGGGTCAACACCGGGTCGCTGAGGTCGGTGGTCTTGAACGGGCTGTACCCCTCCAGCACCACACCCCGGTCCCGGTGCTCGGCGTGCCGCTGCCGGTCGTACAGCATCGGACCCCAGCGGATCTGGTTGACCGCCGGATTCTCCTCGGTCGACTGGATCAGCTCGTCGATCTGCGCGGTGCTGTAGTTGCTCACCCCGACCGCACGGGCGAGGTTCTCGTCCCGGGCTGCCAGCAACTCCCGCCACATCGGGATGCTGTCCCCCGGCGACGACGGCGGCCAGTGGATCAACCAGAGGTCCACCTGGTCGACGCCGAGCGCCTCCAGGCTGGCCTCCAGCGTTTCTCGTTCCCGGCCCACCCGGTCCGGCGGGAGCTTGGTGGTGATGAAGATGTCCTCCCGGCGCAGCCCACTCTCCCGGACCGCCCGGCCGACCTCCCGCTCGTTGCCGTACATGGTGGCCGTGTCGAGGTGCCGGTAGCCGGTGTCGAGCGCGGCCAGCACGGCTTCGAAGCCCGCCCGGCCGGTGGCCTGCCAGGTGCCGAAGCCGAGCAGGGGCATCCGCACGTCGCCGGGGAGCAGGGCGGTGGGCTGGTCGATGTGGTCCATGAGGACCGTTTTACCCCGCCGCGACCCCAGCCGCCGAGCGAACCGGACACTCGGGCAGGCAGCGCGACGGTCCGCTTTGCCGGAGAATGCGGGGTGTGACGGACCGGCTGGATGAGTACCGGCGCCGGCGGGACGCGACCCGCACGCCCGAGCCGGTGCCGGCGCGCAGCCCGACGTCGGCCGAGCCCGCCGACGGCGAGGGCCGCTTCGTCATCCAGCAGCACCACGCCCGCAGCCTGCACTGGGATCTGCGCCTGGAGCACGAGGGCGTGCTCGCGTCCTGGGCGGTGCCACGCGGCCTGCCCCGCGACCCCGGTCGCAACCACCTCGCCGTACACACCGAGGACCACCCGATGGAATACCTGGACTTCTCCGGCGAGATCCCAGCCGGCGAGTACGGGGGCGGCCGGATGGTCATCCACGACCGGGGCACCTACCGCCGCGAGAAGTGGCGCGACGACGAGGTGATCGTGACCCTCTCGGGTGAACGGACCGCCGGCCGCTACGTGCTGTTCGCCACCGGCGGCAAGGACTGGATGGTCCGGCGCACCGATCCGGCGCCGCCCGGCTGGACGCCGATGCCCGAACTGATCCGCCCGATGCACGCCACGCCGGCCGCCAGGCTGCCCCGTGACCGCGCCGAATGGGGGTACGAGCTGCGCTGGGACGGCGTCCGGGCGATGGCGTACGTCTCCGGAGGGCGGCTGCGGCTGCTCTCCGAGACCGACGAGGAGATCACCGGCGGGTACCCGTGGCTGCGCGCGATGGCCGAGGCGCTGGCGCCGACCGAGGCGGTGCTCGACGGCGTGCTGGTCCGCATCGACAGCGCCGGTCGGGTGCGCCCGATCCGCCCAGCCGGCGGCAGTCGGGTCCCGGCCGGTGCGGCGTACCTGCTCGTGGACCTGCTGTGGCTGGAGGGCGTGAGCAGCGTCGACGTGCCGTACGCGCAACGCCGGGAACTGCTCGATGGGCTGGCGTTGACCGGTACGCACTGGCAGACTCCGCCGTGGTTTCCCGGTGCCGGCGACGAGGCGCTGCGTACCGGCCGCGAGCAGGGCCTGCCCGGTGTGGTCGCCAAGCGGCTGGATTCGGTCTACGAGCCGGGCCGGCGCAGCCGACGCTGGCAGAGCATCGACGCCGTCTGATGGCGAGGAGCGACGTGTACCTGACCCACCTGGACTGCCCACGCTGCGGCCGGGAGCACGCCGCCGACCAGTTGCAGAATCTGTGCGAGTGCGGCTCTCCGCTGCTGGCGCGCTACGACCTGCCGGCGGTGGCGAAGGCGGTCAGCCCGGAGCGCTTTCCGCTGCGCCCGGCCGACCTGTGGCGCTACCGGGAGCTGCTGCCGGTCGCCGACCCCCGGCACGTCACCACGCTGGGCGAGGGGTGGACGCCGCTGCTGCGCGCCCCCGCGTACGGCGCCGAGATCGGCATCGCGGACCTGATGGTCAAGGACGAGGGGTTGATCCCGACCGGCTCGTTCAAGGCGCGCGGCGCGGCGGTGGGTGTGAGCCGGGCGCGTGAGCTGGGCGTCGAGCGGATCGCGATGCCCACCAACGGCAACGCCGGCTCGGCCTGGGCGACGTACGCGGCGCGGGCGGGGATGGGAGCCACCATCGTGATGCCGCTGGCGGCGCCGAGCATCTGCCGGCGCGAGTGCGTGGCTGCCGGTGCCGACCTGCGCCTGGTTGACGGGCTGATCAGCGACGCGGGCCGGCGGGTGGCCGAGCTGATCGCGGAGTCGGGCGGGGCGATCTTCGACGCCGGCACGCTGCGCGAGCCCTACCGCCTGGAGGGCAAGAAGACGATGGGGTACGAGATCGTCGAACAGCTCGGCTGGCAGATACCGGATGTGATCATCTATCCGACGGGTGGCGGGGTCGGTCTGATCGGCATCCACAAGGCGCTGCACGAGATGCGGGAGCTGGGCTGGGTGGGCGACAAGCTGCCCCGGCTGGTGGCGGTGCAGTCGACCGGCTGCGCGCCGATCGTGCGGGCGTTCGCCGCTGGCGAGGATCGGGCTCGGCCGTGGGAGGACGCGCACACCGTGGCGTTCGGCATCACCGTGCCGGCGCCGCTGGGCGACGAGCTGATCCTGGCCGCGCTGCGGGAGTCCGCCGGCACCGCGGTCGCCGTCGACGACGCCGAGATCCTGGCCGACCTGCGCGATTTCGCCGCCCGCGAGGGGCTGCTGCTCTGCCCGGAGGGTGCCGCCTGCCTGACGGCGGCCCGGCACCTGCGCGCCGGCGGCTGGATCCGGGCCGGGGAGCGGGTGGTCGTGCTCAACACCGGCGCGGGTCTGAAGTATCCGGAGACGGTGGATGTCTCCGGCGTACCCGTGCTGACCTGAGCCGGCAGCACCGGCGGGCCGTGTGGGCCGCGCCGGTGCCACCGTGCCTGCCTACTGGTAGGTGATGTCGGACGATGAGTAGAAGCAGTTGACGCCGTCGGCACCTTCACCGATCTTGGTCGGTTCGCTGCCCTTCGGCACACCCTTGTACTTGACGCAGATCGACGTGTCACGGCCCGAGTCGTCGACGATCGTGATCCGGCTGAACCGGGCGGTGTCGCCCCAGTTGGTGTTGATGCCGGCGATCGCGTCGGTGTCCCGGACGACCACGTTGTCGATCACCACGTGCCGCTGGTACGACGTGGAGCAGTTGCCGCAGGCCCGGTAGAGCTTCCCGGCGTTCTCGGCCCGGAAGTTCTTGATGTAGACGGTGCCTGAGCCGTTGTGCTGGAAGACCTTGTCGCTGGCGGACCGGGCGCCGCCACCGTCGACGGTGTACGTGGTGCCGCCGCGGAAGGTGGCGGCGTCCTCGCCCACGTCCTCCCACCAGACGTTGATCAGCGTGCAGTTGCCCTCGCAGTGCACGCCGTCACCGGCCGGCGCCCCGATGATCACGTTGCGCAGGGTGGCACCGGCGGCCAGCTCGAACATCGGGTCCTGGCTCTCGCTCTGCCCGCCGTCGCCGATGCCGTAGTAGCGCTTCAGCCCGCCGTCGAAGGTGCCGGAGACTCCGATGGTGGCGTTCACCTTCTGGCTGCCGGTGGGCGTCGGCCAGCCCGCCAGCGGCGGGGTGGTCGGGCCCGGCGTGGTGGGGGGCGGCGTGGTCGGCGGTGCGGTGGTGGCCGGCGGAGTGGTCGGGGTGCCACCGCCGGACGAGTCGACCGTCACGTCGTCGAAGCCGCCGCTGGCGTACGCGGTGACCAGGCCGATCCGACCCGCGCCGGCCAGGCTGTTGCTGCCGGAGGCGATCTGGGTGCCGTTGACGAAGCCGCGGATGGTGCTGCCGCTGGCCTCGATGCGCAGGGTGTACCAACTGCCGGTGCCGATGCCCAGCGACGCGGAGCCGATCGCGGTGATGCTGCTGCCGTTGACGGCCTGCAACTCGGCGCGGCCGGAGCCGAGCAGGGCCAGCCGGTACATCTTCGTGCTGCTTGTCGACCGGGCGGCCAACCCGACCAGGGCGCTGGACGAGCCGAAGCTCGCCGGCCGGACCCGCGCCTGCACGGAGTAGTTGGTCCAGCTGGTGTCGCCGGCGAACTGCCGGGCCAGCTCGCTGCCGGCGTTGGTCTGGTTGAGCACGCCGGAGCCGTCGACGACCCAGGTGCCGCCGGACTTGGACCAGCCAGAGGTGTCGCCGTCGTTGAAGTTGTCGCTGAAGACGGTGGCCGCGAAAGCCGAGGTCATTCCGGCGGCGAGGGCCGCGGTGGTCACGCCCGCGCCGACGGCCAGCAGCAGTGGTCGTCGGCCGGGGTGTCGTCTCTTCTGCACAGGTGTCCTCCTTGACGCGTGTGGTGGCGATCCGACGGCCGTGGCGTGCGGGGGACGTACCGGCATGGTGAACTGCCCTGGCCTGGGATCGGTGTGCCCCGCCGGATGCCCTGCTCCGGAGCGGGGTGAAAGCGGGATCAAAGCCGTGGGGAAAGGGCTTTCCCGCCCCTTCGAGGCTAGGACCGCTCAACCATCAGCGTCAATGCCTGGCGCTTGCAGGTCTGTTGCAGGATTCGAGCGCACGCGGGCCGGTCAGGCGCTGCGGGCCGGTCAGTGGCTTTCCGGCTCGGTCAGCCGCCAGGCCGCGTTGATCAGACCGACGTGCGACAGCGCCTGCGGTGTGTTGCCGAGCTGCGCCCCGGTGGCCAGGTCGATCTGCTCGCTGAACAGGCCCACGTCGTTGGCGTACCCGACCACCCGCTCGAACAACTCCTCGGCCCGCGTCGGCTCCCCCGTCATCACCAGGCACTCCACCAGCCAGAACGAGCAGAGCAGAAAACCCGCCGGATCGGTCGTCCACCGGCGGATCAGTCCGTCCTCGGTGCCCAACTCCCGTTCGACCATCGCGATCGTCGACCGCATCCGCGGATCGGTGGCCGGCAGGAATTGCGCCACCGGCAGGATCAGAGCCGAGGCGTCCAGCTCCGCCGAGCCGAACGCGCCGGTGAACGCCCCGATCCGGTCGTTCCACCCGTCGCGCAGCACCGCGTCGCGGATCTCGTCGCGGACGGCGGCCCAGCGCCGCGGGTCGGCCCGCTCACCGAGCCGGTCGGCGAGCCCCACGGCCCGGTCCATCGTCAGCCAGCAGAGCACTTTGGACGACAGGTAGTGCCGCTCCTCGTCGCGGGTCTCCCACATGCCCCGGTCCGGCAGGTGCCACGTCCCGGCGACCTGCTCGGTCAGCCCGAGCACCATCTCACGCAACTCCTCCTCGAACGTCGTGCCGAGGTAGTCGCGCAGCCGCCACACCGCCGAGACGACCTCACCCGGCACGTCGAGCTGCCGCTGCCGCCACGCGTCGTTGCCGATCCGGACCGGCTGGCTGCCGTGGTATCCGCGCAGGTGGGTGCAGTTGTGCTCGGACAGGTCACGTTCGCCCTCCACCCCGAAGAGCACCGGCACCGGCTCGTCGCCGATCCGCCCGATCGACCGGGCGGCCCACGCGAACAGCCGCGACGTCTCGTCCGGGCAGGCCGCCACCCAGAGCGCACGCATGGTGAGCGAGAAGTCCCGCAGCCAGGAGAAGCGGTAGTCGTAGTTGCGGTCCCCGCCGATCCGTTCCGGCAAGGACGTCGTCAGCGCCGCGGCGACCGCGCCGCTGCGGGCGTAGGTGAGGCCGGTCAGCACCGTCGCGCTGTGCCGCACCAGGTCGGGGTACCGGCCGGAGTACGTGTGCGTCTCCCGGTACGCCTCCCACGCCCGCGTCGTCTCGGCGAGCGTGGCCACCGGGTCGAGCCGGGCCGGCGGGTCGCCGTAGGTGTCACCGAACGCCACGTCCATTCCGACCACCTGGCCGGCGGAGACCTCGAACTCCTGGGTCACCCGGTCCCGGTCGGCCCGCAGCGACAGGCCACCGACGTGCAGCACCAGCACCACCGGGCCGGCGCCGGCCAGCACCCCGCCGTCCGGCTGCTCGTGCAGGTACGGCGTGAGCAGGCCGTACTCGGGGCGGGGCGCGAAGTCCAACGCCATCCGTACCCGCCCGGACAGCCCCTCGACCACCCGGATCAGCACGGCGGGAGAGTGCATCCCCAACTCGTGGGCGCGTGCGCCGATCTCGGCGGCCAGCGCGTCGGTGACCGCCACGCTGCCGTGCGGCGTGTGGTGCACCGTCCGCAGCACCAGGGTGTCCGGCCGGTAGGCCCGCTCCACGCGGTGGCCGGGGCCACCCGCGCCGACCGGGGCCACCCGAAAGTGCCCGGCGCTCGGGTCGAGCAGCCGGCCGAACACCGAGGCGCCGTCGAACCGGCTCGGGCACCACCAGTCGACCGAACCGTCCCTGCCGACGAGCGCACCGGAGCGGGAATCCGAGAGGAATCCGTAGTCGGAGATCGGCGGCTGCTGCACCCGCGCGGGGTACCCGGATGAGCCCGGATCAGGCCGCCGCGCTCACGCCGTCGGCGGCTCGTCCTTGCCGGCGGCCTCGGCCTCGTCGGCCTCCTCCTTGGTGTGGTGCACGGCCTGGTCGGCGTGCTCCGGCGGCCCGTAGACCGTGTAGAGCACCAGCGGGTTCGGGCCGGTGTTGACGAAATTGTGCTTCGTGCCCGACGGGACGACAACGAGGTCACCCGCGACGACCTCCCGCTTCGCGCCGGCGACCCGGGCCTCGCCGGTGCCGCTGACGAAAGTCAGGATCTGGTCGATGCCCTCGTGCACCTCCTCGCCGATCTCGCCACCCGGGGGGATCGTCATGATCACCAGCTGGGTGTGCTCCCCGGTCCACAGCACCCGCCGGAAGTCCGGGCTCTTCTCGGCGACGGTTGCGATAGTGAAATGCTCCATGCTCCGCTCATACCCCGTTCGGCGACGCGTCACGCCGGGACTGGCAAATGGTGGAATTCCCCACGGTCGGCGGGTTTGGATTCGCGCGCAAGGGGGATCGAGCACTCTGACCGGAGCGAACGGCCGGTCGAGCCAGGTCCCCGCTGGCGTACCGCCGAACGGCTGCGACGGTGGGAGACGGCCAGAGCGCGGCGACGTTCCGACCATGGGTCGAACGGCGCCGTGCGCTCGTCTGTCCGGCCGGCTCGCGAGACTCCACCGGTCAGGAGTCGCGGTGCAGCCAGGCGAGCAGGTCGGGCGGCGCGAGAGCGGCCGTACGCGAGCGATAGCGGGCCAGCTCGGCCGCGTCCAGCAGGTCCCGGCCCTGACCCGAGCGGCCCTGGCGGAAGAACGCCCGGCGGTCCCGCAGCACACCGAGCGCGTCCGGAGCGAGCTGGTCGGCGCGCTCCCGCATCCGGCCGAAGGTGGCCGCCTCGACCAGGTCTGGCCAGCGCTCGGCGGGCACCGAAAGGCCCCACCGGTCGGCCAGCCGGCGCATCTGCCCGCCCAGGTCGGCCCGGAGGTCGTCGTAGTGCACCAGCTCGACGTTCGGCGCGTTCCGGCGAGCCCAGGCGTCGCCCAGGTGCCACAGCACCCCCGGCAGCGAGTCCAACTCGGCACGCGGGTCCACCTCGCGGTCGACCCAGCTCGGCAACCACTGCTCCAGCGGCAGGCGCGCTCGTGGCGGTCCCGCCGGAGCAGGATCACCGGTCAGCTCGCGGAGACGAACCTTGTCCAGGTTGCCGGCCTGGTGGTAGAGGGAGACCGCCATGTCCAGCGGGTGCCGGGCCACCACCACGTAGTGCACCCGGGGGTCGAGCGGCACTCCGTCCAGCGGGGTGTGCGTCTTGATGAACCGCCGGTGCGGCTGGGCGGCCAGCCGGCGGTACACCGCGTCCCGCGGCTCGACCCGCCAGTCCAGCCAGGGTGACAGCTCGATCAGCGGCGCTGGCAGCTCCGGAGTGCCCAACACCAGCAGCGCGCAGATCATCTGCATCCAGGTGGTGCCGCTCTTGGACCGCGTGCTGATCACGATGTCACCGTCGCGGAACGGGAACCCGACCCAGCGTGCGCTGTCCTCGTCCTCGCTGCGGTAGCGGCGCGCTGGTGCGGGCATCGGGCGAGCGTAGTCGCCGAACCGACAGTCAGGGACCGGATTTTCGCCTCGGCGGCTGGGAAGGCATGCGAATGCCTGGCTAGATTGAATTATGGTGCCCGCCCACGGGGGCCGGGCGGCGGAACCGGTCTACCGCCCCATCCTCGCCAGCCGCCGACGCGGCGAGCTGGAGGCGTTGCACCATGTCGACCCCGCGGTCACCCCACTGCTCGCCCCGATCCTGGAGATCGACGCCGTCGACCGATCCACGATGGATGCTCTCCGCCGCCTGCCGGTCGGGCTGCTGCCGGCCGTCGATGTCACGGCCCTGCCCGACGCCGCCGACCCGGAGCTGGCCCGTTGGGGCGTACCCCTGATGCCCGTCGTCGGGCTCGCGGAGAGTGACCGGCGGCTGGCCGCGCACGGCGCGGCGGCCCGGGCGTACGCCGGGCGGGCGCTGGTCCGGCTGCGCGCCGCCCGGGACCGGGCGGGGCCGGACGCGAGCACCACCGCCGTCGAACGGATCTGGCGGTTCACGGCGCTGGCGCCGGAGGAGTGTGACCTGCTGGTGGACGCCGGGGACGTGTGCTGCCCGGCGGACGTGCGGGTGGCCGAGCCGCGGGTACGGCGGCTGCTGGCCTGGGCCCGCCGCCACGCCTGGCGCTCGGTCACGGTGGCCGCCGGCGGGATGCCGCCGACACTGTCCCGGCTGCCCAGCGACGAGCCCGTCCGGTTGGACCGCTGGGACTGGCAGCTCTGGCAGCGGCTGAGCGACACCGGGGTCGACTACGGCGACTACGGCGTCGGGCCGGCCGTGGCCGATTCCAGTGACCCCGGCGACCGGCTGCCCACCGTGCGGTACACCGCCGAGGGCAGCTGGTGGGTCTACCGCTGGTCCCGGCGGGGTGGGCGGGGCGACGACCGGTTCGCCGACCTGTGCCGCGCGCTGGTGTCGGCGCCGCACTGGCCGAACACCGGCGCGGCGTTCTCCTGGGGCGACCATGAGCTGCTGCGCCGGGCACGCCGTGGCGCCGGAGCCGGATCGGCCGCCAACTGGACGGCGTGGAGCACGTCGCACCACCTGGCGCACGTGCTCGCCACGCTGTCCCGCCCGCCCGACGACACCCTGCCCGGCTGGCACCCCAGGCCGGCCCCGCCGCAGCGGGGACGACCGCCGAGGTAGGAGTGCTACTGCTGCTCGGTGAACCCGAACTGGATGATGCCCTCGTCGTCGACGGTGGCGTCCACCGAGGCGTCGCCGAGCAACTCGACGGCGTCCGCGTCGAGGAAGATCCGGGCGCCCTGGTTGTCGACCACGTGGTCGCCCTGCTCCGGCTCGGGCACCAACTCCACGGTGAGCGACCCGGCATCGGCGTCGGCGGCGATCCGCACCCCACCGTCCTGGGCCACGTCCTGCTGGTTGGCGAGGTCGCGGATGACGAGCACGGCGTTGTCGGTCATGGTGAGCATTTGCGGAACTCCTCGTGGATTCTCGGCTCGCGGTCGCTTTCGCGCAGACCGGGCAGTCGGCCCCCCGCACGAACACACGTGGGAGGCGGCAGGAGAGGCGGACGGGCATCGCCGTCGCGTCGAATCGGGGCAGCTGACAGGCCCCTTCCCTGCCCACGGTGCCCGCTGTCGGGCGATCCGTCAAATAGAGCCGCGTCAGTCGAGAGCGGGGGCAGGGGCGAGCAACGCGCGGATCTCGTTGACCGCCGCGCGGCCCGCCCGGTTGGCGCCGATCGTGCTCGCCGAGGGGCCGTAACCGATCAGATGGATCCGGTCGTCGGCGACGACTCGGGTGCCGTCCATGACGATTCCACCGCCCGGCGCACGCAGAGCCAGCGGGGCGAGATGGTCCAGTGCGGCACGGAAGCCGGTGCACCAGAGGATCACGTCGGCCGGGACGAACCGCCCGTCTTCCCAGGTCACCCCGTCGGGCGTGATCCGATCGAAGACGGGTAGCCGGTCGAGGACGCCGTGCTCCCGGAGCTGGCGGATCTCGGGGTTGACCGGCAGCCCGGTCACGCCCACCACGCTGCCCGGCGGGCGTCCGGCGCGTACCGCGGCGTCCACCAGGGCCACCGCGGCCCGACCCCGCTCCGGGCCGAATTCGCCGTCGGTGAACTGCGGCGGGCGGCGGGTCACCCAGGTGGTGGAGGCCGCCACCGGAGAGATCTCGGCGAGCAGTTGCACGGCCGAGGTGCCGCCGCCGACTACCACGACACGACGGCCGACGAACTCCGCCGGCCCCTGGTAGTCGGCCGTGTGCAGCTGCCGACCCCGGAACGAGGAACGGCCCGGGTAGTGCGGCCAGAACGGACGGGTCCAGGTGCCGGTCGCGTTGATCAGTGCCCGCGCCGTCCACCGGTCGTGGTCGCTGTGGACGTCCAGCCGCCCGTCCGGGCGGGAGCGCACCTCGCGCACCCGTACCGGTCGCCGGATCGGCAGGTCGAAGGCCCGTTCGTAGCGGGCGAAGTAGGCGCGGACCGCCTCGGCGGCCGGGCGTTGCGGGTCGGCCGGCGGGAAGGGCATCCCGGGAAGGTCGTGAAAGCCGTGCACCCGCTCCAGGCGCAGCGTCGGCCAGCGGTGCTGCCAGGCTCCACCCGGGCCGTCGTCGCCGTCGAGGACGACGAAGCCGCTGCCGGGAGCGAAGCCGGTGCGGCGCAGGTGGTAGGCGGCGCTCAGGCCGGCCTGACCAGCCCCGATCACCACGACGTCGACGGAATGGGTGCCCACGCGTTGTGCAACGTCAGGGCCGCCTCCGCTGTGCCCGCAGCCGCCCGTCGCGCCGGTCACAGCGCCGATTCCTGCACCAAAAAACCCAAATTGTCCCTAGGCTCAGGGAATGGACGATGCCCGTCGCGCCGCAGCCGAGTTCCTCGGCACGCTACTGCTGGTCTTCTTCGGTGTGGGCGCCGCCGTCGCCGCGAGGGTCCAGGGTGGCGTGGTGGTGGTCGCGCTGGCCTTCGGGTTCGCCATGCTCGCCCTGGTCTACATGATCGGCCCGCTGTCCGGCAGCCACGTCAACCCTGCGGTGACGCTCGGCGTGCTGCTCTCCGGAAAGATCTCGCTGCTCGGCGCGGTGGCCTACTGGATCGCGCAGTTCGCCGGGGCGACCGTGGCCGCCTTCATCCTCTGGGCGCTGACCCGCTGGGGTGACGTGGCGGACCAGACCGGAGCGCTGGGCTCGAACGGGTACGGCGCGCACGTCAACCGGGGCGGCGCGGCCGTCCTGGAGATCGTGCTGACCTTCCTCTTCGTGCTGGTCGTCCTGGTGGTGACCAGCCGCAGCGAGATTCCGGGCACCGCCGGGGTGGCCATCGGGCTGGCCCTGGCCGCCACGCAACTGGTCGGCGTGACGCTGACCGGAGCTGCGGTCAACCCGGCCCGCGCCTTCGGCCCGGCCGTCTTCGAGGGTGGCGTGGCCTTGCGCCAACTCTGGGTTTTCATCGTCTTCCCGCTGCTCGGCGGGGCACTCGCCGCGCTGGTAGCACCGCTGGCCATGGGGGCGCAGCGGCACTACTGGGGCGGGCACAAGAGGTCGGTCGGCGGGCCACCGGAACCCGAACGGCAATAACCTCCGCCCACCAAGGAGATCGGCCGGGTGGCACCGCCCTCGGTGCCGGAGACGCCGCGCACCCCGGAGGGCGTGGAGTGCTCCTGGGTCAAGCCGATCACCTGCTGAACGGTGGCGGGGGCACGTGCCCCCGCCACCGTTCAGGCCGGGCGGTCCGGTGTGGGGGGCACCGCCGCGGGGTCGCCGCGCTCGATGAGCGCGGCGATCTCGGCGGCCCGCAGCCCGCGCAGCGCCAGCACCTGGGTGCCCCAGCGGTGCAGCCGACACGGGTGCGGGTTGGCGTCGTTGCGACAGATCACCCCGCCGGACCACCGCCGAGGCGCGTGGACCACCACCGCTCGCACCGCGAACTGGGCGTCCTCGCCCGTCACGTACGGCGGCAGGGGGATGTCGCGGAGCACCTCCCCGGGCACCTCATCGGCGCCGGAGGTAGCGGCGGGACGGACGCGGTGGGCGGTGCTGCTGCTCATCTGCGCTGCCTCCACAGTGGATGGCTGGACGGGGACAGCAGAAAGTTACGGCAGCATCGACCGAGGGCGACGGACAAACTGTCCCGACTCGTGGACGCGACGCGCGACCGGCACCGTCAGCGCAGCGCGACGGCCTGGAGGCCGACGTTGCCGCAGTGCGGGGTGAAGACCTTCTCGACGGTCCACGTCAACACCAGCCGGGCGCCCCTGGGCAGGTCGAACCGGATGGTGAACTGGGCGCTCTGGCTGGTGTACGGGTCCTCCAGCCGCACCGTACTGACCGGCCCCCCGGTTGACAGCCGGGCGTCCAGTCGACCGCGCGCCATCCAGATCCCGGCGTAGAGCTGGACGGTGCGCGGCTCACCGCTGCCGGCGATCGCGAGGCTGAAACCGTTGCCGACGCCGCAGGTGTAGACGCCGTCCGGGCTGCCGCCGGCGGACCGCTCGGGCGCGCCGTCGGACCAGCGGACGACCTCCTGGTTGCCGTCCCAGCCGACCCGGTCGCCCTTGCCGCCCGCGTCGACGATCTCCCCCGAGCCGGAGCGCTTGCGGACGGTCGAGTTGCCGCCGCGCAGCCCCCAGTGCATCCAGTCCCGCGTGCCCACGGCGCTGAGGTCGATCTCGGCGGGTGCCTCCGCCCGGCTCACCGAGAGCGCCGCCGCGGCCGGCGACCCGACTGGTGGGGCGGGCGGAGCGGGCGCGCTGGCCGACGAAGGCTCGGGCGAGGGCGGGCGTTCCCGGGGGCGCAGGCCCGGCGTCGCCGGCCCCGCCTCGTTGGTACGCCCTTCGGCAGCGGGAAGGCCGGTGGGGCGGGCGGCTCCGGCGGGCACGCCACCCGGTCCACCGCCCGGGTCGTCCCCCGGCTCGGGGGCGGCACGCGTGCCGAGGTACGAACCCAGGACGATCAGGCAGACGAGCGCGGCGATCCCCTCCAGCGCCCAGCGCCGCCGCCGGCGGGCGCGGGCGAGCCTGCGCAGCGCGCTGCGGGTCTGCGCGGCGTCGACGGCGTGTGGCCGGTGCGACGCCGGTCGGCTGGTCGGCTCGCTCCCGGCCCGTGACTGCGCCCGCGTGCGGTCCTCGTCCGCCACCGACCCCTCCACTCCGCCGCCTGACCGAAATCGGCTGCGGCGGACCACACCGTCCACTGTGGGCCGTCTCACGTTTGCACCGGCGTGGTCGACACGCTAGATCCGGACGGGTGGGTGTGTCCAGTCCGGAACCGGACGGTATCGGACAGGCGGACCCGGGCGTGAACGGCCGGTCGAGGGCGAGCGCCCCGCGTCAGCCGATCCGGAAACCGAGCGCCTGCGCGATGACGACCGCCTGCTCGACGTCCACGATCGCGCCGGCCCGTTCCACGGTCGTCGGGTCCAGCGCGGTCAGGTCGCTGCGCCGCAGGTCAGCGCCCCCGAGACGGCACTTCTGCAACTGCGCGCCGGAGAGGTCGACACCGGCCACCGTGGCACCGGTCAGGTTGGCGCCGCCCAGGTCGGCCTCGCGCATCCGCACGTCACTCAACCAGGCGCCACGCAGGTCCGCGCCGGGTAGCGCGACGAACGACCAGTCGCCACCGTCGACCCGCAGCGGACGAAGCTGACACTCGACGAAGGTGCTGCCGACCAGCTTGCAGCCGGTGAACTCGGCCTCGAAGAAGTTGCACCGCTTGAAGACGCAGCGGGTGAAGGCCGAATCCAGGTGCCGGGACGCGTTGAACAACACGTTGCCGAACGTGCACCCGGTGAAGACCGCGCCGCGCGTGACCGCCTCGGTCAGGTCCACCTCGAAGAACTCACAGCCGACGAAGTGCCGGTCGGTCAACTCCTCGCCGTACCAGTCTTCGTGGCGGAAGGTCACACCCTCGGTCAACTCCGGCATCCGACCAGGCTAGTGCCACCCACCGACGGCAGCCCGTCGACCAGCCCCCGGACACCCCCTTCCGACATCGTGGTACCGCCAAGTAGGTTCGGCGGCGTGAGTGTGGCGCGAAGCACGGACCCGGACCAGATCGGCTTCGACCCGGCGCGGCTCGCGCGGATCGACGAGCACTTCGGCGCGTACGTCGACGACGGCCGGCTCGCCGGCTGGCAGGTGGTGGTCACCCGGCGCGGCGAGGTGGCGCACTCCTCGACGTACGGGCTGCGGGACCGGGAGTCGGGTGCCCCGGTCGAGGCCGACACACTCTGGCGGATCTATTCGATGACCAAGCCGGTCACCTCGGTCGCGGCCATGATGCTGTGGGAGGAGGGCCGCTTCGAGCTGACCGACGAGATCAGCCGCTGGCTGCCCGAGTTCGCCGACCTGCGGGTCTATTCGAAGGGCTCGACGCTCAAGCCGTACACCGTGCCGGCGACCGAGCCGATCCGGATCTGGCACCTGCTCACCCACACCTCCGGCCTGACGTACGGCTTCATGCAGACCTCCGTGGTCGACGGGCTCTACCGGGCGGCCGGCTACGACCTGTACCCGCCGACGGAGGTCGACCTGGCCGGCGCCTGCGCGGCGTTCGGCGAGCTGCCGCTGCTCTTTCAGCCCGGCACCGCCTGGGGCTACTCGGTCGCCACCGACGTGCTCGGCCGGCTGATCGAGGTGGTCTCCGGGCAGAGCCTCGACGCGTTCTTCGCCGACCGGATCTTCGGCCCGTTGGGCATGACCGACGCCCGCTGGTGGGTCGACGCCGACGTGGCCGACCGGCTGGCCACCCTCTACGCGCCGGACCCGCGGAGCGGCCGGGCGGCCCGGTACGACCGGCTCGGCTCGATCGCGCACTACAAGCCCGTGCTGCACTCCGGTGGCGGGGGCCTGATCTCCAGCGCCGCCGACTACCACCGGTTCACCCAGTTCCTGCTGCGCGGCGGCGAGTTGGACGGCGTACGCCTGCTCGGGCCGCGCACGGTGCGTTTCATGACCCGCAACCACCTGCCCGGCGGGCAGGACCTGGGCACACTGTCCACCGGCGGCTTCGCCGAGACCACCCTCGACGGGATCGGGTTCGGCCTCGGCTTCGCGGTGGTCGACGACCCGATCCCGAGCCGGGTGCCGAGCAACGTCGGCGAATATTACTGGGGTGGAGTGGCCAGCACCGCGTTCTGGGTGGACCCGGCCGAGGAGATCACCGCGCTCCTCTTCACCCAGTTGATGCCGTCGAGCACGTACCCGCTGCGCTCCCAGTTGCGCCAACTGGTCTACGCCGCGCTGGTCGACTGACCGGGCCGGCGGTCAGTCGGCGAGCCGGGCCGGGAATCCGCCGGTGGCGATCGGCCCCCAGGCGTCGATGGTGACCCGGATCAACGACTTGCCCTGGCGCACCATCGCCGCCCGGTAGTCGTCCCAGTCCGGGTGCTCGCCGGAGATGCTGCGGAAATACTCGACAAGCGGTTCCAGCGCCTCGGGCAGGTCCAGCACCTCGGCGGTGCCGTCGACCTGCACCCAGGGCCCGTTCCAGTCGTCGGAGAGCACGCAGGCCGACACCCGGGGGTCGCGGCGGATGTTGGCCACCTTGGCCCGCTCCGGGTAGGTGGAGATGACCAGTCGGCCCTGACCGTCGATGCCGGCGGAGACCGGGGACGACTGCGGGCGACCGTCGGCCCGGGTGGTCATCAGCACGACGCGGTGCCGTGGGCGGAGGAAGTCGAGCAGGGTGTCCCGGTCGGCCCGGGTGTTCGTCGCGATGCTGCGTGCCATGACTCTCGTTCCTACCAGGGTCGGGGCGGGCCGGTCGCGGCGGGTCAGCGAGGGCGGGCGGCGGCGCGGGGCACCGCCTGGGTGGGCACGCGGGGCCGGCCCGCCGGCCGCCAGGCCCGGCCGTTGGCGTAGATCACCCGAAAGCCGAGGTACGAGGCGAGCGGCGCCCAGTGCGCCGAGCCCATCCGCAGTTCGGCGGCATTGTGCCGCTGCCCATTGACCAATATGTCCAGCAGGACGGTTTCGAAGGCCGCCGATTCGACCCAGTCGACTTCTCGGGTAAAACCGCAGATCAGAGCCGCACCGGTGACTTCCAGGAACTCGCGCAGCACCGCGTCGGAGGCGCGCAGGACGGAGCAGCTGCCGAAATAGAGTCGGCGGCCCTCGCAGCGACCGGCCATCAGCTCGGCCACCTCGTTCAACCCCACCGACTGCCGGTCGGTGAGGCAGAGCCGGCTCGGCTCGCCGTGCATGGCGAAGAAGCCGACGCGGTGGTCGGCGTACTGCTTGAGCAGCCAGCGGTCCAGGAAGTAGAACAGCTCGTCCCGGGTGGCCGCGCCCTTGTGGATGAAGCGGATCTTGCCCAGCCGTTCGAGGAGTTCGAGGGTCGGCAGCACGGAACCCCGGTCATTGAGGTCGCGGTGCCACTGACCCTCGACACAGAAGACGCCACCACCGCGTGCCACTCGCACCTCCGCCAGTCCGCCGCTCGCGCTGACGTTACCGGCCACCACCGACCTCGGAACATCGCCCCGGGTGTGACTGATTGCGACGTTCGGTGAGGTTGACGTACACCCGGGGCGATCCGGGGTGAATGGCTGTTTCGTAAATGGGCGAATTCCCAGGCGGTACCCAGGAACCGCGAATCGTGAGGACAATTCTCGTTAATTGCCGCCAACCGCCCTGATCGGTGCGAGGGTGGAAATCACGGGACGTCCCGGTCGATGTCCCGGGAGCCACCCCATTCGCTCTCCTATCGGGAGGACTTCTGTGCGCGTAAACACCTTGAAGCGAGCTGCTGTCGCTTTCGCCCTGGCTCTGCCCGGGGCAGCGATCGCCACGGTGGTCGCCGCGCCAGCGGCGCACGCGGACGCCTGCTACACCTGGAACCGCAACCTGTACCAGGGGCGCTCGGGCGACGACGTCCGCCAGTTGCAGATCCGGGTCGCGGGCTGGGCTGGCAACCGGGACATCGTGGAGAACGACGGCCGCTACGGCCCGAAGACCGCCGCCGCCGTCAAGCGGTTCCAGCAGGCGTACGGGCTGCGCGCCGACGGCGTCGCCGGCCCGCAGACCTACGCCAAGCTGTACCAACTCCAGGACAACGACTGCACGCCCGCGCACTTCACCTACAACGAGCTGGACAACGGCTGCGGTGGCAGCGGGTGGAGCGGCGGCCCCGTGTCGGCGGCGCAGACCAAGCAGAACGCGCTGCGCACGATGTGGAAGCTGGAGGCGCTGCGCAAGAGCCTCGGTGACAAGCCGCTCTACGTGTCCAGCGGGTTCCGCAGTCGGGCCTGCAACGACCGGGTCGGCGGCGCCTCGGACAGCCAGCACCTCTACGGCAACGCCGCAGACGTCACCTCGCGGACGTCGTCGCTGTGCCAGATCGCCCGCAACGCCCGCAACCACGGCTTCAGCGGGATCTACGGGCCGGGCTACCCCGACCACGACGACCACGTGCACCTCGACTCGCGGCGGGAGAACAACAGCGACCGCAGCTCGAACACCACGAGCTGGTCCGCCCCCGACTGCGGAGTGAACAACTGAGCAGACCGGCCGGAGCGACGCCGGCCCGGCGCGGTGGGGAACCTCCGCGTCGGGCCGGCGTCGTGTCGCCCCGGGCTGGGCGGGCGGGGGTAGCGCCGCTCAGCTCGCCCGAGGCCAGCGCGGCGCGGTGACGGGGGGAGTCACCGGCCGGCCAGCGGCGGTGGGTCGTACCCCGGGGGGAACGACCCGCGCGGCCTGGTGTCGCGCCGGCAGGCCGGCGCGCCCGGCGGTCGGGGCCGGGTACCCGGTGCTCGCCGTCGCCGGCCGGGTGCCGGCGGGGCGCGCGGGCGACGGCCCGGTCGCGGTGAACGGGAAGGGTACGTGCACGAACGGGTTGCCGTGTTGGATGAGCGCCTCGATCTGCCGCTCGTTGAGACCATGAGCCTCCAGCACCCGCCGCCCCCAGCGGTGCAGCCGGCAGGGGTAGGAGGCGCCGTCGTTGCGGCACAGCGGCCCGGTCGGCCACTCCTCGGCGGTGTGCACGACCACCGCCCGGACCGCGAGCCGGACATCCTCCGGGGTCAGGGGCGCCGGCATCGGCACCTCACCCAGTACCTGATCGATGGGATCCGTCGACTGCTCACCAACTCGCACGGTAGGCCTCCCGCAGTTCGGCAGCGGTGCGGCGGACCTACCGCACCGACATCCTCGAGAATTGGTACGGCCGGCACCGGACGAAAGTTCAAATCCGGTACGCGGTAAGCAGATCCTCCGGCGACAGCACGCGTAACCCGTCGGTGGCGGTGCCGCTGCGCGACACGGCAAGGACGGGGACCGATTCGTCGGCGCCGGGCAACTGGGACCGATGCAGGAGCAGTCGGCCCAGGTCATGGGCATCGAACGGCCGGTTCTCCTGCCACTTGATCGACCCGACGAAGCTGATGCGCCGAGCGACGGGCTCCCGATCGGCGCCAACTATGTCGATCTCGGGGTCGTTGGTCCGCGTCCAGAAGCCGCCGATCACCGCCGCTTCCGCAGGCAGATGGTCCCCAGGAAGCCGGCGCAACGCCTCCCGGACGACAGGTTCGATGACCCGACCCCGCCAGGACGCCCACGACGTGACGATCCGGTCCAGGGTCAGGTCGCCTCGACCTCGCTCAATCTCGGAAAGGTGGGCGCCAAGGAACGACAGCCAGAAGCGCAGGTACGGATCGGCCACCACGTACCGAGTTTCCCGCGACGGCCTGGTCGACAGCGGAAGGAGGCCCTCCACCGCCCGCTTCTGGATCAGCAGGCGCAAGGCGCGACTCAGCGACGCCTGCGGAAGATCCCCCGCAGCACGGGAGATCAGCGAGAAGGTCCGCTCACCGGAGCCGATCGCCCGGAGCACCAGACCCGCCTGGGACTGCGGCGGGAACTCGGCGGCCAGAGCCCGCTCGCCACTGACCAGCAGGGCCGAGGTTGGATCCCGGACCGCGTCGGCCAGATATTCGTGCGCCGGTGCACCGACCGGCCACTCGTCGAGGATCAATGGCAGGCCGCCGGACACCAGGTAGGCGTCGAACGCGTCGGCGGCGGACAGGTCAAGCATGTCGCGGACGTCGGCCGGGCTCAACGGCGGAATGACCATCTCGGTGGCCCGCTGGTGGAACGGTCGGCCGTAGTCGTTCAGGGCCTCCATCATCGCCAGGTCCGACCCGACACAGATCAGCAGGACCGGCTGCCGGGACAGCGCACGGTCGAAAACCTTCTGCAGCGTTCCCTCGAAGCCCGGGTCGGTCGCGATGAGGTACGGCATCTCGTCCAGGACGACGACACTCGGTCGGTCGGTCGGCAGCGCGGCGACAAGCAGGGTGAGCGCCGCGTCCCAGGTCCGTGGTTGCTGCTCGGACAACAGTTCTGCGCCTGGCAGCGTGGAGGCAGCCGCCGCTTCCACGAACAGTGCGAGGTCAGCGGCCACAGTTGGCTGCGCCGAGGCGGTGAAGAACAGGTACGGCACCTCGGCTCGTTCGACGAACTCCTCCACCAGCCGCGATTTGCCCACCCGGCGGCGACCGCGCATCAGCACGGCACGGCCTGGCCGTCCCGCCCGGCCGCCGCGTTCGACCCGGGCGAGCATGTCGTTGAGAAGGGCCAGTTCGCGTTCTCGTCCGACAAAGCCGCCCATGCGGTCACCTCTGACACTTCCAAGTTTGGAACACTCACGGATGAGCGTATCAGCGGAGCAACACGGATGGGGACGCTCAGACCAGGCCGGCGTCGTGGACCAGCAGGGCCACCTGGACCCGGTTGTTGAGGTCGAGCCGGGTCAGCAGGCGGGAGACGTACGCCTTCACCGTCGCCACGCTCATGAACAACTCCCCCGCGATCTCCGCGTTGGTCCGGCCCCGGCCCAGCGCGACCGCGACCTGCCGCTCCCGTTCGCTGAGGCCGGTGAGCAGCCGCAGCGCCCGCTCCCGGCGCGGGTCCGGGCCGACCGGGCCGGGGGCGGCGGCGGTCACGTGGTCGATCAGCCTCCGGGTCACCGTCGGGGAGAGCGTCGCCTCCCCGGCCGCCACCCGGCGTACGGCGTGCACGATCTCCGCTGGCGGGGTGTCCTTGAGCAGGAAACCGGCCGCCCCGGCGCGGAGCGCCCGGAGCACCTGCTCGTCGGCGTCGAAGGTGGTCAGCACCAGCACCTCCGGCGGGTGCGGCTGGGCGCGCAGCAGCTCGGTGGCGGTCAGCCCGTCCACCCGTGGCATCCGGATGTCCATCAGCACCACGTCCGGGGCGTACGCGGCCACCGCGGCCGGCACCTCGCCGCCGTCGGCCGCCTCGCCCACCACGATCAGGTCCGGCAGACCGCCGAGGATCATCGAGAGCCCGGCCCGGACCAGCGCGTCGTCGTCCACGATCAGCACCCGCACCGCAGCGGCGGCCGAATCGGCCCCGCCCGACGACCCGACCCCGCCCGACGGCGCGGTCACGCCGGCCACGGC
The DNA here is from genome assembly GCF_040643095.1 of Micromonospora sp. NPDC047467. Classification (NCBI taxonomy): domain Bacteria; kingdom Bacillati; phylum Actinomycetota; class Actinomycetes; order Micromonosporales; family Micromonosporaceae; genus Micromonospora; species Micromonospora sp. NPDC047467. Next base: position 154,417 of record NZ_JBEYTO010000010.1, on the reverse strand, counting down.
AGCCAGGCGGCCAGACGGAAGTCGCCCGTCTCGTCCCGCCCGTACTCCACTCGGCCGCCGGCCAGGGTGACCCGCTCGGTGATGCCGACCAGCCCGGTGCCGGCGCCCGGCAAGTCGCTCCCGATGGGCACGCCCACAGGCCACCGGTTGGAGATCACCACGGTCAGCCCGGTGCCCGGCCCGCCGGCCACGTCCACGTTGATCGACGCGCCGGCCGCGTGCTTGCGGGCGTTGGTCAGCCCCTCCTGCACGATCCGGTACGCCGCCCGGCCGAGCGCCGCCGGCACCTCCCCCGGGTTGGCGACGCTGTCGCTGACGTTCACCCGCACCCCGGCCGAACGCGACTCGGCGATCAGGGCCGGCAGGTCGGCGAGGGTGGGCTGCGGCGGCTCCGGAGCGTCGCTGCCGCTGTCCGCGCGGAGCACCCCGATGACCTCGCGGAGGTCCTGGAGGGCGGCGTGCGCGCTGCCCCGGATCACCCCGGCCGCCCGGGCCACCTCGTCCGGGGGCGCGTCGGGGCGGAACTCCAGCGCGCCGGCGTGCAGGCTGAGCAGGGAGATCCGGTGCGCCAGCACGTCGTGCATCTCCCGGGCGATCCGGGTGCGTTCGAGGTGGCGGGCCTGGGCGACGCGGAGCTGCTGCTCGGCCTCGGCCCGCTCGGCCCGGTCGCGCAGCGACACGATCAACTGCCGCCGGGCGCGGACGAACATTCCCCAGGCCAGCACGGCGAGGGTGATCACCACGCCCCAGCTCACGGTGGCCCAGTACGACATGTTCGGATCCGGACGAGACCAACTGAACACCAGGTTGGTGAGGAGACCGACCCCGGTCACCGCCACCGCGACGGCGGTCCGCCGGTGCACCACGAGGGTGAAATAGAAGATCAACAGCGGGATGGAGGCGGCCATCGAGAACAGGTTCAACGGCAGGGTCGCCACCGCCAACCCGAGCGGCCACCGCCGACGCAGCCAGAGCAGCCCGCAGCAGACCAGCCCGACCAGCGCGTCCACGCCGACCATCCAGTCGTGCGGCAGCGCGACCGCCGTCTGCGGGTCGGGCGACAGCGCGTCCCCGGTGGCGTAGAGCACCCAGACCAGCCCGAGCAGGAACGCGAGGCTGTCCACCACCCAGTCGCGGGTCGTGCGGCGCGGACGCGCACGGTCGGGCTCGGCCGGCACCACCAGCTCCCCTGGCAGCAGCCAGGGGTGCTCCGGGACGGCGATGCTGGTCACGCGCCCATGCTAGGCAGCAACAGGCACCGACAACCAGCTACCAAAGTCGAGACCCGCAGGTCGACCAAGGTCGACGCGGCACCGACCGGTGGCCGCAGCGGATAGCCGGGCGGCGCGGGCAGGCTCGACGACATGATCAGTGTGGAGAACCTCACCAAGCGATACGGGCCGCATCCGGCCGTGGACGACGTGTCGTTCCAGTGCGAGCCGGGCACCGTCACCGGCTTCCTCGGACCGAACGGGGCCGGCAAGTCCACCACCATGCGGATGATCTGCGGGCTCACCGCACCGACGGCCGGCCGCGCCACCGTCTCCGGGCGGCCCTACCGGGAGCTTCCCAACCCGGGGCGGGAGGTCGGGGTCCTGCTGGACGCCTCCGCCCAGCACGCCGGGCGCACCGGCCGCGAGGCGTTGACGCTGTCCGCGTACACCATGGGTTTGGACCGGCGGGAGGTCGCCGCGAAGCTCGACCTGGTCGGGTTGAACGCGGTGGCCGCCAAGCGGCGGGTGAAGGCGTACTCGTTGGGCATGCGTCAGCGGCTCGGCCTGGCGCATGCGCTGCTCGGTGACCCCCGGGTGCTGATCCTCGACGAGCCGGCGAACGGCCTGGACCCGGAGGGGATCTTCTGGATGCGCGGCCTGCTGCGCGACTTCGCCGACCGGGGCGGCACTGTGCTGCTCTCCTCCCACCTGCTGCGCGAGGTGGAGGCGGTCGCGGACCGGCTGGTAGTTATCGGGGGCGGCCGGATCGTGGCCCAGGGCGACAAGAACGAGCTGCTGGCTGGCGGCGGAACGATGGTCCGGGCCCGCGACGGCGCGGCACTGCGCCGGGCGCTTGCCGCTGCCGACCTGACCGCCGCCGACAGCGCCGACGGCCTGCTGGTGCAGGCCGACGCCGAGGCGGTCGGCCAGGCCGCCGCCGATGCCGGCGTCGCGCTCGCCGAGCTGCGCCCCGCCGACGGCGGCGGCCTCGAACAACTCTTCCTCACGCTGACCGCCGGCGAAACCACCAAGGAGGCCGTCCGATGACCACCACCACCGCGCCCCCCGCCAGAGCCGTCGCACCCTCGCACCATGCCCCGGTACGCCGCCCGTCGCTGCTCCGGCTCACCACCGTCGAACTGCGCAAGCTCGCCGACACCCGGGCCGGCCGGTGGCTGCTGATCACCATCGGCCTGGTCACCGTCGCGATCGTCACCCTCCTGCTGATCTACGGCGAGAAGGACGAACAGACCCTCGTCACCTTCTTCGTTCCGTCGCTGCTGCCGGTCAGCGCGCTCCTGCCGGTGCTGGGCATTCTGTCGATCACCAGCGAGTGGTCCCAGCGCACCGCCCTCACCACGTACGCGCTGGTGCCCCGCCGGGAGCGGGTGGTGGCCGCGAAGCTGATCGCGGTGGTGCTGGCCGCGCTCGCCTCGGTGCTGGTCACCCTGGCCGTCGCCGCCGTCGGGACGCTCGTGGCGTCGGCCACGGGCGGCGCGGGCACCTGGCAGATCGAGGGGTCGCTGATCCTGCACGCGGCGATCGCTCAGGTCGCCTGCGTCCTGATGGGTGCCGTCTTCGGTCTGGTGCTGCTCAACCCGCCGCTGGCCATCGTCGGCTACCTGCTGCTGCCGACCCTCTGGACCGTGCTCGGCCAACTGGTCCGGCCCTTGCGCGGTCCGTCCGAGTGGCTGGACACTAGCCGGACCATGGAGCCGTTGTTCACCAGCCACGTGACAGGCGAGCAGTGGGGGCGCTTCGTGGTGTCGCTGCTGGTCTGGCTGCTCCTCCCGCTGGCCGTCGGCCTGTTCCGAACGCTCCGCCGGGAGGTGTCCTGACCGTGGACGTCGCCGGCACCCGTCCGCACACCGTGGTCAGCGGTGGCCCGCTGGAGCTGGCTGTCATGTGGGGCGGCTTCCCGCTGCTCGGCGCGGGCGCCGGCGGCCTGCTCGCCCTGGCGGCGGGCTGGGTCGCCGGGCTGCCGTGGGCACCCGTGCAGTGGCTCTTCGGGCTGCTGGACCGGCTGCCCGACGCGCAGGCCCTCGCCGGCGCCGCGGCGGTGGGCGCGCTGGCCGGTCTGGTCATCGCCGGGATCGGCACCGCCGAACGGCTGATCGTCACCGTCGACGCGGCGCAGGTCCAGCTCCGCCGCGACGGCAAGGACCGGCACGTCGGTCGGGCCGAGACCCGGCTGGTCTTCGTGGACGACGGGCACCTGGTGCTGCTCGACTCCGACGGCGCCGAGCTGGCCCGGGAGTCGACGGACCTGCCGGCCGACCGGCTGGCGGCTGCGTTCCGCGCGCACGGCTGGGGCTGGGCCGACGGCGACCCGCACCGCTCGGCGTACCGGCTGTGGGTGCCCGACCTGCCCGGCCTGCCCACCGGGGCGGACGCCCTGCTGCGGGCCCGCGAGCAGGCGGTCCGCAAGGATCGCCGCGACGACGCCCGCGAGCTGCGCCGGGAGTTGGGCCGGCTCGGGGTGGTGCTGCGCGACGAGGAGAAGCGGCAGCACTGGCGGCTGACCGGGCGGGCGATCACGCCTGGGCAGCAGGAGACGACTTCTGCCGAGCCCAGGCCGGATGGGCGGTAGCGTCTCTCCCAGGAGATCACTGGGAGCGCGCGATGACCGAGCGGCAGCGGTACCGGGTGGTGGCCCGGCATCCCGGCTTCGAGCTGCGTCGGTACCCGGCCCACCTGGTGGCCGAGATGCGGGTCCAGACGTCGTTCACCCGGGCGCCGATCGAGGCGTTCCGGCCGCTGACCGCCTACCTCGGGGGCGCCAACCGTGCCCGGCACCCGATCGGAGCGGCCACGCCAGCGCCGTCGACGGACGGCGGCTCGCAGAAGATCGCGATGACCGTGCCGGTGGTCCAGGTGGAGGGCGAGTGGCCGGGCGCGTACCTGATCCAGTTCGTCATGCCGGCCGCCTGCACCACTGCCACCCTGCCCGAGCCGGTGGATGCCCGGGTGCAGATACGCGAGGTTCCGGCGCAGCTGGCTGCGGCGATGCGCTTCTCCGGGCGGTGGACGGAGAAGGCGTTCAGCCAGCGGGCCACCATGCTCGGCCGGTCGGTCACCGCGGCCGGGCTGCAACCCACCGGAGCCATCCGGTACGCGCGCTTCGACCCGCCGTGGAAGCCGTGGTTCCTGCGCCGCAACGAGGTCGTGCTGCCGGTGGTGGAGTGAGCTGGCGGTCGTCGATGGCCCGTCGGTGGACCTAGGCTGAGCGGGTCTGCCCGGCAGCCCGAGGAGGACCCCATGACCCGGTACGTCGCCCTGCTGCGCGGGGTCAACGTCGGCGGCGTCCGGCTCGCGATGGCTGACCTGCGCCGGATCGTCACCGACCTCGGGCATGACGACGCGCAGACGTACCTGCAGAGCGGCAACGTGGCCTTCGGCAGCAGCGTGCGTGACGCCGAGAAGCTGGCCGCCGGGATCGAGCGGGCGCTCGCCGACGAGCTGGGGTTGACGGTTCCGGTGCTGGTGCGCAGCGGCCGGGAACTGGCGGCGGTGGCCGGCGGCAACCCGTACGCCGAGCGGGAGGACGACCCGACGAGATTGCTGGTGGCCTTCCTCGCGACCGCGCCGAAGCAGTCCAGCGTGGACGCGCTGACCGTGCCCGGCAGCGAGAACGTGGCGTTCACGGTGACCGGCCGGGAGATCTTCCTGCACTTCCCCGACGGCGGCTACGGGCGGTCGAAGTTCACCAACGCGTACCTGGAGAAGAAGCTCGCCGTGGTGGCCACCACCCGCAACTGGAAGTCGGTGCGCGCCCTGGCCGAGATGACCGCTGGCTGACCCGGTGGGGGCCGCGCCGGCCCCCACCGAAGCCGTCAGAAGCGGTACGCGGTCTCGTACTCGGGCACCAGCACCCGGCTGCGCGGCGAGATCCGGCGGATCGCCGCGATCATCTCGTTCAACCGGGTCCGGTCGGCGGGGGCGACGACCGGAGGGTTCTGCAACGGGGTCTCGAAGTTGTCGTAGTGCACCGGCACCACGACCTTCGGGTAGCCCAGGCCGGCGAGCAGCCGGGGCAGGTAGTCGCCGGTGGTGGTGGCGCTCTGCATGGCCACCATGGCGACGTCCGGCGCGAGGCCGGTGAGGTTGCGCTCGGCGACGTCACTGGCCCCGGTGAAGTAGACCGACGGCCCACCGTCGACACGCAGCAGGTAACCCAGCGTGTCGCCCTCGGGCAGGTCGGCGATGGTCGCCGGCAGCGGCGGCGGGCTCACCCGCACCCCGGGGAAGGCCACCGAGTACGAGGCGTTGCGGCTGTGCAGCGAGCCGACCACCTCGATGGTGTGGTCGCCGAAGTCCAGCACCTCGCCGCCCCTGACGGCGTTGAGCTGCCCCGAGGGCACCCCGTAGGCCAACCCCAGGTGGTACGCGGTAAGCGTGCCGAACACCCGCGCGCCGGTGCGACCGGCGATGTACGGCACGTCCATGAAGTGGTCCCAGTGCGTGTGGGTGACCAGCACGGTCGTGGCCCGGTCGACGCGCGGGTCGATCACGTCGGCGCGCACGGTCAGCTTGGCCGCCTGGTTGAACGGCCCGGTGAACAGGCCGGTGTCGATCCGGCTGAGGTACGGGTCGACCAGGACGGTCCGGTTCCCGATGTCGACGCGCCAGCCGGCCGTGCCCCACCAGCGGAAGCTCACCGCACCGCTGCGGCGGGTGGTCGGCGCGGGGGCGGCGGCCGGGGGCGCGGCCTGTGCCGGGGTCGCGGAGGTGGCGGCGAGGCCGCCGGCGGAGACCAGGGCGGTGGTGGCTGCGGCATCGCGGAGGAAGCGGCGGCGGTCGAGGTTGGGCATACGGATCTACTCCCCGTGGTCGGGCGGTTGGTCGACACGAGCCAACCAGCGCGCACCGGCCCAGGTCCAAGATCCAACACCGCCGGCTCCGATACGTCGCCGCATATCGGGCCTGGCCAGAGGCCGCGCTCCACGGCTGGGACGGGGCGGAAGGTCAGCCGCCGCGCAGCGCCTCGACGGCGGTCCGGGCCGCCTCCCCCATCGCCAGGTCCACGTCGATCCGGCGCGGGGTCAGCTGGTCGGCGCGGGCGAAGATGGCGATGGCGTACCGGCCGCCGTCGGGGTATTCGGCGACACCGGCCTCCAGGTGCAGACCGGGCAGGGTGCCGGTCTTGCCGGACACCCGGACGCCGGGCGGGAACCCGGCGGCCAGCCGGGTCCAGAAGATCTGCCGGGCCATCCAGGTGCGGACCATCGCGCAGGCCGCCGCCGGCCCGGCCTCGTCCCGCCAGATCAGCGTGAGCAGCCGGGTGATCTCCCGCGCCGTGCTGGAGGTCGTTCGCGCCGGGTCGAAGACGCGCATGGCCCGGACCCGGTCGTCCGGCAGGGTGGGGAAGATCCGGGCGAACTCCGCCTCGGTCCGGGCGCCCACGTCGGCGAGCATCACCTCGACCAGTTCCCGGGGACCGCCGAGGACGCGGGTACGGGTCAGCCCCAGCTCGGCGGCGAGCATCGGCAGCAGGTCCGGGCCGACCCGCCGCAGCAGCAGGTCGGCGGCCGTGTTGTCGCTGACCGACATGGCGAAGTACGCGAGGTCGCGCAGCGACACCTCGACGTCGTCGGTGCAGCCGGCCACACCCCAACCGCCGAGCCGGTCGTCGGCGGTGACCAGGATCCGCTCGGTCGGGTCCAGTTGACCGGCCTCGACCTGCCGGGCGAACTCCAGCACCAGCAGGATCTTGAAGATCGAGGCGATCACCACCTGCTCGTCGGCCCGCACCCCGACCTCCGGCCCGGCGCCGGCCGCGCGGTCGAGGGACAGGTCCACGGCGTCCAGGTCGACGGCGTGCAGGCTGGCGGTCACCCCGGCGCCGGCGAAGATGGCCTCGATGCGTTCCCCCACGTCCACGCCCGCACGGTATCCACCGGCGGCCCGCCGCCGCTGGCGTAGGGTCCGGCCGTGGACCTGCTCCGACACCTGCGGCACTTCGTGGTGGTCGCCCACGAGCTGCACTTCGGGCGGGCGGCCGAGCTGCTGGGGATGGCCCAGCCGCCGCTGAGCCAGTCCATCCAGCGGCTGGAACGGGAGCTGACCGTCGAGCTGTTCGACCGGTCCCGCCGTCAGGTGCGCCTCACCACCGCCGGTGAGCTGCTGCTCGGCGAGGCGGAGGAACTGCTCGCGGGTGAGGGCCGGCTGCGCAGCCTGATGGGGCAGGTCCGCGCGGGTGAGCTGGGCGTACTCCGGGCCGGTGTGCCGCCGGAAACCCCCGCGGTGACCCTGCGCGCGCTGCTCGACGGGCTCACCACCCGGGCACCCGGCCTGGACGTGGAGCTGCACGAACTGACCACCGCCGAGCAGACCCGGATGCTCACCGAACGCAACCTCGACGTGGGGCTGGTGCACCACCCGGTCGAGGCGGACGGGTTGCGCTTCGGCGCCGCTGTCGACGTACCGCTGGGGGTGTTGCTGCCGCGGACCTCGCCGCTGGCCCGCGGCCGGGAGGTGCCGCTCGCGTCGCTTGCCGACCTGGACCTGGTGGCCGCACCCCGGGCCACCGCGCCCGGCTGGCACGACCACCTGCTGGGGGTGTGCCGACGGTACGGCTGGCGGCCGGCGCGGGTCCGGCCGGCGCGCAACCCGGAGTTCCTCTTCGGGTTGGTGCTGGCCGGCGGCGGGGTGGCCGTGGAGCCGGCCACGGTGGCCCGGCGGGAGCCCCGGATCGCCTGGCGGCCGATCGCCGACGCGCCGCTGGCGAAGCGCACCTCGGCGGCCTGGCCGGACCGGTCCGCGCATCCGGCGGCGCCGATGTTCGCGCAGCTCGCCGCCGAGGTGCTGGCCGACGCCGAGCCGGCACCACCCGCGTCGGCCGACCCGCCGTCGGTGCCGGCGGCGCGGCCCTGGCCGGTGTTGTTCGACACGACCGGGTGATCGGATCGGCGTTGCGCTCGTCGCACCCGCCCCGGACGGTGAATCGGCGTCCCGTCCGGGTATGGGGGCACCGACACGAAGACGCGAAGGAGCCGCAGTGGCCATCACGATTCCCGACATCAGCCTGAACGACGGCAACACCATTCCGCAGCTCGGCTTCGGGGTGTTCCAGATCGAGCCGAAGGACACCGCCGCGGCGGTGAGCAAGGCGCTGGAGGTGGGCTACCGGCACATCGACACCGCCGAGATGTACGGCAACGAGGCCGAGGTGGGCGAGGCGGTGCGCACGTCCGGGCTGAACCGCGCCGAGGTCTACGTCACCAGCAAGCTGAACAACGGGTTCCACCGCCCGGACGACGCCCGCAGGGCGTTCGACTCGACGCTCGACGCCCTGAAGATGGACTACGTCGACCTGTTCCTGATCCACTGGCCGCTGCCGACGCTCTACGACGGCGACTTCGTCTCCACCTGGAAGGTGCTGGAGGAGTTCCAGCACGACGGCCGGGCCCGCTCGGTCGGGGTGTCGAACTTCCAGGTGCCGCACCTGGAGCGACTGGCCGCCGAGGCGAGCGTGGTGCCGGCGGTCAACCAGGTCGAGGCGCACCCGTACTTCGGTAACGAGGAGGTCCGCGCGTACGACCGCGAGCACAACATCCTCACCGAGGCGTGGTCGCCGATCGCGCAGGGCAAGGTGCTGGCCGATCCGACGGTCGTCGACATCGCCGAGCAGTTCGGCCGGACCCCGGCGCAGGTGGTGCTCCGCTGGCACGTGCAGCGCGGCGACATCATCTTCCCGAAGTCGACCACCCCGAAGCGGATCGAGGAGAACACCCGGATCTTCGACTTCGAGCTTGATGACGCGGCGATGGAGCGGATCACCGAGTTGGACAAGGGCGAGGCCGGCCGGCAGGGCCCGAACCCGGACACCTTCGCCTACGTCCCCCGCTGAGCCGAGCTGACCGCCGCGCCGACCTCAGCCCTCGGTCGGCGGGGTGGTCAGGTCGAGCCGCCAGTCGTTGGCGCGCATCATCCGCCCCGGCGGATATTCGAAGCCCGTCTCGCCCAGCAGCGTGAAGCCGGCCTTGCGGCAGACCGCGTTCGAGGCGGGGTTGTCGACCGAGGGGTAGGCGTGCGCGTGGCGCCGGTCCCGCCGGGCGCGGACCACGTCGACCGCCGCGCGCACCGCGACGGTCGCCAACCCCTGCCCCCGGTACGCGGGCAGCACCGCCCAGCCCAACTCGTACACCGGCTGGTCGCGCCACTCCCGACCCCAGTAACCGACACTGCCCACCCGTGCGCCGTCCGGCAGCACCAGGGTGAACATGCAGCCCTGCCCGCCCTCGGCGAAGTGCACGTAACGGTGGTGCCGGGCGAGCACCTGCTCGTCGGTCTCCGGGCCACCGGTGTGTCTGCGGGTGTCCGGTGAGTTGAGCTGCCGCAGCAGGTCGAGGTCGTCCTCCTGCCACGGCTGGATGCGTACCTGTGCCATCGCACTCCCCCGTTCGTCGGCCCCAGTCAAGCCGACCCCACCGACATCCCGCACCGAAACGCCGCCCGCTAGATCCGATCTAGCGGGCGCGCGGTGGTCGCCTCGCGCCTTGAGGATGGAAGGGGGGTAACAATGACACCGTTAGCGCTCGCCGTGATCATCGGCAGCACCCGGGAAGGGCGGGCGGGTGACCGGGTCGCCCGCTGGTTCATCGATCAGACCGCGCGGCACGACGACCTCACCGTGACGGTCGTTGACCTCAACGAGTACGACTTTCCGGCCAGCTACCCCGCGGAGCCGACCGCCCCCATCCGGGCGTTCGTCCGCGAGGTGGGTCGGGCGGACGCGTTCGTCGTGGTCACCCCCGAGTACAACCACAGCTTCCCGGCCCCCCTGAAACAGGCGATCGACTATGCGTACGACGAGTGGCAGGCCAAGCCGGTCGGCTTCGTGTCGTACGGCTGCCGGTCCACCGGTCTGCACGCCGTCGACCAACTGCGCACCGTCTTCACCGCGTTGCACGCCATGACGGTGCGCGACGTCGTGGGGATCGACCTGCTCGCCGGTGAGCCGACGCCGCTCTGCACCGACGAGCTGCGCCACGACACCCGCGCTCTGCTCGACCAGCTCCGCTGGTGGGGTCTGGCGCTGCGTGACGGCCGGGCGGCACGGCCCTACGTCTCCTGAACACGTTCGACGAAAGGTTTACGTCATGAGTAGACGCACCACCGGCCTGGCCATCGAGGCCGAAGGGCTCACCCGCTCGTTCGGGGACACCAAGGCGCTGGCCGGCATCGACCTACAGGTGCCCGCCGGCACCGTCTACGGCCTGCTCGGCCCCAACGGGGCGGGCAAGACCACGGCGGTCCGGGTGCTCGCGACACTGCTGCGGCCCGACGGCGGCTCAGCGCGGGTCTTCGGGCACGACGTGGTCACCGAGGCTGACGCGGTCCGCAGCCGGGTCAGCCTGACCGGCCAGTACGCCTCCGTCGACGAGGACCTGACCGGTACGGAGAACCTGGTGCTCCTCGCCCGGCTGCTCGGCCTGCGCAAGCCGGCAGCCCGTGAGCGCGCGGCGGCCCTGCTGGCCGCGTTCGGGCTCACCGAGGCCAGTGACCGCCAGGTGAAGAAGTACTCGGGCGGGATGCGGCGGCGCATCGACATCGCCGCCAGCATCCTCAACACGCCGGACCTGCTCTTCCTCGACGAGCCGACGACCGGCCTCGACCCGCGCAGCCGCAACCAGGTGTGGGAGATCGTGCGGGCGGTGGTGTCGCACGGCACCACGGTGCTGCTGACCACGCAGTACCTGGACGAGGCCGACCAGCTCGCCGGGCGGATCGCGGTCGTCGACCACGGCCGGGTGATCGCGGAGGGCACCCCGGGCGAGCTGAAGTCGTCGATCGGCTCCGGCACCGTCCACCTGCGACTGCGCGACCCCGCCCAGCGGCCCGAGGCGGAGAAGGTGCTCCGGGAGGCGCTCAACGTGCCGGTGCAGCTCGCCGCCGACCCGGTGGCGTTGACGGCCCGCGTCGGTGAGGCCGGCACCGACCTCGACGCCAGCGCGCAGGCCGCCCGCGCGCTGAGCGACCTGGCCCGCGCCGGCATCGTCGTCGACAACTTCTCCCTCGGCCAGCCCAGCCTGGACGAGGTCTTCCTGGCCCTGACCGATCATCCCGCCGTGCCCGCCGACGAGCGCGACGACGAGCTGGAGGCAGCCCGATGAGTGACGCCACCACAACCACCACGACCGAACGGGCGCCGACGGTCTACGTGCCGTCCGCCGACGCGCTGGCAACCGTCCTCGCGCCCGGGGCGCGACCGCCCCGACCCACCGCGCTGGGGGCGTCGCTCACCTTCGGCTGGCGCGCCCTGCTGAAGATCAAGCACGTGCCGGAGCAGCTCTTCGACGTGACAGCGTTCCCGATCATCATGGTGCTGATGTTCACGTACCTGTTCGGTGGCGCCCTCGCCGGCAGCCCGCGCGACTATCTGCAGTTCTTCCTGCCCGGCATCATGGTGACAAGCGTCGTGATGATCACGATGTACACCGGTGTCGGCCTGAACACCGACATCGAGAAGGGCATCTTCGACCGGTTCCGGACGCTGCCCGTCTGGCGGCCAGCCGCCCTGGTCGGCATGATCTTCGGCGACGTGCTGCGCTACATCCTCGCCGCCCTGGTGATCCTGAGCCTGGGGCTGGTGCTCGGGTTCCGGCCCGCTGGCGGGGTGGTCGGCGTGGCCGCCGGGATCGGGCTGCTGGTGATCTTCTCGTTCGCGTTCTCCTGGGTGTGGACGTTCTTCGGGCTGATCCTGCGCAGCGAGAAGTCGGTGATGGGGGTCAGCATGATGGTGCTGTTCCCGCTGACGTTCCTGAGCAACGTCTTCGTCGAGCCGAGCACCATGCCCGGCTGGCTCCAGGCGTTCGTGAAGGTCAACCCGGTGACGCAGCTCGTGGCCGCGATCCGTGGAGTGATGGGCGGCGAGTCGGACCCGTCGGCCACGATGTGGCTGCTGGTGTGGAGCGCCGGCTTCGTGCTGGTCTTCGGCTCGCTGACCATGTACAGGTACAACCGCCGCTGACCCTGCCTCGGCCCTGACCGACGGGCGTCGCCACGACTGTGGCGGCGCCCGTCGCTTGTCTGGCTACGGTCAGACGACCGCCGGCACCTCGGCCCGACTGACGCCGCGCAGGCGGGTGGCGTCCTGGCTGGGCGGCGCGCCGAACTGACGACGATATTCGCGGCTGAACTGCGACGGGCTCTCGTAGCCGACGCGGATGCTCACCCCGGTGACGTCGTTGGGGTGGGTCGCGAGGAGGAGCCGCGCCTCCTGCAACCGGATCTGCTTCTGGAACTGGATCGGGCTCATCGCGGTCACGGCCTGGAAGTTGCGGTAGAACGCCGACACGCTCATCCCGGACAGCCGGGCCAGATCCTCCACCCGGAACGACTGCGCGAAATGGTCGCGGATCCAGCGGACCGCCCGGGCGACGTGGCTGAGGCTGCTGTCGGCCAAGCCGAGTTGCCGCACGGCCGCCCCCTGCTCACCGGTGAGCAACAGCCACAGAATCTCCCGCTTGATCAGGGGCGCGAGCACCGTGACGTCCCGGGGCCGGTCCAGCAGCCGGAGCAGTCGGATCACCGCGTCGCCGAGCTCGTCGGGCGCGTCACTGACCACCATCCCCGACGGCGACGGCCCGGCCAGCGGCGGTAGGTCGCCCGGTGCCGCCTGCAACAGCAACTCCGCCACCATGGCCGGGTGTAGCACCAGCCCGAACCCCAGAGCCGGAGCGTCCGCGCTGGCCTGGGTGAAGCGGCCGGTGACCGGCAGATCGACCGACGCGACAAGGTACTGCCCCGCGCGGTACTCGTACACACGGTCGCCCAGCGCCATCTGCTTCGCGCCTTGGGCGATGAGCGCCAGCACGGTGCCCGACATCGACGTGGTGGGCGGGGTCCGCTGCTCGACCTTCGAGATCAGGACCCCGTCGATGGCGGTGCTCATGTCGGGCCGGGCGTGGCGGGCCAGCAACGCCCTCAGCTCGTCAAGGTTCACGACCTCGATTGAAGCACGAGACCGATCCTCGCCACAACGAGAGGATCAGGCAAGTGCCAGCGAGCATTCTTCTAACGTTTCTGCTGGTGTAGCTGATTCCATTGGAGTGTCAGTTTCCCCGAGAGCGCAGCACAGCTCGACGATGAGGAGTCTCACCGATGACCGTCCACCACGGTTTCCAGGCCACCATGACCGCGCAGCCCGGAAAGGCCGACGAGCTGATCGAGCTGCTGCTCGACGCGCCGTCGCTGCCCCACGACGACTGCCTCGTCTTCCTGGTGTCCCGCTCGGCCTCCAACCCTGACGTCGTGCACGTCATCGAGGGCTGGACCAGCGCCGAGGCCCACAGCGCGTTCTTCGGCGGCGAGCAGGCGCAGGCCTTGGTCGCGAAGCTTCAGCCGCTGCTGGCCGGCGAGTCCGCGTACACCGATGCGGTGCCGGTCGGCGGCAAGGCGACCTTCTGAACCGGCGACCACACCCGGCACCCCGACCTGACACCAACGGAAGGACCCCGATGAACATCCCTCGACCGGCCATCGACCCCGAACTGCTCGTGCCCCTGGCCGACCTGCCGTCCCTGCCGCCCCTCGGTCCCGAGGTGATCAACCAGCTGCGCCAGTTCCCCCAGCCGCCGATCGAGACGCACCTGGAGGGTCGCTCGGTGCAACGGCGCGAGGTCACCGTCCCCGCCTCTGACGGAACTCCGATCCCGCTGTCCGTCCTCAGCCCCACCAACCGTGCCGCCGGGGTGCCCTGCGTCTACTGGATCCACGGCGGCGGAATGATGTGGGGTGACCGCTTCTCCAACATCGACGTTCCGCTGGAATGGCTCGACCTGTTCGGTGCCGTCGTGATCACCGTGGACTACCGGCTGGCCCCGGAGGCAACCGGCGAAACCCTCGTCGACGACTGTTACCAGGGCCTGCTCTGGGTGGCCGAGAACGCCGCGGACCTGGGCATCGACCCGACCCGCATCGTCGTGGCTGGCGCCAGCGCCGGAGGTGGCCTGGCCGCCGGGGTGACGCTCATGGCCCGTGACCGCGGCACCCCGCTCATCGCCGCGCAGTTGCTGTCGTGCCCCATGCTCGACCACCGCAACGACACCACGTCCAGCCGTCAGTACAGCGGCCCGGACGGCGTGTGGACCCGCGAGATGAACGAGTTCGGCTGGCGCAGCGTCCTCGGCGAGCAGACCCCCTCCGCGTACGTCTCACCCGCTCTGGCCGACGACCTGTCCGGCCTGCCGACGACCTACATCGACGCCGGGACGGCCGAGGTGTTCCGCGACGAGGACGTCAGCTACGCGACCCGGATCTGGGCCGCTGGCGGAGAGGCGGAGCTGCATCTGTGGTCCGGTGGCTTCCACGGGTTCTCGGCGCTGTTCCCGCAGGTCCGCGTCTCAGCCGCAGCCCGGCGTACCCAGGCCGACTGGCTCGCCCGAGTCCTGAACCCCGAGCTCAAGGACTGAGCCGACCGACGGCCGGCGTCGCGGTGCTCAGAGCCGCCAGGGCACCGTCTCGGGCGGCAGGTAGCGGCAGGTGTTGCCGGTCGAGACGGCTTCGCGCAGGTGGCCGGCGAGCGCCGGATGCCGCTCGTCGAGTTTGCGCAACGTGTCCCTGATCCGCGCGGTCACCGTCTTGCGGGCCCGTTCCGCCTCGTCACCCAGCCGGCGGCTCCGGCCAGCCAACCCCGCCGCGGCGCGCAGCTCGTCGAGCAGCGCGCCGCGCTCGGCGTCCAGCGCGGCCACCTTCCGGTCGTCGTCGCGTGCGGCGGCCCGGTCGATCTCCTCGTCGAGGCGCTCCAGATGCCGTCGGTAGCGGGCCTTAGCCTCGTCGTCCAGGACCGGGTCACCGCCCATCCGACGGGCCGCGACCAGTTCCGGCCCGGCGGCTGGGTCGAGCAGCTCCACGGCGGGCACGTCACCGCCCGGCCGACTCAGCAGCAGGTGCAGGTCGTGCAGGCCCTTGGCGTCGGGCAGTTGGACGACGACGCCCGCGTAGGCGAGCTGCCAGACGGGCCCGTCGCGCCGAAACTCGTACCCCTGAACGGCCGCCACGACCGACGCGGCCTGACCCGGCACGGCGACCTGACCTAAGACGGCAGTCTGGCCCGGCATGGCGCTCTGGCCCGGCACGGCGGTCTGGCCCGGCACGGCGGTCTGGCCCGGCAGGGCGCTCTGGTTTGGGCTGGCGGGATGGGCGGTGGTGGTGGCTGGCGCTGGGGTGCCGAGTCGGTGCAGGACCTGGAGCATGCCGAGGGCGGTGGCGTCGCGGGTGGTGGTGGCGCGTAGCTCGGCCAGGGTCGCGGCGTCGCTCGCGTGGCCGCGGGCGGCCAGGGCGTTCGCCAGCCCGGCGCGGGCGATGAGCGACCAGGTTCGGGAGCCCAGTCGGTCGGCGGAGTCGCGGGCCGCCGTGAACCCGTCGATGGCGTCGTCCCAGCGCTCCTGCGCGGCGTCGACCACCGCGAGCCAGTGGTCGACGGGACCGCTGATGTCGCAGCCGAACAGCCCGACCATCCACTCTCCGCGATGGGGGGTCAGCGCGGCCCGCACGTCGTCGCAGCGCTGCGGGTCGCGGGACGCGGCGGCGGCCTGCGCACGCAGTCGTAGCCAGAGCGGCGACACGGGACGCGGGTACCGGATGTTGGCGGCCTCGATGCCGGCGGTCAGCCGGATCGTCGTCACACCGTCGCCACGCTCAGCGGCAGTGATCGCCCGCAGCAACTCCTGATAGGGGTAGTCGATCGGTGCCAGCTCGTCGAGCAGGGTCTCGGCCTCGGCGAACCGACCCTGGAGCACCAGCCGGGACCAGCGCAGGTGATGGCCCATGAATCCGAACTGGGCGTGGCCCGGGTCGGAGAGGTCGGCGAGAAAGACGAACCGCTCGTCGGCCTCCGCGAAGTCACCCCGGAAAGCCGCGATGATCCCGCTGTCGACGATCGCCGAAATCTGGTGCCGGGTGAGGTCGCCGTGCCGGTCCGCGTTGACGAAGGCGGTGAACTCCTCGACGAAGCCGGGGTTGCCCAACTCCAGCAGTGCCACCCAGCGCAGCGAGGTGGCCCACAGCTCCGTCTCCCGGTCGCCCGAGCGGCGTGCCACGTCCCGAATTTCGGCGGTGAGCGCCGCCCGGGCCGCGGCCGTGCCCAGACCCCAGGTGGTGTCATGGCGGGCCCACAGGCTGAAGGTGAGCGCCTCGTCGTCCTGCCCTCGACGAGCGATCGTCTCGGTCGCGGTGATCAGGTCGGCGACCAGCGCGCTGACCGGCGCGGTGGCGTCCGGCTCGCCGATCAGCCGTCGGTACGCCTCCCGCACCAGCTCCGCCGCCTCGACCGAGTGGATGGTCTCCACCTGGCGGGAGCGGTTGACGATGAGGGCGACGCGAGCCAGCAACACCGGGTCGTCGAGGGTGCGGGCCAGCGCCCCGGCCTCGGTGAGCAGTGTTGCGGCCTCGTCCCGGCCTGCGTGGTGATATTGCGCCTCACCGAACTCGATGAGCATCCGCACCCGTTGCGCCCGGTCGTCGACGACCTCCAGCGCCCTGCGGAAGTGCACCGCCCCCTCGTCGGCGGCCAGCCGGCCGAACGCGTCCCGCCCGGCGGCGACCAGCAGCGTGGCCACCCGGGCCCGTTCGAGCGCGGGGCCGGCGAGGTAAGCGTGCCGGGCGAGGTCGGCCGGGATCAGCCGGTCGGTGAGCTCCCGAAGATCGTCGACCGCTCGCACGACCGCGCCGTGCCGTGTCTGCCGGTCGTCGTCGGTCAGCCCGTCGTAGAGGGTCTCCCGGACCAGGTCGTGGGCGAAGGCGAACCGGCCGCCGCCCCGGGCGACCACCAGCCGGGCGGTGACCGCCCGGTCGAGGAGCCGGTCGACCTGTGCCACCGGGGCGGCCGCGCAGGCCGCGAGGACCTGACGGTGGAACTCGCGACCCAGCACGGCGGCGACGGTGAGCGCCTCGACCACGGCCGGGGGCAACTGGGCCAGGCGTCGTCGGACCGCTTCCCGTACCCCGGGTGCGATGGTGCCTGCCGCACCGTCGGCGTGCCACAGCCGCGCGGTCTGCTCGACGAAGAACGGGTTGCCGCCGGTACGCCGGTGGACCTCGTCGACCAGGTCGGCTTCGGGCTCCCGCCCGGCGGTGCGTGTGATCAGCGCGGCCACCTCGTCGCGGGTCAGGCCGGTGAGGGTGATCGTGGTGGCCTTGGCGACCAGCGGCATCAGCAGCGGGCGCAACGGATGATCGCCCGACTCGACCTCGGCGTCACGGTAGGTGCCGATCAGCAACAACCGTTCGAACCAGGTGTGCTGGGCGGCGAACTCCAGCAGCCGCAGCGAGGCAGGGTCGGCCCAGTGCAGATCGTCGAGGACGACCACGACCGGCCGGTGCTGGGAGACGGCGACCAGCGCGGCGGTCACCGCGTCGTACAGGGCGAACGCCTCACGGTCCGCGATGTCGCCACCCGTGTCGACGCCGGCCCAACTGGCGGTGCGGCCGGCCTGGTCGGCCTCGCCGCCGGTCTCGCCGAGCAGAGCCGCGAGGGCTGGCTCGGCGGACTGCCGCGCCGCCGCCCAGTCGTCGGCTGAGCGCCGCAGGCCGCGCAGCACCTGCACCCATGGCCAGTAGCCGGGAGCGCTGTCGGAATCCCAGCAGGCTGCGCCGAGCACCAGCGCGCCGCGCTGCCGAGCCTCCCGGGCAGCCGCCGTGACCAGGGTGGTCTTGCCGATGCCCGGCTCGCCGGTGACGAGGGCGAGGCCGCCGTGGCTGGTGGCGGCCCGGTCCAGCTCGGCGCGCAGAAGGGCCGCGGGATGATCCCGCCCGATGATGGCGTCGCCGAGCCGCGCGTCCATGGTTTCCAGACGGTACTGGAACCGTCCGACACCGGTCGCCCACTTATCTACTCAGGGTGACACCGCCGCTGGGGGCGCTGGTGTCCCCGGGCCCTTTGGAGCTGATGTCGTAAACGATTCACGGTGGCCACCGCACCCCATCACTCCCTAACATCCTCGGTTAAGGTAGTTTAGGGAGTGATGAAGGAAGACATGTACTCGGTGGAGCAGGTCGCCGACCGACTCGGGCTGCACGTGCGGACAGTGCGCGGTTACATCCGGTCCGGTCGGCTGAGGGCGGTGCGGATCGGCAAGCAGTACCGGATCGCCGCCACCGACCTCGATGCGCTCACCGGGCAGACGCCGCCCGCTGTGGCCCCCGGGCCGGCCGAGGTGTCGAGCATCGTGCAGATCGACGGCGTCGACCGGGCTTCCGCCGACCGACTCGGCACGCTCGTGCTCGCCAGCGCCAACACCGGCCATGACCAGGCCAATCCACTGCGGGTGCAGACCGTGCACGACGAGGCGCGACGCCGCTTGAAGATCATCATTCTGGGCGACCCCGCCGCCACCGCCGAGCTGCTGCACCTGCTCGACGCCGTCCTCAACGCCGACAACGGCCTGATCGACCGGGAGGTCCACGATGCCTGACCAGATCCAGGAACGCGCCGGGGTGCAGGTGCTCGTCTGCGACCCGGCCGGCCCGCCGGTCGCCACCGAGCAGGACGCGCTGGACCTGATCGGAGCGGCCTTCGTCGGCGCCCAGGTGGTCGCCGTGCCCGCCAACCGACTCGACGAGCGCTTCTTCTCGCTGGGCACCCGCTTCGCCGGTGACGTGATGCAGAAGTTCGTCAACTACCGGCTACGACTGGTCGTCGTCGGCGACATCTCCGCACAGCTCGCGGAGAGTTCGGCGCTGCGTGCCCTGGTGCACGAGTCGAACCAGGGCGGGCACGTCTGGTTCGTCCCCGACCTCGACGCGCTCGACGACCGTCTCCGCGCTGCGGCGTAGCCGCTGTCAGCGCTCACGTAATTCCCCCGGCGGCTGCGAGCGGATGGCGAGGCGTCCGGGATCGGTGCCGGCTCGATGCTGGCGGCAGCGCGGGCTGGACCATCCCGGCGCGCGATATCGGCGATGCTGTGAGCGTGGAGTACGTGTCCAGAGTGTCGCGACCGCCGCTGGACGGGCTGATCGACGACCTCTACTACCTGGAGGGTGCGCCGCCGTACGCCCGACTGACGCTGCCGGCAAGTCCGGCGGCGTTGCTCATCGTCAATCTCGGGGCGCCGTTCCGCATCCGCGCCGGCACCGACATCGAGACGGCCGACTACGCCGACGGCTGCGTGGTCACCACGCCCACCCGCGCGTTCGAGTTCGGCTACCCACGCCCGACGCGGTCCGTCGGCGTGCACTTCAAACCGTGGGGGCTGGCGCCGTTCCTGCCGATGCCCGCGGCCGAGCTGTGTGACCGGCCGGTGACGGTAGAGCAGGTTTGGGGCCGGCCCGCCGTTGCTGAGTTGCGAGACCGGCTGGCCACGGCGGACGGACCGCACGAGATGCTGACGCTGCTCGAGGAGGAGCTGATGCGACGGCTGTGCGAGACCGCCGGCCTGGGGCTGGTCCGCCACACGAGCAGGGTCATCGCGGCGACCAGCGGGGCGGTGGCGATCGGCGACCTGAGCGTGGCGACCGGTGTCAGCAGCACTCATCTGGCACAGCGATTCAAGGAACTCATCGGCGTCACGCCGAAGCGCCTGGCCCGCACCTACCGCTTCACCGCCACCGTGCTCGCGATCAACCCCGCCGAACCGATCGACTGGGCCGACCTCGCCGGTGGCGCAGGCTACTTCGACCAGGCCCACTTCGGCCACGAGTTCCGGGCCTTCACCGGGCTCACCCCGACCCGGTACGTCGAAGTCCGGCGGCGGTTCCTGCGCGAACATCCCGGCCACGTGCTGGACAGCTGGCCGCTGCCGGCGGATTGATTTCTTACAAGAGCGGCAGCTCACGGCACGCTAATTTGGGGGCATCCCAGAGCAGAGGAGAGCCCCGTGGGCAAGGTGGTCATGTACAGCTCGGTGTCGACGGACGGCTTCGTCGCGGACGAGAATGACCAACCCGGACCGCTGTTCGACTGGTTGTCCAGCGGTGACGTCCCGTTGGACGAGAGCGGCGCGCTGAAGGTGTCGCAGACGTCCTACGACTACACCCGCCCGTACTGGGACCAGATCGGGGTGACAGTCGTCGGCCGCCACGTCTTCGACATGACGGACGGCTGGGACGGGAAGCCTCCAGGCGGGATCGACCACGTGGTCGTCGTGACGCACCGGCCCGAGCCCGAGGGCTGGGACCCCAAGGCGCCGTTTCACTTCGTCGACGGCGTCGAGGCAGCCGTGGCCAAGGCGCAGGAGCTTGCGGGTGACCGCATAGTCGAGGTCGCCGCTGGCGACGTCGGTGGTCAGGTGCTTGCCGCGGGCCTGATCGACGAGGTACGCATGGACGTCGTACCCGTCGTGTTCGGGTCCGGCAAGCGCTACTTCGGGTCGGTCGACGCGCAGCACCTGCTGGAGGACCCTGACGTGGTGATTCAGGGCAACCGGGTGCTTCACCTGCGCTATCAGGTGCGCCGCTGATCGATCTGAGCGTCCCCACCGCCTCACCAGTCGTTCGCGACCGCCATCGTCACCGCCTCCGGCTCGATCCCCCTTGCCTGGGCCTGCGCGCCTGCCCACCGCAGATAGGCCAGCCACTCCTCGGATGACCACCCGTTGTGGCGACTGACGCCGGCCTCGGCCGGAAGGTGGCTGGCCACGACACGGTCGAGGATCAACGGCTGCACACCGCCCACGCCGCGCCGGTAACCGACGAAGTAGAGGACCTTCGTGAACAAACCCGGCCCCAACCACGGCAGGCGTGCATGGTCGGGGTCGGACAATCGGCGGTACGCCGTGCGCAGCGCATCCTCGTCCGGATCTGGCTCGGACATCGCCTTCAGCGCGTACGCCAGGCGCTTGCCGTCCGGGTCGGCGGCGAGCGACTTGGCGGTGCGCCACGGGCCGTACCCGATGGGTCCGTAACCCCAGGCCAACACGGCGGTCAGCAATTGCCGCGGACCCGCGGACCCGGCCCGGTACGCGTCGGCCACCGCGAAGACGTCACGCCGCCAGATCTCGCCGTTCGCCGGAAGGCTGTCGGGCCACGCGCCCCGCGGTAGCCCCGCCCGCCACCGGTCGATGTTGACGGTTACCGGAGCCCGCTCACCCGGTAACACCCCATCCTCGACTGCCTGCATGGTTTGCCCCCTCAGATCGCTCCCTCTGTCCGGACGCTACGGCCGAGGCGCTTCCACCCATCGCCCGCTGACGCCATATCGCGGTATCGAAGGGGAACGCGCCACCAGTCAGGTTGATAGGCATTGGTCGAGACATTCGGCACGACGGCGTGCGATTATCGCACCATGACCGAAACCGGCGACTGGACGACGGTCGGCGAGCAGGTACGCCAGGCCCGCCTCGGGGCTGGCCTCTCCCAGGCTGAACTGGGCGCTCAGCTCGGCCTCGATCGCACCATGATCGCCAAGATCGAGTCGGGTGTTCGACGGGTGGACGCGTTGGAGCTGATTCGGCTCGCGGCCGCGCTCGACGTACCCATCGATCATTTGCTTGAACCAAGACCCACGGTGATCTCGCGCCGCTCGGAACTCCTCGCCGAGAACGACACGGACGTCGCGCGGCGATCTCAACGACTGGAGATCGCGCTCGCCTCCTGGCTCAGGGACGTCCGCCAGCTTCTCGACGCCGGCGCACTCACTCTCGTCAACCCCGTTCGGTACGACGGCAATCTCGCCTCGGAAGACGACGCCCGTGCGGCGGCCCGGTGGCTGCGCAGCATTCATGGTGTCGGCACAGAGCCCATCGCCACCCTCATGGACTTCTGTGAACGCAGCGGCCAGTACGTCCTCGTCAGTGACGTGCCCGGCGAGGGTGCGTCGATGGTGGACGGAGACGTCGCGGTGTCGGTGGTGAGCATTGAGGGCGATCCGGGTCGGCGTCGAGCCACCGCAGCCCACGAACTGGGCCATCTGGTGCTGGGCGACGAATACTCCGGCGACCTGGCGGTGCACCTGTCGCGCTCTGGCCGGGAGAGTCTGATCAACGCCTTCGCGGCCGAACTCCTCCTCCCGGTCGCCGCGTTTGGGGACGTCAGCCGCAGCACAGCATCCCGCGACGAGATGATCCGGCTCACCGCGCACTACCGCACGTCGTGGTCGTTGGCGCTACGGCAGGCGGAACAGGCCGGGTGGCTGGACGCATCATCGACGCGCTGGAGCCGAACCACGCCCACGCGTGCGGAGATCATGGACGCGGTTGGCTGGGCCCCTCAGCCGGATCTCGACGCGATTCGCGTACCACCGGGTTATTCGCACGCCGTCATGGAAGCCTGGCGCCGAGACTTCATAACGGATGCCCGTGCCGTCGAACTCCTGCATGGCCAGATCAGCCTGGGCGACCTACCAGCGCGCGACGAGACAGATCTGGCACCGTGACCGTCGCAGCTTCGACTCACGAGCCCTTACTCGTCTTCGACGCCACCGTGCTACACCATTTCGCGCTCGCCGACCGGCTCGACGTGCTGGCCGACCTGGTTACGGGGCGGCGGGTGGCCACCACCGCCGTCGTGCTCGACGAACTTCGCACCAGCGCCGAGGGGATGCCCGCGCTCACCGCGGCGCTGAACCTTGCGTGGGTCGAGGTCATTGCACTCGACACGATCGCCGAGCTCCATCGATTCTCGACTTGGGTCCGCCGCGTCGGCGCCGGCAGACGAGACCTGGGCGAGGCGAGCGTCTTCGCTGCGGCGGAGATTCACGGAGGTACGGCAGTCACGGATGACCGCAAAGCCACGAAGGTAGGCCGTAAGTACGGCCTAGCGGTTCACGGCACGATCTGGCTACTCGCCGATAGCTGCCAGGCCGGCAGACTCACCGAGGTCAACGCGGGTGCGATTATCGACGCGCTGCGGGGGACACAGCATCGGCTGCCGTGCACCGGGGCCGAGTTCCCCTCGTACGCACGAAAGGCCGGGCTGCTCCAGCTCTCGCCTGCACGGATACCGAGCCCGACTCGACCCTCGACTGGAACGCCCGCCCAGGCTCATGACTAGCACCGTGCCGGCTACGTCATGTAGCGGACCAGCTCCACGAAGCCAAGCCCAGATATTGACAGTCAGCTATTGAATTCGGCGGGGTGGCCCTAACATTCGGAGCATGCGTGCTCGCCGCGTCACCGCTACCATCGCCCTCGCCGCGTTGGCGAGCCTGCTCACCGTCCACGCCGCCCGTGCCGACGGCCCGGCAATCAGCACCCCCGGCAGCCCAACCGTGGTGGCCAACGAGCCACACCAGCTCACCCTGACCTGGACGCCGTCCGCCTGGGTCGGTGAGCCGGCCGGCGACGGCCCGATCGGCTACGAGGTGCAGGTGCCGCTGACCCACAACACCTACCGCCTCCTGGGCACCACCACCGACACCACCATCACGGTGACCGACCTGGCGCCCAGCACGACGTACCGGATCGCGATCGCCGCCCGCGCACTCGGCGGCTACTCGGACAGCTCGCCTCCCACGGCCGTCCGCACCGCCACCGGCCGCGCGACGCTCAGCTATCTCAACCTCGACTGGGCTCCGACGAACAACCAGATCCAATACAGCCTCCAGGTCACCAATACCGGCAGCGGTCCGCTCGATCTCGCCGCCGTGCGGGTGCGCTACCACCTGCGCTTCGAGGGCGGCAACACCTCGCTTGTGACGAACTGCGACTGGGCCGTGCTGGGCTGCGACCGGATCCGGCAGACGGTGCAGGTCTTCATACCGCCGGGCGGGTCGCCCGGTGCTACGCCGACACCGACGCAGTATCCGATCCCGGGCACCCCAGCTATCGGCTGGGTCGAGCTGACCTTCGCCAGCGGGACGCTCGCTCCGGGCGAGTCGACCGGGCCGATCCAGCTCCGCCACCACCGGCACAGTTGGAGCGAAATCAACGAGCGCGACGACCCGAGCTGGCTCGCCGCCACTGCGCAGTGGACCGAGAACGGACGGATCACCCTCGACGTCGACGGGCTACGCGAATTCGGCGACCTGAACACCTGACGCGCCCGTGAGTGCGCCGCTCAATCAGGGCCGCGAGCGGGGATTGGCCTGCTTTGCCTTGCTCGCCTCGATTTCTTCCATCGTCGTGACCTGATACCGGCGGCGCGCGGGACGCGGCTCTTTCACCGCGAACAGCGCCTCGAACGGCGCCGCATGCTCCTCGCAGCGGTCGGTCTCCGCGGTCCGCCCTTCCGAGACAACCCCGTACGTCTTGGCTTCGCGCCGCCTGTCCTGGCACACGTCACACACAGTCAAGCTGACCTTCACAACGGCTCCTGTTCCCGTCGCCGACCCTGCGTTGCAGCTTACTGACAGTGGTTGACGTGATGATCATCCGGAGGTTCACTCATGGGAGTCGCAGTGGCTGGCTCGCGAGCCGCGAGGAAGGTCGAACTGATCCGATGCCCGCAAAGAAGATCCAGAATGAGCAGGAGGCCATCCGGTGGTTCGAGGAGGGGCGGACCTACCAGTGGATGGTTGAGGAGTACCGCCGCAAGTACGGCGTCGAAACCGTACCGTCGCTGTGGGGAAACTTCCGCCGACGGCGAGGGCTTCAGCGGCGGACCATCCGCAACGACGAGCTGATCCCGTGGCTCCTCAAGGATGAGCACCGCTGGCTCTTTCCGATCCAGATGCTTCGTGCCGAGGCACGCCGTCGCTCTGGCAAGCAGTTGCGCGATGACGAGAAGGCAAAGCTAGACGCTTGGCTCAGGCGCCTCGCCCGAGAGAACGCTGTCCTGCACTACGACCCGGACACCGAGGAGGGCTGGTTCTACGTCCTGCGGCGGGAGGGTATCGACACGGACGTCATCCGCGTGCCCGAGCGGAAGACGACCACGCGTCCGGCCGCAGACTGAGACTGAGCACCGCCACCCAACGTGCCACCCGCCCAACCGGCGGCCGCCTCGCAGGGCCGGGAGCTACCGGCGGAGCTGTGGGAACACTGACTCGCCGGACAAAGAGAAGCTACGCGCCCATCGAGAGGGAGCCCGTCGCTGATCCGTTCGGGGCAGGTGGCCGCCTAACCGCCTGCGGCGCGCTCGGTCTGCCAGGCGCGTAGGGCATTTTTGATCCGCTCGTTCTCGGCGTGCGCCTGGTCGAGTTGACGGGACCGCTCTCCCAGCTCGAAGGCGAGCCGGTCCAGGAGCGCGTGCACATCGTCGGGCCGGTAGCCCCGCTGCCCGTACCAGGTAAGGGGAAGCGTCACGTCGCGGAGGCAGCTCGGGGTGAGAGGGCCGGCCAGCGCCCCGAGGCTGCGGTAGACCGTCACAGCATCACGGGCAGGCGGATGCGGTCGGCGGGCACACCGGCGGCGAGCAGGCGCAGCCGGGCACCGGCGAGCATCAACGGCGGCCCGCAGACGTACACGGTCTGCGAGGCAGTGTGGTGCTGGAGAGCGATGGTGAGGGCGTCGCCCTGTTCGCGCGGCTCGGCGCTGGGGTCGTGCGAGAACGCCGGTACGACGGTCAGCCAGTCGTGGGCGTGTTGCAGCTTGTCGAGGGTGATGGCGTCGTACAGGTCGGTGAAGGTGCGCGCCCCGACGACCAGAGTCACCCGCCGACCGTCGGGTGCGGCGGCGACCTGTTCGACCAGGGCGCGCAGCGGCGCCAGGCCGGTGCCGCCGGCGACGAGCAGCAGATCACCGCCACGCAGGCACAGCCCGGTGTTGGCGGGTGGGCCGAGCCAGATCAGCTCGCCGGGGCGTACCTCATGGGTCAGGTGGTGGGAGACAGTGCCGGCGGGTACGGCGCGGACGTGCAGCTCGACGGTGCCGTCGGCGCGTGGGGCGTTGGCCGGGCAGAGCCAACGCCAACGTCCGGGCAGGCGTGGTGTGCAGACCGGGACGGCCTGGCCAGGCTGGTGGGGTAGGCGTCGCCAGGGACGTACCGTCAGGATGGCGATGTTGGGCGACGGCCGTTCGTGGCCGATCACCTGGGCGGGCCACCAGGCTGGGCCGTCGCCGACGCGGGCGGCGGCGCGACGCACGGCGTGCGTGGCGCGGTCCATGGCGCGCTCACCGGCGAGGGTCAGCGAAGGCGTCCACGGTGGATGCGCGTGCCGGGCCACCGTCGCGAGCAGCGCGTCACCGAGGGTGGGGGCGTGTGGGAGCAGGTCATAGCGACGGTACGCGCGGCCGAGCACCGTCAGCAGCGCTGCCCGGCCTGCCCGGTCGTCGCCGCCGAGCGTGAGCTGACCCAGCGCGTGGAAGAGCAGCGGCGCCTCACGGTTGGGGAGCAACCCGGGTCGGCGGTCCTCCACGGTGCACCAGAAGTCGCCGGCGGCCCGATCGTCGACCGACGCCCAGGCTGCGGCGAGGTTCACGCGTCCACCTCGAACGTCCGCCGTACCTGGGCAATCTGGTCATCCGGCAGATCGGCCGCCCAGAGCACCCCCACCAGGTAGTCGACGACCCTCCGATGCTGCGCCTCCGACAACCCCAGGCCGCGCCAGCCGTCGCTCGGCGTTGCTCCTCCGGCGAGCGCGTTCGCCAGGCCCGCGGTGAGGTGCGCGGCGAGTCGACCCAGGTCAACCCCGATGAGGTACGGCGACAGCTCCGCGTCCGCCACCACCAGCCGCAGCCACTGGCCGACCGCCTCCCCCGACGTCATGCCGCCGGCCCCTGACCGAGCTGCGCCTCGGTGAGACCGGCGGCTTCCAGGGTCGCCCTGCCCCAGCGGGCGAGCCGGCACGGGAACGGGACACGTTCACTGCGGCACAACTCGCCCTGCGGCCAGCTCTCGGGGACGTGGACGGTGACCGCCCGCAGCGCGGTACACAGGTCCTCGTCGGTGACGGGCGTGAGGACCGGGAAGTCGTCGATCAGGGTGGGCATGCCGGCTCCGAGACGTTGACGGATGAAGCGGCGCCGGGGCGGGCGGGAGCGGAGCTGCGCCGTTCGGGTCGGCGCAACCCCGGAGCCAGCACCCGCCCCGGGCCATGCGTCCACACTGGCCAAGCGATCGATACCGCGATATGACTACACCCTGTATTTACGCTGTACCTAAGCTGCATCCGGAGCCGTTAAGCTGGCCGAAGCGGCTACGACGCGATGAGAGGCGAGAGCTTTGCCTACGGTCCAGGCGTGGACAGGTCGCGAGACCCGTGCACTGCGGCACGCGCTCCGCATGAGCATTCGCGACTTCGCCGAGAACCTCGGGGTGAGTGAGCGCACCGTCTCCAAGTGGGAGGCCGGCCGCGACGCGGTGCATCCTCGGCCGGAGATGCAGGCCGCGCTTGACACCGTTCTGAGCAGGGCCAGCAGTCAGGCGGCGGACCGTTTCGTCGCTGCCACCAGCGAGGCTTCCCTCCAGCACAACCCCGATGGGGGTGGCTATCGGGTCCAGTCCCACAAGTTCATCCCGGCCTACATGAACGCGCGGGCAGCCGCAGAACTAGCGGGCAAAGACACCTTCCATCGACGGCCCCACGAGTGGCTGGAAGTGTCTGTGACGGAGGTGCCGCACCCGGTAGGCACATGCACCGCCCATGTCTTTGCCTGCGGCGTCGTGGTGCTGCACGTCGAGGAAAAACTTCACTTTCGCACTTTGGCCGCACTGGCCGCTTGGCGATACGCCAGCTATGAGGCGGACGTGCCCTGGGCAGCGGACGAGGTTACGAGGCTTCTCTCGTTTGCCCCACCCACCGATCACGTGGCGCCGGAATACGTCCTGTCGATGTACGTCCTGCAAGAGTCGGCATGGAGCGGCGATGAGCTTGAGAACGCCTTACGCCTCATGAGCGTGCCGTCTGTACTGGTGAACCGTCGCGCGCGGCCATGTCCTAAACCAGTGGACGACCACGTCGAACGTCGGTTGCTAACCCAAGGGTTCGACCAACCTTCAGTTCAGCCCTTTGGCGTCCAGGGAGTCTCGCTGGGCTATGCCAGTTGGGCCGGCGTGGCGTACCACGCTCTCGCCCCCGAGCGGGCGCTCACGGTCGACGACCTGGTGTCCTGCGAGGTCGACGTGCAGATGCTCTGGGCCTACTGCCGCCACATCCAGTCCCAGGTCGAAGACGGCCGAGATCCGGCCATGCCGGCTGAGTTCGGCTGGCGCTTTCTCCGTGCGGCACACTCCCGGTTGACGACCGCCAGGGCACGCGAGACCGCGCAGCACTGCATGATGCGCGAGGCTACCCTCTCAACGAGTGGCCTCCCGGCACGTCTGACACAGGCCCAAACCGCCCTTCGTGAGACTGCGGCACTGAGTGGCAGAGTCAGCCTATGAGTGAGACACGAGCCGCTCTGATCGTGATCGACATGCAAAACGGCTTCATCAACGATCAGAGCCGAGACGTCATCCCCAAAGTCGTCGAGCTTGTGGAGAACTGGGAGGCGTCCGGGCGACCGGTGGTGTTCACCCGTTATCACAACTACCCCGGCAGCCCGTTCGAGCGGTTGATCCACTGGTCGTCGGTGCAGCACCCACCGGAGACAGAGATCGTACCGGAACTGGCGCAACACGCCAGCCGGGCCCGAGCGGTGATCAACAAGAATATCTACTCGTACTTCTCCTCTGCCGGGATTGCCTTGACTGAACAGGAGGGGTGGACCGACCTGGTGTTTTGTGGCATAGCGACGGAGAGTTGCGTGCTCAAGTCGGCAGTTGACGCTTTCGAACGCGGCCTGACGCCGTGGCTCGTAACGGACGCGTCCGCCAGCCATGGAGGGCAAGCCGCGCACGAGGCCGGCCTGTTGGTCGCGCGCCGGTTTATTGGAGCCGGACAGATCATCAACGCCAGCGACGTGAGCATCAAATTCTGAGCAGTGCGGCGGCGACTCAATCCGTATCCGCCCGACTGCACGTCGTCCGCCTCGGGCAGACTGCGCTCACAACGGAACACCCCCGTGCCGTATCTGGTCGTCCGCCCGGCGGGTCCGACGGACCGCATCCAGGAACTGATCGCCGACGAACGGCGGGTGTGTCCATGATCGTCAGCTCGGCCGCCGCGCCGTCGCTAGACCAGGCGACGTTGGAAGGCAAGACCGGCTATCTCGTACGCGTGGAGTGGCGGGATACCCGGCGACCCAGACCCACCGGCCGAGGTGGTGGTGGCGCTGCTCACCTTCAATACGGTGACGAAGTGCGCGCTGGCTATCAGCGACACTTTGGCGCTCGGCGTTTGCAACGATTCGTTTGGCGCGGGCCTACCGATCGTTGCCGTTCCGCATGTCAAGCGGAGCTGGCCGCACATCCAGCGCACGCCGGTCATCGAGCGGTGCTACGCGACGCTGGCATGCCATCGCTAACAGGAAAGCACAGGCCGGGGCAATGGAATGAAGGCTAGGAGACGAGCGTCATGTCATCCTCCGACTCCTCACGCTCCATCTCATATGCCGACGGCGATTCGTCGCCCTCGGTCTCGCCGCTTCGCACTGCTCGCTTCCCCATCGCCGCGCTTACCAGTTGCAGCAACGCCTCTGCGCGAGCATCGAAGAACTTGTAAAAGTCTGCCCGCCGAAGGTATTTCGGATTGATGGCATGGGTTTCTAGAATGACGTCAAGGTCCTTCGGCTTAATCCCTGCTGCGCGTTCAATCTTCGGCAGATAGTCGCGGGGGGACTGACCGCCAATTCGAATGTTGGTGTGCCGCGCAAGAGCCGTCTTGTTAACGATACTCTCTCGCCAAATGGGATCGATCCCATTCTTGTCGCACCACACTTTCGGGAAGATGTGATGTATGTCGACCTTATAGTTGTAAAAAGCCGCCTGCCCAAGCGCCTCGGCCTTGAGCCAGTCACGTCCACCTTGCCTCATCAACAGTGCATAAATTCCCTTATATGCGGCACTGTTACGGGTTCGTAAAGTATAAAGCCGATCCTCGTGGAAAGTGGCGTCGGAGACGGTACTGGGCTCACCCCGACCTGTCAGCCATGAGATGACTTGCTCCAAATCCCGAGCAAAACGGGTCTCAGTGGCACCGCCATAAAGTTCACCAAGCACTCCACACCAGAACCACTGCCGCAGTTTCGCGTCATGCCCCCACAAGGAAGCGTCCTCGCCGAGAGCAGCCCGGATAGCGGCCAAAGGCACGAGTTGGGTGCGATAAGGCACGTCGCGGGCATCGAAGATGTGCTCTGCCGCGAGAAACGCCGCCGCCCATTCAAGGGCCTCTGTGACTTTGGGAGCCCAATTGAGGAACTCAGCCAATTTCAGCTTCAGCATGTCGCGCCGCTTACAGCCCACTCCGGGGGCCTTGGAGGCGTCACCTTGGTGCGCCCTCTTTCGCTCCCAAGTGGCTAGCAGCGTTACCGCCTGCAAGAAATCGGTGTTCTCTAAGAAACGGAGCACCCGGTGACGCTCTAGACGCCGCTGCACGTCCAGCCAGTAGTCGTTGAGGCGAAAATCGGCACCGTGCTCGGCAAAGTACACCTTATCCCCGGCGTAGGTGGCGGTTAGCAACTCGAAGACGTTTAGCGCAACCCCACCCGTGTTCACCTTCTCGAAAACGGTGCAGACCGCCTCCTTAGGCGTCGTCTTGGTCAGCTTGATAACCGGCACGAGATAGGATGTCAAGTTGTCCAGGACCGAACTCTGAAACCGTTTCCATTGTTTACGCCGCTCGAGATCCATGCCGATAAACTCGAAAGACCAGTCGAGCTTGGCATCACCGTCGAGCGCAATGCGCAAGGGGAACATGCCAGCGGCACATTCTTTATCCATAGTGCTGTAATCGGCCACGACGCGCCGGCCAAAATTGTCCCGGACCGTTCTGTCCTCAGGGACACTAATGATCGCTTCCTCGCGGTCACCTTCGTCACGCAACGCGGCCTCGATGTTGATATAGTACCAGCGCTTCAGCCGCTTGCCGCGGTCGTCGGTCGTATCCACCACCTTGCCCGACATGAGCGACTGGAACAGCGAGGTCAGACGCTGCTGGCCGTCCAGCAAAAGCTGTTCGGGATCCTGAAGCCCGGCAATAGGGACACCGGATAATGCCTTGGGTTTGAAACGTGTACCGTCACCACCCGCCTCCAACGTCATCACGACCCCTATCGGGTAGCCGCGCGTGATTGTGGCCAGCAAGCTGACGATACGGTCGTCGTCCCATTTCCAGTCACGCTGAAAGTCCGGAAGTTGCACCTTCCCGACACGAATATCCCGCAAGAGCTCCGCGAGCGGCCAGTCAGGACTTTCGAATGGCATATCAGGGCGCCCTTCGCGACGATTGGTTGGTCTGTCCTGACAAGTGGATGCGCACGCAATACCACGGCCGACTCAGCTAGCGGTAGGTAGGCTCGACAGCTACGAGCGTCTTCGGAGGAGCTATCGGAACCTTACGCGTCGTAGGCTATCGGCAGGCCCCCTGAATGTCACCCTTTTAGGCGGTCCGCGCTACCCGCTCTACGCTGTCAATGGTCCAAGTCGTGACACCGGCCCAGATGCCTGTGGGGAGTTGCCGAGAGCAAGCCACGCACCCGATGAGCCTTGGCGGTGTGGTGTCTCTGGTTCGCCTCGGATGGATGCCCCATCGGACCGAGCCCGCCGTCCCTTCATACGGACCGCCCGGGCCGTTAATCGACTAGATTCCTGGGATGACGGATCTTGAGCGGGGTGTTTACGAGCACCTGATCACCCGCGACCTGGCCACCCGCCTCCAACACGTTGACCCCGCCCTGATCCAGCACCACAAACTCGACCCCGCCGACGCCCACCACGCCCTCGCCCGCCACATCGCGGTCCTGGCCGCCCGCGCCCTGCAAGCCCTCCCCAACGGCGACGACAAGCTCTACCACCAGGTCGAGATGGCGAATCGCATCGCCGATGCCATCGCCACCCTGAGCCCAAAGGCGGCGACGGACCAGGACCAGGTCACCGATGCCAAGCACCTGCTCCACGCCATCGCGGCCCCGCCAACCCCTCCCGCGCTACCAGCCTTTCCGCAGCGCCCCACCACTCCCCTCTCCACCGGCGCACTGCTGGTCAACGGCCGTCACCAGCCCCGCATCGGCCACGAGGTCAACCACGAGATGGCCTCCGCCGAGAGCGTCGACCTGCTGTGCGCGTTCATCAAGTGGTACGGCCTGCGCATCGTCGAGCCAGCCCTCCGCGAGCTGATCGCCCGTGGCGGCCGAGTCCGGGTCATCACCACGACCTACCTCGGTGCCACCGATCAGCGGGCACTCGATCGGCTCGCCGAGCTGGGCGCTGAGGTCAAGGTGTCGTACGAAACGAGGACCACTCGTTTGCACGCCAAGGCGTGGCTGTTCCGCCGGTCCAACGGCACCACCACTGCGTACGTCGGCTCGTCGAACCTGTCGAAGACCGCACTGGTGGACGGCGTGGAGTGGAACGTCCGCATCTCGAACATGGAGCAGCCGCACGTCATCGACACGTTCACGGCGACGTTCGAGGACTACTGGAACGATCCGGCGTTCG
Organism: Micromonospora sp. NPDC047467; assembly: GCF_040643095.1. Taxonomy (NCBI): domain Bacteria; kingdom Bacillati; phylum Actinomycetota; class Actinomycetes; order Micromonosporales; family Micromonosporaceae; genus Micromonospora; species Micromonospora sp. NPDC047467. The sequence goes on along the minus strand of NZ_JBEYTO010000010.1, from coordinate 121,910 downwards.
AGGCGTACGACGCGGCCAGGGACGCCGAGCGGCTGCGGCACGCCTTGAGCGGGGAGCGCCGCGACGGCGCGCCGACCGAGATTTCGAACCTGGACGTGCGCCCCTACCCGTACCAGGCGGAGATCCTGGCCGACCTGGACGCCGAACGGCTGGTGCATGGGCGCTGGCGCAATCTCGTGGTGATGGCGACCGGCACCGGCAAGACCGTCGTCGCTGCCCTCGACTACCGCCGGCTGCACAAGGCAGGACGAACAGATTCGCTGCTCTTCGTCGCCCATCAGGAGCAGATCCTGCGGCAGAGCCTGTCGACGTTCCGGCAGGTGATGGGGGACGGCAGTTTCGGCGAGACGCTTGTCGCGGGCGAGAAGCCGAACGGCTGGAAGCACGTCTTCGCCTCCATCCAGTCGCTACACCGCCGCGAGGTCGACCCCGAGGCGTACGACATGGTGATCGTCGACGAGTTCCACCACGCGGAAGCGCCGACGTACGCGCGGCTGTTGGAGCGGCTGCGTCCCCGCGTACTCCTGGGACTGACGGCGACCCCCGACCGGGCCGACGGCGGCGACGTGCGCCGGTGGTTCGACGGCCGGGCGGCCGTTGAGCTGCATCTGTGGGACGCGTTGGAGCGGCAGTTGCTGGCGCCGTTCCAGTATTTCGGGCTGCACGACGACGTGGACCTGTCGCAGGTCGCCTGGAAGCGTGGGCAGGGCTACGACCCGACGGAACTGGACGGCCTCTACACCGGCAACCACGCTCGGGCGCGGTCGGTGCTGCGGGCGGTTCGCGACAAGGTGGACGTCGGGCGGATGCGGGCGCTCGGGTTCTGCGTGAGCATCGGGCACGCGGAGTTCATGGCCGACTGGTTCAACCAGCACGGCGTACCGGCGGCGGCGGTGACGTCGCGGGCGGACCGCGCCGGCCGGGCGGGGATGTTGCGGGACTTCAAGGCCGGCAAGCTGCGGGTGCTCTTCACCGTGGACCTGTTCAACGAGGGTGTCGACCTACCCATGGTCGACACGATCCTGATGCTGCGGCCCACCGAGAGCGCCACGATCTTCCTGCAACAGCTCGGCCGTGGCCTGCGCCTCGACGACGACAAGCCGTGCCTGACCGTGCTCGACTTCATCGGCGGGCAGAATGCCAACTTCCGCTTCGACCTGCGCTGGCGTGCCCTGACCGGGGTGACCCGGCGGGCCATCACCGAAGCGGTCCGCGACGATTTCCCGAGTTTGCCCAGTGGCTGCCACGTCGAACTGGACCGGGTGGCGAAGGAGGTGGTGCTCGCCAACCTGAAGTCGGCGCTGCCCACCTCGAAGGCCGGCCTGGTGGCTGAGCTGCGGCAACTTGGCGACGTCAGCCTGGCGACGTTCCTGCGAGAGACCGGCCTGGAGATCGAAGATGTGTACCGGTCGGCCAGCATCGGCGGCTGGACCGGGCTGCGTCGGCTCGCCGGCATCGAGACGTCCGCGCCCGGCCCTGACGACCAGGAGCTGGGTCGGGCCATCGGCCGAATGCTGCACACCGACGACCCCGACCGGCTGGAGCTGCTGACCCACGTCGCGGCCGGACCGCCCGCGCCAGGTCAGCAGGTGTACGCAGGCAACGGCCGGCTGCTGGACATGCTGCACTTCAGCCTCTGGGGGCCGAACGCGCCTCTGGCGGCACGGGACGAGCGGCTGGCGCGACTGTGGAAGGAACCGGCGCGCTGCACCGAGCTGCGGCAGGTCGCCGACGTGCTGCGGGATCGCATCCACCGGGTCACGCCGGCCGCCGCCCCTGGGGCAGTGCCGTTGCGGACGCACGCCCGCTACAGCCGCAACGAGGCGTGCGCCGCCTTCGGCATGACCAACCCGGGCTCACTCCGCGAGGGGGTGAAGTGGCTGCCCGACGCGCAGGCCGACCTGTTCTTCGTCACCCTGGTCAAGTCCGAGGCGCACTACTCTCCCACCACCATGTACGCCGACCGGGCCATCACCGACACGCTGTTTCAGTGGGAGTCGCAGAGCACCACCTCGTCGGCCTCCGCGACCGGGCAGCGCTATACCTCGGGCGGCTCGGCCGTGCACCTCTTCGTTCGGGAAACCCGGATCGCCGACCGCGACCTGGGCGCGCCGCCGTACCTCTACGCCGGCACCATGACGTACGAGTCGCACACCGGCGACCGGCCCATGCGCATCCTGTGGCGGCTCCACCACGCCCTGCCCGCGGACGTCTACGCCACCGCCCGGACGATCGCCGCATAGCCCCACCCGGTCAAGCGGCGTCCGCGTTTGGTGCGAACCTGACGTCCAGCCTCCGGTCCAGGGCTCGTGCGAGGCGTTCCAGAACCGGCAAGGTCGGCACGGTGCCGCCGGCCTCGAAGCGGGCCACCGCAGACTGGGTCATGCCGGCAGCCCGCGCGAGCTCGCTCTGACTCCAACCATGCCCCTCCCGCAGGTGACGCACCTCCTGACCAAGCTCGAAGGCGATCCGGGTGGCCTCGTAAGTCTCGGCCGCTCCTGGTTCTGCCATCCGGCGCTCGCGCAGGTCATTCCAATCCAGGCGATCACTCATCGCTCTGCCCCCTCGTTCACGATGTGCCGCTCCGCCACGCACCGCTCGAATGCGCGGCGAGCCCGCTCGACTTCCCGGTCCTCCCGCATCCGCGTTTTGCGGAACACCGTGAGCAGGATGATCCTCCGGTCGGAGGCTATCCAGTACGTCACTCGTACCGCGTCGCGCTCTAGGTAGAACCGCAGCTCTCGCAATTTGCCGTCGAGTTGCCTGCTGTGCGGCTCTCCGAGCAGCACACCTCGGTTGGCCAGAAGATCGATGTAGAACGCCGCTCGGGCGAAGTCGGCGGTTGGTAGTTCCTCCAGCCAGTCTCGGACTTCCGGTTCCAACTCCACGCTACCCCAACCCATAGCATCGATGCTATGGGTTGGATGGCTGGCGGCGAGCTTCCTGAGTGCGTGTCGTCAATGACGTCGAGTCGGACCGGGTGATGAACGAACGCAAGCCGCGCGTCACACCCCACCGTTAGCGTGACCTCGGTCCCCGAGCACGGCGGCAGCGTCCAGGCCACCTGCCGCTCCTCTGAGTGATTGGATCTACCGATGGAACAGCGGATCAGTCTGGTCACTCTCGGAGTCACGGACGTGGCACGCGCGAAGGCCTTCTACGAGCAGCTCGGCTGGCGTGGCCAGGAAGTCGAGGAGACGGTCTTCTTCCAGGCCGGCGGCCTGGCCCTCGTCCTGTGGGGCCGCGACAAGCTCGCCGCCGACGCCGGCATCTCCAATCCGGGCACCGGCGCGATGACCCTGGCCCAGAATGTCCGCTCCCGGGCGGAGGTCGAAGAGGTGATCGCCACCGCGATCAAGGCCGGTGGCAAGGTGACCAAGCCGGCGCGGGAGACGTTCTACGGCGGCTACGCCGGCTACTTCGCCGACCCGGACGGCCACATCTGGGAGATCGCCTGGAACCCTGGCTTCCTGCTCGGCCCCGACGGCACCCTCACCGTCCCCGACTTCGGCGCCACGGGCTGACGCGAGCAACAGGTCACGACTCGGCCGGCGGGCAGAGCAGCAGGTCCACCAGCGGCAACAGCCGGCCCAGGCAGGCCGTCAGCAGCGTGGGGTCCTCCGGCGTCGGCGTGGTGGCCACGCCCGTCACGGTGGGCGACGGTGATGGTGTGGGCGGGTCCGGTGTCGGCGTCGAACTGGCGGTTGGGGCCGGAGCGGTAGGCGGAGCCGGCGCGGTGGACGCGACCGGAGCGGTGGGCCGCTCCGGAACAGCGGTCGGGGCCGGAGCAGCTGACAGAACCGGATCAGCAGCGGTGGCCGGTGGAGCAGGGACATGCGACGGGACCGCCGGCCGGACGGGCTGAGAAGGACTCGACGGCCCGACCGGGGCAGCACCGGTGCCCGGCCTCGGCGTTGCCGGAGTTTCCCGGCTGGTCGTACCCGTCTGAAATGCCACCGGCCCGCCCGCACGCGGGGGGCCGACAGTGACGACGGCGGACGCCGCCCGCCGCTCCGGGCTGGCCTGCGGTGGCTCGACGGCGGGCCCGAGCGTCGCGACCACCGCCGTCGCGACGGCTGCGGCGACGAGCGCCCGGCGGTCGGGGCGTACCGCGAGCAGTGGCGCTTCGTCCGGCTCAGCCGACGGTGGCGGTGTCGGCCGTTCGCGTCGGTGGGTGGCCAGCAGGGCGTCGAGTTGGGCGATGACGGTGGCGCGTTCCCCGGCGGCGGCAGCGACAGCGAGGGCCAGGTAGAAGCGGAAGTTCACCGCGGCGTTGGCCGGTACGCGTAACCCGCCCAGCGAAGCGTGGTCCGGCAGCAGCGTGACCGGGACGTCGGGATGGTGCGCGGGGTCGGCCAGGTCGGCGTACCGCCATTCGCGCCGGCGTTCGCTGCCGGCGAAGGCCACCCGGTGGCTGGTCACCACGGCCATGCCGGCGTCGACGACCCGCAGGCCCGCCGGCAGGGTGTCGCTGATCGGCGCGGCGCAGGTGAGTGGACCGGGCGCGGGTAGGCCGGGGATGTGCCGCGCCTCGGCCTCGACCAGTTCGGCTGCGGGAACGATCCGAAAGACGAGTTCGTCGACGTCGAGGGCCACCGGCAGGCCGGTGCGCGGCTGCGTACACCCGAGGAAGCCGGCTGCCTCGATTCGCAGCCGGCGCAGGTGCTCGCCGTGTCGCCGCCAGGTGTCGACCGCGGCGCGGTACGCGTGCTGGCGCCGCTCGTTCTCGCGCTCGACCCAGGCGGTTCGCCAGGGGGAACGAGCCAGTGAGGTCACGGTCACACGCGGTACAACCGCTCATGCGCGGGACAGGGAACGCACCAAGGATCGATGCTTCCCTTTGGTCCTGAAAGGAGAGATTTGACGGGCCGGCATATTCCGGCTCGCGCCGCCGCCCAGGCGATCCGGACGGCGGCGCGACGCGGGCCTGGTCAGGCCGACTGGCCGTGCTCAGGCCCCTCGTAGACCCGGCGGATGTCCACCTCCACCTCACCGATCGTCTCGGCGAAGACGTCGGAGAACCGTCGCCCCCACTCCACGGCCTCCTCGTGGGAGCGCACGTCCACCAGCGCGAACCCGGCGATCAGTTCCTTGGTCTCGGTGAACGGCCCGTCGGTGACGGTGGTCTTGCCGCCGGTCACGGTGATCCGGGTGGCGTCGGCCTTGGAGGTCTTGCAGAGCCCCTCGGCGGCGAGCAGGATGCCGGACTGCCCGGCCTCCTTCATGAAGGACTCCATCCGGGCCATGAACTCCGGGCTCGGGTTGAACGCCCCCGGCAGGTTCTCATCGATCTTGTGCATCATCATGTAGCGCATCGGTTGGTCCTCTCGTTGTTGACGAACGCTGTCGGCCGCAGAGCGCGGCCGGGCCGGCTTTCACTGACGCGTCGAGCGGCCGGACCGGGATACGACATGGCGGGCGAAGAAATTTTTAGCGGGTCGGCGCGACACCCCGGGCGCAGTCGGCGGCACGGGCACGCAGCAGCGCGCGTTCGCGTTCGTTGCCGGTCAGCTCGGCGGCCCGCTCGAACTCGGCACGCGCCTCGTCGTGGCGGCCCAGCTTGGCCAGCAGGTCGCCGAGCACGCTGGGCAGCAGGTGATAGTGGGCCAGCGCCGGCTCCTCGACCAGCGCCCGGGCCAGTTCCAGACCGGCGGCCGGGCCGTGCGCGAAGGAGACCGCGACGGCCCGGTTCAGCTCCACGACCGGCGACGGTACGACCTGGGCCAGTTCCGCGTAGCCGGCGGCGATGCGCGCCCAGTCGGTGTCCTGCGGGGTAGCCGCGCGGGCGTGGCAGGCGGCGATCTCCGCCTGGAGGGTGTACGCGCCGGGCGGGCCACTCGCCGCCCGCGCGCGGTCCAGGGCGGCCAGGCCGCGGCGGATCAGCAGCCGGTCCCAGCGCCCCCGGTCCTGCTCCAGCAGCAGGACGGGCTCGCCGTCGGCGTCGACCCGGGCGGCGGTACGCGACGCCTGGATCTCCAGCAACGCGGCGAGCCCGTGCACCTCCGGCTCCTCGGGCATCAACTCCTGGAGGAGGCGGGCCAGCCGCAGCGCGTCCGCGCAGAGCGCCGGGCGCATCCAGTCGTCGCCGGCGGTCGCGGAGTAGCCCTCATTGAAGATCAGGTAGATGACTTCCAGCACGGAGGCGAGCCGTTCGGCACGCGCCGCCACGCCGGGCACCTCGAACGGCACCCGCGCCTCGGCGAGGGTCTTCTTGGCCCGGGTGATCCGCTGCGCGACGGTGGTCTCGGGCACCAGGAACGCCCGCGCGATCTCCTCGGTCTTCAGCCCGCCCAGCACGCGCAGGGTCAGCGCCGCACGCGCCTGCGGCGAGAGGACGGGGTGGCAGGCGGTGAAGACCAGCCGCAGCAGGTCGTCGTCGATCCGCTCCTCGAAGGCCGCGTCGAAGTCCGGGGTGAACCCGTCGTCGTCGAGATCCTGCCCGAGTTCGGCTACCGAGCGCTCCAGCAGTTTGCGACGGCGTAGCGCGTCGATCGCCCGCCGCTTGCCGACCGTGGTGAGCCACGCGCCCGGGTTGGCCGGTACGCCGTCCCGCGGCCACTGCTCCAGCGCGGCGACCAGGGCGTCCTGGGCGAGTTCCTCGGCCCAGCCGACATCGCGTACCAGCCCGGCCAGGGCGGCGACGACCCGCCCGGCCTCGATTCGCCACACCGCCTCCACCGTGCGGTGCACCTGCTCAACCTCCATGACCGCACATCAGAGCAGGGCGGCTCAGGCTCCACAAGGACCGCACGGTTCAGTCGGCACGGCGCGGGTGGGTCAGCGGGCCTCGGGCCGGAAACCGCGACCGGGTACGCGGTGGGTACGCCTCGCAGTGCCCGCCCCACTGTTCGGCGGCGACAGTGAGGGCGTCGGCGGAGACGGTGAGGATCAGCGGGTAGATCGCGGTGGTAGGGCGGCGCATCCACGGGGGCAGTGACTCGGCGGAGAATTCCACGATCAGCTCCAGCCGGCGGCGGCGGAGCACCCGCGTCCGCAGCGCCAGGTTGGGTTCGGTGAAGCGGACCGTCGCCGGTGGCGGGTTCGGCTCGGCGGCGGCTCGCGCCTGGCCGTGCAGCCAACTGCCCAGCGCGCGGGCCTCCTCGGCCATCAGGCTCGGGTAGTGGTGCGACCACATCTGACCGTCGGCGGTGCGGGCATCCACCTCGATGAGCAACCAGTCGTGCCAACCGGGCGCGGACCGGTCGGGGTCGTCGGGCGGGTCGATGCCGGGCTGGTAGCCGATCGGACGGATCCGCACCCGGGCGCCATCGTCGGACCGGATCTCCACTCGATCATTCTGGCCGACCGAAGCAGACTTTAACCCCTAAATCGGTCACTTGGTGATGGTCCGCCGTACGCCCCGATGCTCGGCGCAGGCATCCGACCGACCACCGGTCAGGCTGACCGAGCCGTCCCGGCACTGCACCAGATAACCCCGACCGGCCCAGAACTGCGGCACGCACTCGAACCAGTCGCACACCTCGGCGGCCGGCCGGCGGATCCGGGTGCCGCCGCAGAAGTCGTACCCCAGCGGGTTTTCCGGGGCACCGCAGCGCGGATCGCGCGACGCGGTCGACGACGGGCGCGGCGACGTCGGTTTCGTCGACTTCGACGGCTTCGGCTTGGCGCTCTGGGTGGGCGGCGGGAGCGCCGGGCGGACCAGCGCGGGGACCGTGCTGGGGCTGGGCGCCGGGGTGGCCGCGACGGCGACCTCCGCGCCGCCGGCCGGGTCGGACGGGTTCGAGTCGATCAGAGCCGCCGGCACCAGCAACGCGATGCCCGCCGCGACCGCGACCGTGCGCCGACCACCGGGCACGAACGACAGGAGCCGCGCCTGCGCGGGCGTGGCCGCGGCTGGCCGGAACGGTTTGAGCTGGTCGTGCTCGGCGATCAGCTCGTCGAGTTGGGCGAGCACCGCCGGACGCTGCTCGATCGCGTCGGCGAAGGCCAGCGTGAGCTTGAACCGGAAGTCCGCCGCCGCGTCGGCGGGCAGCAGCAACCCGGAGGTACGCCGCCGGTCCAACACCTGGATCAGGGTGACCGGCGCTGCCGGGTCGTGGGCCAGGCCGGTCATCCGGCCGTACGCCCAGTCGCGCCGGCCACGCCCACCGAGCAGCACCAGTCGACGGCTCGTGATCACGGCCATGCCGGCGTCGGCGACGCGGACGCCGTCCGGGCGGCGTTGGCGCAGTGGCCCGGCCGGCGGGGCGACCGTGAGGTCCGGCGCGGGCAGCACGGTCGTGTGTCGCACCTCGACCAGTTGCGCGGCGGGCAGGGCCCACAGCACCACCTCGCCGTCGGCCAACTCCAGTGGCAGGCCGGCACCGGCCGCCGCAGAGCCGTGGAAGTCGGCGGCCAGGGCGCGGAGCCGCCGTAACTCGTCGTCGCGACGCCGCCATGCCGCCTCGGCGCCACGGAACGTGCTGACCCGCCGCACGTTCTGCCGGTGCGCCCACCGGTACCGCCACGTGGAACCCGTCGATTCAGTCTTTGCCACGCCGACTCCTTCGCCGCGCAGGCCACCAATCTGGGGTGTCACTGGGTTAACAGCCCCGCCGCGCGGAGCGGACACGCCAGAATGGGCGAAATATCCGATCGGCGGAGTAACCCACACGATAGGGCGATACTGCTGCGGAGGTTCATGCGGTTCGGCGTGTGCCAGCCGGGTGGCGACCACGCCACCGCAGCGTTCGTGACGGGAGGGGTGAGGTCATGCCGACAGGCACCCTGCCCGGAGTAGTGATCGGGGTCGACCTCGGCACCACCAGCACCAAGGCCGTCGCGTACGACACCGACGGGCGGCTACTCGCCAGCCACACGGCCGGCTATCCCCTGGACGACCCGCAGCCCGGGTACGCCGAGCAGAACCCGGAGGTGATCCTCGCCGCGGTCGTCGGGTCGATCCGCGCGGTGGTGGCCGAACTGGCCGCGCCGGTAGCCGGGCTGTCCTTCGGCTCCGCCATGCACAGCCTCATCGGGCTGGACCAGGACGGCAACCCCCTCACCCCGTCGGTGACCTGGGCCGACGCGCGGGCCACCCGGCAGGCCGAGCGGTTGCGGGCGGTGCCGTCCGGGCTGGCTCTGCACCGGCGCACCGGGACACCGATGCACCCGATGTCGCCACTGCCCAGGCTGCTCTGGTACGCCGAGCAGGAGCCGAAGCTCTTCGAGCGGGTCGCGCACTGGGTCGGCATCAAGGAGTGGGTGCTGCTGCGACTCTGCGACGCACTGGTCATCGACCACTCGATCGCCTCCGGCACCGGGCTGATGGACATCCACCGGCTGGAGTGGGACACCGAGGCCCTGACCATCGCCGGCATCACCGAGGAACAACTGCCCCGACTGGTCGCCACCACGGCCGTCCTGCCCGGGCTCACCCCGCAGGCCGCCACCGCGACCGGCCTGCCGAAGCGCACCCCCGTGGTGGTCGGCGCCGGTGACGGGCCGCTGGCCAACCTGGGCCTGGGCGCGGTGCACCCCGGCATGGTGGCCTGCTCGATCGGCACCAGCGGCGCGATGCGGGTCATGGTCGAACGGCCCGGCGTCGACCCGCTGGGCGGGGTGTTCTGCTACGCGCTCACCGAGGACCGCTGGACGGTCGGCGGCGCGATCAACAACGGCGGCATCGTGCTCAAGTGGGCCGGCACGGCACTCGCACCCGAGCTGGGCGAGCACGCCGAAGAGGAGCTCGTCGCCATCGCCGCGCGGGCGCCGGTCGGCTCGGGCGGGCTCATCATGCTGCCGTACCTGCACAGCGAACGCGCTCCACACTGGAGTGCGTTACCGCGCGGCGCGTACGTGGGGCTGACCCACGGGCACCGCCGCGAACACCTCGTCCGGGCCGCGTTGGAGGGCGTCTGCCAGCAGCTCGCACTGGTGCTCAGCTCGGTGCGCGCCGCCGGCAACGAGGTCCGTGAGATCCGCGCCGGTGGGGGCTTCGCCCGCAGCGGCCTGTGGCGGCAGATGCTCGCCGACGTGCTCGGTCTGCCGGTGAGCTTCCCGGCCGCGCACGAGGGGTCGAGCTTCGGCGCGGCGCTGCTCGGCATGCAGGCGTTGGGGCTGATCCCCAGCATCGACGTCGCCGCCGACCTGGTGCGGATCGAGGAGACCGTCCGCCCCAACCCGGCCGCCGCCGCCACGTACGCGTCCCTGCTGCCGCTCTTCGCCGAGCTGTACGACGCGTTGGTGCCCGCCTTCACCTCGATGCGCCGGCTGGCACCCGGCCTGCCCGCCCAGCCCGTCACTCCCGCAGGGCCACCGATGTAGCCCTTCGGCCGGCCGCAACAGGGCCGACCCCGGCGGGCGCGGGCCTGGTCAGGGCGCCTCGACGCCGGAGATCAAATAGCGGTGCACGTCGGCGTCGAGGATGGCCACTGTCTGCTCCTCGCTCGGCCCGGAGTCGCGGAACGCCGCCAACTGCTCCTCGGACTCCCAGCGTTCGTAGACGTGGATCCGCCCCGGCTCCAGCGGGTCGGCCGCGAGCAGGAAGTCGAGACAGCCGGCGGCGGCGCGGGCCTGCGCGATGACCGGGGCACAGTCGGCGAGATAGCCGTCGCGCGCATCCGGCTCGACCTGCAAGCTGCCAGCGATGATCAACATTGGGTGCCTCTTCCGGGGGGTCGGGAGTGCTGATGAGCGTGATGCCTGTGAGACATTTTGATGTCTGTGAGACATCAGGCTATCGGCGACACCGCCGCCCGGACGGGTGACACCAGACCCGGCGACACCACTGGCCCCCGGCGCTTCATATCGTGCAAACGTGAGAAAAAGCGACAAGAGGCGCTCATCTTCCCTGCTGGCGATGCCTGTCCGCGTACCCATGAAATGGCTGACGGCGGCGGTCGCGCTCGCGGTCGTCGCGACGACCGGGCCGGCCACCGCGGACGGTCCGGGCCGCGCGCCCGTCGCGGAGCCGACGCCGGAGCGGGCGCCGACCAGCGAGGTGTCCTGGTTGTCGTTCCCGGGCGGAGTGTTCGCGGTGGACTCGCTCGGGCACACCGTGCGCTACCGCGCCTGTGACGGCGACACCGGCCGGGTCGCCGACCCGGACATGCGGGTGGCCGCCGGGGTGGCCAGCGGTGAGGTCATCGTCGGGGGCACCGGATACCGCTACCGGGTGCCGCTGGTCGGGCGGAGCGAGGGCACGCTTGAGGTGATCCGCCGGCACCGCCCGCCAATCGAGCTGCCCGGCGTGGTCGTCACCAGCCCGCAGCCGCCCACCGACCCGGTCGCGGGAGCGCGGTTGTTCCCGCTCAGCGGGCAGCTCGCCCGCGTCGTGGCCGACGCCAGCCTCAACCCGGCCGGGGTCACCGTCCGCGACCTGTCCGGCCGGTACGGCGACCAGCAGATCGCCGTCAACGGCGCGCTGCGCCCCAAGGCCGCCAGCGTCATCAAGCTGTGGATCCTCGTCGAGCTGCTCCGCAGGGTCGACTGTGGACAGGTCTCGCTCGACGACGGTGTGCTGGTGACCCCGGACGACGTGGTCGGCGGCACCGGCCAGCTCCAGTTCGAGACGTTCCCGCAGGTGGTCACCCTGCACCGGCTCGCCCAGTACCTGATCAAGTACAGCGACAACATCGCCGCGAACGTGCTGATCACCTACCTGGGCGGGTTCGCACCGGTCAACGCGCTGATCGACTCGATGAACCAGCGGTCCACCATCCTGGCCCGCCGGATGCTCGACAGCGCGGCCGCCCAGCGTGGCGAGGAGAACTACACCAGCCCCGACGACGTGGTGTCGCTGCTCGGCGCGGTCTGGGACGGCGACATCCTCAGTCCGGACTCCCGCGACCTGATGATCGGCTTCATGCGGGAACAGACCCTCAACACCAAGATTCCGGCGGCGCTGCCACCCGGCGTGCCGGTGGCACACAAGACCGGCGACCTGCCGGACGCCTCACACGACGTCGGCTACTACCTGATCCCCGGCACGGAGACCGCCGTCGCGTTCCTCACCGCCGGGCCGATGGCCACCGGCGACGAGACCGTCCGCCGGATGGCCCGCACCGTCTACGACTTCCTCGTCACCCCGACCGACGGCGCGGTCGAGGAGTGAACCGACGTCACGCGCCGGGGATGTTCGCCGGCGGGTCCTCGCCCACCAGATCGGCCGCCGGCGGGTCGGCCGACACCGGAAGACCGAAATCCGAGTACGTCAGGTCGAGCTGCGCGGTCTTCGACTGCTCGGTGGCCAGCTCGATCCGGTAGCGGACCAGCCGACCCTGCTCGTCCACGGTGGCGGTGAACGGCACCGCCGAGGCCCGGTCGCCGAGCACCCCGCCGACCCCGCTGCCCAGCACGGCGGCGCTGTCGCGCAGGTCCAGCGTGCCCGCGTACTCCCGCGCACCGGTCTGCCGGACGTTGGCCGGCGCGGTAAGCGTGCTGGCCAGCCGGGTGTTGTCCAGGCCCTGCTTGGACCCCGGGGCGCCCGGGGCGCCGACGTGCCACCAGGTCTTGCCGTCCCAGACCGGCACGCGCCGGTCCGGGGCGCTGACCCGCACGTAGACATCGGCCCCGGTGGTCAACCGCTCGATCTTCACCTCACCGTTCGGCACCTTGAGCGAGGTGGTCTCCAGCCCGCGCTTCGCCTTCGGGTCCCAGAGCAACACCGTGCTGTCCCCACCTGCCGCCCCGCCGGTGCCCACCGTCAGCCTGTACGACTGCTCGTCGGCCTTCACGGCGGCGGCCTTCAACGCGCCGACCGGGTCGGTCGGGACCGGCGCGGGTGAGGTCGGGGCGGTCGACGCGCCGGCCGACGGGCGATTGGCGTCCGGCTCGTCACCGGCGGCGACCAGGGCCCACACCCCGCCGGCCACCGCCACGGCGAGGACGACGCCGGCGGCGACCAGCTTGGGCTTCTGCACGGTCATCTCCCCCGATCGGGCACGCCGCCGGCCGGTCGCCGATCGACGTTCACCGCGGTGCGGCCCGGCCAGACTAGCCGGACCGCACCGACTCACGCGCGGCTGATCGCGTTGGCGTGGATCGCCTCGTTCAGGTACGCCGCCAGCCCCGGCACGATGGTCTCGTAGTGCGCGGTGAACCGCTCGTCGGCCAGGTACATGTCGGCCAGCCCGGTGTGTATCTCGTACGAGCACTCGTAGAACCAGCGGCCGATGATCTGCCGGTGCTCCTCGGCCAGGTCCATCGCCTCCGGGCTGTCGGCCGGCGCGCCCGAGGCCAGCACGGCGACGATCCGCCGACCCCAGTCCTCGTTCTCCGCCCTGATCCGCAGCCAGTCGTCCTTGCTGTGGCCCGAGGCCCGCCGGTTCGACTCCCGGTACGCGTCGGTGTCACCCCAGCGCCGCTCGGCCTCGGCCTCGTGCTCCTCCGGCTTGAAGTCCCCGAAGACCTCGAAGCGCTCCTCGGGGGTGAGGTGGATGTTCAACTTGCTCGCCTCCATCGCGAACTCGATCGCCGCGACCATCTCCTGCAACCGCTTGATCCGTACCGTCAGCAGCTCGTGCTGGCGGCGCAGGTGCGCGGCCGGGTCGGCCGCCGGGTCGTCGATGATCGCCGCGATCTGCTCCAGCGGGAAACCCAGCTCGCGGTAGTACAGGACGAGCTGCAACCGTTGCAGGTCCCCGTCGTCGTAGCGGCGGTAGCCGGCCGCCGTCCGCCCGCTCGGCGAGAGCAGACCGATCTCGTCGTAGTGATGCAACGTCCGGACCGTCACGCCGGCGACCCTCGCCACCTGACCCACCGTGTACGCCATGGTTCCCCTCCCTTCCGGAAACCAGGCTCCCGCCTGCCGCTACGTGAGGGTCAAGCCCGATTCTGACCCACCGTGGCGGCGGCGTCCGGCCGCCCGTACAGATAGCCCTGCCCGCGTGGGCAACCGATCGCGGCGACCGCCTCGTGCTGGCGTTCGGTCTCGACCCCCTCGGCGACCACCGCCAGGTCGAACGCGCCGGCCAGCCGGGTGACCATCTCCACGGTGGCGTACGCCCGGTCGTCCGACCCGAGCCGGGCCACGAACGACCGGTCGATCTTCAGCTCGGTGGCCGGGATGCGGTGCAGGTAGCTCAGCGACGAGTAGCCGGTGCCGAAGTCGTCGATGGCGATCCTGATGCCCAGATCCCGAAGCTGGTGCAGCCGCTCCAGCACCGCGTCGGTGCCCTCGATCAACGCCGACTCGGTCAGCTCCAGGGTCAACGCGCGCGGGGCCAGCCCGGCGGCGCTGGTGGCCGCCGTGACCGTGGCGATCAGATCCGGCCGGCGCAGGTGCGCGGCGGAGATGTTCACCGCGACTGTCGCCTCCGGCGCGCGGCCCCGCCAGGTCGCCGCCGCCCGGCACGCCTCGTGGATCACCCAGCGGTCGATCGGCAGGATCAGGCCCGTCTCCTCGGCCAGCGGCAGGAACTTCGCCGGCGGCAGCATTCCCAGCCGGGGATGCCGCCAGCGCACCAGCGCCTCGGCACTGCGTACCGCGCCGGTGGACAGGTCGACGATGGGCTGGAACTCCAGGTGCAACTGGTCCTCGTCGACCGCGCGGCGCAGGTCGGCGATCAGCTCGGCCCGGGAGACGGCCGACTCGCGCAGCGCCGGGGTGCACGTCCGGTACGCGGACTTGCCGGCCGCCTTGGCCGCGTACATGGCGATGTCGGCGTCGCGCAGCAGATCGGTGTGGGAGGTGTGCTGCGGCCCGTACTCGGCGATGCCGATGCTCGCCGACGGGTGCACGCCGACGTCCTCCTCACCGTCGGACGGCCGCAGGGCGTCCAGCAGCCGTTCGGCGAGGCGTTCCGGGGGCACCGGCCGGTCACCGTCGACCAGCACGGCGAACTCGTCCCCGCCGAGCCGGGCAATGGTGCCGTCATCGCCGACCGCCACGCGCATCCGGGCCGCCAGGCCGGTCAGCAGGGTGTCACCGGTGGCGTGCCCGAACCGGTCGTTGACCTGCTTGAACCCGTCCAGGTCGAGCAGCAGCACGGCCACCGGTCGCCCGTCGCGCAGGGCCAGGCGCAGCCGCCGGTTGAACAGCAGCCGGTTGGGCAGCCCGGTGAGCTGGTCGCCGTACGCGAGCCGGCGCAGCCGGACCACCAGCCGCAGGTTCTCGTTGGCCGCCAACCCCTGTCGTACGGCGAGGGCGGCGAGCAGCACCATCATCGTCACGAAGATCAGTTGTGGGGTCTGGCCGGTGGGCCGCCGGGCCAGCACCACCGCGATGATCGCCCCACCGACCGGCAGGTACGGCAACGCCACCCGCCACCAGGGCGGCAGCGGCGACTCGGCGGTGTCGTCGGTGCCGTCGCAGTCCGGCGGCGGCGGGTTCCTGGTTGCCAGGCCGATCAGCAGGTAGCTCAGCGGCCAGCACAGGTCGATCGGATGCCCGGCGGCGTAGTCGCCGCGGGCGACCAGCGACACGTAGACAATGTCGGCGACCACGCGCAGGGTGAGGCTCGCCGCGAGCACGCTCATCGGCCGCCACATCGGCCGGACCGGGCCGGAGACCGCGACCAGGATGGTGAGCTGCATCAGGTCGAACATCGGGTAGAGCAGCCCCAGTGTGCGCGCCGGGTCGGCCAACTCCGCGGCGGCGACCCCGCGGAACACCAGCACCCAGGCGATCGGCACCAGGGCCAGCGCGACGATCACCCCGTCCAGCAACGTACGGGCCCGCCCGACGGCGCTCCGAGGCGCGGACGGCGAGCTGAGCAGCGCGGCCGTGCCGGTGAAGATGCCGGCGACGAAGACCGCCCCGACCAGCGGGGTGTGCGGCAGGTCGCCACCGACGAGCCGCTGCACCGTCCAGATCGCCCGGCCGAGCGCGGCGAGCGCCATGGTGACCGCCAGCAGCGTCCAGAACCGGCGCAGCGGTGCCGGATGTCGACGGGCCACCCCGACGCACGCGGCCGTCGCCCAGCCGGCCACCAGCATCCCGCCGAGGTCACTGACCAGCGCGGCGCCGGGCAGCGCGGCGAGCAGCCAGCACGCCTCCAGGACGATGACCGCGGCCGCGACGAACGCACCGGCGGGGCTGCGCGCCCTCGCAGCCTGCTGCACGTCCTGTCGGGACACGGTCGCTCCGGCTCGTCGTCGTGCGTGCACCCTCGGGAGGACCGGTCCACGGCAAACCCCGAAAGCCTAACCACCGCCCGAGTACGCCGCCAGGGCCGAAGGTTGACGCCGGTCCAGCCACGAACGGCCGTCCAGTCAGGGTCTCCGGACAGCCGGTGCGCGCCCGGCGGGTCCGGTCAGCGGCCGGTGGAACGGTTCCAGGGTGAGCGGGGCAGCCTGGTGCCGGCCAGCGGGCGGCGGGCGCGGCGGCGTTTCCGCCGGCCGGGGGTGCAGGGCGGGCGCGAGGCGGTGTGCACCGCAGCGCCGGCCGGGGGCGGTGGCCGGCGGATCAACCAGCAGAGGAAGCGTTCCATCGACGGGTCAGCCGACCGGGAGGCGCTCGGCGTCGGACTTGGAGATCTCGTACTGCGCTCCGCAGAACGTGCACTGAGACGCGTACCGGGTGCGGATCGGGATGAGGGGAACGAAGAAGAGGGAGAATTTGGTCGATCGGCGGCTGATCACCTGAGCGGCGTGGTTGCCGCAGTGGCGGCAGACCTGCTGCACGACCCCGGACCGGTCGACCTTGGTCCGCAGACCGAAGATGAAGAACATCGAACGCCAATACCCACTGCACCGCGAAAAGTCACCGGATCCAGCCGGCGGATCAGAACGACCGCCGCTGACGCCTGCCTCACGGCTGGCGCGGCGGCTGGTCTACTGCCCTCGCCGTTCGTTCAACTCGCCCGCGAGCCTGCGCAGGAAATCGCGGAACCCCTGCTCGCTGTGCGGCGTCTCGATGTCGTCGGTCAGCAGGCCGGTGTATCGCTGTGCCTGGGCGATCGCGTCCGCGTACACGTCCGGGCCGTCACCGAAGTAGCGCCGCTCCATCATCGCCGCGGCCATCTGGCTGGCGGCGGCGGCGTCCAACTGCGGGGTGAACATCACCCCGTACAGGATCTGGTTGGTGACGCCCTTCCAGTCATGGTCGCTCATTCCGCACCCTTTCCGACGGGTCAATTCAACCGGGTACGGCCGTCGAAGCCGAAGAGCGGGATGTCGTTGACGCCGTTACGGCTCAACTCGTCGGTGACCTGCCGCATCTGTTGAGGATCGGGTCGATAGTGCCCGCTGGCGGAGGTCACGTACTGCACTCTACCGTCGACGACCGCGATCTCGCCGGCTGCCGCAACCGGCTTGCCGTTGCCCAGGGTCGAGTGGTGGAAGTTACCGACCTCCTGGTAGTTCGAGGCGTAGATGTTGCCCCGTTCGTCCATGACGAAGATGGCCCGGCCTCCGTCCTGGCTCCAGTGCGTGGACGCGGCACGGGTGTCGAAAGGCTGGCCGTCCAGTGCTTGGCGCAGGACGCCGTCCGAGTCGACGTACACCCGGTGATCTTCCAGTTCCGCCTCGCTGAGTCGACGCACCGACTTGGGTCGGAAGGGATTCCCCGGGTGGTCGCCCATGGTCTCGTACCGGTAGTCATCCCGCATCGGTCGCCCCTGGTAACGGACCTCCTGCAGTGGCCCGGGCACGCCGGGTCGCTCCGGCCGACGTTTGGGGCCCTTGCGGTCGAACCGGCGCAGCAACGTCTTGGCGCGGCGGAGCATTCGCGGAATGATCTCCTTGACGACCCGTTCCACGACCTCCTTGATGATCCGGCGGATCGCGACCCGGGCCACGCCGATCGCGATCGGGATCTGTGCCAGCGAGCCACCGAGGGTGGGGGCGGCTGCCGCCAGGGCCATGGCAACCTGGATTACCAGGATCGTCAGCTGAACGATCGTGAGGATCTTCTGGGCCAACGTGATCACGGCCATCACGAGCAGCGCGGCGGCGATGAGTTCCGCGGCCTCGGCGCCGTCCTCGATACGGCGGGGTGGACCCTCCTCGTCGCGCCACCGCGCCTCGAAGGCGTCGATATCACGCCCCCGATTGGTCGCGCTCACGGCGCTCGCTCCGGCGTTCGCCTGGGCAGCCGTCGTACGCAGCTTGCCGGCGAAGGACATCCACGCCTGGGCGGCCTCGAACAGTAGCTCCTCGTCGGCCTCCGGCCAGGTGAAACCTACCCAGTTGAGGGCTTCGGCGAGCTCAGTTGGCAGCTGCAGGCCCACCGGGCAGCTCCAGTCTCGGGTCGGTCAGCCCACACACCGTCCCGGCCTCGTCGCCGCCTCCGGGGGCCCGGTCCGCACGCTCTGGATGTGCCACCCACACCGCCTTGGCCGCCGTCCTGCAGAAACTCCGCGGATCTTACCGGCCGGGCAGACAGTCAACGATCCCTATCACCCGACGCTCCACGCTGGACAGCCGGCCGACGGCACAAACTGTCCAGGGTGGAGGCGTCGTTGACGGGTGAATCAGTTGGCGGGCTCCAGGCCGGGCACCTCTTCCGCGAGCCAGATCGGCTGCCAGGCCGGCACCTCGTGGAAGCGGCGCAGCTCGGCCAGCCCGGCCACCGACCCGCTCCAGGCCGCGTACGGGGGGTTGCCCTCGTCGAAGCCGCTCTGCACGAAGGTCAGCGTGGTCCGACCGCCGGACTCGGCCAGCTCCCAGTGCGTGACGCCGGTCGGTCCCCAGTCGACCGACATCTTGCGGCCGGGCTCCAGGTCGACGATCTTGGCCGCGTACCCGGTTTCGAAGCCGCCCATCGCATACCGGCCGCCGACCCACGGCTCGATCCCGATCGGGTAGCCGAACCAGGCGCTGGCCTGCTCGGAGTCGGTCAACGACTCCCACACCTTGTCGGCGGGGGCGGCGATGACCAGCTCGCCGCGCAGGTCGGCGGAGGTGAAGTCGGTGCGCGGCAGGAGCGACCGGCCCTCCAGGTGGGAGGCCAGGTTGGCGATGGCCAGCGCCCAGTACGTCTGGAGGACACCACGGATGCTGGAGCCGCTCATCGCCTCGGCGAAGTCGAAGTGGCTCTGCGTCAACGTCAGCACGGTGCTGTCGGCGCCCTCGGCGGTCAACTGGAACTCGGTGGTGGTCTCCACCCCGTCGAGCAGCCAGCCGAAGCGCAGTGTGTCGTCGTCGGCGTGCAGCAGGCGCTGATGCGGGGCGTCACCCTCGGGCGTGTAGCGGCCCCAGAACTCGTACCGCCGGGGCAGCTCGACCTCGGCGTGCTCGGCCAGCCAGATTCGCAGCTCGGCCGGGTCGGTCAGGGCCTGGCGGACGCGCCCGACGGGCGCGGAGAGGCGGGCCTGCACCTTCAACGGTTCACTCATTGTCGTTCCCTTTCGGATAGCAGGCGACGGCGATCTTGAAGGCGTCTCCTTCGCTGCCGCCGTAGCGGGTGAACAGGTCCTGAAGTGCGGTTTGCAGGTCGTGCAGGAACTGCTGGCGCTGCTCGGCCGGCACCCGGATCTCGCCGGAGACCCCGATCGAGGGCAGCTCGGGCGCCGTCCGGTCCAGGGCGGCGATGTCGGCCTGGACGTCCTCCATCAGGTCGAGCAGGAAGCCCAGGCTCAGCTCGTCGCGGGCACGGCGCAGCCCGATCCGGCCGACCAGCCGAGGCGAGAGCCAGTAGGACCGGGCGGCGGCCTGGTAGATGCCCTCGGTGATGCCGCGGACCTTGCGCTCGTTGACCAACTCGACCAGGCCGGCAGCGACGAGCTGTTTGACGTGGTAGTAGACGCGCTGTGGCGTCTGGTCGAGTCGGGCCGCGACCTCGGTGCAGGTGCGCGGTTCGGCCAGTTGCCGCAGCACCTCGACGCGCTGCGGCTTGAGCAGGACTTCGGCCTGCTCGATCTGCTCCAGGTACAGGACATCTCTCATGGCAAAACCAGTTTGTACGTACAAAATTTGTTTGTCAATCGCTTCGCGAGAAGCCGCACCGACTTTCTCGGCGCGGCTTCAGGCGACGGTCAAGCCCCGGTCAGGCCAGCCAGTCCGGCCGCAGCGGATAGCCATTCACGCCGTCCGGGCCGTTGTGGGTGGCCAGCACCTGGTGCAACTGGATGCCGTTGCGCTCGAACGCCATCCGCGACCCGGCCATGTACAGCCCCCACACCCGGGCGGTGCCCGCGCCCACCTCCGAGACGCAGAAATCCCAGTGCTCCACCAGGTTGCGACACCAGGCGGCCAGCGTCAGCGCGTAGTGCTGGCGCAGGTTCTCCTCGTGGTGCACCTCCAGCCCGGCGTCGTGCACCTCGCTGATCAGCCGACCCGGGCCGGCCAGCTCACCGTCCGGGAAGACGTACCGGTCGATGAACGCGCCCGAGCGGTGTGGCGCCCGATTGTCCGCCCGCGTGATGCAGTGGTTGAGCAACCGCCCACCCGCACGCAGCCGGGACCGCAGCGCCCCGAAGTAGGCCGGGTAGTTGCGCACCCCGATGTGCTCGGTCAACCCGATCGAGGAGACCGCGTCGAACTGCTCCGCCGGCGCGTCCCGGTAGTCCATGTGCCGCACCTCGGCCAGCCCGGTCAGCCCCTCCCGCTCGATCGCGGCCTGCGCCCACTGCGCCTGCGCCTTCGACAGGGTCACCCCCAGCGCCTTGACGCCGTACTCGCGTGCGGCGTGCCGGACCATGCCGCCCCAGCCGCAGCCCACATCCAGCAGCCGCATCCCCTTCTGCAACGCCAGCTTGCCCGCGACCAGGTCGTACTTCGCCGCCTGGGCCTGCTCCAACGTGTCGTCCGGAGACCGGAAAACCGCGCAGGTGTACGTCATGGACGGGCCGAGCACCTTCTCGTAGAAGGCGTTTGAGACGTCGTAGTGGTGCGAGATGGCAGTGCTGTCGCGGACCCGCGAGTGGACCAGCCCGTTCATCACCCGCTTCCACCGCGGCAGCGCCTCCTGCGGCGGGGCCGGCGGCGGCATCAGCCGCTCCCAGCCCAGCCCACGGACCATCGCCAGCCCGTCGGTCAGCGACGGCGGGCGCAACCGCAGCTCGTCCTTGAGCACCCGCAACGCCTCGTACGGGTCGCCCGGGTGCACCCCCTGCAACGCCAGGTCGCCGCTGACGTACGCCCGGGCCATGCCCAGGTCGCCAGGCGCGGTGAGCAGGTACGACAGCCCCCGCTCGGAACGGATCGCCAGGGTGATGCCGGCGTCGGCCGGGCCGACGGCGCTGCCGTCGTACCCGGTGATCCGCACCGGCAGCGGCCCGGCGGTGACCGCGCGGATGACGTCCGCCACGGTCGGACCCGTGGGCCGGCCCCCCGCCGGCGGGGTGGCAGGGGCGCTGGCCGCCCCCTGATCTCTGTCGGTCAGGCTCATGCTCGTGCTACCGCCTTTTCGTACAGTCCCGTCAGCCGGTGGTCCGGGTCGTAGCGGTCCTTCACCGCGCGCCACGTGTCGCCGCCGTAGAGGCGGTCGAACGCGTCCCGGTCGTAGTACGCGTCGGAGTAGAGCGACTTGTGACCGCCCGACTCCGACACCCTGCGTTCGATCGTGCGGTTGACGTCGCCGTCAGCGGCGCCCGACGCGATCGGCACGCTCCCCCAGAACCCAATGTTGACGTAGTCCTGCCCCGGCCGGAGCGGATACAGCGGCCAGGAGCGCGCGGAACCGGGACCCGCCGGCTCGCGCAATCGCAACGGACAGAGCCACACCGGGGTCATCCCCACCGCGCCGGCGAACCAACGCAGGAAGTCAGCCGTGCGGTCCAGCGGGATCTCCACGTCCTGCACGACCCGCTCCCGGGCCGGCTGGCCGCGCAACCGGTCGACCCGGGCCGCCACCTGGTGCCGGTGCTCCAGCCGGACCAGCCGGTGGTAGACGTCGCTGCGCCGGTAACGCGCCGGCCAGAGCCGCCGCACCACCGGGTGCTGCGCGCCGAACGCCGCCGAGCACCAGAACCAGTCGGTGTCCCAGCGCCAGAGATAGTCGTACGCGGTGAGCACGTCCCGGGTCCGCCGGCGCAGCGACCGGTAGTAGATCGCCTGGCCGGTGTAGTCGCTGGGCGGGTCGGCCGTGTCGGTGAAGGTGCCCAGCGCCAGGTACGCCTCGCCGGGGCTGAACATCACCCCGTCCAGCGTGTCGACCGGCTCGCCGGCCCAGGACCGGCTGGCGGTCACCTCGGCGATCGCGTCGGTGAGCGCCTCCAGCCGGGTGAACCGGACGTTGCGCAACGCCACGTACCGGCCGACCGGTTGCAGCTCGATGCGCAGCCGGGTGGCGTAGCCGAGACTGCCCAGCGAGTTGGGGAACGCGGTGAACAGGTCGGCGTGCTCGCCGTCGGGCCGGGCCGTGACGATCTCGCCGGAGCCGGTGAGGATGTCCAGCTCCCGTACCGACTCGTGCGGCAGGCCGTTGCGGAACGACGTCGACTCGATCCCGAGGCCGGTCACCGCCCCGCCCAGGGTGATGGTGCGCAGCTGCGGCACCACCAACGGCATCAGCCCGTGCGGCAACGTCGCGTCGACCAGGTCCTCGTACGTGCACATGCCCTGCACGTCGGCGGTCCGGGCGGTCGCGTCGACCGACAGCACACGGTTGAGGCCACTCACGTCGAGGCCCGGGGTCCGGGGAGCGGACCGGGGGCGGAACAGGTTGGAGGTGCGTTTGGCCAGCCGGACAGGCTCGCCCGTGGGCACCGCGGCGTACGACCGCCGCAACGTGTCCACCGCTTGATCATGGTCAATGGGGTGATCCACACGCTCAGCGCGCATGTGATCACCTTACGCCCGCACCCGGAAATTCGTGGGGATGTCAGCGGCGGCCATTTCTCGTCCCGTGCCAGGTCCGGCCGCTACCGTGGCGGTCATGCCGTCGCCCGCGATCACCGCCCTGGACTCCGCCGGGCTCCCGTACCGGTTGGTCAGCCACGGCGCGGTCGGCAGCCTGGCGGAGGCCGCCGCCGCCCGGGGCGTGGCCGTACCGGACGTGGTCAAGACGATCGTGGTGCGTCGGGGCGCGGACGACCACCTGTTCGTGCTCACCCCCGGCGACCGGGTCGTCTCCTGGCCCAAGCTGCGGGCCCTGCTGGGGGTGCACCGTCTCTCCATGCCGGACGCGGCGGGCGCCCTGGCCGCCACCGGCTACGAGCGCGGCACCATCACCCCGTTCGGCGCGAGCACGGCCTGGCCGGTGATCGCCGACGAGCGGCTGCGCGGTCGGGAGATCACCCTGGGCGCAGGCGAACGTGGTCTCGCCATCGCGGTCGACGCCGACGCCGCGATCACCACGCTCGGCGCCACCGTGGCCGACGTCACCGACCCACAGCCCACCCGCTGAACCCTGTCGTCGTCAGTGCGGCGGCCTACTGTTGGGGACATGCCGAAAGCCGTGTGGAACGACCTGGTCATTGCCGAGAGCGACGACACCGTGCTGGTCGAGGGCAACCACTACTTCCCCCGCTCCGCCCTGCGCGACGACCTGATCCGCGAGTCCGCGACGCACACCGTCTGCCCGTGGAAGGGCACCGCCTCCTACTACACCCTCGAACACGAGGGCAGCACCAGCCAGGACGCGGTCTGGTACTACCCGGAGCCCAAGCCGGACGCCGAGATGGTGCGCGACCGGGTGGCGTTCTGGAAGGACGTTCGGGTCGTCGACTGACCGCTGGGTTGGCTCCGGCGCGCCGCCGTGGGTGAGGATGGCCCCTATGTCCGCGCCCGAGGAACGCCCCGCGCCCGCCGGCACCGTCTACGGCGGTCGCCGGGCGCCAAACTCCGGCCTGTTGAGCGACCCGCTGCTGCGGCTGGCGTTGGCGGTCGGGCTGATCGGCGTACTCGTGGGGGTGGTCTTCGCCACCGGGCTGTTCGGCGGTGACGACGAGCCGGTGGTGCCGGCGACGGTCGGCGCGCCGTCCAGCGTGCCGGCGCCCACCACCCCGGCGGCCGAGCCGAGCCCGACCGCCTCGGTCGAGCCGTCGCCGACCCCGTCGCCCACCACCCCGGCCGGCCCGCCCACCGGGCCGACGATGGTGCGGGCCGCCTCCGGGCTCTGCCTCGCGCTCGACGGCGACGGCGAGAAGGCCGAGGCGGAGCTGGCGGCCTGCACCGGCGGCCCGGAGCAGCAGTGGGTGGTCAACCCGGCCGCCGCGGACGTCGTGACGCTGACCAACGCCGCCTACGGGCAGTGCCTCGACGTGGAGGGCGGCAGCGGGGACGACGGCGCCCGGATGATGCAGTTCCCCTGCCACGGCAGGCCCAACCAGCAGTGGCGACTGACCGCCACCGGCACCGGCCCGGTGCTGCTGGTGGCCGCACACAGCGGCAAGTGCGCGCAGGCCGACGACGACGGCGCCGAGGCCGGGGACGAGGTCCGGCAGCGGCCCTGCGACGGTCGGCCCGTCCAGCAGTGGACCCTCGGCTGACGCATCGGCGTCGCGCCTTCCACCCCCGCCCCACCTCTCCCCGCGATCTTGCACTTTCGGTCGGCGACTTGCCCCATATGCCCTCTTTATCCAGGCAGGAAGTGCAAGATCGGCGAGGGTTAGGGGTTGGTGCGGAGCACGTGTAGCTGGGCCTGGTGTTTGGGGAGGTGGACACGGGTGTGCAGGTCCAGGGTGCGGGACCAGGGCAGCGACTCGTCGACGTTGAGGTCGAAGCCCTCCCGCAGGTGGGTCTCGACCGGGGTTTCCGCCTCCAGGCCGAGCTGATCCACCAACGCGCAGAGCCGTTCACTGGTGCCGTGCAGCAGCGCGGTCAGACCACGCAGGCCGCCCTGCTCGGCGGCCAACGCGTCGAGCTGCGGACGGTGCACGTCCTCCTCCAGCTCGTAGTAGGCGAACGGCGACCCGGCCAGCAGTGCCTCGGTGGCCTGGATCATCAGCTCGTCGTTGGCGACGAGATGCGCCACGATCTGCTCAGCACTGAGCTGCCCTGACGGCGCCGCCCCGAACTCCCCCGCGTCAAGCTCGGCGAAGACCGCGCCATAAGCCCGCCGCAACCCCCCGCTCTCCATCCCCCCAGTCAACCCGCCCCCACCCCGTCGATCATGGAGTTGTGGTGCCCGGTTCACCCGGACGAGAGCCATTTGTCACCCACCACAACTCCATGATCGACAAGGAGGGCGGTTAGCGGCGGGACTGGCGGGAGCGGAGGTAGTCGGACACCACGTACTCGCCCAGGTCGTCGGTGTCCGGGGTGAACATGCGGCCTCGGCTGCGGCGGGCCACCGCGTCGACGAAGCGGCGCAGGCCCGGGTCGTCGCCGAGCATGAACAGGTTGAGCGTGGCGCCGTAACGGCTGAGCCGGTCCACCTCGCGGACGGTCGCCTCGATCGTCTCCGGCAGCGGCGGCCAGTGGAACAGCGCCTCCCCGTCATCCGGGTCCAGGTGGGCGGTCGGCTCGCCGTCGGTGACGACCAACACCACCGGCTCGGCGTCCGGGTGCCGGCGCAGGTGCCGACCCGCCAGTCGCAGCGCGTGCTGGAGGTTGGTGCCCTGTTCCAGGTCCGGCTCCACGGCGGCCAACTCCTGCTGGGTGAGCGTCATCGCCTCCCGGCCGAAGCCCACGATCTGCAGGGCGTCCTGCGGGAAACGCGTCTCCATCAGGTGCGCCAGCGCCAGCGCCGTCTGCTTCATCGGCCCCCAACGACCCTGCGAGATCATCGAGTACGACAGGTCGACGCAGAGCACCACCGCCGCGGAGGCCCTCTTCTCGGTCTCCACCACCTCGAAGTCGTCCGCCGCGAGCTGCACCGGAACGGTCGGCCCGGTCCGGGTGACCGCCCGGGTCAGGGTGCGGACGACGTCCAGGGGCTGCTCGTCGCCGTACTCCCAGGGTCGGGACGCGCCGCTGACCTCGCCGGCGGCACCGGCCGAGCGCAGGTCGTGCTGCCCGCGCGGCCCGGCGGTCAACTCGGCGAAGACCCGCCGCAGCGCGGTCCCGCCGAGCCGGCGCAGTGCCTTCGGGCTGAGCGTGAGCCCGTCCGCGTCCCGGCTCACCCAGCCCTGCCGGCGCAGCTCCCGCTCCAGCTCGCGCAGCCGGCGGACGTCATCCGCGGCGTCCCGGCCCAGCGTGCGAGCCACCGCGTCGACGTCCACGTCGTCCAGAGTGGCCCCGGGGTGGTCCTGGTCGAGCTGGTCCAGCAGGTCGTCCAGCTCGCCGATCTCTCCGAGCGCCCCGGCCGCGTCGGCGTAGCCCAACGGCTGCTCGCCCCGGACCCGCTCCCCGCGTCCCCACCGCAGATCGGGCCGCAACGCCCGCAGGTTCGCGTCGAGCGCGGACAACTCCCCGGCGAGACGGTCCCCCAGCGACTGCTGCATCAGACCGGCCAGCTCGGCGCGCTGCCGGTCGGAGAGCGAGTTCATCAGCCGCTCGCCGGCCGCCGAACGGCGGGCCAGCACGTCGATCAGCTCGTCGACGGTCTCCGGCCGCTCCGGGAAGAAGTCACCGTGCCGGCGCATGAACTCGGCGAACGCGTCGGTGGTGTCCTCCGCGCGCCCGTGCCGGGCCAGCAGGTCGTTCAGGTCCCGCATCATGTCGGCGAGCCGCTGCTGAACGGCCGGGTCGGCGGAGGCGCGTGCCGCGTCGCGCAGCCCGGCGAACCGCTGACCGAGCACGTCGTCACGGAGCTGGTCGAGGATCTGCTGGTACGAGCGACGGGCGTCCTCGCTGGCCCACTGGTAGCCGGACAGCTCCTCGACCGCCCGCGCGGTGGACCGGGGCAGGTTGTCCAGCACCGACTCGGCGAACCGCGCGTCATCGTCGTCGCGGCCCCGCAGTTCGTCCCGCTCGGCGGCGAGGGCCTGGTCGAGCAGTGCCTGCGCACGGGTCACCGCGCCGTCCAGGTCGCCACGACGAAGCGCCTCCCGGCGCAGCCGCCGCGCCCGGGCGGCCAGGTCGTCCAGCCCGCCACGTCCCTGTGGGCCACGACGCAGCAGGTTGCGCAGCGCCTCGCGCAGGCTGCCGCCGGCCAGCACCTCGGCGCCGACCGCGTCCACCGCCTCTTGCACGTCGTACGGGGGTGCGAGCGGATCGGGTCCGCCGCGCCACTGCCCGTACCGGAACCGGTTGCCGGCCACGGTCAGCCCCGGCCGCCGTAGACGGTGCGCCCCGAGTCGGTGACGTCCTTGCCGAGCCGGCGGGTCAGGTGCAGCCCTTCCAGCACGAACTCGACGGCGGCGGCGGCCTCCTCCGGGGTGGGTGCGTCACCCAGGCCGAGCCGGTCCAGCACCTTGGCCAGGCCGGGCACGGTGCCCACCTGGCGCAGCAGCTCGCCGGCGCCGACCAGTTCGCCGGTTTCGATCGCCGCGCCCTCCTCGACGAGTGCCGTGAAGCCGGACAGGTCCAGCCCGGCGAGGTGCGCCCGGAACGTCTCGGCGGTCGCGGTACGCAGCAGGTGGGCGAGGATCTCGATCTCCCGCCCCTCCTCACCGCTCTCGAACTCCACCTTGCCGCGCAGGGTGCTGGTCACCGACACGGCGTCACCGACACGGGCCACGGCGGCCTCGGGGCGACCCTCCGGGGTGTCGGCGGCGGCGAGCAGGCCGGCGCGGCGCAGCGCGGCACCGGCGACCGTCTCGGCGGCGGCGATCGCGAACCGGGCCGAGACGCCCGAGCGCGGGTCCACCGACGGCGACTCCCGCACCGCGCGGGCGAACCGGGCCAGGACCTCCAGCACGTGCTCCGGCACCTCGGCGACCAGGTCGGCCTCCTGCCGGATCAGCGCCAGCTCCAACTCCAGGTCGATCGGGTAGTGGGTACGGATCTCCGCGCCGAACCGGTCCTTGAGCGGCGTGATGATCCGGCCCCGGTTGGTGTAGTCCTCCGGGTTGGCGCTGGCCACCAGGAGCAGGTCCAGCGGCAGCCGCAGTTGGTAGCCACGAACCTGGATGTCCCGCTCCTCCAGCACGTTGAGCAGCGCCACCTGGATCCGCTCGGCCAGGTCGGGCAGCTCGTTGACGGCGAAGATGCCCCGGTTGGTACGGGGTACCAACCCGAAGTGGATCGTTTCCGGGTCACCGAGGGTGCGGCCCTGTGCGATCCGGATCGGGTCGACGTCACCGATCAGGTCACCGACGCTGGTGTCCGGGGTGGCGAGCTTCTCGCCGTACCGCATCGAGCGGTGCAGCCAGCCGACCGGCTGGTCGTCGCCGGCCTCGGCGACCTGGGCGCGGGACGCGGCGGTGAGCGGGTGCATCGGGTGCTCGTTGAGCACCGAGCCCGGAATGACCGGGGTCCACTCGTCGAGGAGCGCGCCCAGCGAGCGGATCAGGCGGGTCTTACCCTGGCCCCGCTCGCCGAGCAGCACCATGTCGTGCCCGGCGAGCAGCGCCCGCTCGACCTCGGGCAGCACGCTGTCGTCGTAGCCGACGATGCCGGGGAAGCGGGCCTCGCCGGAGCGCATCCGGGCGAGGAGGTTGGCACGGAGTTCCTGCTTGACGGTGCGGTACTGGTGACCGGCCGCCCGCAGCGCGCCGAGCGTGCTGGGCAGGTCGGCCGGTGGAACCGGGATTACCGGGGTAGGCGCAGTCACCCGACCCACGCTAGCTCAGGCGCGGCACCACGACGCTCAGCGGTGGTCGGCCACATACGCCTGCGGGTCCTTGTCCCGGAAGGGCAGGTTGCGCCCGTTCTTGTGCTCGCCGTAGAAGGTCAGCCACCGTTGGCCGAGTTCGGCACGCAGCTCGACGCTGGCGTTGCGGCGGAAGTCGGGCAGCGCCTCGTCCTCCTCCTCGGCCAGGTGCTCGCTGTTCTCCCGGCGGGCCGTGCCGACGGCTTCCCACCAGGGCTTCGAGCCGACCGGGTGCAGCTTGGCCTCGGCGATGGCATCCCGGATCTTGTTGTGGTCGCCGATCGCGTCGGTGGTCTCGTCCTCGCCGTCGTCGCCGTGCTTGACCAGGTGGGGATAGAGGATCGCCTCCTCGGCCTCGGCGTGGATGTCCAGGTGCAGGGCGAGGGCGTCCCAGACGGCGAGGAGTTCCTGCTCGTCGCGGGCGTCGTCGAGTCGGGCGAAGCCACGCCGGAAGGAGGCGTGGTCGTCCAGGATCAGCGCGGTGATGTCGTCCACTGTGCTCACTTTCCCGATGGGTCGGCGAACCGGGCGCGCAGCATCCGGGGCACTGCGGCGAGCCCGGTGACCGGACGGAACCGTTTGGCGGCCTCGGCCAGCGCCGCGTACTCGTCGTCGGCGAGGTCGATGTCGGCGGCTGCGGCGTTGCGTTCCATCTGCTCCACGCCGGACGCGCCGGGGATGGCAAGCACGTTGGGGTGGCGCAGCAGGTACGCGAGGGCGATCTGGCTGGGGGTGGCGTCGTGGGCGTCGGCGACCTGGCGCAGGGTGTCGATGAGGGCAGCGCCCCGTTCCAGGTTCTCGGGCAGGAAGTAGGCGTTGGCCCGCCGGATCGCGCCGGTCGGCGGGTTCTTGGCGTCGTACCGGCCGGAGAGAAAGCCCTGGGCCAGCGGGCTGTACGCGATGACCACCCGGCCGGTCTGCTGGGCGTACGGCAGCAGGTCCTGTTCGGGCGCGCGGTCCAGCATGCTGTAGCGGACCTGGTTGCTGAGCACCCGCCGGCCGAGCGCGGCCTCGGCGACCTGCCAGCGACGCAGCCCGTAGTTGCTGACGCCGACCTCGGCGACCAGCCCGACGTCCTGCAACGCCCGCATGCCGCGCATGGTGGAGTGGTCGGCGACGAGCGGGTTGGGCTGGTGCACCTGGTAGAGGTCGAGGGTGGTGACGCCGAGCCGGGCCGCCGAGGCGACGGCTCGCTGCTGCACCACGGCGGCCACCGGCAGCACCGGGAAGATCTTGGTGGCGACGGTGACCTTGGGCCGGTCGTCGCCGAGGGCCGCGCCGAGGATCCGCTCGCTGCGCCCGAACCCGTAGACCTCGGCGGAGTCGAAGACGGTCACGCCCAGCTCGACGGCGCGTCGGACGATCTGCGCGGCCCGCTGCTCGTAGTCGGGGCCGTAACCCCACTCCCGGGAGCCGAACTGCCAGGTGCCCAGTCCGATCTTGGAAAGCGGTTTGGGGGTGTCGAGGGGGATGAACCGCATGGTGTCGAAACTACCCCCGTTGTCCGGGTTCTAACGCGCGATCCCGCGTACCCGGGACCGGGTCTACGCTCATGATCGTGACCTACCTCGCCGCGGATGACCGCTACGACAGCATGACCTACCGGCGCAGCGGACGCAGTGGCCTGCGGCTGCCCGTCGTCTCCCTCGGGCTGTGGCACAACTTCGGCCCGGACCGCCCGTTCGACCGGCAGCGCGACATTGTCCGGCGCGCGTTCGACCTGGGTGTCACCCACTTCGACCTGGCCAACAACTACGGCCCGCCGCCCGGCTCTGCCGAGGAGAACTTCGGCCGGATGCTCGCCACCGACCTGAAGCCGTACCGGGACGAGCTGGTCATCTCCAGCAAGGCCGGCTACCTCATGTGGCCCGGCCCGTACGGCGAGTGGGGCTCGCGCAAGTACCTGATCTCGTCGCTGGACCAGTCGCTGAGCCGGATGGGCCTGGACTACGTCGACATCTTCTACTCGCACCGGTTCGACCCGGACACCCCGCTGGAGGAGACGATGGGCGCGTTGGACGCCATCGTCCGCTCCGGCAAGGCGCTCTACGTCGGCATCTCGAACTACAACTCGGAGCAGACCGCCCGCGCCGCCGCGATCCTGCGCGACCTCGGCACGCCGCTGCTGATCAACCAGCCGTCGTACTCGATGCTCAACCGCTGGACCGAGTCCGACGGCCTGCTCGACACGCTGGAGGAGGTCGGTGCCGGCTGCATCGCGTACAGCCCTCTGGCCCAGGGCCTGCTGACGGACCGCTACCTGGGCGGCATCCCGGCCGACTCGCGGGTGCGCACCAGCGTCTTCCTCAACGAGAGCGACCTCAGCGACGAGAAGATGGCCACCATCCGAGGGCTCGGCGCGGTCGCCGAGCGGCGCGGCCAGTCACTGGCCCAACTCGCGCTGGCCTGGGCGCTGCGCGACCCGCGGATGACCAGCCTGATCATCGGGGCGAGCAGCGTCGAGCAGTTGGAGGCCAACGTCGCCGCCGTCGGCAACCTCGACTTCACCGCCGACGAACTGGCCGAGATCGACCGACTGCTGGGCTGAGCGCCCGCGATACCGCGATACGACGTTGGCCGGCACCCTTCCCGGGGTGCCGGCCAACACGGTTGTTGGGCAGGACGTCCCGGCAACGGCCGGACGATTATCGCGCGTCGTCCCGCCTCGC
Source organism: Micromonospora sp. NPDC047467 (assembly GCF_040643095.1). Taxonomy (NCBI): domain Bacteria; kingdom Bacillati; phylum Actinomycetota; class Actinomycetes; order Micromonosporales; family Micromonosporaceae; genus Micromonospora; species Micromonospora sp. NPDC047467. The sequence goes on along the minus strand of NZ_JBEYTO010000010.1, from coordinate 90,836 downwards.
CGCGGCCAGGACCCGATCGACGAGGTCTTCGACGAAGGGCCGATCCGCCGGTTGAACCTGGAAACCCGCGCGCACGAGCACCCCGCCCACCAGGAGCGCCAGCGAAGGCTCGACATCCTCGGCCCGCAGGTGAGAGCGGAGGGCCGAGTCCAGTGACCGGGTCCCGGCCGCGTAGAGCCGCTCGCGCAGTTCATCGACGATGGGGTCACTGCCGGCCCGCTCAAGGAGCCCGCCGAAAACCCTGACCAGGTGCCCGTCGGCGAGGTCCTGCCCGAAGTCGAGCAAGCCGGCTATCAGGTCGTGGCGTAGGTCGCCGGTCAACTGGGGGTGCCCGACTGCGGCACACATCTGATCGACCGACGCCCGAACCAGGTCCAGGCGCGTTGGCCAGTGCGCATAGATGGTCGCCTTGGAGTAGCCCGCCCGGTGCGCGACCTCGGCGTGAGTCACCGCCGCCCAACCCTGCTCCAGGAACAGCGCCGTGGCCGCGTCGACGACATCCCGCCGGGTCCGCTGAACCCTCGGATCGACGCTGTCGGCTTCCTGCTCCACGACCACCGACCCTACCGAACAGCCAAACCATCCGACAACTTCTGAACACCTTGTCTATTACTGAACAACTAGGCTAGGTTCGGAGGCATGCTTCCCCGAGAGGAACTCGTGATGACCGACCCTGCACAAACGCTGCGGACACCGCCCGTCAGCGCACTCACCATCGGCCTGTGGACCGCCCAGGGAGCCCTCGCGCTGATCTTCGCGGGCGGCGGCGTCTGGAAAATCGTCACGCCCATCGAGCGGGTCGCCGAGGCGTTCGCCTGGGCAGGCGAGGTCCCACCGGGCCTGTTCTACGCGACCGCCGCACTCGACATCCTCGGCGGGATCGGCGTGCTCCTGCCCTCGCTCACCCGAATCAGGCCCGAAGTGACAGTGCTCGCGGCTCTCGGGTGCGTCGCGCTGCAAGCCTCCGCGATCGTCTTCCACCTCTCCCGGGGAGAGGCCGCGGACACGCCCGTCAACGTCCTGTTCATCGTGCTCGCGCTCTTCGTCGCCTGGGGGCGTCGCTCGAAGGCCCCGATCGCGCCTCGGGCATGACACACCGCACCACCGAGCCGTCGACCACTACCCATCTTGGAGCAGAGTTGAAGAGGAACTATCGCATCGTCGCGGCGACGTTGGCGGCAGCGGCGTTGTCCGTCGCCGGCCTCGGGCAGGTGACGTCGGCCGACAGCGCGCAGGCAAAATCACCCGCCGGCCATGATCGAGCTGTGTGGAGCGACAGGGCGCCAATGAACACGGCACGGGCGGAGGTAGGGGTGGCCGCGCTCGACGGCCGCGTCTATGTCGTCGGTGGCACCGTGCAGGACGGCGACGAGCAGCCAACGTGGGCGACGACCCTGGTCACCAGCTACGACCCGCGTACCGACCGGTGGCGGCAGCACGCGCCCCTGCCGCGCCCCCTCACGCACGTCGGCGTGGCCGGGCTGAACGGAAAGTTGTACGCCTTCGGCGGCTTCACCGACATCGTGCACATGCATCCGCAGCAGGTGGCCTACGCCTACGACCCGCTGCGCAACGCCTGGAGCCGGCTGCCGGACATGCCCCAGAAGCTGGGCTCGGTCGGCGTCGCGGCGGTGAACGGAAAGCTGCACCTGCTCGGCGGACGGGACTCCCACACGGTCGTGACCCTGCCGGATCCGCCGATCTCCATGGGGTACGGCACTGTCCGGACCCACCTGACGTACGATCCGGCGCGGCGCAGCTGGTCCACGGCCGAGCCACTGCCGGTCGAGCCGCGCGACCACGCGGGAGTCGCCGTCCTCGGCGATCGCGTGCACGTGTTCGGCGGCCGGGTCGCCGACGGGGAGGACAGCCTCGCACGCCATGACGTCTACGACACCCGGACCCGACGGTGGAGCAGGGCAGCCCCCTTGCCGACGCCCCGCTCCGCCGGAGCCGCAGTCGTGCTCAACGGCCGGATCGTGTACGCCGGCGGCGAGTGCAGGCCGGACGAGACCACCTACGACGACGTGACGGCGTACGACCCCCGCAAGGACCGCTGGACCACGCTGTCGCCGTTGCCGCAGGGCCGGCACGGATTGGGCGCCGCCCGGGTCGGCGATCGCGGCTACTTCGTGGCGGGGGCGCTCACCTGCGGCGGCGGGGCAAGCGCCGACACGTTGGAGCTGAACCTCAGGTGAGACCGGCCAGGTGCCGTTCGACCGGCACCTGGGCTGAGCGCCGCCGGGTGTCGGGCGGGTCGGGTCACCAGATCCGGCGCCGCCCGGCCCGGTGGTTGCGTACCTCGCACTGCCGCCCGACCGGCGCGACGGCTCCGCGCCGACGCCGGCCGACGCCGATCAGCAACGCGAGGACCAGCACGGTGGCCGCGCCGGCCAGCACCGGCCACCGCGCGCCGAGGTCGCGTACCGACGCCACGGGCACGCCCGGGTCGGCCGCCGCCGCCACCGTCGACGCGGCGGCGGCCGGCCGACTCGCCGTGGTACGCGGGACAGCCGGCGCGCTCTTCGCCGTGCCGCTCCGCGCCGCCCGGAACACCACGTCGGAGCAGGAGTAGTAGGTGTCCGGGGTGTTGGAGTTCTGCCAGATCGTGTAGATCAGGTGCCGGCCGCTGCGGCCCGCCGGCAGCCGGCCCGCCAGTTGGTACGCCCTGGCCCGCACCGGCGGGTCGGTCACCGTCAGAAACGGGCGCGACTCCAGATCCGACCAGGTCAGCGGTCTACGAGGGTCGTAGTCGGGCCGGGTGACGTAGAGCCGGAAGGTTCCCCGGTGCTCGATCGTGGTCCGGTACCGGAAGGTGAACGTCGCTCCGGCGGTCAGCTCGGTGCTCGGCCAGTCGGTCCGGGGCAGGTCCAGTCCCCGGTACGCGGACAGCCCACCGCTGCACAACTCACCGTCCGGGATCCGCTGCCGGTCCCGGCCGTTGATCGCGGCCACCCGCACGTTGTCCCACTCCCGCACGGCGGCTCCCGCCGCGACCGCCGCCCGGCAGGCACTGGTGGCCGCGTACCGGCCCTCGGGGCCGCAGGCCGCCGCCCGACTGATCGGGTCGGTCGGTGCGCCGTGCGCGGCTGCGGGCGTGGCGGCCAGTGGCACGGTCGCGGCAGCGACAAGCACCGTGGCGAGCAGCCGGCGTACGGTCATGACGTTGACCTCCCGCCAGTGGTACGAGCGCGGGGAGGCAAAGGTTCGACGCCGCGTGGCCGGGAATCGTGGGTGCGGCCAGGGCGTTCCGATAGACGGTACGGATCGAGGCCAGACCCCAGGCCGAGGAGGCAGACATGAAGGTACGCACCTCGTTGCGCGCGCTCAAGCAGAAGCCGGGCTCAGTGGTGGTCCGCCGGCACGGCCGGGTGGTCGTGGTGAACCGCGCGAACCCGCAGTGGAAGAGCCGCCAGGGCTGACAACGCCCTTAGCGGACATACAGTCGACAACGCCCCGACCGGGTAACTTTCCGGTCGGGGCGTTGTCGCGTCTCCGTCGTTTCCGGCTACGCCACGAAACGCGTACGGCGGCGGCGGGCGATCAGGTAGCCGGCACCGCCGAGGAGCAGGAGCGCTCCCCCCACGCCGGCGACGGTCGTGGTGCCGGCACCGGTCACGGGCAGCCCACCGCCCTCACCGCTCGAACTGGCCGAGGGCGTGACGGACGGCGTGACGGACGGCGAGGCGGTCGGCGCGACGGTCGGCGTCGCGGTCGGCGTGGGGCTGGCGGTCGGGCTCGGCGTCACCAGCTCGACGCCGACAAAACCGATCGGGCCGTTCAGCCCTCCGAGTTGCCCGGCGGGAGCCGCCAACGTCAGCGCGGCGTCGGTGCCGCGGACCGCCTTCGTGCCCTGGCCAGCCCACTGGTCGGCCAGCGCTTGTACGCCGCCGCGCGCGTCGGCGTACTCCTTGCTGAACCACTGGTGGATGATCGAGGAGATCTTCTCAGCCCGAGCGTCCGTCTTGGTGGAGATCCCCACCCCGGTGACGGCCAGACTCTCGCCCGGCGCGAGCTTCTGGTCGAACGCGCACCAGGCCGTCTCCTGGTTGCTGTCGACCGCGTACCAGCAGTTCTCGTACTTCTTGGTGTAATCCAGATCGTTGAGGATCCGCACCTGGACGACGAGGCCTTCGACCGGGGCGTCGCCCGCGTTCGTCACGCCCAGCACAGCGGGCACGTCCGCGCCCTGACCGACCAGATACTTGCGGTTCTTACCCGTCTGCGGGTCCTTCTCCCCGCCGGCGGCGAGCTTCGCCGGGTCGGGTTGATTCGGAGCAGCGGCGGCGGCTGGTGCGGCGGCGAGACCGAGCGCAAGGATCGTGGCGCTCACGGCAAACCCGGTGTATCGGCGGATCGTCATAGAAACCCCCGTGCATGAATGAAGACGACCGCGACACGGTACAGCTGCTACCTTCCGCGCCCTGTCCCCATCTATCGGGCAAAGCCGGGCCAGGTGGGACAACATCGACGCATCGTGGGGGATGCGCGGCACGTGGTTCTCGATGCCAGGAAGGCTGGGGCGGGGCCGGCGGCAGCGCTTGCCTGTCGGCCACGGTCGCCGTTTGGAAACGAGTCAGGGCGCCCGTCATGTCTGACGAACGCCCTGATCTCCAAGGGTGGAGCCGAGGGGACTCGAACCCCTGACCCCCACACTGCCAGTGTGGTGCGCTACCAGCTGCGCCACGGCCCCTTGCTGTCACCCGGTCGCCCGGGCACTGGGAAACTATACACAGACCGGCGGGCATGGTCATCTCGCGGGGTCCCCGGCGGGCCGGGGTCAGTTGAGCGCCACGTCCGGCGGGAAGTGGGCCACGGCGGCCATCATGCCGCCCTGCCGGCGCAGCACCATCGGCCACAGGTCGTCCGGGCGGTCGACGAAGGCGTCACCGGGCAGGGCGTCCAGGAGGAACCAGGAGCCGTCGGCGATCTCCTGCTCCAACTGCCCGCTGCCCCAGCCGGAGTAGCCGGCGAACACCCGGATGCCGCCGATGCTCTCCCGCAGCTTCTCCGGGTCGATCGAGAGGTCGATCGTGCCGACCGCCCCGGAGACCTGATGGAAGCCCTTGAGCCGGCGCAGCGGCTGCCGCATGCGGGCCAGGCAGATGGCCGAGTCGGGCTGCACCGGCCCGCCCTCGAAGAGGACCGCCGGGTCGCGGGCCAGGTCGCTCCAGTCGCCCAGCACCTCGGCGACCGGCACCTCGGTGGCCCGGTTCAGCACCACGCCGAGCGCGCCGCCCGGCTCGTGGGCCACCAGCAGCACCACCGTACGGTCGAAGTTCGGGTCCTTGAGCGCCGGAGTCGCGACCAGCAGCCGCCCGGTCATCGACTCCATCGCCCGTCCGCCGATCGCCTGGCCCTCTCCCTGCATCCCACCTACCGTCAATCGTGAGCCCGGACCGGGGACCCGCCACCCGGGGGATCCGCACGGTGCGCCAGCTTCAGCCGCGCTGTCAACGCCATGCCTGGCACCATAGCTTGCGTCCCGGGCGCTGGCTAAGGTCTGACCGGCGGGTGATCAGACAGTTAAGACGAAGGTTCGGTGGCACGGACGGCCGAGTCGCGATGATCGACGGATCCGGCCCGCACGCCCTCCTCGACGTCACCCCGCATGACCTGGAAACTCCGTACGAGCGGCCGTCGAGGGCTCCGGAGCGCCGCTTTCGCGGGACGTGCGTCGGCGATGCTGGCTACTTGTCGATTGCGTTGATCCCCGGCGACTTTCCCTGCCTTTCGCACCGCCCTGGGCCGGCCCGTGCGCGACCCGGCCCCGGTTCACCGGACGAGCGGCACCACCGACGCCGGAGAAACGACCGAAAGGTCCGGCACATCCCGATAGATTCGGCTGGTCGAGAGGGCGACCGCGATCGTCCCTGCGCGCACGCGACACGGAGGCAGGTGGCGATGGCAACGGTCCGGGACGCGACGTACGACGTGCTCCGCAGCCTCGGCATGACCACCGTCTTCGGCAATCCCGGTTCCACCGAGGAGCCGTTCCTGCGGGACTTCCCGGACGACTTCCACTACGTCCACGCCCTGCACGAGGCCACGGCCGTCGCGATGGCCGACGGGTACGCCCAGGCCACGGGTGCGCCCGCGCACGTCAACCTGCACACCGCCCCCGGCACCGGCAACGGCATGGGCAACCTCGTCACCGCCTGGCACAACAAGACCCCACTGATCGTCACCGCCGGCCAGCAGACCCGGGAGATGCTGCTGCTCGAACCCCGGCTGACCAGCCGTCGGGCCGTCGAGCTGCCCGAGCCGTACGTCAAGTGGAGCTACGAACCGGTCCGCGCGCAGGACATCCCGGCGGCGCTGCTGCGGGCGTACGCGACCGCCGTGCAGCCGCCGGCCGGGCCGGTCTTCCTCTCGCTGCCGATGGACGACTGGGCGCAGCCGGCCGAGGCGGCACCCGCGTCGCGCTCGGTGGCCACCCGGTTCGGGCCGGACCCCCAGCGGTTGGCCGAGTTCGCCCGGGTGCTGGCCGACAGCCGCAACCCCGCGCTGGTGTTCGGTCCCGGGGTGGACCGCTCCGGCAGTTGGTCGGCGGCGGTCGCGCTGGCGGAACGGCTGGCCGCGCCGGTCTGGTCCGCTCCCGCACCGGAGCGGGCCGTCTTTCCGGAGGACCACCCGAGCTTCCGTGGGGTGTTGCCGTTCGCGATCGGCCCGTTGGCCGAGGCACTGGGCGGGCACGACACCGTCCTGGTCATCGGCGCCCCGGTGTTCCGCTACTACCCGTACGTGCCGGGCGGCCACCTGCCCGAGGGCGCCCGGCTGCTGCACGTCACGGACGACCCGGACGAGGCCGCGCGGGCTCCGGTCGGGGACAGCCTGCTCGGCGATCCCGGGCTGACCCTGACCGCACTGCTCGACCTGGTTCCTCCAGCCGACCGACAGCCCCCGACGCCCCGGGCCGCTCCGGCACCCCCGGAGATCACCGCGCCGCTGAGCGCCGACGCCCTGTTCGCCGCGCTGGCGACGCACTGGCCGGAGGACGGCGTGCTGGTCCAGGAGTCGCCGTCCAACCTGTCCGCGCTGCGCCGCCGGCTGCGGATCACCCAACCGGCGTCGTACTTCACGATGGCCAGCGGTGGCCTCGGCTACGGCCTGCCGGCGGCGGTCGGGGTGGCGCTGGCCGAGCGGGACACCGGGCGCGGACGCCCGGTGGTGGCGGTGATCGGCGACGGCTCGTTCCACTACTCGGTGCAGGCGCTGTGGACCGCCGCGCGACTGTCACTGCCCGTGGTGGTCATCGTCCCGGTCAACCAGCAGTACGCGATCCTCAAGGCGTTCGCCGAGTTGAAGGACACGCCCGGGGTGCCTGGGCTGGACCTGCCGGGGTTGGACGTCACCGCGATAGCGGCCGGCTACGGCTGCACCACCGAGGTGGTGCAGACTCCCGACGATCTCGGCGCGGCGCTCGCGACCGGCCTGCGCGCCGACGGTCCCACCGTGCTGCCGGTGCCGATCAGCACCGACGTACCCAAGATCCTCTGATCCTGGCGCGCCGGCGCCGGATCACCGGGCCGCGATCGACAGTGGAGCGCCGGTGAAGACGTCCAGCACCGGCCGCGCCCCCAGCGGGGCGGTCAGGGTGACGGTGACCGGCTCGGACTTGAGCAGGTCGATGCATTCGCCAGTGGGCCGGGTGACTCCACCGCCGACCACCACCACGTCCGGTCGTTCCCGCACCAGCGGGGTGATCCCGGTGTCGCACGCGCCGACGCCGAGCCGGACGGTCAGCCGTGCCCCGTCGACCGCCACCAGGTCCTGGGCGGCCACCAGCCCGTCCGCCAGCGGCTGTGCCGGCGCGGTGGGCTCGGGGGCCGGGGCGACCGCCGTCGGCGCGACCGCGAGCCGGGCCACCGGGGTGGCCAACTCCTCGACCGCGAACAGCCAGGCCGGGACCTGAGCCTCACCCCGACTGGTACGCACCGGCACGGCGCCGAGCGTGACACCGGTGACGGTCAACGCGAGGCAGGCGGTCTGTGTCGCGCTGGTGGACCAACCATCCGGTCCTGGTTCGACGGTGGGGCCGCCCGGGGTGGGTAGGCCGGGCCGCTTGGGCCGCCCCGGGCAGGGCAGCGGGTCACCCTGGTCGAGCTGCCGGTACGCCTCGGACGCGCTGACCAGCGGCAGGGTCAACCGGCCGTCCGGGAATCGGATCTCCCCGTCACCCACACCGGCCGACGGGATGGGGATCTGGGCGCGGTACCAACCGGCGCGGAAGGCCGACTCGGTGTCGGGAGTGAAGCGCGGGTCGCCGGGGAGCACGGTCGGCCCCTGCAACGGGACGTACCCGGTGCGCCAGTCGGGGCCGGGTCGCCACGCCTCGGCGACCTCGGTGGCCCGCCGGTCGAACGCCTCCGCGCGGTGCTCCGGGCCGGCGGGCCGCTCGGCCGGGTCGACGCCGGTCGCGGCGCAGCCCAGCGTGCAGAGCAGCGGGAGTACGAGCAGTAGGGCCTCTCGACGCATGCCAGGTTCGACGTGTCCGCCGGCACCCCGGTTCCCGTCAGGTCTCGCCCCCCAGATCCATCTGGTACGCCTGCCACAGCAGGTCGGCACCCCGCCGCCGATGCCGGGTCAACACCCGCAACAGGTGGCTCGCCCGGTGTCGTAACTCGTCGAGGCTGGCCTCGGGCCGCTCGGCGACCCGCTGCACGGCCACCATCGCGGCGACGATCGCGGAGTGCTCCCGGGTCAGCAGCCGAACCCGGTGGTCCAGCCGGGGCGAGTGGGTGAGCAACTCCCGGTAGAGGCCGCCAGGCCCCTCGGTGACCCGGACGTGCTCGGCGAAGCCCTGCCCGACCGGACGCAGCCGGAGCAGCACGTTCTCCCGCCAGCGCGGCTCGGTCGTGGCGTTGGCGACGGCCCGGGCAAGTGCGTGCACGTCACCGGCGAGCCCGGCGGGGCGCGGCTGACCGGGCAGCCCGGCCGGGTATGGCTGGGTCACGGAGGACCGGGTGGTGACTGACGGCTGCTGGACCGGACCGGTGACCATGGCACCTCCCGCGCTGCGCTGCTACCCCATACCGCGATGGTGAACCCGCCCGTACGCGCCTGTCCAGAGGCCCTGGCCGCCTCATCCGCCCCATCAGGCACATCGGCCACTCCCGTCCCGGCCGCACCCGATCGAGGCCCAGTGACGCCCCCTAGACACGGCGTCAGCGGCGCACCCCGTCACGTGCCGGGCTGGTGCTCCGCGAGGTGGCGCAGGTCGGCGGCGACGGCGTGCGCGACGCCGTCCGGCCGGTCATCGGGCCGGCCCGTCGTGATCGCGTCGGCGAGCGCCCGCAACTCGGAAGGGGGCAGGGTGGGCAGCCCCATGCCCCGCAGCGGGACCGCGACGCGGTGCCCGCTGTCCCGATCAGTGGCGATGACGACCGACAGCCGGTGCCCGCGGGCCGGCGGCTCGTCCCCCGCCGCGCGGTACGACACCGTGGGGGTGTCGATGCGGGCGGCGGCGAGATCGACGGTACGGCTGCGAAACGGTCCCCGCACCCGCACCCGGCTGCCGTCCAGCCAGGCGGCCGTTCGCAGCACCCGCAGCACCAGGTAGACGCCGAGCAGCACGAGTGGCAGCCCGCACAGCCCCGCCAGCGGGCCGATACCCGGCTGGTCCCCGTCGGCGGGTTCCCGTAGCCCGGACGGCAGCATCCCCGGCGGCAGGTCACGGGCGTCCTCGTAGGAGGCGAGCCCGTTGCCCGTGCCGGTGAGGCGGCGCAGCAGCCCGTCGGCGATCAGCGGCAGCACCACGAACGCGACGCCCACCGCGGCGGCGAAGACACCGGCCACCACCGAGACGGTGCGTTGGCCGGGGGACGCGCCGACCGACAGACGCAGCTCCTGGTTCGTCACAGCGGGCAGCGTAGGCGAAAAAGGGCCGCCGTCACGGAACGACGAAGCGCCCCGGCCGGTGGCCGGGGCGCTTCGCTTCGAGGTGGTGGAGGTGCCGGGAATCGAACCCGGGTCCTTCGCCGGTTTGTCAGGGCTTCTCCGAGCGCAGCTCGCTGTGCCTCTACTCGGCCCCACCGCTCACGCGAGCAAGTTGGTGTGACGGGCCCAGTCGCTGATTAATCTCGCCGCACGGACCCCGCGACCGGGTCCGATTGGCCAGCCTCCTAGCTGATGCCGGCTACTGGGACGAAGGCGTTCCCAGGCCGACAGACTTAGCTACTCGCCTCAGGCGGCGAGAGCGAAGTCAGCGCGAGTGTTCTTGGCGCTTATAAGTTTCCGACGACCGATTCTCGAGACGACGTCGGCTTCCTCGGCTCGCTTCCCCTGTCGCTGCGTACGAAGTCGAAACCAGTCACCCCCTCGACAGGCCGCCGATGTGGCGGCACTGACAAGACTAACGCCTGGCGCAACAGCTTTCATCCCGAGCCCCGGGCCGACGCGCCGACCCGGACAGACGGGATGAATCAGTCACCCATGCCCTTGCCGCGCCGACCGGACACCCGGGCGATCTCCCGGTCCGCGTCCCGCTTGGCGAGGTCCTGACGCTTGTCGTACGACTTCTTGCCCTTGGCCAGGGCGATCTCGACCTTGGCCCAGCCGTCGGAGAAGTAGACCTGCAACGGGACGATCGTCAGCCCGCCCTCGCGGGTCTTGCCGATCAGCTTGTCGATCTCACCGCGGTTGAGCAGCAACTTGCGGGTACGCCGGGGCTCGTGGTTGGTCCAGGTGCCCTGGGTGTACTCCGGAATGTGCATCGCGTGCAGGTACAACTCGCCGTCGCGCTCCTGGGCGAACGCGTCGACCAGCGACGCCCGCCCGGCCCGCAGCGACTTGACCTCGGTGCCGGTGAGCGCCATGCCCGCCTCGTACGTGTCGAGGATCGAGTAGTCGTGGCGTGCCTTCTTGTTGGAGGCGACCACCTTGCGCCCCTTTTCCCGTGGCATCGGTGCCACCCCCTCTCCTCCGACGTCCGTGGCCGGGGCCACCCCGGCCGGACAACCGATCATGCTACCTGAATGACAAGGACCCTCCCGCGCCGTTTATTTCCGGCCGCGGGAGGGTCCCCGGGAGACGACGGGACGACCCGTACGGTGCCTAGACCCGCAGGTAGAAGCGGAGGGTGATCCAGGCGGTGGCGGCGCTGATCAGGCCACCGACGCCGGCCATCAGCGGGAAGACGAACAGGATGTCACCCCAGCTGATCGGCGACATCAGGCCCTGCAACGCTCTGAGCGATCCGTCGAAGAGCAGATACTTCGCCGCGACCAGGGCCACCAGGCCGAGCAGTGAGCCGATCAGGCCGGCCACGACGGCCTCCAGCACGAACGGCGCCTGGATGAACCAGTTGGACGCGCCGACCAGCTTCATGACCGCCACCTCACGCCGCTTGCTGTACGCGGCGACCTGGATGGTGTTGGCCACCAGGAGCAGCGCGGCGACGGCCATCACGATCGCGGCGGCCAGGGCGATGTTCTGGATCGCGGTGAGGACGTCGAAGATCTTGTCCAACAGTCGACTCTGGTCGACGATCTCGTCGACGCCCTCGGTGTCCTTGTACTTGTCGTAAATGTCCTTGTACTGCTCCGGGTTGACCAGCTTCAGCCGGAACGACTCGGGCAGCTGGTCCGGCTTGACCGCGTTCACCAGGTCCGGTGCGTCCTGGTACATCTCCTGGAACTTCTTGTACGCCTCGTCCTTGTTGACGTAGGTGACAGCCTTGACCAGGGGGTCGCCGTCCAGCTGGGCGTTCAGGTCGGTGCGCTGCTGCTCGCTCACCTCCTGGTTCAAGAAGATCGAAACCTCGATGTTCTTGTAGTAGAGGTCCTTCATGTCGTCAACCTGGCGGTACATGAGACCGCTGGCACCGAGCATGGTCAGCGAGACCGCCATCGTGATGATCATCGCGACAGTCATGGTCACGTTGCGCCACAGTCCGACCAGTACCTCGGACAGGACGTATTTCACGCGCATCGGGATTTCCTCCGGGTCTCCGGCATGAAGTGTTCGTCGTCAGGCTGCGCAGGGGTGGAGCGCCGGCTCACCCGTAGACGCCGCGGGCCTGGTCACGCACGATGCGGCCGCTCTCGATCTCGATGACGCGGCGGCGCATCTGGTTCACGATGTTGGAGTCGTGGGTGACCATCACGACGGTCGTGCCGGTGCGGTTGATCCGGTCCAGCAGGCGCATGATCTCGATCGAGGTGTCCGGGTCCAGGTTTCCCGTCGGCTCGTCCGCCAGCAGGATCAGCGGGCGGTTCACGAAGGCCCGGGCGACGGCGACCCGCTGCTGCTCACCACCGGAGAGCTCGTGCGGGTAGCGGTGCTCCTTGCCACCGAGCCCGACCAGCTCCAGCACCTCCGGCACGACCCGGCGGGCAACCGCCTTGGTCTTGCCGATCACCTCAAGGGCGAACGCCACGTTCTCGTACGCGGTGCGGTTCGGCAGCAGCCGGAAGTCCTGGAAGACACAGCCGATCGAGCGCCGGAAGTGGGGTCGCTTCCAGGAACGCATCGAGGTGACGTCCTTGCTGTTGACGATGACCCGCCCCTTGTTCGGGGCGACCTCGTGCAGCAGCATCTTGATGATCGTGGACTTGCCGGAGCCGGATGGACCGATGAAGAAGACGAACTCGCCCTTCTCGATCGAGACGGACACGTTGTCGAGCGAAGGCCGGGACGCCTTCGGGTACGTCTTCGTCACTTGCTCAAGCTGAATCACGGGTGGTGAGTCTACGCGGTGTAACAACTTAGCCAAGCCCCACGCCCCGCAGAAGCGGCGCGCGTCGTCGATTCAGGCCTCTACCTGGAGATCGATGACGCGCTCCGCCCGCGAGCCGTCACGCACCGTTGCCGGCGAGCTGCCGCTGCTTGCGCCAGCGGATGCCAGCCTCGATGAAACCGTCCAAGTCGCCGTCGAAGACCGCGCTCGGATTGCCGGTCTCCTGCTCGGTTCGGAGATCCTTCACCATCTGATACGGGTGCAGGACGTAGGAGCGCATCTGGTCGCCCCACGAACCGGCGGCGTTCTCCTTGAGACCCTCCAGCTTGGCCTGCTCCTCCTGGCGCTTGCGCTCCAACAGGCGGGCCTGGAGCACCCGCAGCGCGGAGGCCTTGTTCTGTAGCTGGGACTTCTCGTTCTGGCAGGTCACCACGATGCCGGTCGGAATGTGGGTGAGCCGGACCGCCGAGTCGGTGGTGTTGACGCTCTGCCCACCGGGGCCGGAGGAACGGTAGACGTCGACCCGTACCTCGTTCTCCGGAATGTCGATGTGGTCGGTCTGCTCGGTCACCGGCAGGACCTCGACGCCCGCGAAGCTGGTCTGCCGGCGGCCCTGGTTGTCGAACGGGCTGATCCGGACCAGCCGGTGGGTGCCCGACTCGACACTGAGGGTGCCGTACGCGTAGGGCACCTTGACCGCGAAGGTGGCCGACTTCAGACCCGCCTCCTCGGCGTACGAGGTCTCGTAGACCTCGGTCGGGTAGCCGTGCCGCTCCGCCCAGCGCAGGTACATCCGCAGCAGCATCTCGGCGAAGTCCGCCGCGTCCACGCCACCGGCGCCGGCCCGGATGGCGATCAGCGCCTCCCGGGAGTCGTACTCGCCGGACAGCAGGGTGCGGACCTCCATCTCCTGGATGGCCTTGGTCAGCCCGGTGATCTCCACCTCGACCTCGGTCAGCACACCCGGGTCGGATTCGGCCTCGGCCAGCTCCAGCAGCACCCGGGCGTCGTCGAGCTGGGAGCGCAGGCTGCCCAGCTTGCTGATCTCGCCGTTGACGTACGACAGCTGCGAGGTCACCTGCTGCGCCTTGGCCTGGTCGTCCCACAGGTCAGGGGCGGATGCCTCCTGCTCCAGGCGAGCCTTGTCCTCGTGCAGGCGGTCCAGGTTGAGGACGGCCTCGATGTTGCGCAGGGTCGCGTCGAGTTCCTTGAGCTGTTCGGCGTAATCGGCAGCGGTCACAACAGACAAGCGTACTGTGCCGCGGCCGGAGCAGCTCGTTCCGTATGCGGGAACCCGCCGATCATCACCCGACGGGGGCGGACTTCAGCCACGACAGCGCCGCTCGGTGGTAGGCGACCGCGAACTCCAGCGCGCTGGCGTCGTACGTCTCGCCGTCCCGTTTGGCGTTCTTGACCTGTTCCCGTACCTGCGCCAGGGCCTCGGTGTGGTATTCGTTGGCGGAGGCGTACAGGCTCTTGAGCTGGCTGGCGGAGTGCAGGTTGCCAAAGGCCATCCGGAGCGCGATCGGGTTGCGGATGGTGTCCCGCCCCGGGTTCTCCGCCAACCAGCGAGAAAATGTCCGTTTTCCGCTGGCGGTGAGCGCGTACGGCTGGCTCATCCGCGGGCCCGGCTTGCCGAGCCGCACGTAACCCCGCTCGGCCAGCACCGGCAACTCCCGGTAGACCTGACTGCGGGTCATCGACCAGTACGGCGCCAGTCGGCGCTCTGCGGCGGCCATCAACTGGCCGCCTGTCATTGGACCCTCGTGGAGCAGCCCGAGCAGGGCCGCCGCCGTGGGGTTGACTCCGGATTCCGCCATGCCCGTTACGCTGCCACTTTGCGCTGCCGGCGTCCAGGATTTGGCGGTTTGCCACTCGACAGGTCTTCCTAAGTGCACTGTCGGCGGCAGACTGTCCGTTCAGGACTATCGATGGATTGCGGCGACCGGGCCGCCCGCCGACGGCGCTGCGCGCACCGCCGGCGGGTTGTGGCAGGTCAGCCCATGTGGGGGTACGTGTGGTCGGTCGGCGGAACGAAGGTCTCCTTGATCGTCCGCGGTGACAGCCAACGGACCAGGTTGAGCCAGGAGCCCGCCTTGTCGTTGGTGCCACTGGCCCGGGCGCCGCCGAACGGCTGCTGCCCGACGACCGCCCCGGTGGGCTTGTCGTTGATGTAGAAGTTGCCCGCCGCGTACCGCATCCGCTCGCCGACCGCGTCGATCACCCGGCGGTCGGTGGCGAAGACCGACCCGGTCAGCGCGTACGGGGCGATCGACTCGGCCTGCGCGACCACATCGTCGAAGCGCGCGTCGTCGAACACGTGCACGCCCAGGATCGGCCCGAAGTACTCGGTGGTGAAGGTTTCGTGGGCGGCGTCGGCGCACTCGAAGAGCGTCGGCCGGACGAAGTAGCCGACCGAGTCGTCGGCGGTGCCGCCGGCCAGCACCCGGCAGGAGTCGTCACCGGCGATCAGCTCCAGCGCGGCGGTGTGCCGGGCGAACGCCCGGTCGTCGATCACCGCGCCACCGAAGTTGCCGAAGTCGGCCACGTCGCCGTACGTCAGCGAGTCGGTGGTGGCGGCCAGGCGGTCCCGCAGCCCACCCTCCCAGAGCGAGCGCGGCACGTACGCCCGGGAGGCCGCCGAGCACTTCTGACCCTGGTACTCGTAGGCGCCCCGGATCAGCGCGGTGTGCAGGGCGTCCACGTCGGCGCTGGTGTGCGCGACAACGAAGTCCTTGCCGCCGGTCTCGCCGACGAGCCGGGGGTAGCCCCGGTACCGGGCGATATTGTCGCCGACGGTCCGCCAGAGCTGCTGGAAGACCTTTGTCGAGCCGGTGAAGTGGATGCCGGCCAGGTCCGGGTCGGCGAGTACGACGTCGGAGACCTCCTCGCCCCGGCCGGTCACCATGTTGATCACGCCGGGCGGCAGACCGGCGGCCTCGAACAGCCGCATCGTGAAGTGCGCGGCGAACTGCTGGGTCGGGCCCGGCTTCCAGATGACCGTGTTGGCCAGCAGGGCCGGCGCCGAGGGCAGGTTGCCGGCGATCGCCGTGAAGTTGAACGGGGTGACCGCGTAGACGAAGCCCTCAAGCGGGCGGTGGTCGAAGCGGTTCCAGACGCCGGGCGACGACGCCGGCTGCTCCTCGAGCAGGCGGCGGGCGAAGTGCACGTTGAACCGGAGGAAGTCGATGAACTCGCAGGCCGCGTCGATCTCCGCCTGGATCGCGGTCTTCGACTGGCCGAGCATGGTGGCGGCGTTGAGGGTGTCGCGCCACGGGCCGGCGAGCAGCTCGGCGGCGCGCAGGAAGATCGCGGCGCGCTCCTCGAACGGCAGCGCCCGCCACATCGGGGCGGCGTCCTTGGCCGCCTTGATCGCGGCGCGGGCGTCGTCGTGGGTGGCGTGCGCGGTCACGCCGAGCACGTGGGCGTGCTTGTGCGGCTGCACCACGTTGATCGGGTCACCGGCGGCCATCCGCTGCTCGCCGCCGATGGTCATCGGCAGGTCGATGCGTTCGGCGGCCAGCTCGGTCAGCCGCCGCTGGAGCCGCTCCCGGTCTCCGCTGCCCGGCTCGTAGTTGCGAACCGGCTCGTTGCGCGGCTCGGGTACGGAGAACACGGCATCCATCAACGCTCCTGGCGATGTCGACAGCGATGGCGAAATCGGACCCACGGGCACCGACCGGACGGCCGGGCACCGGACGCCGCACGGGGTGGCCGGGCAGCGACGGGACCTCCCCTGATTCTTCCATGCGGCCCTGGTCACCTCACCTCCACCACCGCCCTGTCGCCAAGGACCGGTCCGCCCTTCAACCCTTACCGCCCGGTCTCGATCGGGTGACCCGTACACCCGGGACGCCGGCACGGCGGGTGGCTGCCTTGCGAGCGCCAAGCTGGTCGTACCCAGGGTCGACGGGCACTCCGCCGGGTCCGCGTACCCTGAATGGCGGTGACCTGCCGCCTCGAAGGGGAGACGATGACCAAGCAGCCCGGCCGCGTCCCAGCCGCGGAGTCGGACCAGCCGGCGGTCGACGCCACCCCCGAGGGTCGGTCGGCGCCCGCGCCCGGCGCGGCGGTGCTCGCGCTGCTGACGCTCGGCTGGCTGGCCGCGATGCTCTGGTCGACCCGGGAGGCCATCACCTCGGCCGCCGAGGGGATCACCGCGATCAGCCTGTCCGCCTTCGCCCTGCCCGGCGTGATCTCGGCCGCGTTGGTGGCCGGGGCCGCCACCGCCCTGGCCTTCGGCAACCTGCTGTCCCGCCGGTACGGCGACTCGATCACCCTGCGGTTCGTCGGCGCGATCGGCGCCGGAATGCTGGTCGGGCTGGCCGCCGCGCTGGCGATCAACCTCACGTACTTCGACACCTCGACCACCAACGTGATCGCCGGCACCACGGCGGCCGCCGCGATCATCGGCGGCGCGGCCGCCGGTGCGCGGACGGCCCCGGCGGTCGGGGCCGTGGTGACGGCCGCGCTGGGCACGCTGATCTTCGTGGTGGCGTTCAGCCGCGCCCGGGACCCGCTGTTCAACCTCTTCGGCGCGGGCGACACCCAGCAGTCCCTGGTCGACGCCGCCAAGTGGGTCTCGCGCACCGAGTCGCTCGTGGCTGGGCTGCTGGCCGGGCTGCTCGCCTTCGGCTACCTCACCTGGGCTCGGCGGCGAGCCCTGCGGCGTGACCCGAGCGCGGCGGCACTGCGCTGGCCGGCGTACCTGCTCGCCGGCGCCGGGCCGGGGCTCCTCCTGCTGCTCGCCGAGGTGATCATCCGGATCGGCGGCCGGTCACTCCTGGACCTGGCCAGCGCGCTCAGCGAGGCCGACGCGGTAGCACAGACCTCGCTGGGCACCTCACGGGTGGACAACGGCATCTGGGTGCTGTTCGTGGGGGCGCTGACCGCGCTCATCGCGTTCGGCCGCACCCTCGGGCCGACCCCCGACGATGAGCCCATCTCGGCCAACGGCCCGGACGCCGCTCCGGACCCGACCGCACCCGTCGGCCCGGTTGAGACGGCCGACGCGGGCGAGTCGGACCCGGCCGATCCGGACGCCGTCGACGCCGGTCCGGCCCGGGTCGATCCGGCTCGCTGACAGCTACTGCCCGCGCTGGCCAGCCACTGCGGTGGTCTGCCGATGGCCCACGCTGGCCCGTCCCCGGGTCAGCCCGCGGCGCGTAGCAGCAGGTCCAGCTCCGACACGTCGTACCACTCCAGCTCGTGGTCCTCGGCGCCGTCGACGGTGAACTGCGCGTCCGGGTCCCCGGCTGCGGCCTCGGCAACCACGTCGGCCGCTGCGGCGACCTCCTCGACGGCGTCCGCGCCGTCGACATGGATCGCCGCGACAGCGCCCTGCGGCACAGTGTCGGCCAACATCACCGTGCTGGAGCCCAGCTCACCGTCGCCCCGACCGAGCGCGGCCGGCGGTAGGTCGACCGAGACGACCACTCGGCGGCGGGGCGCGGCCGGGTCGGCCCGGAGCAGGTGCAGCGCGTCCTGGGCGGCCCGGGTGAACGCGACGTACTCCAACTCCTCCTCGTCGCCCTCGGCGTACCACTCACGCAGCGCCGGGGTCACGGCGTGCGCCCGTTCGGCGGTCAGCCCCTGCTCGCGCAGGCGGGCCAGCATCGGTACGGTCGCCGGCACGTACACCCGGACAAGCTCGTCGGTCACCGGTCGTCTCCCCGCTCACAGTCCTCCACCGGCGGCCGCCGGCACGGGCGCAGATCATGCCGCACGCCGTGACCGTCATACACCTCGACTGCGGTCGGAGGAAGTTTTCCACCGGTGTGTCCGCCGGTGTGTCCGCCGCTGTTTGGCCTGCATTCGGCCGGCCGGTGTTGGGCGGTGGGGCTTGTCGGTGGCAAACTGAGGCAAACGACATCAACCCCGGGAGTTGTCTGTGGAGCCGAGGTTCCTGCTGCTCTCCGACGTGGCCACCGAGCTGAACGTGTCGGACTCGCAGGTCTACCACATGGTCCGCAGCGGGGAGCTGCCGGCGATCAAGATCGGCGGGCGCGGGCAGTGGCGGGTCGAGCGCGCCCGGCTGGAGGAGTACATCGCCCAGAAGTACGCCGAGACCGCCGACTGGGTTCGCGGCAACCCCCTCGTCGACCGCGAGCCCGAGTAGCCGCGAGCCGCAGGTCACTCCCACCCAGTCAGGTCCCGCCCAGTCAGGTCCCGCCCGACTCGGCTCGCCGGCGCGATGGCGCCGCCCCGACCTGCCGTTCCACCGGCCCGCCCGCCACCTGCAGCCCAGCCCGCCAACCTGCTGCTCTGCCCGCCGGCCCGCCGCCGCGCTGGCGTGCCGGGCTGACCTGGTCTGGCTTGCCGGGCTGGGCTGGCGTGCCGGGCTGGCGTGCCGCGCTGGCGTGCCGCGCTTGGCTGGCGTGCCGGGCTGGCGTGATCCACTCCAGATCGCCGACATTGGGGCGTCCGACCTGCTCGGATGCCGCAATATCGGCGATCTGGAGTCGATCACGCCCGCGTGGCAGGCGATTCCCCTCTTGAGCATTGACCGGGGCCGTTCTATCGCTCAGAATCGGAACTGTCGGAGGCAAACGAAAGCAAACGCAAGATCATAGGGGGCAGCGATGAGCGAGCGGCGACCCGGTCCCTCCCGACCACCCGTGCGGCTGCGCGCGGTCCCGCCCATCGACCCGCCATACCCGGACGAGACGTACTGGCCGGCGCCCACGCACGGCCAACTCGCCCTCGACCTGTTCGCCGCGAACCGACCGGACCCGGTCCGGCCCGCGGAGCGGCGCGCGGTCCTCCGCCGAGTGCCCACCCGACCCACCACCCACCCCGGCGCCCCGTTGCCACCGGCGACCGCCCCCGAGGCGACGCGGGCCGCGCACCGCTTCGTCGGCATGTGCCTGGAGGTGGTCAACGGCTACCGGTCACCGGCGCAGATCCGCCCACTGCTCGACCCGGGCCGTGCCGTCGAACTGCTCACCGAACTCGCGCGGGCGACCGGGCGGGCGGGGCCGAGCCGCCGCCGTGCCGCCCGGCCAGCGGTCCGACTGCTCCGGCTGCGACTCTGCGAGCCTCGGGAGGCTGCGGTCGAGGCGGCTGCCGTCCTCACCGGCGCGGGCGGTCAGAGCTGGGCCATGGCGCTGCGCCTGGAGCACCGCCGGGGGCGCTGGCTCTGCACCGCCCTGCACGTCCTCTGACAGCGGCCCCCACACGGCGCCCTACGAGCCGCCTCCTGGCCAGGGCTGTTCGCGGCCCCAACACCGGATACCGCTCCCCTGATCACCTCGACTTCCTGGAAGTCGGGCCATCGGGCAAGGGCGGATACACCGACTTCCGGGAAACCGTGACGATCTTCATCGAGCAGGGCACCCAACCCGGGAACACCGGCGCAGAGGCGCGGCGTCGTGCGTGGCCGGCGGCGTTGGGGCCGACCACGCGAGGTGCGCCGAACCCAGCGGCGCCGTGCGTGCGCCGGTGCACCGTCCGGCGTTGAGGGCCGACCACGCGAGGTGCGCCGAACCCAGCGGCGTCGTACGTGCGCCGGTGCACTGTCCGGCGTTGGTGGCCGACCACACGAGGTGCGCGCCGAACCCGGCGGCGCCGTTCGGAAGGCCGGAGACGCCGACAGGCCCCGGCCTGATGGGCCGGGGCCTGTCGGGACGTGCTGTCGGTCAGTTGCCGCCGTTGGGGGCACCGTGGCAGCGCTTGTACTTGCGACCCGAGCCACAGGGGCACGGCGCGTTGCGGGACGGGCCGTTGCTCGCCTCGGCCTGGTTGGGAGCTGCCCGACGGGAAGCTGCCGACGGGACCGCCGGACCGCGCAGCCCGGAGCCCGGCCGCTGCGGCGAGGACGGAGCATTGCGACCCGGTGCCGCCGGGGCACCCGGTGCCGGACGACCCACGCCGAGCGCCGGCGCCTGCTGCTCCGCCTGCTCGACGGCGACCGCGCCGGGGCTGGACTCGCCGTCGATGGTCGGGGCGGAATATTGCAGGCCCTGCCGCTGCGGCGCCCGGTTGAGGCCCTTGGCCCGGATCTCGACCGGCTTGTCGAGCAGCGTGACCTCGTCCGACTCCTCGGCGGCTTCCGGTTCGGTGACCTGGACATCCATGTTGTAGAGGAAACCGACAGTCTCCTCCTTGATGCCGTCCATCATGGTGGCGAACATGTCGAAGCCCTCGCGCTGGTATTCCACCACCGGGTCGCGCTGGGCGTACGCCCGGAGGTTGATGCCCTCCTGGAGGTAGTCCATCTCGTAGAGGTGCTCACGCCACTTGCGGTCGATCACCTGGAGCAGGACCATCCGCTCGAGCTGACGCACCCCCTCGGCGCCGAGCTGCTCCTCGCGGCGGTCGTACGCGGCGTGCGCGTCCTCCTTGAGGCGGGCGATCAGGAAGTCGGCGTCCATGCCGCTCCGGGAGCCGCCGGCCTCCTCCTCCATCTCCTCGATCGTCACGCCGACCGGGTAGAGCTGCTTGAGGTTGGACCAGAGCTGCTCAAGGTCCCAGTCCTCGCCGTAACCGTCGGAGGTGGCACCCCGCACGTACGCCTCGACCGTTTCGTCGATCATGTTGCGGACCTGCTCGGACAGGTCCTCGCCGTTGAGCACCCGCAGCCGCTCGGCATAGACGACCTTGCGCTGCTTGTTGAGCACCTCGTCGTACTTGAGCACGTTCTTGCGGATCTCGGCGTTCTGGCCCTCGATCTGGGCCTGGGCGCTCTTGATCTGCCGGGTGACCATCTTGGACTCGATGGGCACGTCCTCCGGGATGTTGAAGCGCTCCATCACCGCCTCGACCGCACCGGCCCGGAAGCGCCGCATCAGCTCGTCCTGCAGGGACAGGTAGAAGCGGGACTCGCCCGGGTCACCCTGCCGGCCGGCGCGACCGCGCAGCTGGTTGTCGATCCGTCGGGACTCGTGCCGCTCGGTGCCCAGCACGTAGAGGCCGCCGGCGGCGGAGACCTCGTCCGCCTCGGCGTCGCAGGCCTGCTTCCACGTGGGAAGGACCTCCTCCATCGCCTTGGCGTACTCCTCCTCGTTCTCCAGCGGGTCGAGGCCGCGCTGGCGCAGCTCGTTCGCCGCGAGGAACTCGGGGTTGCCGCCGAGCAGGATGTCGGTGCCACGGCCGGCCATGTTGGTGGCCACGGTGACCGCGCCCTTACGCCCGGCCTGGGCGACGATCTCGGCCTCCCGCGCGTGGAACTTGGCGTTCAGCACGTTGTGCGGGATGCCCCGTCGGCGCAGCAGCTGGGACAGGATCTCGGAGTTTTCCACCGAGACGGTGCCGACCAGCACCGGCTGGCCCATCTGGTGCCGCTCGGCGATGTCCTCGATGACCGCGTTGAACTTGGCCTTCTCGGTCTTGTAGATGACGTCCGGCCGGTCCTCGCGAACCATCGGGCGGTGGGTCGGGATCGTCACGACGCCGACCTTGTAGACCTTGTTGAACTCGCTCGCCTCGGTCTGCGCCGTACCGGTCATCCCGGACAGCTTCTCGTAGAGGCGGAAGTAGTTCTGGAGGGTGATGGTGGCCAGGGTCTGGTTCTCCTGCTTGATCTCCACCCCCTCCTTGGCCTCGATCGCCTGGTGCATGCCCTCGTTGTAGCGACGGCCGTGCAGGATGCGACCGGTGAACTCGTCGACGATCAGGACCTCACCGTCGCTGACGATGTAGTCCTTGTCGCGCTTGTAGAGCTCCTTGGCCTTGATGGCGTTGTTGAGGTAGCCGACCAGCGGAGTGTTCACCGACTCGTACAGGTTGTCGATGCCGAGCCGGTCCTCGACCTTGGCGACGCCGCGCTCGGTCACCGCGATGGTGCGCTTGGAGTGGTCGACCTCGTAGTCGCCCTCGCCGTCGGTGCCGGGCTGGAGGCGGGCCACCACACCGGCGAACTCGCCGTACCAGCGGGCCGAGTGCTCGGCCGGGCCGGAGATGATCAGCGGGGTGCGTGCCTCGTCGATCAGGATGGAGTCGACCTCGTCGACGACCGCGAAGTTGTGGCCGCGCTGGACCAACTCTTCCTTCGACCAGGCCATGTTGTCGCGCAGGTAGTCGAAGCCGAACTCGTTGTTGGTGCCGTAGGTGATGTCGCACTCGTAGGCGGCCTTGTGCTCGGTGGCCGGCCGGTTGGGCAGCACCACGCCGACGGTCAGCCCGAGGAACTCGTGCACCCGACCCATCCACGCCGCGTCACGCTGGGCGAGGTAGTCGTTGACGGTGATCACGTGGACGCCCTTGCCGGACAGCGCGTTGAGGTAGACGGCCATGACCGAGGTCAGCGTCTTACCCTCACCGGTCTTCATCTCGGCGATGTTGCCGAAGTGCAGCGCCGCCCCGCCCATCACCTGGACGTCGTACGGGCGCTGGCCGAGCACCCTGGCGGCCGCCTCGCGGGCCACCGCGAACGCCTCCGGCAACAGGTCGTCGAGGGTCTCGCCCTCGTCGAGCCGCTCCCGGAACTGTTCGGTCATGCCGGCCAGTTCCTCGTCGGTGAGGTTGATGTAGTCGTCCTCGATCGAGCTGACGGCATTGGCGATGGCCTTGAGCCGCCGCACCATGCGGCCCTCGCCCGCGTTAAGGACCTTTTCCAGAATCGACACGGATCAACGCTCCCCTAGACAGTCTCGAACCATCGTAGGCGCTCCCTCGGCGCAATGGTCACTGGTGGCGGTGGTCCATCCCGCCGAACCCGACATAACTCGCGTGCTGGCGACGATATCCGGTTACGCCGTCGGCGAACGTTCCGGCACGATGCACGGGTGGAGCCAGTGGAGATCACCGAGGACGGCGTGCTGCTGCGGCCCTGGCAGGAGGCGGACGCCGACGCCGTGCACCGTGCGTGCCAGGACCGCGACATTCAGCGCTGGACTACCGTACCGCGCCCATACCGACCGGAACACGCACACGGTTTCGTCACCGAACTCAGCCGGCGGGCCTGGGCGGAGGGCACCGGGGCGCCGTTCGCGGTCTGCGACCCGGCCACCGGGGAGTTGCTCGGCTCGTGCGGTCTGACCTCCATCACCGGTGACGGCACCGGCACGATCGGCTACTGGACGATTCCCCAGGCGCGCGGGCGGGCAGTGATGGTCCGGGCCACCCGGGCGGTGGCCCGCTGGTCGTTCCGGACGCTCGGCCTACGCCGGCTGATCTGGCAGGCGGAGGTGGGCAATCACGCCTCCCGGCTGGTCGCGCTCCGCGCCGGGTTCCGGATCGACGGTCGGGTTCGGCTGGCCGACCTGCCGGACGGCGGCCCGGACGCCTGGATCGGCTCGCTGCTGTCCGGCGAGGTGCCCGAGCCCGGATCCGCCGGTCCGGCCGGCCGGGGCACTCTGGTGGCTCGCCGGGCCGCCGTCTTCGGCCGCCCCCAGCCGACCCTGTTCGCCACGGCCCCGGTCGGCGAGCTGCGAATCCGGCCGATGGAGGAGCAGGATCTGGACGCCGTGGTGCAGACCTGCCAGGACCCGGAGACGATCCGCTGGACCACGGTTCCGGATCCGTACGAGCGCGCCGACGCGCAGTGGTACCAGGGCTTCGGCCAGGATGCCTGGGCTCGGGGGGACGCCGCCTGTTTCGTGATCGCGGACCAGGCCGACCGGTACGTCGCCTCGCTCGACCTGCGCCTCTCCCCCGCCGATCCGCTGCTCGCCGACGTGGGTTTCATGACCGCCCCGGCATTCCGCGGCCGGGGTTACCTGCCGGCGGCGCTGATCGCGCTCAGCGCCTGGGGGTTCACCACGCTGGGCCTGGCGCGGATCGAGTGGAAGGCGAACGTGGGCAACAAGTCCTCCCGCCGGGTCGCCGAAAAGGCCGGATTCACGTTCGAGGGAACCGCCCGGGGCGGCCTACAGCACCGCGGCGAGCGGATGGACGTCTGGGTGGCCGCGCTGCTCGCCGAGGATCTGACGTGACAGGGCAGCCGGTCGTCGAGGCGCACGGGGTGCGGCTACGGCCGTTCCGGGCCGACGACGTCGCGGACGTGGTCGACGGCTGCGCGGACCCGCTGAGCCAGCGTTTCGTGTCGAGCCTGCCGACGCCGTACACCGAGGTCGACGCCCGTTGGTGGTTGGACGCGGGCGCGCCCGCGGTCTGGGCCGGGGGCGGCGCCGCGTACGCCATCGCGGACCCGGGCACCGACCGGCTGCTCGGCGGGGTCGGCCTGAACAACCCGGTGCCGGGCCGGAGCCAGGCCGAGATCGGCTATTGGGTACGGCCGACGGCACGCGGGCGTGGGGTGGCCGCCGCCGCCACCCGCGCGTTGGGTGAGCACGCCTTCGCGACCGGGACGCTGCGGCTGGAACTGCTGACCGAGTTGGAGAACGCGGCCAGCCAGCGGGTCGCCCTGGCCGCCGGTTTCCGGTACGAAGGCCTGCGCCGGTCCGCCGGCCAGCACCGGAACGGTGGGCGGCACGACCTGCTGGCCTGGGTACGCCTCGCCGAGGACCCGCCCGGCCCGACCGCTCGCCTGCTGCCCGACCTGCCCGACGGGGTGCTCACCGACCAGGTGGTGGCCCTGCGCCGGGTCGGGCCGGACGAGGCGGAGTTGATGTACCGGCTGCACAGCCGACCCGAGGTGGTGGCGAACCAGGCGCCGCCGGTGCCGCCGACGTGGGAGGCGATCGAGCGGCGCTGCCGGGTCGCGGAGAGCGGGTGGCTGACCGGCGAGATCGCCCGCTTGCTGATCACCGACGTGGCCACCGGTGAGCCGGCGGGCAGTTGCGGATTGTCGTACTCGGACGTGCGCAGCGGCGAAGGGTCGATCGGCTACGCGCTGCTGCCCGAGTGGCGGGGCCGCGGGTACGCAACCCGCGCGGTCCGGCTGCTCGCCAGCTGGGCGTTCGGCCCGGCCGGGATGGCTCGGATCACCGCCGGCACAGTGCCCGAGAACATCGCCTCGCACCGGGTGTTGGAGCGGGTCGGGTTCCAGCGCGAGGCCCTGCAACGGGCCCGGCTTCCCGGCCTGGCCGGCACCCGCCTCGACGACCTGACCTTCGCGCTGCTACCCACCGACCTCCGCTGACGATCATGGAGTTGTGGTGGGGTACACAGGCCGCGAAACGGTGCGAGCCGCCCACCACAACTCCATGATCGACGCGGGTCAGGCCCTCGATCAGGTAGCGAGGGAGATGATGCCGTAGTCGTAGGCGTGGCGCCGGTAGACGACGCTGGGGCGGCCGGACTCCTTGTCCTGGAACAGGTAGAAGTCGTGGCCGACCAGTTCCATCTCGAACAGCGCGTCGTCGATCGTCATCGGCTCCGCCGGGTGCACCTTTTCCCGGGCGATGTGCCACGGCTGCTGGTCGCGCTCCTCCTCGACCCGCTCCGCGACGGCGGTGCCGCCACGGGCGCCGTCACCCGGCGCGCTCAGCGGGGCGGCCACCAGGTCCGCGACCGGCAGGCCGGCGGTGGCGGCGGCGACGGAGATCGGCGCGTGCCGACCCCGGTGTACGCGACGGCGGTCGGCCGCGCGGCGCAGTCGGGTGTCGAGCTTCGCGATGGCCGCGTCGAGCGCGCTGTAGAAGTCGTTCGTGCAGGCCTCGGCCCGGATCACCGGGCCCCGTGACACGCAGGTGATCTCCACCCGCTGGCAGTGGTCGGCCTGGCGCGGATTGCGCTCGTGAAACAGCTCGACATCGATGCGAATCAGTTTGTGGTCGTAGCGTTCGACCTTTGCGAGTTTCTCGGCTACATGCACCCGGTAATGGTCCGGCACTTCGACGTTGCGGCCCTTGACCACGATGTCCACGTGACCTCCCTTGTTCGGCCGTCTTCGATCCGGTGGCCCGGTCGTACGCCGTGGGGAGACCCGCTGGCGTCGACCGGTCAGTACGGCTACGCCTCCTCTCACCGCCGAGGGCGGGATGGAAAGACCTCCTACCCCCGACAGCGAAACGCTAACTCGTGTTCGTCTGGCCGTCACCCCATGTCGCCAAGACCACCCCGGATTTTCCGCAGCTCATACACCAACGGGTGAAACGGAAACACGGTCGGTTACGAGTGGTGTCTCTTCTCGGTCGCCGCGAGCACCGCGGCGACACTCGGTGCCCACCCGGTGGCGGCCAGCACCCGGGCCGCCGCGGCGAGGGTGACCCCGGTGGTGACGATGTCGTCGAGCAGCACCACGACTGGCGCGCCGCCCGGCACGCCGCGACCGCGCGCCGCGCCGGGCCGGGGCCGGAACGCCGCCTCGGCCGCCGCCGCGCGGCCGGCGCTGTCCAGGGTCACCGAGTCGGGGCGGGGCAGCGCACGCAGCGGCCAGTGCACCCGTACCGGCCAACCACCCCTGCTCAGCCGGGCCGCACAGTGCCGGGCCAACCTGCCCAGGTGGTCGCCGTAGCGGGACCGGGCCGCCGCAGCGGTGTCCGGCACCGGCACCAGCGCCAGCGGACGGACCTCACCGACCGCCGCCGCGACCACCTCGGCGAGCAGCCCGCCGAGCGGGCGGGCAACCCCGTGCCGGCCGTGCTCCTT
This sequence comes from Micromonospora sp. NPDC047467, assembly GCF_040643095.1. Lineage (NCBI taxonomy): Bacteria > Bacillati > Actinomycetota > Actinomycetes > Micromonosporales > Micromonosporaceae > Micromonospora > Micromonospora sp. NPDC047467. Next base: position 63,724 of record NZ_JBEYTO010000010.1, on the reverse strand, counting down.
GTACGCCAGCAGGGCCTCGCGCAGCGGACCGGCGTACGGGCCGAGGGCGACGCAGGGCGGCAGGGCGGGCGGGGCGGGAGTGGGACGTACCGACCGGGGGCGCAACGCGGCCAGTGCCGTCACGCAGGCCGGGCAGACTCCGTGCCGCAGGCCCGGGTGGCGCTGCCGACAGCCCGCGCAGTCGGCGGGCAGGACCAGGTCGGCGAGGTCCGCCCAGAGCCCGCGCATGGTGTCAGTAGAGGAAGAACGGGGCGGACGGGTTGCTCGGGCGCACGCCAGCCGGCGGCGGGGTGATGTCCCGTACGCGGTTGGGCTCGATCCGCTCGAACGGGCTGCTGCGGTAGGCCACCCGGTTCGCCTCGTACATGTATGCCCCGCTGGGCGTTCGCACACTGCGGTTGGAGGGGTACGCCGCCAGGTGGTTGACCTTGGCACCCACGTCGGTGCGCAGCGGTGTCTCCAGGGCCCCGTCCACGCTGGTCTCGTAGATCGCCGGCTGGCCGGCCGACCCGGCCACCACCAGCCGATCCTCCCTGATCCAGTCGACCGCGGTCAGGCCGGTCAGTGAGGTGACCAGCGCCCGGGGCGGGCCGATGGACACCCCGCTCCCGGCGCCGTCCAGGTTGACCGCCGCGACGTAGAGCTGGCCGCCCGCGATCAACGCGATCCGCTGACCGTCCAACGCGGCGGCCACCGCCGTGACGCCGGCCGCGGGCAGGTTGAGGGGCACCTCGTACATCCGGGCGGCCTCGTCGAAGCGGTAGAGGCGACCGTCGGCCACCACCAGGCCCTGCGCGGGGCGGGCGTCGACCGTCCGCAGCCAGACCGGGCGGCTGATCGAGGCGTACTCGCTGCCGCTCCGGTTGACCACGGCCACCGGAGCGCCGCCGGCGCCCACCGCGAGTCGTTGCCGATCCTTGCCGCTGGTCACCACCATCGCGGCGAGGATCCGACTGTTGGCCCGGGCCAGGTCGGCGGAGACGATGTTGCGATTGACCTCGTCCGCCACCGGCACGGGTCCGCTGAGCTCGCCGACGAAGTCGAGCGGACGGATCGCGCCCTCGTAGACGCCGAACCGCTGCGGGCTCTCCGTCACCGGGTAGAGCGGCACGGCGACCCGGCGCTCGTTCAGATTCTGCACGGGCTGCGAGTTGTTGCGGATCTTCAGCTCCAACTCGCCCGGCAGGTCGCCCAGCGACCACGCGAGCTGCGTGACCAGTTGGTCGACCCTGTTCTGGTCGTCACCGGACATATCCAGGTTGACCTCCCACCGGTTGTTCGCACCGGTGGCGTTGTTGATCAACTCGGTGCCGTCGGGCAGCCCGACGACGCCGGAGCGCAGCCACTCGGACGGCCCACCGACGAGCCACTTCACCACCTCGTTGACCCGCCGCTCGTCCGGCACCGCCAGCGGCAGGTAGCGCTGGTCCGGCACCAGCCGGGTGCGGTCGGAGCTCCAGAAGTAGATCGACTCGTCCTGGTAGTACTGCTGGAGCGCCACGTCACTGAGTAGCAGGACGTTCGGCGCGTCCAGGACGTACAGGCCGGCGCGTTCGTCGTTCTCGGTGCTGCCGAACGCCGCGCTGCGCAGCCGGAACTCGTACTCCGTCTCGGTCGCCACCGGCGGAGCCAGGGTGCCGTTGGTCCGGAGCACGCCGATCTGCTGCACGGCGATCTTGACGGTGGTGGTCGAGTCGCTGTTGAGGGTGAAGACCGTGTCCCCCAGCCGGACCACGGTCAGCGCGACCTCACTGCCCTTCTTCACCTGGAGGCGAGACTTGTGCTCCGGGGCGATGAACTGCGTGACGCGTTCGTAGGCCCGGTCCGGCTCACCCGCGGCGGCGGACAGGAAGTTGCGCACGAACGCCTCGGTGTCGCTGCCGCTGGCCGTACGCGACGGCGGCTCGCTGCGTCGGCCGTTGACCGACCCGGCCTCGGTAGCGGTGCCGGCCTTGCCGTCCACCCGCACGTCGGACTGGGCCGGGATGCCACACCCGGCGCTGAGCAGCAGCACCGCACCGAACGCGCCGAGCAGGGGCCGGGCCTTCACGAGCGCACCTCCGCGGGCTGCTCGTCGCCGGTCGGTGCCGGGCCGACCGCCAGCGCGCCGCCCGTGCCGGGCCCGATGGCCAGCGGGCCGCCGTCGCGAGGGCCGCCGAACGGCAGCGCCGCGTCGGCGGGCACCAGGCGCAGCGGCGAGGTGGTCAGCCGGTCACCGGCACGGGCCGGCAGGGTGAGCCGGAACTGGGCGCCCTGCCCCGGTGCGCCCCACGCCTCCAGCCAGCCGCCGTGCAGACGGGCGTCCTCCAGGCTGATCGACAGGCCCAGCCCGGTGCCTCCGGTCTGCCGGGCCCGGGACGGGTCCGCCCGCCAGAACCGGTTGAACACCAGCTTCTCCTCGCCCACCTTGAGCCCCACACCGCGGTCGCGGACGGTGATCGCCACCGCGGTCTCGTCGATGCCGAGCGTGATCAGCACCGGTCGGGCCTCGCCGTGCTCGACAGCATTGCCGACCAGGTTGCGCAACACCCGCTCGACGCGGCGCGGGTCGACCTCGGCGATCACCGGCGTGCCCGGCAGGTCCAACTCGATCGGGACACCCACCCGCTCGGCCAGGCCAGCCAGCCGGTCGACCACCCGGTGCACCACCGGCACCAGATCGGTCGGTTCGGCGTCCAGCATGGCGAAGCCCGCGTCGAACCGGCTGATCTCCAACAGGTCGGTGAGCAGCTCCTCGAAGCGGTCCAGCTCGGCCTGGAGCAGCTCGGCGCTGCGGGCCACCGCCGGGTCGAACTCGTCGCGCTCAGCGAAGATCAGGTCGGCCGCCATCCGGACCGTGGTCAACGGGGTACGCAGCTCGTGCGACACGTCGGAGGTGAACCGACGCTGCAACCGGGACATCTCCTCCAGGCGGAGGATCTGCCGTTGCAGGTTGGTCGCCATCTGGTTGAACGAGGCGGCGAGCAGGGCGAGGTCGTCCTCCCCGTTGACCACCATCCGCTGGTCGAGCAGGCCGGCGGAGAGGCGCTGGGCGGTGCGCGCGGCAACCCGGACCGGGTTTACGACAAGCCGGGTGACAAGGGCGGCGAGCAGCCCGAGCAGGATCACCAGGGCGACGCCGGTGGCGACGACTGTGGCTCGGGCATCGGCTGCGGTGGCGTCCTGCCGCGTCAACGGCACGAGGTAGTAGAGCTCGATCTGACCGAAGCGGGTCGGCACCGGCGAGCCGTACACCAGGTATTTGGTCGGATCGCCGGTGAGCCGACCGGTGCGGATCTGGCTGGCCACCTGGCCGCTGGCAACCGCGGCCCGCAGTTCCTTGCTGATCAGCGGCTGGACGTTCGCCGCTGGCGCCGTGCGGGCCTGGATGATGGCCGGGTAGCCCTCGGCGGTGATCGCCACCACCACCCCGCTGGTCTGCTGGGGGTCGCCGCCGGCCAGGTAGTTGACCGTGTTGTCGATGGTCTCCTGAAGCTGCGCCTCCTGCGGCTGGCCGTAGAGGGAGACCTGCTTGGCCGCGTAGCTCGCGCCGCCCTCCACCCGCTGCCGGACGTCCGTGCGGGCGTTGTCCAGCAGGATCGTAGTGATCTTGTCAGCGATCAGGTACGCGAAACCGCCGACCAGCAGGCTGGACGCGACCAACGTGATGGTCACCACCCGGACCTGGAGTGAGCGACGCCAGGTCTTGTGCACCCGGGCCACCACCCGGGCGGCCCGTCCGCTCACCGCACGCCAGAGCTCCCGGCCAGCGCCGGGCGGGCGGATGGCCGTGCTCTGGGGGTGCGGAGGCGGGGGGATCGACACAGTGTGACCAGGCTATCCGGTCCCCGCCTTGTAGCCCACGCCCCGCACGGTGAGGATGATTTCCGGCCGCTCCGGGTCCGGCTCGATCTTGGCGCGCAGTCGCTGCACGTGCACGTTGACCAGACGGGTGTCGGCCGCGTGCCGGTAGCCCCAGACCTGCTCCAGCAGCACCTCGCGGGTGAAGACCTGACGCGGCTTACGGGCGAGCGCGACCAGCAGGTCGAACTCCAGCGGAGTCAGCTTCACCTCCTCGTCGTTGCGGCTGACCGTGTGGGCCGGCACGTCGATGGTGATCTGGTTGCCGGGCGGCCCGATGGTCAGCATCTCCGGTGCCACGTCCTCGCCCCGGCGCAGCCGGGCACGCATCCGGGCGACCAGCTCCTTGGGCTTGAACGGCTTGACCACGTAGTCGTCGGCCCCGGATTCCAGGCCGAGCACCACGTCGACGGTGTCGCTCTTGGCGGTCAGCATGACGATCGGCACGCCGGATTCGGCCCGGATCGACCGGGCAACGTCAATGCCACTCATTCCGGGCAACATCAGGTCGAGCAGGACGATATCTGGACGACTGTCGCGAAAAGCCGCCAACGCCCGCTCGCCGTCGGCCACGAACGAGGGCAGGAAACCCTCACTACGCAGCACGATGCCGAGCATCTCGGCGAGTGCGGGGTCGTCGTCGACCACCAGGACCCGGGCTCTCATGGGATTAATATTGCATCCCCATTCAGTTCGGTGGGACCGGCGTCACCCGGCACGGATAGCGCCGCCGGTAACACGTGCATCCCGACCCGCGGCGGCGGCGCCACGGGGTGCGGGGGCTCGGCGCGCAGAGATCCGCACCGGGCCGCCACCATGATCCCCCTTCGGCGCCGCCCGGCGCCACCGCCACCTCCGGCCGGTCGCGCTGTCGCGATCACGACGGAGGTCATCCGACGAGCGCCCGACCCCGTGGCCCCCACCCTCGCGCACCCCGGGCGGGCAGGCGAACAGTTCCCTCGACCGCCCGACGGCAGGCCACCTCGAGACGCTGTGGAAGGATCGCCGCCGTGAGGGGATTCCTGCCGTGGCTGACGGTGCTGGCCGTCGTACTGCTGCTCAGCACGCTGCGCCTGCGGGCCCTGGCCACCGTCGTGTCGGTCGGCTGGCTGGCCTGGTGCGTGTGGACGTGGTTCCGCCCCACCCGCCGCGGCCCGCGATCGGGCTGAGCACGCCGGAGGCGGAGACGACGAACCGGGCCGGCTGCGAACAGCCGACCCGGTCCGAAGGTGTCGATCAGTAGCGGTAGTGGTCCGGCTTGAACGGGCCCTCCTGGGAAACACCCAGGTACGCGGCCTGCTCCTTGGTCAGCGTGCTCAGCTTGGCGCCGAGCGCGCCCAGGTGCAGACGGGCCACCTTCTCGTCCAGGTGCTTGGGCAGCACGTAGACGCCGACCGGGTATTCCTCGGTCTTGGTGAACAGCTCGATCTGGGCGATCGTCTGGTTGGCGAACGAGTTCGACATCACGAAGCTCGGGTGACCGGTCGCGTTGCCCAGGTTCAGCAGGCGGCCCTCGGAGAGCACGATGATGGCGTGCCCGTCGGCGAAGCGCCACAGGTCGACCTGCGGCTTGATGTTGATCCGCTCGACATCGGAACGCTTGGCCAGGCCGGCCATGTCGATCTCGTTGTCGAAGTGGCCGATGTTGCCGACGATGGCCTGGTGCTTCATCCGGGCCATGTGCTCGTTGGTGATGACGTCGAAGCAGCCGGTGGCGGTGATGAAGATGTCGCCCTGCTCGACCACGTCGTCCAGGGTCGCGACCTGGTAGCCGTCCATCGCCGCCTGCAGTGCGCAGATCGGGTCGACCTCGGTCACCACGACCCGGGCGCCCTGGCCACGCAGCGACTCGGCGCAACCCTTGCCCACGTCGCCGTAGCCCATCACGACGGCCATCTTGCCGCCGATCAGCACGTCGGTGGCCCGGTTGATGCCGTCGATCAGCGAGTGCCGGCAGCCGTACTTGTTGTCGAACTTGCTCTTGGTCACCGAGTCGTTGACGTTGATGGCCGGGAAGAGCAGGGTGCCGGCGCGGTGCATCTCGTAGAGCCGGTGCACGCCGGTGGTGGTCTCCTCGGTGACGCCCTTGATGCTGGCGGCGATCCGGGTCCAGCGCTGGCCGTCCTCGGCGAGCGAGCGGTGCAGCAGTTCGAGAATGACGCCGTACTCCTCGGAGTCGGCGGACTCGACCGGCGGCACGACCCCGGCCGTCTCGAACTCGGCGCCCTTGTGCACCAGCAGGGTGGCGTCGCCGCCGTCGTCGAGGATCATGTTCGGGCCCTGCCCGTCGGGCCAGGCGAGCACCTGCTCGGTGCACCACCAGTACTCCGGCAGCGTCTCGCCCTTCCAGGCGTACACCGGGACGCCGGCGGGTGCCTCGGGGGTGCCGTCCGGGCCGACGACGATGGCCGCAGCGGCGTGGTCCTGGGTGGAGAAGATGTTGCAGGACGCCCAGCGGACCTGCGCGCCGAGGGCGACCAGTGTCTCGATCAGGACGGCGGTCTGGATGGTCATGTGCAGCGAGCCGGTGATCCGCGCGCCGGCGAGCGGCTGCGCCTCGGCGAACTCCCGACGGATCGCCATCAGGCCGGGCATCTCGTGCTCGGCGAGTTGGATCTCCTTCCGCCCGAACTCGGCGAGCGACAGATCCGCCACCTTGAAGTCGCCCTCGGCGAGCGTGCTCGGCCGAGCCTCGGACGGCGTACCGCTGGCGGACGCCGGGAGGGTGCTGGTCATGAAAGCTCCTGTCGAACGATGTCTACGCCGACCTTCCACCTTACGCGCGCCAGCGACGGGCGCAGGGGACGGTACGCGGACAGCGCACGGGGCGGTCGGTGATGGACAGTCCTGCCGCCCACTTCCGCCCGCCCCGCGCATCCCCCCGGTTTGGTTCCCCGCACGTTGTCGGACCGTCGTCGCGATAACGCTGCGTACTCATAGAGTCACACTCGGAGAACACAGCGTCAAGCTATTCCGTAAAAGTCGGACTTGTGCCTCGCGGCCAGGTCGCGTCAGCGCAGCCCTGACGTCGCCACGTACGCCTCGCCGTCCCCGCTGACCCGCAGCGGCTCCCCGGCCGCCGTGCCGATCGCCGCCTGACCGGACACGAGCGTCCACGCGCCTGCCCCGTCGTCCACCGTGACCGAGCCCGCACCGCACAGCACCACCCGGGGGCCCGGCAGCGGCAGCGTGACCTCCGGCACGGCGGCGCCAACCCGCACCCGGTGCAGCGCGAAGTCGTCCACCGGCACCGGCCACCAGTCCACCCCCGGCGCAACCGGCTGGGCGGCACGCACCGGATCCTGGAGCACCTCGAACCGCAGCACCCGCAGCAACTCGTCGACGTCCACCCGCTTCGGGGTCAGGCCACCGCGCAGCACGTTGTCGCTGGCCGCCATGATCTCCACACCGCAGCCGCTCAGGTAGGCGTGCAGGTTGCCCGCGGGCATCCAGATCCCCTCCCCCGGCACCAGGCGCACGTGGTGCAGCAGCAGCGCCACTAGCACACCCGGGTCGCCGGGATAGGCCACCGCCAGCCGGCGGGCCAGGTCGGCGTCCGGGCCGTCGATCGAGGCCGCCAGCGCGGATCGCAGCAGCCCGTCACGCTCCGCGACCGGCCAACCGAGCAGCGTCCGCACCGCCGTCCGCAACCCCGCCGGCCCGGCCCGCAGCGCCTCGACCACGGGCGCCAACGCCGGTACGCCGAACGCCGCGAGCGCCTCGGCGGACTCCGCCGGGGGCCGGAAGCCGCAGAGCGCCTCGAACGGCGTGAGCGCCACCAGCAACTCCGGCTTGTGGTGCGGGTCGGAGTAGTTGCGCTCCGCCTCGGGGCGGCCCGCCTCCGCCGCGAAGCCCACCCGGGCCTGCTCGGCATCCGGGTGGGCCTGCAGGCTCAACGGCGCATCAGCGGCGAGGACCTTGAGCAGGAACGGCAGTCGGGTGCCGAACCGGTCGGACACCCGCTGGCCCAGCCACCGCCCCGGCTCGTCCCGCACCAGGTCGCACAGGCTCACCCGCAGGCCGGCGCGCTCGACCCTGGCCGGGGCGCCCGGGTGGGCGCCCAGCCACAGCTCCGCCTCCGGGCCCTCGCTGGGCACCGGCCGCCCCTGCAACAGCGCGATGGCCGAACGGGAACCCCAGGCGTAGTCGCGGATCGGTCCATACAGCGGTTCCACTCGTCAGTCCCTGGGCCGCCCGGCCGCCTCGCCCGACGCGTCCTGCGGCGGCGGTACGGCGGTGTCCGCGGCGGCGCCGGTGCCCGCCTTCTCGGCGGCGACGCTGAAGATGTCCGGCTCCAGGTAGATCACCCGGGCGATCGGCACCGCGACGCGGATCCGCGCCTCCACGGCGTTGATGCCACGGGCCAGCTCGGGAGCGCTCTCCCAGGACGGTACGCCGATCTTCGCGGCCACCATCAGCTCCTCCGGACCGAGGTAGAGCGTCTTCATGTGGATGATCCGCTCCACCTCGGGGCCGTCGGTGATCGCCCGCTCGATGGCGTCCAGATCCTGCTGTTCGGCACCCTCACCGAGCAGCAGACTCTTGGTCTCGATGGCCAGCACGACGGCGATGAGCACCAGCAGGATGCCGATCATCGCGGTGCCGGCGGCATCCCACCGACCGTTGCCGGTGATCAGCGTCATCGACACGCCGAAGAGCGCGAACACCAGACCGACCAGCGCGCCGAAGTCCTCCAGGAGCACCACCGGCAGCTCCGGCGCCTTGGCCCGCCGGATGAAACGCACCCAGGACTGCTTGCCCCGGACGAGGTTGGACTCCTTGATGGCCGTCCGGAAGGAGAACGACTCCATGATGATCGCCGCCACCAGCACGACCACCGGCAGCCAGTGCCACGACTCGATTCCGCCCTCGTGGCTCCACTTGTGGTAAGCCTCGTAGAGGGCGAACAGACCACCGATGCTGAACAGCACGATCGACACGATGAACGCGTAGATGTAGCGCTCCCGGCCGTACCCGAAGGGGTGCTCCGGGGTGGCCGCCCGCTTCGCCCGCTTGCCGCCGAGCAGCAGCAGGGCCTGGTTACCGGAGTCCGCGACCGAGTGAACCGACTCGGCCAGCATCGACGACGAGCCGGAGAGCAGGAACGCAATGAACTTGGTGACGGCGATGCCGACGTTTGCCAGCAGAGCGGCGACGATTGCCTTCGTCCCACCGGTCGCGCTCACGCCACCACTCCGCCTCGCGTCGCGGCGACCTGAGACGCCCTACGTTCGTTCACTGGTTCGAAAGCTCCTTCATCTCGGTGATGGCCGGAACGGCCATCGGGTCGAGCCCATGGGCCAGAGCAAGATAGATCGAGGCGAAATCCGGTACGGCGATCAGCGACGCCAGCCGCTCCAACGCCGACCCGCCCTCGGCGGTCACCACGTCGCAGCGCACACCGCGACGCTCCGCGAGGGTCTGCACCGCGTCCGCACGGCGCTCCTCGACTGCGAGGGGCTCGTCGGTGTCGTCCTCGGCGTTGAGCCCGCCGTCGCGCAGCAGCACCAGCCGCAGCCGGGTGCCCTCGCCGTCGTCCTCCGCCCGGTCGGCGAAGATGTCGCGCTCCCCCTCCGCCAGGCCGCCGAAGACGCCGTCCAGCAGCCCCACCCGACCCCGGCCGGCCTCGCCGAGCGCCCCGGTGACCACCGGGTAGCGGGCGTTCGCGGACAGGGTGTCGCCGAACCGGCGAGCGGCCACGGTGGCCAGCGGTGACGAACCCCAGACGATCGGGATCGAGCCGGCCAGGCCCAGCGCCAGCGACTTCGCCGGGTTGACGAACGACTCCGCGCTGGAGCGGCAGCGGTCCGCGTCCGCGTCCAGCCGCGCCGCGGTCTCCGCCAGATCCGCCTCGTTGACCTTGACCAGCCCGAGCGCGCGGGCGGCGAGCAGGACCGGCACGGTCAACGCCCAGAGACTCGCTCGCGCCGGAGCGCGCCGGGGCACCGGAATGAACGGCGCACGGGCCCGCTCGGCCACCGCCTGCAACTGCGAATCCGGGGCGCCCACCGCGACCAGCCGGGCGCCCCGCCGGTGCGCGGCCTCGGCCGCGCCCAGCGCCTCCGGGCTGCGACCGGACGCGCTCACCGCGATCACCACGTCGGCGGCGCCCACCCAACCGGGTACGCCCGCGCTGCGGTGTCCGATGATCGGGACCGGGCAGCGCGGCCCAGCCACCGTGGCCAACACGTCACCGGTCCGCCCGGCGGTGCCGATGCCGGCGATGACCACGGCCCGCGGCCGCCCGTCGTCGGCCAGCACCGCCAGGTTCGCCTCGGCGGCCAGCGCCGCGCTCTCGCGAACCTGCGCGCCCGCCGACGCGGTGTGCCGCAGCATGTCGCCCGGGTCGTGCTCGGCCAGCGCCGCCGGGTTGTCGAGCAGGGCCTCGTCGGCGTCGCGGCGCCCGCTGACCCCCGCCGTACCGTCGATCATGAGGACTGCCCGGGGCCGCCGCGCGCCTCGTCGAGCAGCAGCACCGGCACGTCGTCGCGGATCTCGAAGATCCGGCCACACTCGGTGCAGGTCAGCGTCTGCGCCTCGGCATCGTAGGTCAGCGGGGCGTGGTGCGTGTCCGGACAGGCAAGGATCTCAAGCAACTGCGGATCCAGGGCCATGGCGCGGCTCCTTCCACGAGTGCGGGGTCACCGGCGGCGGTGCCGACCGGCGCAGGCGATCTTATCGGCGAACGCGGTCGAGCACGTCGTCCCGCAGCGAGATCATCCGCTCGCGGGTGGGCGCCTCGACATTGAGCCGCAGCAACGGCTCGGTGTTGGAGGCGCGCAGGTTGAACCAGGCGCCGTCGGGAAAACGCAGCGTCAGCCCGTCCATCTCGTCGGCCGTCGCGTCCGGGTACGCGGCGCGGACCTCGGCCACCGCCGCGGCCTGGTCGACCACCGTCGAGTTGATCTCGCCGGAGGCGATGTAGCGCTCGTACTCCCCGGCCAGCACGGACAGCGGCAGCGACTGCTCACCGAGCGCGGCCAGGGTGTGCATCGCGGCGAGCATTCCCGTGTCGGCGAACCAGAAGTCCCGGAAGTAGTAGTGCGCGGAGTGCTCGCCGCCGAAGACGGCGTTGGTCCGCGCCATCTCCGCCTTGATGAAGGAGTGCCCGACCCGGGCGACCACCGGCTCACCACCGTGCTCACGGATGATCTCGGCGACCGCGCTGGAGGTGATCAGACCGTGGATCACCGTGGCACCCGGGTGCTTGGCCAGCTCCCGAGCGGCGACCAGGGCGGTGATCGCCGACGGCGAGACCGGCTCGCCGCGCTCGTCCACCACGAAGCACCGGTCGGCGTCGCCGTCGAAAGCCAGCCCGATGTCGGCCCCGTGCTCGACCACCGCGCGCTGCAGATCGACCAGGTTCGCCGGGTCCAGCGGGTTGGCCTCGTGGTTGGGGAAGGTGCCGTCCAGCTCGAAGTAGAGCGGCACGATCTCCAGCGGCAGTGCCGACAGAGCGGCGTCGCCCAGCACCGTGGGGACGGTGAAGCCGCCCATTCCGTTGCCGGCGTCGACCACCACCTTCAGCGGCCGAATGCCGGAGAGGTCGACCAGCTTGCGCAGGTAGGAGGCGTAGTCGGGCAGCAGGTCACGCCGCTCGGCCGGCTGGGTCGGCTCACCCGCCGGGCGCGACGCGCCCGAATCCAGCAGCGCCTGCGCCCGCTCACGGATCTGCGCCAGCCCGCTGTCCTGACCGATCGGCCGGGCACCGGAGCGGCACATCTTGATGCCGTTGTACTGCGCCGGGTTGTGACTGGCCGTGAACATCGCACCGGGCAGGTCGAGGGAGCCGGAGGCGAAGTAGAGCAGATCGGTGGAGGCGAGCCCGATCTCGATCACCGAGCGGCCCTCGGCCCGGACTCCAGCGGCGAAGGCGGCGGCCAAACCGGGCGAACTGGCCCGCATGTCGTACCCGACGACCACGGCGTCACCAGGCTCGTCGGTGGCGTTGAGCAACTGGGTGAATGCGGCCCCGAGCGCCTCGGCGGCCCGTTCGTCCCACTGGTCCGGCACCGTCCCTCGGACGTCGTACGCCTTCACGATCTGGGACAGATCAGACACTAGTTCCGCTCCTTGGCCGCAGGTTTCCAACGAACCTGAGCGTAACGGAGCGCCCGCCCCGGACCCCGCTCAGCCGGGGAGCCGGGGCATGAACACGGTGTGATCGCCGCCGTCCTCGGGCGGAGGCGGGTCACCGGGGAGCGGCCGACCACCCGGAGTGCCCGCGGCACCCGGCATCGGCTGCGTCGCGTCCGGCGCCGGCGCGGCGGGTCGGGCCCCGTAGACCCCGCCGGTGGCGGGCCGGGGCGACGGCACCACGCCGTAGCCGTCGGCCGGCTGCTGCTGGCCGTACACCGAGCCGGGGCGACCGGACGCGGCCGGCGACCCACCCCCGGACCGGTAGGTGGTGCCACCGGGGTTGCCGGGCAGCGGACCCGGCTCGTCGGTCGGCGTCCGGTCCTGCCGCGAGCGGCGGAACAGCAGCACGATGAGCAGCAACCCGACCGCCACCATCGCGATGCCGAAGAACATCACCGGCGAACCCCCACCGGACGACTCGGAGGCGGCCGCCACGGTGCTGGGCGCGGCGGAGACGGCACCCAACGCGGCCGGGTTCACCGCATCGGCGGGCGTCGTGACCTCGGTGGGGCTCGGGGTGGGCGTCGGCTTCTCCGACGGCGTGGGCGACGCGGAGACCCGCACACCGGCCACCCTCGCCGTGTCGGACCCCCGGGCCAGCTCCTCGCCGGCCGCGCTGGCACCCACGCCGGTCACCACGAGCCGACCGCCCGGAGCACCGGCGGCGAACGCCACCCGGTAACGCACCGTGATCCCCTTGCCCTTGCACAGGGTCGGCTTCGTCGGCGACGTCTGCTCGGTCGTCACGCTGCCGCCCCCGCCGGACACGGGCACCGGGAACCAGTGCCCGCCCGCGTTGACCTGAACCGTCACCTGGCCCGGCTCAAGACCTTCAAGGCGCAGACCCAGGGCGGTACGCAGCAGGACGCACCCGTCGGAGCGCTTGCGCACCGCGACGTTCACCCCCTGCGCCGACCCACCGGCGGCGAAGCTGCTGGCAGATCCGACCCGGACCGAGTCATCGGCGGCCAGCGCCGGCGACGCACCGAGCATCACCAGGCCGCCCACCAGACCGCAGACCGTCGCGAGCCGTGCCGCGCGTCGACGCACCGACATGATCACCTCACCGTTCCTCCCCGGGTGGGGTCCGCGGCCAGGCTACTACCAGGCCACCTCCACCCCCGGTCATAGAGCGGCCCAAATGTGTGCGGCGTTACGGTTTACGGACCCGACTCGCCTACCTGCTGTGGCCTGCCGAATTGCCGAATCCGGACGGGCCGCGACGCCCGGCTAGCGCGCCCGCGCGAGGGCGTCGCGACACAGCCGATCGGCGGTACGCGTGGTCTCCGGCAGTCGGTAACGCGGGGTCAGTGCGAGCACCTGCACGCTGGCGTTGTCCAGGCTCATCCGGTGCCCGACGCTCACGAAGACCGGCTTCACCCCGCCCCGGGTACGCAGCACCCGGCCGACGACCTCGTCCCCGTCGCGCAACGGCGACCAGGCGCCCCGCTCGACGGGCGGCGGATCCCACCGACCGACCAGCGGCGTCTTCCCCACCCCGATCGCGGGCAGCCCGGTGACCACACCAAGATGGCAGGCGAGCCCGAAACGGCGCGGATGGGCCAGCCCGTGCCCGTCACAGACCAGCAGGTCCGGTGAGGTGGTCAGCCGGTCCAGCGCGGCGAGCAGCGCGGGCAGCTCACGGAACGCGAACAGGCCCGGAACGTAGCCGAACGCGGGCCGGCCCACGCTGACGGCCGAGTCCACCACGGCCAGCGTCCGGGCATCCAACACAGTCACGGCCGCCGCGAGAAGGTCACCGCTCTCCTCGTACGCGACGTCTAGGCCAGCCACCGTCGCCGGCGAGGTCGGCCCCGGCCCCACAGTGTCCACCAGCGGCCGCAACTCCTCCTGCATGGCCACCGCCTCCGCCACACTGCCCGGCGAAGGCAACCCCGGCGTCGGCGTCGGCGTCGGCGTCGGCTTCCATGATCCACTCGACATCGCCGATGTCGGGGTATTCAAGGCCCCCGGATACCCCGACATCGCCGATCCGGAGTCGATCACGGCCGAGAAGGCCCATCGACGGGGCCACCGCCGGCAGCGCCGTCCGATTCGTCCTGTTTGGAGGATCCGATCGGGGCACCATCAACGGTGGAGCTGGCCGCCACTTCCGGGTCGCCGCCAGGACTGCCCCCTTCGGCCCGATTTGTGGTGGCGCCAAAGGCGACCGCGAAGGCAACACCGATGGCGACGCCGAAGGCAACACCGCCTGCCGAGCCGAACAAGGGAATGCCGATCGCCAGACCGATCAAGATGCCAGCCGGCCACGCCCAGGCATTGGACTTGCCGCTCCTCGTGTCGGATTTCGCCATGCACCGATGTTATTCGGCGCTGCACCCCTTCAGCGCCATGAGGTCCCGCTCCGTCTTGCCCACGTGCTTCGCGTCGCCGCCGAAGACCGCCTGCTCGTAACGCTCCTGCACTCGCGTCAACCGAGCATCCACATCTTCGGTCATCACTGGCCAACCCTTCCATCGATCCGCTCGCGTAACAGATCGGCGTGGCCATTGTGTCGCGCGTACTCCTCGATCATGTGCACCAGCAGCTCGCGCAGCACGATGACGTTGCCCTCGCGATGCCGCCCCTGCACGTCACCTCGAAGGCCCGGCCGACAAGTCGGGATCGGCGCCTGGATCGCCGGCAGCCCGTAGCTGCTCCTCGAACATCACGAACGTTCGCTGGCGAATCCCCCGGATTAGCGCCTGCTCCTTCGGGGTCAGGTGGCGTCCCTCGGCCTTCGCCGCATCCCTGAGTGCCTGCACCGTCTCGTACAGGGCGAAGATTGGCCCCTCGCCCTCAAGATAGTGAGCTCTAAAACGCTCCACCTCCTGCACGAAGTCTTCGCGCGTACGTCGAAAAATCTCGCCCCCGACACCGAGCGTGATCTCCACGAAGATGTCGTTCTTCTCCTGCCAGCCACCTGTCTCGATGGAGACGCGCCATACCCTTGCACCCCCATCTGCGGTTTCCACGATCTTTACTGGGGATTGGTAATAGACGTAGTAGGAGGGAAGTGAAAGACCTCCGGACACTAGGCGTTCTCCTCGAAGGTTGACTGCAGCGCCTGCCAGAACAACTGTTGCTCGCGACGGCGGACACCTCCTGCGATCGTTCGCTCTCGCAGCGTCAACGCCCGACCGTCACCTTGAGCGAGGGCTTCAATATCCCGACGCACCTCATAGAGCACATGCTCCCAAACTGCGACCGCGTCGAGCGCCGCCAGGTGCAGGCGGAACTCAGCCAGGTGGCCGTTGCTCATCTGCAACACGAGCTGCACGTCCCGATAACCGCTGTCCATGGGCGATACGAAGCGGTCATCGCCCCTCACGATCACGACGTCGGGATGTTCGCGTATCCGCGCGAGCGCCGTGTAGAGGTCATCGAGGCAGCGAAACTCGACCTTCGCGGCGGCCAGATCGAACAACCTGGAGGCGTCGCCCTGATACTTGTCCAGCTTGTCGTCAACCCGACGACGATCCTTGGGTTGAAGGCGCCAGCCAGGTTCACCAACACGAAGACCCCCGACTTGAGCGAGGGACACGGCCAACTGATTCAGCTCCAACTGAGCATCAGCCGCCGCCTCATAGAGGTCGTCGAGGTAGTGCTGCTGGTAAGACTGGTCGGCCTGACGATGCTTGTCGAAGCCTGGCTGGGTTGCCGGATCATCTGGCAACTGGAGACTCGCGCTGATCTGCCGCTGCTGATCCGTGAGAGGAGTCGGCTCGGGTTGGTCCACGCCCCTGTTGGCGGCAGCCGGCAATCCCACCGCCTCCTGCTGAGCGATGTCGTCCAGCACCTCACCGAGAACGTCGATGGCCTGCTGATGACTCGCCAGGTGGTGCAGTGTCAACGGACGGGCCGTCAACGAGTTCGCAAGCTCCGGCGTGGTCAGGATCATCCGCACCAGATCGGGCTGCCGTACCAACTGCCGGACCAGGGACACGGCCAGGTCCGGCTCGTTCCGGGGCGGCTCCCGCTCCGCCCTGTCCAGCATGTCGCGGACCCGCGCGTCGCCGAACAGTCGCGCCACATTCTGGGCCGCCGCCTCGTCGAGGTCGGGCACGAGACGGCGGAGGGTCGGCGCATCCACCGCCGACGCGAACTCGCCCGGGCTCACCTCGGCGGCGAAGACCTGATCCAACCCGGCACTACTCAGCAGGACAGCCTGGATCGAGTCCGGTTCCGTCGGCACTGAGCCAGGTGCCTGGCTCCCGTCCGTCGGTCGCTGCGATGGCGCCGCTCCGGGCGGCGCGTCCGCGTCCGCAGAGCCGGGGCCGTCCAGGAGCAGGTACATGCGGTTGATGTACGGGTCGCCGTGGCTGCCGTTGTCGTGCGCCGGTGGGTGGTACGGCAGGTCGGGGCGCTCGCTGAACCGACCCCGGGGCAGACCGCCGAGCGGCATCGGCCGGCCGTCGCCACTCAGCACGAGCGCGTCGATGCCGACCACGTCCGGGTAGAGCGGCCGGTCCCGGATGGCGCCGGTCTGCGGGTCGACGTAGAGCACCGTGCCGTTCTGGTTGAGCGCCACCCAGGCGTGCGAACCGCCGTGCGGCCATTCGGTGACCAGGAACGCGTAGCTGCCGTGGCCACCCAGCAGCAGTTGGTCGTGCAGGTTGCGGTAACCCCGGTCGGCGGCCTGCCGCGCATGCTCGGGGTGTGACCGCTGGCCGGGTGGTGGGGCGAGGACCTGCTGGAAGCGTCCGCCGGTCACATCTTCCACCCGGCCCGGGCCGCCCGCCTCGCCGCGGATCGGGCGTCGGGTGTCACCGTTGAGATAGCCGTCGAAGGTCCGTGGCGCCGACACCCGGGGTCGCCCGTGCACCCACGTCTCGAACAGCGACAGCGTGCAGTCCAGGCAGTTGATGCCCCGGGTGGCGTCGGCGCGGGGGCCGCCGTCGTTCAACAGCCGGAACCAGCCGCCCCGGCGAGGGTCGGCGGTACGGGTGACGGCGCCATTCCGCTCGCGGGGCATCTGACGTTCGACGTCGACCTGGTGCAGGGCCAACGGGGGCCGCAGCCCTCCAGGCTGCCCGTACGGTCGGGAGTCGTCGATCGGCGGCGGACCGTCGTCGCCGGTCAACGCGGACCGGCCGGCCGTCTCCACCGCGCCGAGCGCGAGGGCACCCACGTCTCTGTTGGCGTGCTCGAAGCCTGCGGCGTCGATGTCCACGACCGCGGGCGCCGTGGTGCCGGCCAGCACCGCGCCGGCGAGGTCACGCCACTGGGCGTACGCCCGCGCCTCGTCGTTCGCGGCCCGCTGCCAGCCGTCGGCCCACTGCCGGTGACCGGCCTGGTGCAACTGTCGGGCGTAGGTGGCGTACTCGATGGCTCTGCGATCGTGCTCCGCGGCCCGGGAGCGCAGTCGGGTGGCCTCCGCCTGCCGGCGGTTGTTCTCGAACCCGGTCCGCTGTGATTCGTAGTGGCCCTGGTAGCGCCGCCGCTCGGCGGCTTCCGCCTCGGCCGCCCAGCGGGCCGCGTACCAGTCGTGGTCGTCCCGTGCGGGCACCACCGGCTCGCCGAACGCCACCACGTCGTCGGGGACCGACGCCCGACCACGGGCCGGATGAGGGGGTACGCGGGCCGGCGCCGACGCCTCGCGCGACGGCGCGGGGTGGTGGCCCACGGCCGCGCCGGTGACCGTGCTGCCTACCGCCTCCGCCGCGACCCCTCGGGTGACGGCACCGTTCGGCGCACCGGCAGCCGTGCCGGTCACCGTCAACGGCGGGGCCGTCGAGGTGGGGCCCGCGTGTGCGACCGGCGGCGCGAAGGTGTTCGTGCCGGCCGACGTGGGCCAGGCTGCCGGGCTGTTGCTGCTCGGGGCGACCGCACCCGGGGTGGTCCCGTGCGACGCGCCGGCCGGGCTGCCAGCGAGCGCCGGGTCCACGGCCACCGGCGCCGCCGGCCCCACCGATGCCACCGGCGCCACCGGCGCCACCGGCGCCACCGAGGAGAGCGTGGGGTCGGTGGCGATCGGCCCGGCCGGTACGGCGGTCTCGGTCGGGAGCGCCGCTCGGACCGGCCCGTCGTCCATGCTGGACAGCTCGACACCGCTGGACGACGAGCGGCTCAGGTCCGACGCGGTGGGCTGCGGCGGCCCGGCACCGTCGGTGGCCGCGGACACTGTCACCTCAGCGCCGAGCGGCGTCGCGTGGTCGAGCGCCGTCATCACCGGCGAGGCCGACACACCCACCCCCGCCTGCGCGGGAACACCCGCCGCCGACGAAGACGACACCGAAGGCGAGGACACGACAGGCGACGACCCCGGAGACGAGGACACCACCGGCGACGACCCCGAAGACGGGCCATCCACGGCAGGGGCAACGGGGACGACGGGCGGGAGCAAGGGGCCGGCGAGGGGCGCCCCGGCCAGGGCGTTGGTCTGCGCTTGGAGCCTCGCCTGCAACGCGTGGTCGGTCTGGGCGGTCGCCGAACCGGTCGCCCCGGAGGCGGCAGCACGCGCCGCGTCCTCCAGCGAGGTCAGCCCCTGACCGGTAGCCAGGCTGGCGGCGCTGTCGGCGAGCACCTCGCCGGTCATCTCGCGCCCCAGGTGCTCCCCGACCCGTGCCGCTCGCCCGGTCGCGTGCCGGCCCAGGCCGGCGAGCGGCGCTACCGCCCCGCCGGCGAGCCCGCCTACCGCTGACGCGCCGAGGTCGGTGACGTCCAGGCCGTGTGCCCGCCCGGTGGAGTTCTGGTACGCCTGGGTGGCGAGGGTGACACCGGCCTCCTCCGCCGCCTCTTCCAGCCCTTCCCGGGTGGCGCGCTTGGCGAACCCGCGCACCCCGCCCTTCGCGACCTCCTTGGCCGCACGCTCGCCGGCCTCCTTGAGCCCGTGTTTGAGGGACTTGGCGGCCAACTGACCCATCAGGCGCTTGAAGATCTGTTGGATCAGCAGCCGGGTCGCGGTGATCGCCGCGCCTGCGGCCGGGGTCGCGGCACCGGCGGTGAGCACCGCCACCACCGCCACCGAGAGCAGCTCGATGACGAGGATGCCCAGCTCGATCCAGACTTCGATTTTGGCGCCCTCGATGTCGCACCCGCACTCCTCGACCAGCCGGCCCAGGTCGGCGGTGACCGCGAGCAGCACGGGCAGCGGGGCGTCTGCGCCCTCGGCGATCCGCCGCCAGGCCGCCTCGAACGCGGCGTCGACGGCTCCGACACCGCCGTACCCGCTGCAGACCTCGACGGCGGCCGTGGCGGCGTCGGCGTGCGGGCCGGCGAGCACGGTGGCGACCGCGTACCACTGGTCGGCGACGTCCCAGACGGCACGCTCGTTGCCCTCCGGCCACTGCACCCCGACGACCCAGTCGAGGGCCTCGTAGATCCAGCCCGGCACGTCCCAGGGTGCGTAGTCGAGTGGGTGCGGAATGGGGCTCGGCAGCACGCTCATCGGTTTCGCCCGCCGTCAGCGCTGGTCGGCGGCCCGACCGAACCGGGCGGCGCTCGCCCCGTCGGTCTGCACGCTGGCGTCGACCGCGCGAACCACGTCGCTGCCCAGGTCGGTGAGCCGGTGCCCGACGCCCGCCCAGGCCCGCAGCACGGTCTGCTCGAACCCCCGGTAGTTGCGCTCGAACGCACCGCCGATGTCGTCGCGACCCCAGGGTCGGGCAGCGCTGGCGGCCTCGATCGCGCCACCTTCGACAACTCGGCGGGCCGTCACCGCCTCGCCGGCGAGTGCCAGATCGGCGCCACCGCGTCGCGTGCGGGCCGGATCGAGCCAGAGCTGCCCGTCGGTCATGCCGGCCCCTCGCCGCGCCCGAGAACGGCGTCGGCGCGGCCGAGCAGCGCGCCGAAATCCCCGGTACGCAGGAAGTCCACCGAGCCAGACCCGGCCGGCACGGTCTCGGCGACCAGGTCACGGGTGGCGGCGGTGGCGGCGGCCGTGGCGGCGCTGATCGTCTCGGAGATCTTTCGGCTCAGTGCTGCGGCGTCCCGGTCTCGGTAGATGGCCGGGGTCAGGTCGAGCGAGACCAGCTCCCCCCGGGAACCGACGGTCGCCGTCACCTGCCCGTCGGCGGACCGGCGGGTCACCCGCAGCTCGGCGAGCCGCGTCCGCAGGTTGTCCAAATCGGACCTGAGCTGCTGGTATTGCCCGTAGACATCGTCGAATCGGGCCCGCAGCTCGCGATTGGCACCCCGGTCCACACGTTCGGTCACCGCCGCTCCTCCCGTCACCGTCGGTAGAGCGAGACGATACCGGCCGCCATCGATCCGTGTGGTCCGGTAGTTTCAGTGTGTGATCGACCGTCAGCAGGCCGAGCAGCTCGCGGCCACCTGGGCACGCCGCGACTCGCAACGCCTCGGCTACGAGTGCACAGCGACGGTCGACGAGTTCGACCTGGGCTACGTCATCACGTCCGTCGTGCCCACCGAGGTCCGGACGATCCCCGGTGACCTGCCGACGACCGTCATCGACAAGCAGACCGGCACGGTCACCACCTGGCCCCGGGTGCCGAGCACGGTGGTGGCGGAGATGTATCGCCGCAGTCAGCCGACCGGCCCGACCGCTCCCCGCACTGTCGACCCGTCCACGCTGCTGTCCCGGGAAATCCATCGACTTCCCACCCCGAACACGGCCGCTCATCTGACCATCGACGGGCGGATCTGGACGGCCCAGGGCACCAAGGGCGACGTCCCGTTGAACCATCACCCGCTCGTGCGCTCCTACCTGGACCAACTGCCTCCCGGCGAGCTGGTCCGGGGTGGTGAGGCGCATGCCGAGCTGATCGTGGTCTCCGACGTCCTCCACGAGTACGACCACCGCCGGGCCGCCGAGGGCATCGCGCCGATGGGTCGGGCCGAGGCAGCGGCACTGCTGGACGGCGCCCGGTTCGAGATCTTCCGGATCCGTGAGCCGGGTGACCCCGCCGGGGGCGTCGCCGACCGTCCCTGCGACTCGTGCGTCGACTTCCTGGTACGCGCCAACGTGTTGCCGGAGTCGGCTCGGGGCTACACCGAGACGTGGCGTGCGCCGGCAGAGCCCGACCCCGACCCCGGTCGCTTTCCGCCGGAGGTGGCCAACGCGCTGGTGGCGGCGGGGTGGCGACCGCATATTGGGGACCAGCTCATGGCCGCCGCCGCCGTGCGGGACGTCACGGCCGTGCCGGGGCACACGGTCTTCCCCGCCGCCGTGGAGGCGCTGACCGCCTTCCCCAGCCTGGTGGGCGCTCGGCGCGGCCGGGGCGAGCAGGTGTGGATCTCCCGCTTCGACATCCGCCCGCACACCATCGCGCACACCGCCGACACCCTCGCGGACTTCGGCGCGGTGCTCGGCGTGCGGCTCTTTCCGATCGGCACCGAGCAGCAGGACAGCATCCTGGCTGTCGACGAGCGCGGCCGGGTCTTCGCGCTGGACCAGGCCGGTGAGTGGTTCCTCGGCGACACCATCGACGCGGCGTTGACCACCCTGCTGCTCGGCCGCGCGCCCGCCCGGGTCCGCGACGACGGCACTTGGCAGGCCGGCTAACTCAGAGCGCGAGCCCGGTCAGCACCATGACCCTCGGTTCGGTGTAGTCGTCCATCGCGCTGCGCAGCCCTTCCCGGCCGACCCCGCTGCCCTTCACCCCGCCGTAGGGCATCTGGTCGGCCCGGTACGACGGCACGTCGCCGACGATCACCCCACCCACCTCCAGCGTCCGGGCGGCGGCGAAGGCCACGTCCAGACGTCGGGTGAAAACGCCGGCCTGCAACCCGTACGCCGAGTCGTTGACCGCGACGAACGCGGCCTGGTCGTCGGCGACCGGGGCGACCACGAGCACCGGCCCGAACACCTCCTCGGCGACGACCTTGGCGTCCGCCGGCACGCCGGTGAGCACGGTCGGGGGGTATGTCGCACCGTCCCGCGCGCCGCCCACCTCGACTGTCGCGCCGGCCGCGACGGCCTCGGCCACCCACGTCTCGACGCGGCGAGCGGCGTCCTCGCTCACCATCGGCCCGACATCCGTCAGCTCGGAGGTCGGGTCGCCGGTGTGCAGCCCGCGCACCGCCGCCACCAGCCGGGGAAGGAAGTCGGCGAAGAGCGTGTGGTGCACGTACACCCGCTGGACGGCGATGCACGACTGGCCGGCCTGGTAGTTGGCGAACGTGGCGATCCGCTGCGCGGCGAACTCCAGATCCTCGTCCGACGCCCAGTCCGCGCAGAGCACCGCCGCCGCGTTCCCGCCCAGTTCCAGCGTCACGTGCTTCTGGGGCACCTGGCGGCGGATGGCCGCGCCGACCGGCCCGGACCCGGTGAACGACACCACCGGCAGCCGGGGGTCGGTGACCAGTTCGGCGGCCCGGTCGTTGGGCAGCGGCAGCACCGAGAACATTCCCGCCGGGAGCTCGGTCTCGGCCAGCAGCTCGCCGAGCAGCAGCGCGGACAGCGGGGTCGCCGGGGCCGGCTTGACGATGATCGGCGCGCCGACGGCGATGGCCGGCGCGACCTTGTGCGCGACCAGGTTGAGCGGGAAGTTGAACGGCGCGATGCCGAGCACCGGCCCCTTCGGCACACGCCGGACCAGCGCGATCCGCCCGGTGGCGGCCGGGTCGGTGTCGAGGCGTTGCAACTCGCCGGAGAAGCGCCGGGCCTCCTCGGCGGCCCACCGGAAGGTCGACACCGCCCGCCCCACCTCGGCCCGCGCCCACTTCACCGGTTTGCCGTTCTCGGCGGTGATCAGGGCCGCGACCTCGTCGGCGCGTTCGGCGAGCCGGCGGGACACGTGGTCCAGGGCCGCCGCGCGGGCGTGCGCGGGCAGAGCCGCGGCCTGCGCGGCCACCCCGGCCGCCGCGGCGACGGCGGCGTCGACCTGGTCGGCCGTGGCGAGGGTGGTACGCCCCACCGGGCGACCGTCGTACGGGTGGTGGACGGTCAGCTCGCCCACACCGTGGGCGGGGCGGGAGGCGACGAAGAAGGCTGCGGGCTCCACGCCGAGCAGCGTAGACGAGAGAGCAGTCGACGGAAACAGTCGCCAGAGGCCTTGTCTGCCGCGAATTCAGTAGCCAAGATGGCAGACAGATTGCGATAACCGCCGCAGACCGCACCCTCGGCCCTTCGGAGAGATCCCGTCATGAGTGACCAGCAGCAGCTGCGCAACTTCGTCAACGGCTCCTACGTCGACACGGTCGACGGCGGGTACGCCGACCTGGTCGACCCCTGCACCGGTGAGGTGTTCGCCCAGGCCCCGGTCTCCGGCCCGGCCGACGTGGACGCGGCGATGACCGCCGCCGCCACCGCGTTCGAGAGCTGGCGGGACGTCACACCCGCCGAGCGGCAGCGGGCGATGCTCAGGCTCGCCGACGCCGTGGAGGCCCGCGCGGCCGAACTGGTCGACGCCGAGGTCCGCAACACCGGCAAGCCGCGCCAGCTCACCGCCGAGGAGGAACTGCCGCCCGCGGTGGACCAGTTCCGGTTCTTCGCCGGCGCCGCCCGGCTCCTGGAGGGTCGGTCCGCCGGGGAGTACATGGCCGGGCACACCTCGTACGTGCGGCGCGAGCCGATCGGCGTCTGCGCCCAGGTGACCCCGTGGAACTACCCGCTGATGATGGCGGTCTGGAAGATCGCCCCGGCGCTCGCCGCCGGCAACACGGTGGTGCTCAAGCCGTCGGACACCACGCCGGTGTCGACGCTGCTGCTCGCCGAGATCGCCGCCGAGTTCTTCCCGCCGGGGGTGTTCAACGTGGTCTGCGGCGACCGGGACACCGGTCGTACCCTCGTCTCGCACCCGACCCCGCAGCTGGTGTCGATCACCGGCTCGACCCGCGCGGGCATGGAGGTCGCCTCCGCCGCGGCGCCCGATCTGAAGCGCACCCACCTGGAGTT
The DNA here is from genome assembly GCF_040643095.1 of Micromonospora sp. NPDC047467. NCBI lineage: Bacteria > Bacillati > Actinomycetota > Actinomycetes > Micromonosporales > Micromonosporaceae > Micromonospora > Micromonospora sp. NPDC047467. The sequence goes on along the minus strand of NZ_JBEYTO010000010.1, from coordinate 39,945 downwards.
GGGCGGCAAGGCCCCGGTGGTGATCTTCGACGACGCGGACGTGGCGGCGGCGGCCGAGGCCATCGCGATGGGCGGCTACTTCAACGCCGGGCAGGACTGCACGGCCGCGACCCGGGTGCTGGCCGGGCCGGGCATCCACGACGACTTCGTGGCGGCGCTCGCCGAGCAGGCCCGCAACACGAAGACCGGCGCCCCGGACGACGCCGACGTGCTCTACGGTCCGCTGAACAACGCCAACCAACTCGCCCGGGTCAGTGGCTTCGTGGACCGGCTGCCGGACCACGCGGCGATCCAGACCGGTGGGTCCCGGCAGGGCGAGCGCGGCTACTTCTACGCGCCGACCGTGGTCTCCGGGCTGCGCCAGGCCGACGAGATCATCCAGGACGAGGTGTTCGGGCCGGTCATCACCGTGCAGCGCTTCTCCGACGAGGACGAGGCGGTGCGCTGGGCCAACGGCGTCGACTACGGCCTGTCCGCGTCGGTCTGGACCAAGGACCACGGCCGGGCGATGCGGATGACCCGGCGGCTCGACTTCGGCTGCGTCTGGGTGAACACGCACATCCCGTTCGTCTCGGAGATGCCGCACGGCGGCTTCAAGCACTCCGGCCACGGCAAGGACCTCTCGGTCTACAGCCTGGAGGACTACACCCGGATCAAGCACGTCATGCACAACATCGAGGGCTGACCCATGGCGACTTCGGAGGAGTTGAACAAGCGCCGGGGCTCGGCGGTCGCCCGGGGCGTGGGCAGCGTCATCGGCTCGTACGTCGAGCACGCCAGCGGCGGGACGCTCACCGACGTCGACGGACGGGAGTGGATCGACTTCGCCGCCGGCATCGCGGTGACCAGCGTCGGCAACTCGGCCCCGAGGGTGGTCGAGGCGGTCCGCGCGCAGGTCGAGCGGTTCACCCACACCTGCTTCATGGTCGCGCCGTACGAGTCGTACGTGGCGGTGTGCGAGCAGCTCAACGCGCTCACGCCGGGCGGCTTCGAGAAGCGCTCGGCCCTGTTCAACTCCGGCGCCGAGGCGGTGGAGAACGCCATCAAGATCGCCCGACACGCAACCGGGCGGCCAGCGGTGGTGGTGTTCGACCACGCGTACCACGGTCGGACCAACCTGACCATGGCGTTGACCGCGAAGAACATGCCGTACAAGCACCGGTTCGGGCCGTTCGCCGGGGAGATCTACCGGGTGCCGATGTCGTACCCGCTGCGCGACGGCGGGCTCTCCGGGGCGGAGGCGGCGGCGCGGGCGATCGAGATGGTCGAGAAGCAGGTCGGCGCGGAGAACGTCGCCGCGCTGCTCATCGAGCCGATCCAGGGTGAGGGCGGTTTCGTGGTGCCCGCGCCCGGTTTCCTGCCGGCGCTGCGAGCCTGGGCGACGGCGGCCGGGGTGGTGTTCGTCACCGACGAGATCCAGACCGGCTTCTGCCGTACCGGCGACTGGTTCGCCTGCGAGCACGAGAGCGTCGAGCCCGACCTGATCACCCTGGCCAAGGGCATCGCCGGTGGTCTGCCCCTCGCTGCGGTGACCGGTCGGGCCGAACTGATGGACGTGGTGCACGTCGGCGGGCTCGGCGGCACGTACGGCGGCAACCCGATCGCCTGCGCCGCCGCGCTGGCCACCATCGAGACCCTGCACGAGCTGGACCTGGCCGGCGCGGCCCGCCGGATCGAGTCGGTGCTGGCACCTCGGCTACGGGCCATCGCCGAGCGGGATCCCCGGGTCGCCGAGGTACGCGGTCGGGGCGCGATGCTCGCCGTCGAGCTGGTCCAGCCGGGCTCACTCGTGCCCGACCCGGCCGCGACGGCGGCGATCTCGGCCGCCTGCCACGCCGCAGGCCTGCTCACCCTGACCTGCGGCACCTACGGCAACGTGCTGCGCTTCCTGCCCCCGCTGGTGATCTCCGACGATCAGCTCACCCGCGGCGCCGACATCCTCGACGCCGCCTTCGGCTGAACCGGAGCGAGGCCGCCGGCGACCTCAGCGGAGCACCTCGACCGTGTTGCGACGGACCACGTTCTTGCCCGGCTCGCGGATCTGGTCCATGGCGGCCGTGTTGAGCAGCACGCAACTGCCCGACGGGCCGGTCACCGTCACCGTGGTCGCCCGGTTGTTGTCCAGGTTGGTCACCCGCAGCCGGGTGCCGATCGGGAACTGCCCGCTGGTCGCCGCCGGCACGCCACCCTCGGCGAAGAAGGTGATCGCACCGGTGCAGGCCGAACCGGGTGCCGGACCCGACGCGCCGGGCGAGGCGGCACCGGGACGCACCGAACCGGGGGCGGGCTGCCCGACCGGTGGTGCCACACTGTCCAGCCGTTCCACCACGTTGCGGCGGATCACGTTCTTGCCCGGCTCGCGGACCAGCTCCATGGCGGCGGCGTTGAGCAGCACGCAACTGCCCGACGGGCCGGTCACCGTCACCGTGGCCGCCCGGTTGTTGTCCAGGTTGGTCACCCGCAGCCGGGTGCCCACCGGGAACCGGTCGCTGGTCGCCGCCGGCGCGCCGGCCTCCGCCGAGAACGTGACCGAGCCGGAGCAGACGGACGGCCGTGCGGGGCTGGTGCCGGCGAACCCGAACCCGGTGCCCACCGCCACACCCGCCGCGGCGAGCACCGCCACGGTCGCCGCCAGCACGTGCCTGCGCTGCACCCTCATCGTCGTCACTCCCGCCCTCGGTGGTGTCCTTCACCGCGTGGTACGGACCGGAGCGCCCTACCGTTCAGCCGGCACGGGTATCGATCGCGCGACGGCCAGGTCAACCGGCCCGTACCGGGTGTGCGACGCCCCGGTCATCAGCGCCCAGTAACGGTCCCCGTACGACCAGTGCCACCACTCGGTCGGGTAGTTCACCAGCCCGGCACCGCCGAGCGCGTCCACCATGAGCTGTCGGTGCCGGCGGGCGGTGGCCCCGATGGCAGGTGCGTCGGTGAAGCAGGCGTCGGCGCTGTCCTCCGGGGTGGCGTCGACGGCCGTGCCGAGATCCAGCTCCACGCCATCGGCGGTGCACAGGGTCAGGTCCACCGCGCCGCCGGTGGTGTGCGGGGCCACCTCGACCGGCGAGACGAACTTGGTGGTCTCCCGGTGCAGCCGTTGCGGGGACCAGTCCGGGTGCCGTCGGCGCAGCTCGTCGCGGTAGCCGGTGAAGATGGACAACTGCGCCCGATACGGCCGGTACCCCTCGATGACCAGCAGGCGTACCCCGGCGGGCAGGGCGCGCTGCGCGGCCAGCAACCGGTCCGCGACACCGGCGCGCAGCCGGGCGTACGCCCCGGTGTCGTCGGCCGCCCGCCCGTCCAGCCGCAGCTCCGGCAGCTCACGCAGGTCCACCAGCGGGTCGCCGTCGTCGGCGCTGCGCACCGCCGCCACCCGAGGGTCGGAGAGCAGGATCACCGGACACTCCCGGTGGTCGCCGGTCGTTCCGCATGTCGGGTACGCGCCAGCGCCACCAACCGATCCACGACCTCGCGATAGCCGACGCCGGCCGCCGCCCACGCCTTCGGGTACATGGAGTGCGCGGTGAAGCCGGGCATCGTGTTCAGCTCGTTGACGTACAGGTCGCCGGTCGTCTCGTCGTAGAGGAAGTCCACCCGGGCGAGACCCCACCCCCCGATCGCGGCGAACGCGCGCAGCGACAGCTCGCGGACCCGCTCGGTGACCTCGTCGGGCAGCACCGCCGGAACGATCATCGGATCGCTGTCGCCGAAGTACTTCTGCTGGTAGTCGAACCAGCCGCCGGCGACGCGCACCTCGCCCACCGCGGACGCCTCCGGTCGCCAGCCGCCGAGCACCGCGCACTCCAACTCCCGGCCGGTGACACCCTGCTCGACCATGACGTGCTGGTCGTGTCGCAGCGCCTCCCGCACCGCTGCGGCCAGGTCGTCACCCTCGCCGACCCGGGAGATGCCGATCGACGATCCCATGCTGGCCGGCTTGACGAACAGCGGCCGGCGCAGCCCGAGCACCAGCTTCTCCGGGTCGGCAGTCTCCCGGAAGGTGTACGCGTCGAAGGCCACGGACGGTGTCACCGGGATGCCCTCGGCCCGCAGCGCCCGCTTCATCGCCACCTTGTTCATGCCCACGGCGGAGGCGAGGATGCCGCACCCGACGTACGGCACGTCCAGTTGCTCCAGCAACCCCTGCACCACGCCGTCCTCGCCGAACGGGCCGTGCAGCACGGGGAAGATCACGTCGAGTTCCGCGTGCACCGCGCCGGGGGCGTTGCTGGCGCACACCTGCACGCTGCCCGAGCGAGGGCCGGCCCGCAGCTCGACCGCCGGCCCGGTCACCGTCAGCCGGTCGTCGATGGCCCGATCGGAGGCGGGCCGGTCGCGCAACTCGGTCAGCAGCGCGTCGGGCAGCAGCCGGAACCCCCCGGTGCGGGTGACGCCGATGGCGACCGTGCGGTACCCACCGCCGGCCAGCGCACGGACAACGCCCAGCGCCGAGGCGCAGGAGACCTCGTGCTCCGCCGACGGGCCGCCGAACAGAATTCCGATCCGAGTCGGGGCGCTCATGCCGCCGCTCCTTCCACAGTCGTCAACTCCGCGAGCCGTGGCGCCGCCAACCGGGCCACCAACGCCGCCTCCACATTTCCGCCGGTCAACACCACGCCGACCGTCCGCTCCCGCAGTCGGAGCGCGCCGGCCAGGCCAGCGGCCCCGGACGGCTCGACGAGCACCTTCAGCTCCATCAGGAGCAGCCGGAACGCCGCCGCGATCTGCTCGTCGTCGACGCGGACCACGCCGCGCAGGGCGGTCCGCAGGATCGCGAACGGCAGCTCACCCACGCAGGACGGCCGCAGCCCGTCGGCGATGGTGGGAGCCGGCGCGACCGGAACCCGCTCGCCGGCCGCCAGGCTGCGCGCCAACGAGTCGCAGCCGACCGGTTCGACGCCGTACACCTCGATGCCGGTGCCGGCGGCGGCCAGGCAGGCGCCCGCCACCCCACCGCCGCCACCGACCGGCACCACTATCGCGTCGAGCGGGGTGCCGGCACGTTCGGCCTGCTCGATCAACTCCAGGCTGGCGCTGCCCTGCCCGGCGATCACATCCGGGTGGTCGTACGCGTCGACAACGGGGTGACCGGTCTGGTCGCGGAGCGCGTGTGCCACCGCCACCCGCTCGTCGACGCTGGTGCCCGCGAACACCACCCGAGCCCCCGCCGCACCGGCCCGGTCGACCTTCGTCGCCGCCGCGTCGACCGGCAACACCACGGTGGCCGTGAGCCCGTGCTGGCGGGCCGCCAACGCCACCGCCACCGCGTGGTTTCCAGTGCTCTGCGCGATCACCCCGGTGTGGCCGGCCGCGGCGAGCCGGCCGACCGCCCGCAGCGCGCCACGCATCTTGTACGAGCCGCCGGTCTGCAGGTTCTCCGCCTTGAGCAGGACCCGGGCACCGGCCAGCAAATCGATCGCCGGGGAGCGCAGCACGGGCGTACGGATCACCCGCCCGCTGAGCCAGCGGGCGGCCTCCTCGACATCGGCCCGGACGGGGCCAACGGTGGATGACATCGGACTCCTTTGCCACGGCCCGGCTTACGACCGCGACGGTCGTTCTCCGAGCACGCCGAAGGTGGGGTTGCCGCGATGCGGGACCCCGAACGGTGGTGGGTGCTAGGGCGAGGTGGGTAGTTGGACGTCCACCCGCAGGCCGCCGTGCTCGGCGGGTCGGGCGGCGATGGTGCCTTCGTGTGCCTGGGTGATCGAGCGGGCGATGGCCAGGCCGAGGCCGGCACCTCCGCCGTGCGAGGTGCGGTCCCGGGCGAGGCGACGGAACGGTTCGAAGAGGCCGGCGACAGCCTCCGCCGGCACCGGCTGGCCGGTGTTGACCACGGAGAGCGCCGGCGTCGGACCGACCCTGACGGTCAGCGAGCCGCCGCGCCGGTTGTACTTGATTCCGTTCTCCACGAGGTTGGTGACCAGGCGTTCGAGCAGCACCCGCTCGCCGACGACGACCCGGGGCGCAAGGTGGCTCTCGATGCTGACGCCGGCCTCCCGCGCCCGGTCCTGATAGCCGGCGAGCACCCCGGCGACCAGGTGGTCGAGCCGCTGCGGGATGCGCGCCCGCAGGCCCTGGTCGCTTTCGCTGAGCGCCAGCAGGCCCTCGATCAGCCGCTCGTTGCGCTCGTTGGTCTCCAGCAGTTGGCCGGTCAGCAGCTCCAACTGCTCGGGGGTGAGCGACCGGGCCATGCCCACCTCGATCAGGGTCCGCTGCACGGCGAGGGGGGTACGCAGCTCGTGGGAGGCGTTCGCCGCGAACCGACGCTGCCCCTCGTACCCGGCGGAGACGCGTTCCATCATCTCGTCGATGGCCCGCGCCAACTGGGCCAACTCGTCGTTGCCCCGGGGCCGGATCCGGTGGCCGAGGTTCTGCGGGCCGAGGTGCCGGATCGGCTCGGCGAGGTTACGCAGCGGGCGCATGCACCACGTCGCCCCGAACCAGAGCGCCAGCAGGGCGCCCAGCGTCACGACCAGCACGGACAGCACGGGGAGCACGAACGCGCCACGGCCCGCCTGCGTGCAGGACTCCATCACGCCGGGCAGCGGCAGGCCGCAGAGCAGCAGGCCACGATCCCAGATCAGCCCGGCCAGCCAGTTGCCGACGGTCGGCAGCACCGGCCCGGCGAGCAGCGCCAGCAGGCCCACCAGCAGGACCCGGCGACGGGGGGTCCAGCTCACGCCGGACCTCCGATGCGGTAGCCGGCCTTCGGCACGGTGTGGATGACCGGCGGGTCGCCGAGCTTCTTGCGCAGCGTCATGACGGTGACCCGTACGGCGTTGGTGAACGGGTCGGCGAACTCGTCCCAGGCCTGCTCCAACAACTCCTCGGCGCTGACCACCTGCCCGCCGGCACGCAGCAGCACGTGCAGCACGGCGAACTCCTTCGGGCTGAGCGCCAGCGGGCGGCCGTCCCGGGTGGCGTGGTGCCGGGCGACGTCCAGCACCACGCCATCCTGGGCGAGCACCGGCGGAAGCGCCGGGGTGGACCGCCGCCCGAGGGCCTGCACCCGGGCGACCAGCTCGGCGAAGGCGAACGGCTTGGTGAGGTAGTCGTCGGCGCCGAGGTCGAGGCCCTCCACCCGGTCCCGGATGCCGGCCGCCGCCGTGAGCAGCAGCACCCGGGTGCCGACGGCGGAACCGGCGATGCTGCGGCACACCTCGTCGCCGGTGTGGCCGGGCATGTCCCGATCCAGCACCGCCACGTCGTAGCGGTTCACCCCGATCCGCTCCAGCGCCCCGGCACCGTCGTAACAGACGTCGACGGCCATCGAGAGCCGCCGTAGCCCCTCGGCCACCGTGTCCGCCAACAGCCTCTCGTCGTCCGCCACCAACACCCGCACGATTCCGCTCCCCCGTGGTTCGCCTCGCCCGCATACCGTCCCAGACCAGGGTTAAGGGTTTTGTAAGCACCTCACCCGCGCCATCTTCCACCCGACCTGCCGGTTGGCGATCGAGGGTGAGCTGCGTCACGATGGGGTCCTAGGAGGTCGCCGATGGCTGACCCGTGGCTCGCCCTGGAGTTCGGCGTCGATCCGGCGGAGCGGATCGCGCAGGTCGGCGCCGCCCACGAAGCATTTCTCACCGCCGGCGCCCCGCCGCACCGGGTCCGCGAGGTGGTCCGCCGCTCCTGGGAACGTTCGGCGCGGCTCGACCCAGAGGCCACCCCGCCGGTCGACCTGACCGACGACGCGCTGGCCGCGTACCGGGCCGCGCATCCGCTGGCCCGGGTGCTGCCGCTCTTCCGGGACCTGCTCGGCGGCATCGCGCAGGACGGTGAGCACCTGATGGCGGTCTGCGACGCGTACGGGCGGATGCTCTGGGTGGAGGGGCATCCGGGGGTGCTCCGGCACGCCGAGCGGATGAACTTCGTGCCCGGCGCACGCTGGGACGAAACGCACGCCGGCACCAACGCTCCCGGCACCGCGCTGGCCGTCGACCACAGCGTGCAGATCTTCGCCACCGAGCACTTCAGCCGGCCGGTGCAGCGCTGGACGTGCGCCGCCGCGCCGATCCACGACCCAACCACCGGGCTGCTGCTCGGCGCCGTCGACATCACCGGCGGCGACCACCTGGCCAACCCGCAGAGCCTGGCGCTGGTCCGGGCCACCGCCCGGGCCGCCGAAGCGCAGCTCGCCGCCGCCTGGCCGATTGAGCCGGGCGTCGCCTTCGTGACCGCGCTCGGCCGCGACGAGGCGGAGCTGCGTGTCAACGGACGGCGCATCCGGCTCGGTCGCCGGCACAGCGAGCTGTTGGTGCTGCTGCTGCACCATCCCGAGGGCCGCACCGGCGAGCAACTCGGCCTCGACCTCTACGGCGACGACCGGCTGCACCCGGTCACCCTGCGCGCCGAGCTGTCCCGGCTGCGCCGGGCGCTCGGGCCGGAGCTGCTCGACTCCCGCCCGTACCGGCTACGCGGCACCGTCCGGGCCGACTTCACCACCGTTGCCGCACGGCTGGACCAGGGCGATCCGGCGGGAGCGCTCGACGCGTACCCCGGGCCGTTGCTGCCCGGGTCGGACGCGCCGGGAGTCACGCGACTGCGCCGGCTGATCGACGGTCAGCTCCGCGCGGCCGTGCTGGCCGCCGCGGACCCGGCGCTGCTCGCGGCCTGGACCGCGACACCAGCCGGCGTCGACGACCTGGCCGCGTGGCAGGCCCTGGCGCGGGCGTTGCCGGCGGGCGCGGCGCGTCGGCCGCTCGCGCTCGCGCGCATCGACCAGCTCGCCGAGGAGTACGACCTTCCGCGCGCAACGTGGCTGCAACGTTCCTGAAACTACCGTCGCCGTCGGCACACCCGCACAACGACGGCGGAGGTAACCATGACGCGCTACGACGCGCCCACCCACTGGCAGTCCCGTTACGACCACTTCATCGGCGGCGAGTACGTCAAGCCGCACGGTGGTGACTACTTCGAGAACCCCACCCCGGTCACCGGGCAGACCTTCACCGAGGTCGCCCGGGGCACCGCCCCCGACGTGGAGAAGGCACTGGACGCCGCCCACGGCGCGGCCGACGCCTGGGGGCGCACCTCGGTGGCCGAGCGGGCGCTGATCCTCAACCGGATCGCGGACCGCATGCAGGAGAACCTGGAATCGCTGGCCATCGCCGAGAGCTGGGAGAACGGCAAGCCGGTCCGGGAGACCCTCGCCGCCGACATCCCGCTCGCCATCGACCACTTCCGCTACTTCGCCGGGGCGATCCGGGCGCAGGAGGGCTCGCTCGGCGAACTCGACGACGACACCGTGGCGTACCACTTCCACGAGCCGCTCGGCGTGGTCGGGCAGATCATCCCGTGGAACTTCCCGATCCTCATGGCCACCTGGAAGCTGGCGCCCGCGCTGGCCGCCGGCAACGCCGTGGTGCTCAAACCGGCCGAGCAGACCCCGGCGTCCATCCACTACTGGCTGTCGCTGGTGGCGGACCTGCTGCCGCCCGGCGTGCTCAACATCGTCAACGGCTTCGGCGTGGAGGCCGGCAAGCCGCTGGCGTCCTCGGCCCGGGTCGCGAAGGTGGCGTTCACCGGCGAGACCACCACCGGGCGGCTGATCATGCAGTACGCCAGTGAGAACATCAAACCCGTCACCCTGGAGTTGGGCGGCAAGAGCCCGAACATCTTCTTCGACGACGTCAGCGCGTCTCGCGACGATTTCTTCGACAAGGCCCTCGAAGGCTTCACCATGTTCGCCCTCAACCAGGGCGAGGTCTGCACCTGCCCGTCGCGGGCGCTGATCCAGCAGGGCCACTACAGCGACTTCCTCGCCGCCGCGGTCGCCCGCACCGAGCAGATCGTGCAGGGCCATCCCCTGGACACCGACACGATGATCGGGGCGCAGGCCTCCAACGACCAGTTGGAAAAGATCCTGTCCTACCTGGACATCGGCCGTCAGGAGGGCGCCCGCGTGCTGACCGGCGGCGCCCGCGCCGACCTGGGCGGCGAGTTGTCGGGCGGGTACTACGTCCAGCCCACCATCTTCGAGGGCGACAACTCGATGCGGATCTTCCAGGAGGAGATCTTCGGCCCGGTGGTCTCGGTGACCTCCTTCGCCGACCTCGACGACGCCGTCAAGACCGCCAACGACACCCTGTACGGGCTGGGCGCCGGCGTGTGGACGCGGGACATGAACACCGCGTACCGGGCCGGGCGAGCCATCCAGGCAGGTCGAGTGTGGACGAACTGCTACCACGCGTACCCGGCGCACGCCGCGTTCGGCGGTTACAAGCAGTCCGGCATCGGCCGGGAGAACCACAAGATGATGCTGGAGCACTACCAGCAGACCAAGAACCTGCTGGTCAGCTACTCCACCAAGAAGCTCGGCTTCTTCTGATGCCCGTCGTCTCGCTCACCCCCGCGGCGGCCGAGTTGATCCGGTCGCTGCGGGGGCGGCACGGGCCGCTGATGTTCCACCAGTCCGGCGGCTGCTGCGACGGCAGCGCACCGATGTGCTACCCGGCCGGCGAGTTCCGTACCGGCTCGTCCGACATCCTGCTCGCCTCGCTCACGGTCGACGGGGTGTCCGAGCCGGTCGAGTTCTGGATGTCGAAGTCGCAGTGGGAGCTGTGGAAACACACGCGGCTGACCGTCGACGTGGTCCCCGGCCGAGGCAGTGGCTTCTCCCTGGAAGCGCCCGACGGCGTCCGCTTCCTAATCCGCTCCCACCTAGCCCCCTAACCCACCCCGCCCTCACCCTCACCCTCACCCCCCGCGCGATCTTGCAGTTCGTGTCGCCGATGTGCCACTTCTGCACCAATAGTCGAGGCAGGAACTGCAAGATCGGCGTGAGAGAAGGGGCGGGAAGGGGCGGGAAGGGCACCGGGGTGGGTGGGGTGGGGTTACGAGAGGGCTGCACGGACGGTCGCGATTATGTAACTGGGGCGCTGGTAGAGGTCGCGGTCGGTGAAGTAGCGCATGCGCCAACCGTTCGCGTCGAGCCAGTTGACGCGTTCCCGGTCGCGCCGGAGGCGATCACGGTCCAGATGAGATGAGCCGTCGTACTCGATACCGACCCGGCGCTCGCGGTACCCCAGGTCTAGCCGATAGAGACGGATGCCGTGACGGTCGTGCACCCATAGCTGCGGCTCCGGCGGCGGCAGCCGTCCATCGATTAACGTTAGGCGGAGCTGGCTCTCCTGCCGGCACTCCGCCCGACCGTCCGCCAACGGCACGAGTTCGCGCACCTGCCGGACGCCGCGCAGCGCGCGATGGGCCGACACCTCCCTCAGCAGATCCTCCTGGGTGACCCTGCCTGTCCGCAGTGCCGCGTCGAGCACGGGCAGCGCGTCCAGTCGCCGGACGGCGCGTGCGAGATCCACCGCACAACGGGCCGCCGGAACGCAGGGCACGCCATCAACGAGAACCGGATGCACGGGCAGAATCGAGTGGTGTACGACCAACCCGGGGAGCCGGGGCTTGGGTATCGAGGCGGGCAGTTGGATGTGGACCACGTCCTCCCGCAGCACGCCAAAGCCGTGTCGCCGCGCCGCGCTCTGCCTGGTCAGCATGGCCTCCCCGGGCAGCCGGAGCAGGAGAGCACGTAGCTCGTCTCCGTCGCCGCAGGGCTGGTCGGCGTAGACGCCGCGACGCACCCGCAGCAACTCCTCGCGGGCGAGTCGGGTGCGAATCCGCCGCACGGTAAGGGCTCGCATCAGCGCATCCGTACGCCACATCTGAGTAGCCACGCCGCCAGCCTGACGGCCCACACCGCCCCCCGAGACCCCACGAAAGCGGGCTGTGGATAACGCCATCCCCTGTGGACAAGTCCCAAAGCCTCGCCCTCTCTGCTAGCCCACCCCGACCGCCCCGCGATCTTGCGCTTCCTGTCGCCGAATTGCCCGGAAGATACGAAAAGCCGGGGCAGAAAGTGCAAGATCGCGGGGCGAGGGCGCGGCGGGCGATGGCCGAGAGCGCCTCCAGGACCACGCGGTTCCCCAGGTACGCGGTGATGTCGGCGTGGTCGTACGGCGGGGCGACCTCGACCACGTCCACCCCGACCACGGGCAGCTCGTAGCAGACCCGGCGGACGGCGTCGAGCAGTTGCCGGGAGGTCAGGCCGCCCGGTTCCGGGGTGCCGGTGCCGGGTGCCATTCCGGGGTCGACCACGTCGACGTCGACGGAGAGGAACACGCCCTCGCACTCGTCCACCGCGATCGTGAAGGCCTCGATCAGACACTCTTCCAGCCCTCGCGAGACCAGCTCGGTCATCTCGTACGACCGCATCCGCTGCTCGGCCATCCAGGACAGGGTCTCCGGGCCCGGCCAGTAGCCGCGCAGCCCGATCTGGAGGAACCGGTCGCCGCGTACCGCGCCGGACTCGATGAGCCGGCGCATCGGCTGGCCGTGCCCGTGTAGCGAGCCGAACTCGATCTCGCCGGTGTCGGCATGGGCGTCGAAGTGCACCAGCGACACCCGGCCGTGTCCGTGCTGTCGGGCCACGCCTGTCGCGTCGGGCAGCGCGATGGAGTGGTCCCCGCCGAGCACGACCGGGATCGCACCGGAGGACGAGACGGCATACACCGCCGTCTCCAACGCGGACAGCGACCTCTCGATGTCGCCCGAGAACATCTCGACGTCGCCGGCGTCGTACACCCGCAGGTCGCGCAGCGCGTCGACGCGCAGCGCGAGGGACGGGCGGGAGCCGTCGTGGGCCAGGTAGCACGCCTGGCGGATGGCCGACGGCCCGAACCGGGTGCCGGGTCGGTGCGAGGTGCCGCCGTCGAAGGGCGCGCCGACGATCACCACGTCGGCGTCGGCGTACGAGGCGGGGTCGTCGAGCGTGCACCGGTCCACGCCGAGGAAGGTGATGTCCGGCCCGTACATGGCCCCGTAGCGGCTCATCGCTCCTCCATCCCCCACGGCGAGCCGTAGGCGGTCAACAGGTCGAGGAAGGGCGTCGGGGGCAGCGCCTCCGGGCCGAGCACCCCGACACCGGACCAGACGCCGCTGGCGAGCAACTCCAGCGCGACGACCGGGTTGACCGCCGTCTGCCACACCACTGCCTGGTGCCCGTACTCCCGCATCGACCACTCGTTGTCGACGACGTGGTAGAGGTAGACCTCCCGGGGCTGCCCGTCCGGGCCGAGGCCCCGAACCCAGGTGCCGGCGCAGGTCTTGCCGCGCATCCGCGCGCCGAGGGTGGCCGGGTCGGGCAGGCAGGCGGCCACGACGTCGCGCGGGGACACCTCGACGCCACGCACCCGCACCGGAGTGACCGCGTCCAGCCCGAGCTTGTGCAGGGTCTTGAGCACCCCGATGAACTCGTCGCCGAGGCCGTACTTGAAGGTGACCCGCTTGGCGTCGATCCAGCGCGGGATGAGCAGCACCTCTTCGTGTTCCACGTTGACGCACTCGACCGGCCCGATGCCCTCGGGGAAGTCGAAGACCTCGGGCTCGGAGAACGGCGACGTGGTGTACCAGCCACGGCCCTTCTCCCAGACCACGGGCGGGTTCAGGCACTCCTCGATAGTCGTCCAGATCGAGAAGGAGGGCGCGAAGTCGTAGCCGTCGACGGTGAGGTTCGCCCCGTCGCGGACGCCGATCTCGTCGATCTCGCTGAAGAGTTCGTCGGCGGCGTACCGGGCGAACACGTCGGACAGGCCGGGTTCGACGCCGATGCCGCCGAGGGCCAGCCGCCCGGCCGCGGACCACTCGTCGGCCCGGGCGAACTGGTCGTCACCGAGCTTCACGCCGGTCGCGGCGTGCGACAGCGACATCGCCATGTCCAGGTAGTCCGCGCCGGCCGCGAACGCGCCGTCGAAGATCGGCATGACGAAGCGTGGGTCGACGGCGTTGAGCACGTGGGTGATCCGGTGCTCCCGGCAGAGTGCCGCGACCGCGTCGGTCGAGGAGGCGTCCACGTGGGCGGCGACAAACCGGTCACCGTGACCGGTGATCGCGCGGCGGGCCCGGTCCAGGTCGTAGTCGGCGACCACGATCGTCTCGTAGAAGGACCGTCGGGCGGCGATGGATACAGCGGCGGAGCCGACGCCACCGGCGCCGACGAGAAGGACACGCATCAGGAATCAAACCCCAAACCAAGGCGATCGAGAGTACGGAGCCACAGGTCACGCCGACCCTCGCGCGCGTCGGCCCGGGCCATCGACCGGCGGGTGAGATTGATGCCGAGCGCGCGGACCGGTTCCGGCGGGAACGGCAGCGGCTTGCGGCGTACCAGGTCGAGCCGGGTCAGCGGGGTGTCCCCGCCGTCCAGCAGGTCGAGCAGCACCCGCGCGGAGAAGCGGGTGGCGCCGACGCCGAGGCCGGTGTAGCCGGCCGCGTACGCCAGTCGACCGTCGTAGGCGGTGCCGTAGAACGGGCAGAACCGGGTGCAGGTGTCGATGACGCCGCCCCAGCGATGGCTGAAGCGCACCTCGGCGAGCTGCGGAAACGTGGTGAAGAAGTGGTTGGCGAGGGTGGTGAAGGTGGCCGGCCGCTGCTCAAGCTCGGGGGCGACCCGGTTGCCGTAGTGGTAGACCGCGTCGTAGCCGCCGAAGAGGATCCGCCCGTCGGCCGTGATCCGGTAGTAGTGGAACTGGTTTGCCGTGTCGGCCAGCCCCTGCCGGTTACGCCAGCCGATCGCGTCCCGCTGGGCCGGCGTGAGCGGCTCGGTCATCAGCACGTGGTCGTACACCGGCACCAGGTACGCGCGCAGCCGACGCAGCAGCGGCGGAAACGCGTTGGTAGCCAGGACGACCCGCCGGGCCCGCACCGAACCGGCTGCGGCGCCCCGCCCGCCAGCCGTCCGCGCACGCAGCGCGGCGCCGTCGGCGCGCAGGCCGGTGACCCGGGTGTGCTCGTGCACCCGCACGCCGAGGTCGAGGCAGGCGCGGCGCAGACCCCACGCCAGCTTCGCCGGGTCCACCATCGCCACCCGGTCGGCATCGAACATCCCACCCAGGTACGTCGGCGAGTCGACCTCGGCGCGCACCTCGTCCCGGTCGAGCAGCCGCACCCGGTGGCCGTACCGGCGGGCCAGCTCCGCGTCGGCGGCCAGCCCGTCGAGTTGGTACGGCTCGACGGCGACGGCCAGCTCGCCGGTACGTTCGAAGTCGCAGTCGATGTCGTGTTCGGCGACGGTGGCGGCGATGGCGTCCAGGTTCTCCCGGCCGAGGCGTTCCAGCTCCCCGACCTCGTCGGGGAACCGGTCGACGCCGTTGGCCAAGCCGTGGGTGAGCGAGGCGGCACAGAACCCGCCGTTGCGCCCGGACGCGGCCCAGCCGCAGGTGCCGGCGTCGACCAGCAGCACGTCGCGGTCGGGATCGGCCTGCTTGGCCAGCAGGGCCGTCCAGAGCCCGCCGTAGCCGCCGCCGATCACCAGCAGGTCGGCGGTCTGCGGGCCAACGAGGGGCGGCAGCGGATCGGGGCGGTCCGGGCGGTCCAGCCAGTACGGCACGGGTGCCGCGTCGGCGAGCGCCCTGCCGGCCTGCGAGAGGGTCATGACCGCAGACCTGTGAGACCACCCGCGGCCGGGGTCATGACGACCGGCGCGGTTGAGGCGCCGTACGGGCCAGCAGGTTGGCACGGCGAGCCCGCCGGCCGCGCAGTGAGCTGAGCCCGACCAGCAGCAGCGCGATCGCGAACATCGCGGTGCCGATGACGTTGACCTGCGGCGGGATGCCCCGCTGGGCAGCGCCCCAGACGTACATGGGGAACGTGACAGTGGTGCCGGCGTTGAAGTTCGTGATGATGAAGTCGTCGAAGCTCAACGAGAAGGCCAGCAGCGCGGCGGCCACGATGCCGGGCAGCACCAGCGGCAGGGTGATCCGCCGGAACGTCTGCCACTCGCTGGCGTAGAGGTCCATGGCGGCCTCCTCCAACCGCCGGTCCATCCCGGCCAGCCGCGCCTTCACGGTCACCACGACGAACGACACGCAGAACATCACGTGCGCGATGACGATCGTCCAGAAGCCCTGCGGCACCCCGGCGGAGACGAACAGGGCCAGCAGCGACGTGCCCATCACCAGTTCCGGGGTGGCCATCGGCAGGAAGATCAGCACGTTGATGCCGGACCGACCTCGGAAGCGGTGCCGGACCAGTGCGAACGCCATCAGGGTGCCGAGCACCGTGGCGACCACGGTGGCGATGAAACCGATCTGCACGCTGCGCACGACCGCGTCACACATGTCCGAGGTGGCGCACGGCTGACGCCAGTTGTCCAGCGTGAACTCGTTGAAGTCGTACGACAGGCGGCTCGACGGGCGGTTGAACGACAACCCGGCCACCACCAGGATCGGCAGCGCCAGATAGCCGAGCACCAGCAGCGCCACGATCATCACCCAGCGGTCAGCCAGCCAGCGGGACACTCTCATTTAGAGCACCTCCTCCGTGCCGGCCCTGCGCAGATAGCCGAAGACCACCGCGAGGATCGCCGCCATCAGCAGGAACGACAGCGCGGCGCCCTGCGGGTAGTCCAGCCGCACCAGGAACGCCGAATCGATGACGTTGCCGATCATGTACTCGTTCGGGGTGCCGAGCAGTTCGGCGTTGATGTAGTCGCCGCTGGCCGGAATGAAGAACAGCAGCGTGCCGGCGACCAGGCCGGGCATGGACAGCGGCAGGGTCACCCGACGGAACGCCTGCAACCCGCTCGCGTACAGGTCGCTCGCCGCCTCCAGCAGCCGGTGGTCCAGCCGCTCCAGGCTCGCGTACAGCGGCAGCACCAGAAACGGCAGGAAGTTGTACGTCAGGCCGAGCACCACCGCGAACGGGGTGGCCAGCAGCCGGCCGTCCGGGGCGAGCAGGTGCACGTCACGCAGCAGCCCGACCAGCGCGCCGTTGTCCGACAGGATCGTCTTCCAGGCCAACGTGCGGACCAGGAAGCTGGTGAACATCGGCGCGACCACGCACACCAACAGCAGGTTCTTCCACCGGCCGGCCTTCTGCGCGATGGCGTACGCCAGTGGGTAGCCGAGCAGCAGCGCCAGCACCAGGGCCAGGCCGGCGTAGCCGAACGAGCGCAGCAACTGCGGCCAGTACGCCTGCACCACGTCCGGGTAGTTGCCGAACGCCCACGTCATCGCGTACCCGGTGGAGAGCGAGCCGCTGGGGTCGTAGAGGCTCGCCGCGGCGAGTTGCAGCAGCGGTACGCCGAAGAACACCAACAGCCAGGCAGCGCCGGGCAGCAGCAACAGGTACGGCAGGAGCCGGTAGCGCCCGGGCCGGGCGGGCGGTGGCGGGGGCGGCGGCTGCCCCGGTTTGGTGGGAGCCAGGAGGGTCATGACGACGCGCCCACCGGCTCGTCGAGCACCGGCGACGTCCGGTCGGTGTCGGCGGCGTCGCGCGGCAGCAGGAACGCGTGCCGCGGATCCCAGTACGCCACCGACTGGCTGCCGACCGGCACCTGGGTCCCCACTCCGCTGTTGGCCGCGAAGACCGACAGTTCGGTGCCCCAGTCGGTGCGCAGCAGGTACTGCGTGCTGACCCCCACGTAGGAGGCGTCCGTGACGACCCCGGTGACGTGCTGGTGGCCGGCGGGCACCTGGTCGGCGGAACCGACCAGGTGCAACTTCTCGGGGCGTACCCCCAGGTGGACCGGCCCCCGGTCGGCCCGTGCCCGGCCGGCGGGCACCGAGAAGCGCGAGCCGTGTGCCGTCACCGCGACGTCGCCCCCGGTGGTGCCGGCGGCCTCGGCGGCGAGCAGGTTGGACTGGCCGAGGAAGTTCGCCACGAACGCGGTGGCGGGGAACTCGTAGATGTCGGCCGGGGCACCGAGCTGCTCGATCCGGCCGGCGTTCATCACCGCGACGGTGTCGGCCATCGTCATGGCCTCCTCCTGGTCGTGGGTGACGTGCACGAAGGTGATGCCCACCTCGGTCTGGATCCGCTTCAGCTCGATCTGCATCTGCCGGCGCAGCTTCAGGTCGAGCGCGCCCAACGGCTCGTCGAGCAGCAGCACCTGCGGCTGGTTGATCAGCGCACGGGCCAGCGCGACCCGCTGCTGCTGACCACCGGAGAGCTGAGCGGGGCGGCGGCTGCCGAAGCCGTCGAGCTGCACCAGCGACAGCATCCGCAGGACCTCGTCGTCGACCGAGCGGATGCCCCGCCGACGCAGCCCGAAGGCCACGTTCTCGAAGATCGTGAGGTGCGGAAAGAGCGCGTAGCTCTGGAACACCGTGTTGACGGGCCGCTTATACGGCCGCAGCCGGGCGATGTCCCGATCGCCGAGCAGTACCTGGCCGCTGGTCGGCTCCTCCAGCCCGGCGATCATCCGCAGGGTGGTGGTCTTGCCGCAGCCGGACGCGCCGAGCAGTGCGAAGAACGAACCCTGCTCGATGGTGAGGCTCAGATCGTCGACGGCCGTGAAGATGCCGAACCGCTTGGTGAGGTTGGCCAGGCGCAGATCGCCGGCCGGTGTCTCGCGCGCCATCCCCGTCACGCCCCGATGACCTGCTGGAACTTGCCTTCGTACTCCTTCTCCTGCCGTTCGTCCAGGGACATGAACACCCTGGACTTCGACAGCAGCGCCTCGTCCGGGAAGATCAGCGGGTTGGCGGCGAGCTCCGGGTCGATCTTCTCCATCTCGGCCTGCGCGCCCTTGACCGGGCAGATGTAGTTGACGTACGCGGCGAGCTTCGCGGCGACGGCCGGCTCGTAGTAATAGTTGATCAACGCTTCGGCGTTGCCCTTGTGGGTGGCCTTGTTGGGAACCATCATGTTGTCGCTGAAGAGCATCACACCGGAGTCGGGCGCGACGAACTTCACCTTCTCGTTCTCACTGGCAAGCTGGATGACGTCGCCGGACCAGCCGATGCACGCGGCGATGTCGCCCTTGGCCAGATCCGGTGCGTAGTCGTTGCCGGTGAACTTGCGGATCTGCCCGGAGTCGACGGCCTTCTTGAGCTTGTTGAGCGCGTCGTCGAACTGGGCGCCGGTGAAGTTCGCCGGGTTGTGCCCGCCCGCGCCGAGCAGCAGGCCCATGGTGTCGCGCATCTCGCTGAGCGCCGTCACCTTGCCCTTGAGGTCGGGCCGGGTCAGCAACTCGTCGACGGTCCGCACCTCCTTGGTGACGCTGCCGTTGTACGCCAACCCGGCGAGGCCGGACTGCCACGGGATCGAGATCCGGTTCTCGGTGTCGAAGGAGCGGTTGAGCAGCGACGGCAACAGGTTCGCCTGGACGTTCGGGAGCTTCGCCGGGTCGAGCTTCTGGATCCAGCCGAGCCGGATCATCCGCGCCGCCATCCAGTCGGTCAGGACGATGATGTCCCGGTCGGTGCTCTGGCAGGCGGCGAGCTGGTTCTGCACCTTGCCGAAGAACTCGTTGTTGTCGTTGATGTCCTCGGTGTAAGTGACCTGGATGCCGGTCTTCGTGATGAACTCGTCCAGACTCGGCCGCTTGGATTCGTCCTTCTCGTCGACGTCCATGTACTGCGGCCAGTTGGAGAAGGCAAGCTTCTTCTCGGTGCCGGAAAGGTCCTCGCTGACGCAGCCGGCCTCGGTCTGCTGCGCGCCCTTGGTGCCACAGCCGGCGAGGCTGCCGCCCATGGTGAGCAGTGCGGCCGAACCGAGAGTGCCGGTGAGCAGTCCACGCCGGGAGAGAGGCCGGAGGGGAGTACGCATGACGACTCCTAAGGGGGTCATCGTCGGCGGGCGGGACGGGGGAGGCGCGCCGGCGGAAGGGTCGGGAGAATCAGGTGTCGTGGACGACTGATCCTGACATGAGGTGACCTTCCTTACAAGGGATTCCGTTGCGGGAATAGCGATGCACGACGAAATACGCCAGACTACGCGGAGATACACGCGCGACATCACGATTCGGGACATGGGGAGCGCACGATGACGAACCGGCAGCACGAGAACGGCAACGGCGGTCGACGCGTCGCTGTCCGTGAAGGTGCCAATCACGCTCTGCTCGATGACGTCGCCAAGCAGATCATCGAACAGCTCCAGGAGGACGGCCGCCGTCCGTACGCCACCATCGGCAAGGCGGTCGGGCTCTCCGAGGCGGCCGTGCGCCAGCGGGTGCAGCGGCTCCTCGACTCCGGTGTGATGCAGATCGTCGCCGTGACGGATCCGCTCCAGCTCGGCTTCCCACGCCAGGCGATGATCGGCCTGCGTACCGACGGCGACCTGGAGTCCGTGGCCGACCGGCTGGCCGAGTTGGACGAGGTCGACTACGTGGTCATCACCGCCGGGTCGTTCGACCTGCTCACCGAGGTGGTCTGCCGCAACGACGACCACCTGCTGGAGATCCTGCAACGGCTGCGCTCGGTGCCCGGGGTGCTCTCCACCGAGGCGTTCGTCTACCTCAAGCTGCGCAAGCAGACCTACACCTGGGGTACGGCCTGACCTGCCCCTGGTCGCTTCGGGGCTCGGCGCCGCCCGCTCGCAGCACGATAGCTCCGCGTGATCCACTCGGCATTCCGGAAATCGGGGTGTCCGCGCCGCCGTCCTGGGGTCGACGCGGACCTTCTCGGCCAGCGACTCGACCGTCTCCCCCGCCTCGGCCATCGCCAGCCGCAACGCCTAGTTCGCCCTCGGATCCTCCTCCCGCCTAGCCGGACGCACACCACGGCTCCGCTCGGCGCAGACTGCCGCTCGGCTCGGTGTCGAAGTCCCCCGTCTGCCGCTCCGCTCGGCGCAGACTGCCGCTCCGCTCGGTGTAAAACGCCGCCCGGCTCGGTGCAAAGCGCCGCTCGGCTCGGTGCACGCCAGCCACGCTGGGTGCCGAAGTCCCCCGTCTACCGGCGTGTTGCGATAGGACGGTTTGGCGCGCATTCAGGACGCCCTCGATCGCCCCCAAAGGCGTCCCCCGCGGCCCACGGTTGATCCACACAGTTGATCCACTCAACATCGCCGACCTGGCGGTATCACCCCGCCTCGACACCGCAACATCGGCGATCTGGAGTGGATCGAGACGCCGGCCAAGGGGAGGCACCACCTCCTGCGGGCGCTTTGGAGCTGATGTCGTAAACGAATCGGCCGAGAGCAGGGTGGGCAACAGCGGGCCGGGCGCCAAAGGGGGCCTGACGCCACCGGACCCGGCGCCAACCGGCCCGCTACCGACGGGCCCGCTACCGACGGGCCTGACCGCCACCGACCCGACGCCAATGGGCCCGATACCGACGGGCCCGACGCCACCAGACCCAATGCCACCGGACCCAATGCCACCGGACCCGACACCGACGGGCCCGACACCGACGGGCCCCAATGCCAACGGGCCCAATACCGACGGCCTGACACGAACGGGCCCGACACCGACGGGCCCGACACCGCCGGACCCCAATGCCAACGGGCCCAATACCGACGGCCTGACACGAACGGGCCCGACACCGACGGGCCACACCCCGACGGGCCACACCCCGACGGGGCCCACCCCGACGGGGCCCACCCCGACGGGCCACACCCCGACGGGCCACACCCCGACGGGCCACACCCCGACGGGCCACACCCCGACGGGCCACACCCCGACGGGCCACACCCCGACGGGGCCCACCCCGACGGGGCCCACCCCGATGCGCCCCACACCAACGGGGCCCACATCGCAATGGGCCCCAGCCCGACGCGCCCGGCACCGGAGGGCCAGCAGCGAGCAGCCCAACGCAGCCGTGATGTCGTAAACGATTCAGCTCCAAAGGCCGCAGCCACCGCACCGCCGCCCTCCAGGGGATGCCGCCCAGTCGCCCTACCACCTCGCCGCCCGCCACCGGCCCACCGCCGGCCCGCCACCGGCCCACCGCCCGCCACCGGCCCGCCATCCGCCACTGGCCCGCCACAGGCCCACCGCCCGCCACCGGCCCGCTACAGGCTCGCCACCCGCCCCGCCCATCCGATGCGGATTCCGTTGAGCTTCAGACATCCGTTCGCTGAATCCGTCGTGACTGCGCCATCACGCCACCGATAACACTTGCCTTGAGGCCCGAGACTGTGCGATAACCGTGGGCAGAGCGGCCGGTGTCACCCCTTTGACCGGCCCGACGACCGATGGGGCTGACATGGCCAACGCCACCGACCACCTCTGGATGCACTTCACCCGGATGGCGAGCTACTCCGCCGGTGAGGTGCCGACCATCGTGCGCGGCGAGGGCGCGTACGTGTGGGACGCGCAGGGCCGCCGCTACCTGGACGGCCTCGCCGGGCTCTTCGTCGTCAACGCCGGCCACGGCCGCACCGAGCTGGCCGAGGCCGCCGCCAAGCAGGCCGGCGAGTTGGCCTACTTCCCGCTCTGGTCGTACGCCCACCCGAAGGCCATCGAGCTGGCCGAGAAGATCGCCTCGCTCACCCCCGGCGACCTGAACCGGGTCTTCTTCACCACCGGCGGTTCGGAGGCGGTCGAGGCGGCGTGGAAGCTGGCCCGGGCCTACTTCAAGCGCACCGGCCAGCCCAACAAGTACAAGGTGGTCAGCCGGTACATCGCATACCACGGCACCTCGATGGGCGCGCTGTCGATCACCGGCCTGCCCGGCATCAAGAGTGACTTCGAGCCGCTGGTGCCCGGCGGGATCAAGGTGCCGAACACCAATTTCTACCGGGCGCCCGAGCACGGCGACGACCCCGAGGCGTTCGGCCGCTGGGCCGCCGACGAGATCGGCCGGGCCATCGAGCGCGAAGGGCCGGACACGGTTGCCGCGGTCTTCCTGGAGCCCGTGCAGAACTCCGGCGGCTGCTTCCCACCCCCTCCCGGCTACTTCGAGCGGGTCCGGGAGATCTGCGACGCGTACGACGTGCTGCTCGTCTCCGACGAGGTGATCTGCTCCTGGGGCCGGCTGGGCGAGTACTTCGGCGCGGTGCGCTACGGCTACCAGCCCGACATCATCACCACGGCCAAGGGCATCACCTCCGGGTACGCCCCGCTCGGCGCGATGATCGCCAGCGACCGGCTGATGGAGCCGTTCCTCACCGAGACCGGCATGTTCGCCCACGGGGTGACGTTCGGCGGCCACCCCGTCTCCTGCGCGGTGGCCCTGGCCAACCTGGAGGTGTTCGCCCGCGAGGACCTCATCGGGCACGTACGGGCCAACGAGGACGCGTTCCGGGCCACTCTGGAGAAGCTGCACGACCTGCCGATCGTCGGCGACGTCCGGGGTGACGGCTACTTCTACGGCATCGAGTTGGTCAAGGACAAGACGTCCAGGGAGACCTTCGACGAGGCCGAGTCGGAGCGGCTGCTGCGTGGCTTCCTGTCCACCGCGCTGTTCCAGGCCGGGCTCTACTGCCGGGCCGACGACCGGGGCGACCCCGTCATTCAGCTCGCGCCGCCGCTGATCGCCGAGCAGCGGCACTTCGACGAGATCGAGCAGATCCTGCGCGCGGTCCTCACCGAGGCATGGACGCGACTCTGAGCGGCGATCCCGCCGGGCGCTACCGGGGCCTGTCGTACTGGCTGTCCACCCTGGATGAACCACTGACCCCACGGCCCGCGCTGCCCGGCGACGCGGACGCCGACGTGGTGATCGTGGGAGGTGGCTACACCGGGCTGTGGACGGCGTACCACCTGGCTCGGGCCGACCCGGCACTTCGCGTCACGGTGCTGGAGAAGGAGATCGCCGGGTACGGCGCGTCCGGCCGCAACGGCGGCTGGTGCTCTGCGCTCTTCCCCACGTCGCTGACCGGGCTGGCCCGTCGACACGGCCGGGACGCTGCCGTCGCCATGCAGCGGGCGCTGCACGAGACGGTGCGCGAGGTGGGCCGGGTGGCCGTGGCCGAGGGCATCGACTGCGACTGGGCCGACGGTGGCACGATCACCCTGGCCCGCACCGGCCCACAGCTCGCCCGTGCTCGGGCCGCCGTGGACGAGGCCCGCGCGTTCGGCTTCGGCCCGGAGCACCTGGCGCTCCTCGACGCCGACGAGGCCGCCGCGCGGTGCGCCGCCGAGGGGGTACGCGGTGGGACGTACACCCCGCACTGCGCGGCCGTGCACCCGGCGAAGCTGGTCCGCGGTCTCGCCCGAGCCGTGGAACGGCTCGGGGTGACGATCCACGAGGGCACCCCGGTGGTCGCGATCCGGGCCGGCGCGGCGGTGACGGCGGCCGGGACGGTACGGGCGCCGGTGGTGGTCCGGGCCACCGAGGGGTACACGCCCACGCTGCCCCGTCAGCGGCGGGCCGTGGCGCCGGTGTACTCGCTGATGGTGGCCACCGAGCCAGTCGCCGACGAGACGTGGGCGCGGATCGGGTTGGCCCGGCGGGAGACGTTCTCCGACTACCGGCACGTGATCATCTATGGCCAGCGCACCGCCGACGGTCGGTTGGCGTTCGGCGGGCGCGGCGCGCCGTACCATCTCGGGTCCCGGATCCTGCCCGGCTACGACCGGGAGCCCCGGGTGTTCGCCGCGCTGCGGCGGACCCTCGGGGAACTCTTCCCGGTGCTCGGCCCGGACGTGCCGTTGACACACACCTGGGGTGGCCCGCTCGGCGTGGCCCGGGACTGGAACGCCTCGGTCGGTTTCGACCGGGCCAGCGGGCTGGCCTGGGCGGGCGGCTACGTCGGGGACGGGGTGGGCTCCAGCAACCTCGCCGGCCGCACGCTGGCCGACCTGATCCGTGGCCAACGCACCGAGCTGACCACGCTGCCCTGGGTGAACCACCGCTCGCCCCGGTGGGAGCCGGAGCCTCTGCGCTGGCTGGCGGTGAACGCCGGCCTACGGGTCATGACAGGTGCCGACGCCGCCGAAGCCCGCACCGGCCGACCGGCACGCCGGGCCGCCGCGTTCTCCCGCCTGCTGGGCCACTGACCGGGGGTCAGTGGTTGGGCGGGATCACCCGGAGGTGGCCTCGGCGGCCGGTCTGGTGGGGGTTCTCGTGGTGCTGGTCGGGCTCCGGCGGGCGCGGGGCCGGACGGGCCGCCTCACGGACCGCCTCGGCCAGCGCCACCAGGTCGTCGGTGGTGGGCGGGGGCGGCTCGAACTCGCCCTCGTGCCGGACCACGTCCCAGCCACGCGGCGCGGTCAGGCTGCGGGCGTGCGGCTCACACAGGTCGTACGTGTGCGGCTCGGCGAACGCCGCCAACGGACCCACGACCGCTGTCGACTCGTTGTAGACATAGGTCAATGTGGCGACCGCTTGCCGGGGGCAGCCGTTACGGGAGCAGCGCCGTGGTGACCTCACGGCGGCAGGGTATCTCCATTACCGGGTCCGGCGCATCGCTTCGCGTTGCGACACGCCCGTCGTGGTGATCACAATTCACGACCTCGATCCGCGCCGCGCCACAGGAGCGGCGCTGCCGCTGACCGACCCGGCGCGGGGGCTACCCTTTGCCTCATGACGAGCCCGGAACACCGCCGCCCCGGCCCCGGCCGGCGTGTGCACCGTGACCGGCACGGGCGTGGCCTGCGCGGGCGACTGGTGCCGGCGACCGTCCCGCTGGCCCGGACCAAGGCCGAGGTCTTCGACGACCTGGTCCTGGACACCGTCGAGACGTTGGAGCGCCGGTTCGCCAAGGAGCTGGCCGGTGTCGAGTTCGCGGTCGAGGACGTCCCGCCGGATCTGAACGTCTACGACTCCGACGTGCTGGAGGACGGCGAGGTGCCGCTGGCCCGGCTGCTGCCCGGCCGCCCCGGCCGCCAGGAGGTGCCCCCGCGGATCGTGCTTTATCGGCGGCCACTGGAGTTCCGGGCGATGGACCGCGAGGATCTCGCGGACCTCGTCCATGACGTGATCATCGAGCAGGTGGCGAACCTGCTCGGCGTCGACCCCGACGAGTTGGCCTGAGCAGCCTCTGCCGCGTCGGCCGGGGCGACCTGGATTACGACGGCTGAGTCGGGCGGCCCCCACCGCCCCGACCCCGCACCGCTCAAGCGGCCCGCCGCTTCAACTTGCGCCGTTCCCGCTCCGATAGCCCACCCCAGATGCCGAAACGCTCGTCGTGACCCAGAGCGTATTCGAGGCATTCGGTCTTGACCTCGCAGCGCGAGCAGATCCGCTTCGCCTCCCGGGTGGAGCCGCCCTTCTCGGGAAAGAACGCCTCGGGGTCGGTCTGCGAGCACAAGGCTCGCTCCTGCCACTCCGGCGCGTTTCCGAGCAGGTCGGCCACCTCAAGCTGGCCGTCCATCAAATGCCTCCTTGTCGCGCACCGGCGTCATCGCCGCTGCAACCCCCCACGCGAAAGGCGTGCTTGTCCGTCCGGTCCCGTTTTGTTGCGTTCCGTGCGAACAACCCCATTCAAATTACACGCGTGTAATGCGTGCGCCGTCAAGCCAAACTTGATAATGGAGTCGCCCTCCCGACACCCCCGGTCGGCCACCAGGACCGTCCGGCCTCGCAACCTGCCCTATCGATTCAGACCCCGGCCGAGTAACGCCCTCTCCGGCGAGTTGCCCGACTTTTCTGCCGTGGCGCTCCCCCGACAGAGGACGTCATGGCGACGCCGGACATGGTGGTCGACCCCCTCACCACAAAGCTGATCTTGGTGGGAGACAGGTTAACGCGGCGCGACGCAGACCGCCCGTCGAGCCGTCGACGACCAACGCGCCCCGTCCACGATGTGGACGGGGCGCGATCGGAAAACAGGCACGGTACGGTCAGCCGACCGACCTGAAACCGCTGCTGGGCCAGACGAACTCCGCTATCCCTCCACCGTGGACAGAAACTGTGCCGGCGGACGTATCGTCGTCCCACCAGACGGTATAAATCCCGGCGTCCAGATCGGGATAGACCGCACTGTGGAACGACCCGTCCCGCACCCGGCGCTCCCGCACCGCCGAGTGGACCCGCCGCTCACCGTCGCGGCTGATCTCGATCTCCCGACCGTGCAGATCCCGACCGGTGTAGATGATCAGCGCACCGGTGTCGCCACCCAGGTCGAGGACGACACTCCCGGTCTCCGAGGGCCCGTACGCGTGCTCGTGCATCCGCCGCTCCCCCACGCCCGTCAGGCCGCCGCCGCTGACGGGTTGTTGAACCCGTCGTACGGCGTACCCAGGTAGGGGAAGTTCGCGAGGAACGGGGCGGTCACGTCGGCCGCGCTCAACCCCGGCGTCACCGCCGCGGCCGCCGCGTCCGGGCGGAACGTCTTGTCCACCAGCGGGACGGTCACCCCGGCGATGGCCCGCAGCGCGATGCTGACCACGTCGTCGCCGACCCTGCGCCCGTTCGGATAGCCGGCCAGGTCACCGCCGAGCACCCCGAACCGGTCCGGACGGCGGGTCGGCCGGATCGCCGTGTTGAGCCGCAGCATGTCAGCCTGAACGTCACCTGTGGCATTGGTGAACCCGTCGATCAGGCCGGCCGGCACACCGGTGAGCAGGATCGCCACCAGGTCCGCCCGAGCCTTCTTGGCCTTGGTGAGCTTGTCCAGGTTAGGAAAGACGTCCGGGTAGAGCGCCGGCAGCAGCGCGGCCAACTCCGGTTGCTCGACGAACTGCGCGAACCGCTTGTCCTCCGAGGGCGGCAGCGAGTTCCACAGATCCTTCTTGGACATCGGCACGATGACCTCGTTGAACAGCGGATTGCCCAGCCGGGAGACCTGCGTGAACGGGCCGGTCGAGGTGTCCCCGGCCACCCGGTCACCCAGCACCCGGACCTGCCGGCGCGATGCCGAGGTCCACACTCCGATCACCGAGGCCGGGTCGGCCGCACCGTACCGGTTGGCGCGTCGGCGCACGTGCTTCAACGGCACCTGCACGGCGATGCTGTGCACGTTCATCCGGTCGGTGGCGTTGACCGGCTCCCCCTCGGCCTTGAAGATCTTCTTGCCCGCCACGTGCAGTTGCTGGAACGGCCGCAACGTACCGAGGTCGAAGATCGCTCCGAGGTCGACAAAGAAGCCGTCCGCGCGCTGACCGGCGAAGACCCGCTCCCCCGTGGACAGGGTGAAGGTGGCCTGCCGGACCAACTCGGCGTACTTCGGGGTGGACAGCGGGCCGACATTGCACGGCGGGCAGGGCAGTTTGTGCGCGAGCCGGTGCTCCCGACCGTCGGCCACCCGGGTCAGGCTGTAGAACTGCCGCCGGTTCCAGTTCTTGCTGTCCAGCGAGTCGATCGGGCCGGTGTTGTAGAGAAAACTGTTCGGATTGGTGATCTCGGTGGTGAATTCGAACCGGTAGGTGACATCCGCACGGCCGTCGCCGTCGTTGTCGATATGGATCTCGTACCGCACGTCGTCGCCGAACTCGAAGAAGTTCGGCCCTCCCGACGGCAGTTGCAACGGCACGTAGTTGGCGATCAACGTGACCGTGTCGGGCTTGTCGGGGCTGACGAACGCGTACAGGTCGGAGCTGTCGGCGACCGGATCCTTGGCTATTTCCGGGGCCTCGCGGTGGGAAGACATGGCGGACCAACCTCACTGGGCGGGGAACAGGATGGCGGAGCGGAGCGGACGGGTCAGCGCCGGGCGGCGCGCCGCAGCCGGTCCGCCAGGCCGCGGTCGCGCACCTCGATGCGGGATTCACCGACGAAGACGTCCATCGTTCCGGAGGCCGCGTCCCGCAGATGCACGACGATTGGTTCGTCGGCCCGACCGGCCGCGCCCGGCGCGTTCTGCGCGGCCGACAGACCCGGCACGGTGAGTGCCGCGGCACCGAGGGTGGCGCTGGCCGCGGCGGTCAACGTCTGCCGGCGGGTCAGTCGCGGCCAGGGCCGCTTCCGCTGATCACTGGTCATGGGCAACCTTTCCGGCTGCGGCGCGAACGCGCCCGCGGGGGACGGACGGGTCCGGTGCCGCCGACCGACGTCGCCGGGCCCTGTGGGGTCACCGGCGGCGGTCCTCGCCGCAACCGCCGCCGGCATCGCTTGGTACGGCCGGCGGCGGGGAAAGGTTCGACCTCAGGGGCGAAGGTGACCGTACGCGGTCGTACGCTTGCGCGCCGGACGCCCGGCCGCCTTCGCGATCGCCCGCAACTGCTCCTCGGTACGCGCCGAACCGTTGTCGGAGCCGGCCATCCGGGAGATGGTCTCCTCCATCAACGTGCCGCCCAGGTCGTTGCAGCCACCCTGGAGCATGGCCACCGTGCCCTCGTCACCGAGCTTCACCCAGGAGCACTGAATGTTGTCGATCCGGCCGTGCAGCAGCAGCCGGGACATGGCGTGCACGACCCGGTTCTCCCGCCACGTCGGCCCCGGGCGGGCGATGCCGGCCAGGTAGATCGGGGCGTTGGTGTGCACGAACGGCAGCGCCACGAACTCGGTGAACCCGCCGGTGCGGTCCTGCACACCGGCCAGCACCCGGAAGTGCGCCAACCACTGCCCGGGATGGTCGACGTGGCCGTACATCATCGTGGAGCTGGACCGGATGCCCAGCTCGTGGGCGGTGCTCACCACGTCGACCCAGGCGGCGGCCGGGAGTTTGCCCTTGGTCAACACCCAGCGCACGTCGTCGTCGAGGATCTCCGCAGCGGTGCCCGGGATGGTGTCCAGGCCCGCCTCGCGCAGCTGGGTCAGCCACTCGCGGACCGGCACGCCGGCCTTGGCCGCGGCGGTGACGATCTCCATGGGTGAGAACGCGTGCACGTGCATCCCGGGCACCCGGGCCTTGACCGCCCGCACGATGTCGGCGTACCCGGTGACCGGCATCTTCGGGTCGATGCCGCCCTGGAGGCAGACCTCGCTGGCACCGGCCGCCCACGCCTCCTCAGCCCGGTCGGCGACCTGCTCGACGGAGAGCCGGTACGCGTCGGCGTCCCGCTCCCGCTGGGCAAAGGCGCAGAAGCGGCAACCGACGTAGCAGACGTTGCTGAAGTTGATGTTGCGGTTGACCACGTAGGTGACGTCGTCGCCGACCGTGTCGCGGCGCACGTCGTCGGCGAGCCGGCACAACTCGTCCAGCGCCGGCCCGTCCGCGCCGAACAGCGCCAGCGCGGCATCGGTGTTGCCCGGCTCCAGCAGCGCGGCCGGGTTGTCGGCGGCGAGCCGCAGCCCGGCCCGCAGGTCATCGTCGCCGGTCAGAGCCGTCGGCCCGGCGGTCACCTTCGTGGCCACCTCGGCCCAGTCCCCGTAGACGCTGTCGAAGTCGCCCCGCCGGTCCCCGGTCCGGCCGGTGGTGTCGATGGTGGCGTGCAGGTCGCTCCGGCCGCCGAACACCTCCTCCGGTTCCTGCCAGGGGTGGCCCTGCGGCAGGGCCGCCTCGACCGCCATTCCCGTCGCCGGATCGGCCAGGGCACCGACGTGCGGCAGCAGCCGAGGGTCGAGCCACGGGTCGCCCGCGCGCACGTACTCCGGGTAGATGGTCAGCCGCTCCCGCAGCGTGAACCCGGCCAGCTCGGTGTGCCGGGCCAGCTCCTCGATCTGCGGCCAGGGGCGTTCCGGGTTGACGTGGTCCGGGGTGAGCGGCGAGACACCACCCCAGTCGTCGATGCCGGCGCGCAGCAGCAGGTCGTACTCGCCGGCGATGAGGTTCGGCGGAGCCTGGATCCGGGCCTTCGGGCCGAGCAGCAGCCGGGCCACCGCCACCGTGGCGGCCAGGTCGTGCAGCTCCGCGTCGGGCATACCGCGCATCGCCGTGTCCGGCTTGGCGCGGAAGTTCTGCACGATCACCTCCTGGAGGTGGCCGTACTCCCGGTGCGCGCGGCGGATCGCGAAGAGCGCGTCCACCCGCTCCGCCGGGGTCTCGCCGATGCCGATGAGGATGCCGGTGGTGAACGGCACCCCGACGCGGCCGGCGTCGTCGAGCACCCGCAGCCGGACCGCCGGCTCCTTGTCCGGCGAGCCGTAGTGCGGGCCGCCCGGCTCGGACCAGAGCCGGGTCGCCGTGGTCTCCAACATCATGCCCATGCTGGGCGCGACCGGCTTGAGCCGTTGCAGCTCCGACCAGGTCAGCACGCCCGGGTTGAGGTGCGGCAGCAGGCCCGTCTCCTCCAGCACCGCCACCGCGCAGGCGCGCAGGTAGTCGAGGGTGGAGTCGTAGCCGCGCTCGTCCAGCCAGCTCCGCGCCGCCGGCCAGCGGTCCTCCGGCCGGTCACCGAGGGTGAACAGGGCCTCCTTGCAGCCCAGCGCGGCGCCCTCCCGGGCGATGGCCAGCACCTCGTCGCGGTCCAGGAACGGCGCCGGCAGCCGGTGCGGCACGGTGGCGAACGTGCAGTAGTGGCAGCGGTCCCGGCAGAGCCGGGTCAGCGGGATGAAGACCTTCTTCGAGTACGTGACGACGCCCGGCCGCCCGGCCTCACGCAGCCCGGCGTCACGGATCCCACCGGCGGTCCGGAGCAGTTCGTCGAGCGCGTCACCACGGGCGGCGAGCAGCGCGGTCGCCTCGTCGACGTCCAGCGACCGCCCGGTCGCGGCCCGGCCCAGGGCCCGCCGCACGCTCGCCTCGCTCGGGCCGGAGTGGGTGCGATCAACCATCCGCCCAGCCTATGCGCAGCATTCCGCCGCCCCCGGTCCCGCCCCCGGTCCGCCCCCACCGGCCCCGGTCCGGCCCCCACCCGGCCCCGGTCCGCCCCTCACCCGGCCCCGGTCCGCCCCTCACCCGGCCCCGGTCCGCCCCTCACCCGGTCGATCATGAAGTTATTGCCCTCGATCTCGGCGTGTCAGGGCAATAACTTCATGATCGACCGGGTGGGGAGGCGGCGGTGGGTGTGGTTTAGCGGGGTTGGGTGGGGTGGTCGCCTGGGTTGAGGTACTGGGTGCGGTCGGTGTCCGCGTCGGCGGCCCGGTGCGGGATCGCCTGGGTCGCGTCGGCGGGCTGGTGCTGGATCGCCTGGGTCGGGTCAGCGGACTGGCGCGGGATCGCCTGGGTCGGGTCGGCCGACGGCGGCTGCCCGAACGGCGGCGCGGGAGGCGCCGACTGCGGGGCAGGCGGTGCCGACTGCGGGGCGGGGTTCACCGGCGGTGCGGACTGCGGGGCGGTCGGGAAGGGCGGCCCGGACTGCGGAAACGGCGGGGCCGACTGCGGGGCCGGCGGTGCCGACTGCGGGGCCGCCTGGAAGGGCGGCGAGGACTGGCCGTACTGGCCCGGGAACTGCGCCTGCGGCTGACCGCCCTGCTGACCTGGCCAACCACCCTGCGGCTGACCGCCCTGCTGACCCGGCCAACCCTCCTGGGGCTGACCACCGGGCTGGCCGGGAGCCGGCCACCCACCCTGCGGCTGGCCACCGGGCTGACCCGGAGCCGGCCAGCCACCCTGCTGCTGCGGCCAGCCCGGCTGCGGCTGGCCGTAGACGCCCGGCTGGGCCTTCGGCTTGGGCACGTAGTAGAGCCTGCGCCAGACGGTGAAGACCACCCAGGCGGCGACCCCGAAGATGATCAGCCAGGCGAACCGGCTGAGGACGCCGAGCAGCGCGTCGAGGATTTCGGCCTCGGCGAGTCGACCCACCGTCCAGACCAGCATGGTGAGCGTGCCGAGTAGCGCGCTGAACGCGTACTCACCCAGGGCCACCTGCGTGATCAGCTTCGCCTTCGGCACGATCGGCGAGATGTGGGTGGCCAGCAGCACGGCCAGCAGCGGCAGGGCCACCGCCTCCACGCCGATGAACGCGAAGAACGCGCCGCCCGCGCGGTCGGTGATGTCGGCGTAGTCGTTCGGGCTGAGCAACCGGAGCAGACCAACGAAGAGGAGCACGGCGTTCGCACCGAGCAGCGCGAGCGCGCCCAGTTCGCGTAGTGGCTTGGTCAGCTGGCGGGCCTGCGACGCGTCGGTGGACGCGGGCTCGGCGGGGCTGGTCACGAGCTCCCCCTCGGGGCGTAATCGGACAGGGCGCACGTGAGCCTAGTCTCCCCGGCCACCGGCGGACCGGAGGCGTCAGGTGCGCGAGGATGGTCGACATGCGCATCGTGGTTCTGGCCGGCGGCATCGGCGGCGCTCGGTTCCTGCTCGGCGTCCGGGCGTACGCCCGCGAGGTCGACGCCGAGGTGACCGCCGTGGTGAACGTCGGCGACGACCTGTGGTTGCACGGGTTGAAGGTATGTCCCGACCTGGACAGCGTCATGTACACGCTCGGCGGCGGCGCGGACCCCGAGCGGGGCTGGGGCCGCGTCGGGGAGAGCTGGACGGTCAAGGAGGAGCTGGCCGCGTACGGGGCGGAACCGACCTGGTTCGGCCTCGGCGACAAGGACATCGCCACCCATCTCGTACGCAGCACCATGCTCAACGCCGGTTATCCGCTGAGCGCGGTCACCGAGGCGCTGGCTACCCGCTGGCAGCCGGGCGTACGTCTGCTGCCGGCCACCGACGACCGGTTGGAGACCCACGCCGTCGTGGGCGACGGCGACCAACGGGCGATCCACTTCCAGGAGTGGTGGGTGCGGTACCGGGCCGACATCCCCACCCACCGCTTCGTCTTCGTCGGCGCGGAGACGGCGAAGCCGGCGCCCGGCGTGCTGGAGGCGATCGGTGCTGCCGACCTGGTGCTGATCGCACCGAGCAATCCGGTGGTGAGCGTCGCGCCGGTGCTGGCCGTACCGGGGATGCGCGAGGCGGTGACCGACGGCCCGGCGCCGGTGGTGGGCGTCTCGCCGATCATCGGTGGCGCTCCCGTCCGGGGGATGGCCGACCGCTGCCTCGCCGTGCTGGGGGTCGAGTGCAGTGCGGCCGGGGTGGGCCGGCTCTACGGCGGCCGGTCGGCCGGCGGGCTGCTGGACGGCTGGCTGGTGGCCGAGGAGGACGCGGGAACACTGGTGCCGGAGGTGACGGTCCGCGCGCTCCCGCTGCGGATGACCGACGAGGCGGCGACGGCGGCGATGGTCCGCGCCGCAGTGGAGTTGACGTGAGGCTGGAGATCCTGCCGGTGCTGGGCATCGGCCACGTGACCGAGGGTGATGACCTGGCGGCGCTGATCGCCACCGCCGCGCCCTGGCTGCGCGACGGCGACGTGCTGGTGGTCACCAG
This sequence comes from Micromonospora sp. NPDC047467, assembly GCF_040643095.1. Taxonomy (NCBI): domain Bacteria; kingdom Bacillati; phylum Actinomycetota; class Actinomycetes; order Micromonosporales; family Micromonosporaceae; genus Micromonospora; species Micromonospora sp. NPDC047467. Next base: position 6,261 of record NZ_JBEYTO010000010.1, on the reverse strand, counting down.
CAAGATCGTCTCCAAGGCGGAGGGGCGGCTGGTCGACGTTCCGGCGGACGGGCCCGAGCGGCTCGCCGCGCGGGACGACGTACTGGCCGGTGAGACCGCCCGGGTGGTGGCCAGCCGGGGGCCGACCCGCATCGTGCAGACCCACCACGGCTTCGTGATGGCCTCCGCCGGCATCGACGCGTCGAACGTCGACAAGACCCGGCTGGTGCTGCTGCCGGTCGACCCGGACGCGTCGGCCCGAGCGCTGCGGGCGGCGCTCAAGGACCGGTACGACCTGGACGTCGCCGTGATCGTCAGCGACACCATGGGCCGGCCGTGGCGCAACGGACTGACCGACGTCGCGCTCGGGGTGGCCGGGATGCCGGCCATCCGCGACCACCGGGGAGAAGTGGATCCGTACGGCAACGAACTCCAGCTGACCCAGATGGCCGTGGTGGACGAGCTGGCGGGCGCCGGCGAGCTGATCAAGGGCAAGTGCGACCAGGTCCCCGTTGCGGTGGTGCGGGGTTACCTCTCCGGCCTCGGCGCCGACGACTCCAGCGGAGCGAAGTCGCTGGTCCGCGACGCGGCGCAGGATCTCTTCTCGCTCGGCACCGCCGAGGCCCGGTCGGCCGGGTTGGCCGACGCCGCCGCCCTCGTCGACTCGCTGAGCCCCACGCCGGCAGACCCGGTCGCGGTGCGCCGGGCGATCGAGGCGGTCGCCGGGGTGGTCGCCCCCGGCACGGTCTTCACTCTGCTCGACGAGACGGAGATGCGGCTCGGCCTGATCGCCGGGGTGCCCGGCTGGCCGGACGACGCCACCGCCCTGGTGCTCGGCACGGCACCCGCACCGGTCGACCCGAGCGACCTGGTCCGCTTCGGCGCCGACCTGCACCGGCTGCGCGTCGCCCTGGCCGCCGAGGGCATCGGGTCAACCCTGCTGCCCCCGCCCGCCGGCAGCCCGGCCAGCGCCACACTCGCCCTGTGACGGCCCGCTGAGCCGGCCACCCGGCACGGTCGGGCCGCGTCAGGCGTCCAGCACCGCTTGGCCGAGCGGGGTCAGCGTGTGCAGCACAGTGTTGCGGTCGCGGTGACTGACCAGCAGGCCGGCGTTGCGCAGCACGGTGGCGTGCTGGCTGGCCGCCGCCGCCGAGATGTTGAGCCGGCGGGCCACCTCGCCGGTGGTGCAGCCGTCGCCGCTGGCCTGCAACACCGCGGCCCTGGTCCGGCCGAGCAGCGCGGCCAGCGACTCACTCGCGGCGCCCGGCGCGGCACTGTTGTCCGGTGCCAGCCCGCCCAGCCGGTCCACCGGATAGACCAGCACCGGCGGCAGCGCCGGATCGAGCAGGGCGACCGGGGTGCTCGCGCAGAAGAACGACGGCACCAGCATCAGCCCGCGGCCGTCGAGGTGCAGCTCCCGGCTGTGCGGGTAGTCACGGACCTCCAGCACCCCGGCCTCCCAGCGCATCGCCGGTCGAAGGCTGGTCAACAGCCCCTCCACGCCGCCGTCGAGCAGGGCCCGCGCCCGTCGGGTGCGGTCCGCCGCCACCGCGGCCTGGATCTGACCCCAGTACGGGCTGATCGCCAGCGACCGGTACCGCTCCATCGAATCGGCGAACTGGCGCAGCGCCGCCGTGTCGCCCCGGGCCAGCGCGGCGGCCGAGGCCGGCAGCGGGGTCGCGGCGGCCAGCACAGTCAGGTCTCGCTGCAACCGCGGTGTCGGCGTGCTGCGGACCGCGTCCAGACCGGCCTCGAAACCGTCAACGCTGGCGTACGGGGTGAGGAAGTCGGGGAAGTAACCGCGCGGCGGGTTCAGCGCGAAGAGCAGCCGGAGCTGGTCGGATGCGGCATCCTGGCGCAGGTCGCGGGTGACGGCCTGCCGCCACATCGACGTCAGCGGGTCACGGTTTCGGCCCTGCAGCACGTGCAAGCTGAGGACCAGCTCCCAGACCGGGTCCGCCGTCGGCGCCACCCGGGTCCGGAGAATGTCCTCGCCAGAAAAATAGATCCTCAGCATTGGAGCTCCCGTGTCGCCAGCAGAGGGATGCCGGGTGACCGTCCGACTCTACCTGGCCGGCAGTTATCTCCATTTTTAAGTCTGGGCTGAAAGAGCTCGACGCCTCCCGGGGTAGTTAGGCATGCTTCCAATACCCGAGCGCGGCACCGGCACGTCATTCTGCCGGTGCTCCGGGACCGGGAACGACCGGTGATCGGGCGGCACCACGAGGGTCTGCGGCCCTTGCTCCGCAGAGGTGCCGCCCGATCATCCGTCGGCTCGTCACCGGCCAGCCCAGGTCAGACGACCCAGAGCGCGACGCGATGGTCCTCGCCGGTGACGTAGATGCCAGCTCTTCGACGTGATGAAACCGGTGTCGCGTCGCCGCGCCCGGGTGTGGAGCGTGCGCTCGTACAGTGTCGGGGTGCCTGACACCACGATCGCCGGACCCGCCGCCCACCCGACCGACCCCGAGACGTACGCGGCGCTGCACGCCGACGCCACCGCGCTGCTCGACGGCTGGCAGCCGACCAGCCCGGGCGCGGCCACGGCCCGGGATCGGACCCTCGCGCTGCTCGCCACCGGGCCGGCCGCGATGAGCCGCCAGCACCTCCCCGGCCACGTCACCGCGAGCGCGCTGGTGCTGGACCCCACCGGGTCGCGGGTGCTGCTCTGCCTGCACACCAAGCTCAGTTGTTGGGTGCAGCTCGGCGGGCACTGCGAGCCCGAGGACAGGACCCTGGCGGCCGCCGCGCTGCGCGAGGCCACCGAAGAATCAGGGATCGCCGGCCTGCGCATCGACCCCGTTCCGATCGACGTGGACATCCACCCGGTGCGCTGCCAGGGTGGCTCCCTGCATTACGACGTACGGTTCGCCGTGCTCGCCCCGCCCGGAGCGGTCGAGCAGGTCAGCGACGAGGCCGACGAACTGGGCTGGTTTCCGCCGGACCGGCTGCCCGAGCCGCTGGCCGGCGGGACCGCACGACTGGTCGCGCCGGCCCTCACGGCCCTCAGACGTAGCCCTCTTCGCCCCGCTCCTTGAGCTCGTCGACCAGGGCCTTGACGCCCTGGGCCCGGTCACGTGGGCAGACCAGCACGGCGTCCGGGGTGTCCACCACGATCAGGTCACGCAGCCCGAGGACGGCCACCAGCCGACCCGACTGCGGCACGACCACCAGGTTGGCGCTGTCCCGCAGCAGCACACCCGGCTTGGCGTCGGTGCCGAGCACCACGTTGCCCGCGTCGTCGGCCGGCAGCACCTCGCCCAGGGTGTGGAAGTCGCCCACGTCGTTCCAGCCGAAGTCGCCCGGCACGGTGGCCACCCGACCCGCGGTGGCCGCGCCCTCCATCACCGCGTAGTCAACGGAGATCTTCGGCAGCGTCGGCCACACCGTGCCGAGGACGTCGTCCTGCTCGGGGGTGCCCCAGGCTGCCGCGATCGCGGTGACGCCGAGATGCAGGGCCGGCTGCTGGCGGGCCAACTCGGCGAGGAACACGTCCACCCGCCAGACGAACATGCTCGCGTTCCACAGGTGCCGGCCCGAGCGGACGTACGCCTCGGCGACCTCGGCGGCCGGCTTCTCCTTGAACTCGGCCACCGGCCGCCACGGCAGGTCCCCGGTCGGGTCGCCGGTCTCCAGGTAGCCGTAGCCCGTCTCCGGCCGGGTCGGGGTGATCCCAACCGTCATCAGCATTCCCTGCTCGGCCCCCCGCACCGCCTCCTGGACCGTTCGCACCCAGCTGTCCGGGTCGCCGATCAGGTGATCGGCGGCGAAGCTGCCCATCACCGCGTCCGGATCACGGTGCGCGATCACCGCCGCAGCCAGCGCGATCGCCGCGCAGGAGTCCCGTGGTGAGGGCTCGACCAGAATGTTCTCCTCGGGCAGCCCGGTCAGCTGTCGGGCCACCGCCGCGACGTGCGCGGCACCGGTGACCACAAGGGTCCGATCCGGTGTGGTCAGCGGCGCGAGCCGCTCCACGGTGGCCTGGAGCAGCGACGCGCTGGTGCCGGTCAGCGGGTGGAGGAATTTGGGGTGGCCGGCGCGGGACAACGGCCACAACCTCGTGCCGCTGCCACCTGCCGGAATTACCGCGTAGAGCATCCGCACATCATGCCCGACGAACCCGCCCAGAGTGGCACGGGTCACCGCCAGCGGCGCGGATGGTCACGAACGGGCGCGACTCCATGCGGCGATGTGCACCTCGGCGCTGGACTCCCAGGTGAACTCCTTGGCCCGGTCGAAACCGGCCTTCGCCAGCGACAACCGTCGCTGCTCGTCGTCCAGCAGGGCGGCCAGGTCCGTGCCGATCTGCTCCGGGTCCTCCGAGGTGTACGCCACCGCGTCGCCGCCCACCTCGGGCAGCGAGAGCCGGGGCGTGGTCAGCACCGGGGCGGCGCACGCCATCGCCTCCAGGATCGGCAGACCGAACCCTTCACCGTACGAGGGGTAGGCGGCGACCAGCGCGCCCCCGAGAAAACCGGGCAGGTCGGCGTAGCGCAGGTAGCCGGGACGCAGCAGGCGCAGGTGCGACGGGACCTCGGCCACCGCGCGGTCGATGTCGTCGTCGTGCCCCTGCCCGCCGGCGATCACCAGGGCCGGCGGGTCCTCCCGGTCGGCCACCGCCCGGGCCCAGCCACGGATCAGATTGGGTACGTTCTTGCGCGGCTCCTTGGCACCGAGGAAGGCAACGTAACTGCTGTTGCCCAACCCCAGCCGGGCACGCACACGGGCCTTCTCCTCCTCGCCGGGCGCGTGGAAGGCGGAGTGGTCGACCCCGTGGTAGGCCACGTCGATGCGGGTCGGGTCGGCGTCGAGCAGCCGGATCAGCTCGTCCCGGGTGGCCTTGCTGGGCACGATCACCCGGTCGGCACGGCGCAGGGATGTCTTGATGGCGCTGCGGAAGAACGTCCGGCGGGACTTGTCGTAGTGCTCCGGCTCGGTGAAGAACGTCGCATCATGCACGGTGACCGTGACCGGGCATCCCGCCCGCAGCGGGCAGGTGTAGAAGGGCGAGTGCAGCACGTGCGCGCCCACCTGCTGGGCGAGCAGCGGCAGGCCGGTCTGCTCCCAGGCGAGCCGCGCCGGGCGGTGCGCCACCGCCGCCGGAGCGGGGATGATCTCCGCGCCCGGCAGCATCCGGGTGTAACGCTCCAGGTCGGTGCGGAGGCTCACCACAGCCAACTCCACCCCCGACCCGCACACCTTGCCGAGGGCACCGAGCAGACCGTCGACGTATCGACCGACACCACCACGGTCGGCGGGGACACTCGTGGCGTCGATGAGCACGCGGGGCGGGCGACCGGCGGTCACGGGGCGACTCCTTGTACTGGTGTCTGTGGGGAACAACACTCCGGGGGTCAAGCCTACGCCGGAGTTCGGGGCCGACGCTGACTGCGACCCGACGCTACGCCGACTTGTCATCGTCTTCGAGTACGGCCCGCAGAGGCGTATCGTTCGCGCCGATGGCCGACAATATTGCCCGGGTTTTCGCCGACGCGATCGCGACCGACCCGACCCGACCGCTGCTGACCTGGTACGACGATGCGAGCGGCGACCGCACCGAACTTTCCGGCGCCACCCTGGCGAACTGGGTGGCCAAGACCGCCAACCTCCTCGTCGACGAGGTCGGCCTGGCACCGGGCGCCCTGGCCGGGGTGCTGCTGCCGCCGCACTGGCAGACCGCGGCCGTGCTGCTGGGTTGCTGGTCGGCCAAATTGAGCGTGATCGACACACCGGGCACCGTGGACGTGCTCTTCGCTGCCGCCGACCGACTCGACGAGGCACAGTCCTGGTCCGCCGACGAGCGGTACGCCCTCGGGCTGTCCCCACTCGCCGCCCCGCTGCGACAGGTGCCCCCCGGCTTCGCCGACTACGTGGTCGAGGTACGCGCCCACGGCGACCATTTCACCCCGCAACCCGGGCCGGGCCCGTCCGACGGGCACCTGCTGGCCCGCGCCGAGGCACGCGCCACGGAGTTGGGCATCGAGCCGGGTGCCCGGATCCTGGTCGACGCGACCCGCTACCCCGACCCGGTCGACTGGCTGCTGGCCCCGCTGACCCGGGCCGCCACGGTTGTCCTGTGCGCCAACCCGAACCCGGCGAACCTCCCCACCCGCCAGTCCACCGAAAAGATCACCCACCCCCTCCCGTAACCACCCCCGCCCGGCGTTCGGCACCCCCTCCGCCCGGCCCGCCTCCACCTTCCCGGCCCGGCCCGGCTTCGTCCTGCCCCGCGCCCTGCCGCCCCGCCCCGCCCCGCCCCGCCCCGCCCCGCCCCGCCCTGCC
>NZ_JBEYTO010000009.1:150277-279888 GCF_040643095.1 Micromonospora sp. NPDC047467 | reverse complement strand
CCGGCGGGCGCCCGCCCCCCGCCGGCCCGGCGTGCCTGGCCGGCGGCCCCGGCCCGGCGGCCAGCGGGGCCGGGGCCGGCGGGGTGGGGGAGTTGTCAGGCGGCGGTGGACCAGATGGCGCGGAAGGCGGCTGCTTCGCCGGCCAGCCAGCGTTCGATGTGCTCGGGCTTGGCGTCGGCGGGCATGCGATGGGCCTGACCGCGTCGGACGTCGACCAGGACCGGCTCGGCGTGCGGGAGGACCGCGTCCATGTGCCGGGCCATCAGGTGCAGGGTTGCGAGCACCGATTCCTCGCTCGGTGGGGTCTCGTCGAAGTGCAGCCGGACCGCTTCGGCGCGGCCGTCGCTGTGGCGTACCCCGAAATGGGGGTTGATCTTGACTGGCAGGTCGCCCAGCATGGCCAGGGCGTCGCGGGTCTGCGCGAGATCGATGGCGGCCGGGTCGCCGAGGGAGTGCAGCCAGGCCGTGGCACCAGGCATCAGGGCCTGGTAGAGCGGGCGCCAGCGTGGCTTGACCACGTCGACCACCCCGGTCAGGTGGGTGCCGCCGGTGTGGAAGGCGATGTCGGCCTTGAGCGCCTTGACGAACTGGCCGTGCGGGTTGAAGCCGGAGCGACTGGCGCGCTGCTTTCGCAGCCCGCCCACGAAGGTCGCCTTGGTGGGGCCGGTGCGGTCGACGTAGCGGGTGAAGCCGAGCAGGGTGGCGTAGGGAGTGAGGGGCGTGGAGGCGGGCGCGGTCACGGGCGTCCTCCCAGGTCAGGAACTTGATTAGTACATACATTCTAATCGACACCTCTGACATCGCCCAGCGAATCTGGGAGCCATAACCGGACTCCGGCACGCGCCGGTCGCCGCTCGTCCGGGCACGTGCACCGGACAACACATCGACGCCTGCGCGGGTAACGTGTCCGTGTCAGTGGACCCGGTACGGCGCAGTGGAGGCTCCAAATGGGCAGCGTTCCACCCCCGCGCACGCACGACGTCGCGTAAGCCCGCGGTGCCAGCCAGGCCACGGTGAGCAATGTGTTCAGTCGACTCGACCAGCTCAGCCGCGAGCTGCGCGAACGGATCCTGGCCGCAGCGCGGGAGCTCGGCTCTCCCGGCCCTGACCGAATGTCGCAAACGGTCCGCCGGGGGCGGGCCGGCGCTGTCGGGTTGATCACCCACGAGCCCCTGCGGCACCTCTTCGAGGACCAGGCGGCACGACTGACCATGGCCGGAGTGGCCCGCATCTGCGGCGAGCACGGCTCCGCGCTGGTGCTGGTTCCCCGCGCCGAGGCCGGCGTGCCGGACGTCGTCGCCACCGCGCGGGTGGACGGCTTCGTCGCCTTCTGCGACCCGCTGGAACCTGAGCGGCGCGAAACGCTGCGTGCCCGGCGGCTGCCCGTCGTCGGGCTCGACGCCCCCGTGGCACCGGGCGAGCCGTACGTCGGCATCGACCACCGCGCCGCCGCCCGCGCCGCCGCCGCCCACCTCGTCGACCTCGGTCACCGACGGATCGGCGTGATCAGCCTGGCCCCGGCCCGTGGCGCGGAGGCCGCCGTGGTGCCCGCCGGTGTCGACGCGCCCATCGGGTCCGTCGCCAACCACGCCCGGCTCGACGGCTACCGGGACGCCCTGCGCCCCGTGCTCGCCGACGGGGGCCGGGTCGTCGTCGTCGCTGCTCGGGGGGCCGAGGAGGCCGACGGGGCCGCCGCCACGGGGATGCTGCTGGACCTCGCCGAGCCGCCCACGGCGATCCTTGCGATGAGCGACCGGTTGGCGCTCGGCGTCATCGCCGCCGCCACCTGCCGGGGCATCCGCGTCCCGGGTGGGCTCTCCGTCGTCGGGTTCGACGACGTGCCGGCGGCGGCTGCCGCCACCCCGCCCCTGACCACCGTGCGGCAACCGCACGCCCGCAAGGGCGCCGAGGCCGTCCGGATGCTCCTGCGGCCGGCACTGACCCGGGCGGCCCTGATCCTGCCGACCGAGGTCGTCGTCCGGGCCTCGACGGCGCCGCCCGGGGCGTAGGGCCGACGCCGGCCGTCACCGCCGCAGGGTCGTCAGGGCGGCGGTCAGGCGGGTGATGCCGAACTCGAAGGCCTCGTCGAGGTCACCGCCGAGGTTGAAGGCGCCCGCGAGTTCCATGCTGATGAAGCCGTTGGCCCAGGCGGTGAACGTACGGGCGGCCGCCAGGGCGTGTTCGGGCCCGGCGAGGTCGGCGGCGACGCGCAGGGCAGGGGCGCTGGCCAGGGTGAGGGTGTCGAGGCTGGGGCGGGTCTCCTCGGGGCCGTTGGCGAAGATCAGGTGGTAGCCGGCGGGTTGGGCGTGGGCGAACGCGCGGAAGGCGCGGGCCAACTCGCCGAGGTCCCTGCCCGGGTCGCCGCTGCCGGCGACGGCGCTGAGCCGCTCGCCCAGGTCGTGGACCGCGGCCTCGGTGACGAGTCGGATCAGGTCGTCGCGGTTGCGGACCCGCTTGTACAGCGAGGGGGCGCGTACGCCGACCCGCTCGGCGACCGCCTGCATGGTCAGGCGCGGGAGCCCTTCCGACTCCAGAATCTGGCGGGCAGCCGTGACGATGTCGGTAAGGGACGTCCGGTCGGGGGTGGGCATGCGATGTTCCTTCCGGGTGGGCGACGACCGTCACCATGATAGCTATGGTGCTTAGGCATGATGGCTATGTATCGTAGCCATCAGAACGTCACGCCACTTCGGGAGGCAGCATGAAGCTCGGCCCGCACCTGCACCGCATCGGCAACGACATCGTCGCCGCCTACCTGATCGAGACCGAGGAGGGTGTGACAGTCGTGGACGCCGGCCTCGCCGGTCACTGGGCCGACCTGGTCGCGGAGTTGTCCGCCATGGGCCGCTCGCTCGCCGACGTCCGGGGCCTGATCCTCACCCACGGCGACACCGACCACATCGGTTTCGCCGAGCGGCTCCGGCGCGATCACGGCGTACCGGTCTACGTGCACGCCGAGGACGCCGCCCGCGCCCGGGGCGAGGTCAAGTCCAAGACGCCCTTCGGGACGTTCAAGGTGGGCGCCGTGGCGCGCTTCTTCTGGTACGCGAGCCGCAAGGGCGGCCTGCGCACGACCTACCTCAGCGAGGTGGTCACCGTGCAGGACGGTCAGGTGCTCGACCTGCCCGGCGCCCCGCGCGTCATCGGAATGCCCGGCCACTCGCCGGGCAGCATCGCCGTGCACGTGCCGATCGCCGACGCCGTGTTCGTCGGCGACGCGCTCACCACCCGACACGTGCTGACCGGCCAGCCGGGCCCGCAGCCGGCGCCGTTCACCGACGACCCGGCGCTGGCGCTCGCCTCGCTCGCCCGCATCGAGGACCTGGGGGCGACGTGGATCCTCCCCGGCCACGGCACCCCGTGGAACGAGGGCGCCGGTGAGGCGGTGCGCCGGATCAAGGCGGCCGCTCAGGCCGGGTGATCGGTGGGCGTCAGAGCTGACCGACGTCGGTGATCCGGACGACCGCCGCGCCGACCTCGTCGGACGCCACCAGGTCGATCTCGGCGCTGATGCCCCAGTCGTGGTCGCCGTCCGGATCGTCGAAGATCTGCCGGACGGTCCACCGCTCCCGGCCCTGCTCGATCATCAGCAGCGCCGGTCCGCGGGCGTCCGGCCCGACACCAATCGAGTCGTACGCCTCGAAGTACGGCGCCAGCGCGTCGGCCCACGCGTCGTAGTCCCAGCCGTCGCCGGCGTCCAGTTCGGCGAGCAGGTCCCAGCGGCGTAGCGCGGCCAGCTCGACGCGGCGGAACAGCGCGTTGCGCACCAGCACCCGGAACGCCCGCGCGTTGCGGGTCACCGCCGGCGGCCGATCGGTCAGGGCGGCGTGCGCCTGGGCCACCTCGGCCACGTCCGACGGGTTGCGCAGCCGCTCCCACTCGTCGATCAGGCTGGAGTCGACCTGGCGGACCAGCTCACCGAGCCACTCGATGAGGTCGATCAGCTCCTCGGTCTTGGCGTCCTCGGGCACGGTCTGGCGCAGCGTCTTGTACGCGTCGGCCAGGTAGCGCAGGACGAGGCCCTCCGAGCGGGTCAGCCCGTAGAACTGCACGTACTCGGTGAAGGTCATCGCCCGCTCGTACATGTCGCGGACGACGGCCTTGGGGGAGAGCTGGTGGTCGGCGACCCAGGGGTGGCCCTGCCGGTACATCTCGTACGCGGCCTCCAGCAGCTCCGCGAGCGGCTTGGGGTGGGTCACCTCGTCGAGCAGTTCGAGGCGGGCCTCGTACTCGATGCCCTCGGCCTTCATCGCGGCGACCGCCTCGCCGCGCGCCTTGAACTGCTGCGCGGAGAGGATCTGCCGAGGGTCGTCGAGGATCGACTCGATCACGCTCAGCACGTCGAGGGCGTACGACGGGGACTCGGCGTCGAGCAGCTCGATGGTGGCCAGGGCGAGGGGGGAGAGGGGCTGGTTGAGCGCGAAGTCGAGCTGGAGGTCGACGGTGAGGCGGATCCGCCGGCCGGTCTCGTCCGGCTCGGGCAGCTCCTCGACCACCCCACCGGCGCGCAGCGCCCGGTAGATGGCGATGGCCCGACGGATGTGCCGGCGCTGCGCGGCGGGCTCCTCGTGGTTGTCGGTGAGCAGGTGCCGCATCGCGGTGAACGCGTCACCGGGGCGGCCGATGACGTTGAGCAGCATCGAGTGGCTGACCTGGAAACTGGAGGTCAGCGGCTCGGGCTCGGCGTCGACCAGCCGGTCGAAGGTGGGCTGACCCCAGCCGATCGAGCCCTCCGGTGGCTTCTTGCGGACCACCTTGCGGCGCTTCTTCGGGTCGTCGCCGGCCTTCGCGAGGGCCTTCTCGTTGTCGATGACGTGCTCGGGGGCCTGCACCACGACCCGGCCGATGGTGTCGTAGCCGGCCCGGCCGGCCCGCCCGGCGATCTGGTGGAACTCCCGGTTCTTCAGCAGCCGGGTACGGACCCCGTCGTACTTGGACAGGCCGGTGAACAGCACGGTGCGGATCGGCACGTTGATGCCGACGCCGAGGGTGTCGGTGCCGCAGATGACCTTGAGCAGGCCGGCCTGGGCGAGAGTCTCCACGAGCCGGCGGTACTTGGGCAGCATGCCGGCGTGGTGCACGCCGATGCCGTGGCGGACCAGCCGGGACAGCGTCTTGCCGAAGCCGGAGGTGAACCGGAAACCACCGATCGCCTGAGCGATCATGTCCTTCTCGGCGCGGCTGCAGACGTTGACGCTCATCAGCGCCTGGGCGCGTTCCAGCGCGGCGGCCTGGGTGAAGTGCACGACGTACACCGGGGCCTGCTTGGTCTCCAGCAGCTCTTCGAGCGTCTCGTGCATCGGCGTCATCGCGTACGAGAAGATCAGCGGGACCGGCCGCTCGGCCGAGCGCACGACGGCGGTCGCCCGCCCGGTGCGCCGGGTCAGGTCGTCGACGAACCGGGTGGTGTCGCCGAGGGTGGCGGACATCAGGACGAACTGGGCCTGCGGCAGCTCGATGATCGGCACCTGCCAGGCCCAGCCCCGGTCGGGCTCGGCGTAGAAGTGGAACTCGTCCATGATCACCTGGCCGACGTCGGCCTTCGCACCCTCGCGCAGCGCCAGGTTGGCCAGGATCTCCGCCGTGCAGCAGATGATCGGGGCGTCGGCGTTGACGCTGGCGTCGCCGGTCAGCATGCCGACGTTCTCGGCCCCGAAGACCTCGCACAGCGCGAAGAACTTCTCCGACACCAACGCCTTGATCGGCGCGGTGTAGAAGGTCGTCCGGCTGTCGGCGAGGGCCGCGAAGTGCGCGGCGATGGCCACCAGGCTCTTACCCGAGCCGGTGGGCGTGTTCATGATCAGGTTGGCGCCGGAGACGATCTCGATGACCGCCTCCTCCTGATGGGGGTAGAGGTCGAGGCCGCGCTCCTTCGCCCAGCCGGCGAACGCGTCGAAGAGGGTGTCGGGGTCGGCGCTTGTCGGCAGCGCGGCAGTGAGCGTCATAGCCTGTCCATGGTGCCTGGATCATGCCCCCGCGCGCCAACCCGCCGCCCGCCGGGCCCTCGTCCGGGCGCCGACGCGGCGTCGGCGGTCACCGGCGCCGGTAGATCAGGTCGGCGACCGCCCGGCCGGCGACGATCGCCCGCCGCTCGAACTTCGTCACCGGGCGGTGCGCCGGACGCGGCGCGAAACCGCCGTAGGCGTCCACCAGCCCCGGGTCCGCGTCCAGGGTCAGCCGCATCGCCTCGGCGTACTCGGCCCAGTCGGTCGCGCAGTGCAGCGTGCCGCCCGGCGTCAGACGGGAGCGCAGCAGCGCCACGTGCGCCGGCTGGATGATCCGCCGCTTGTGGTGGCGGGCCTTGGGCCACGGGTCCGGAAAGTAGATGTGCACGGCGTCCAGGCAACCCTCGGGCAGGCCCCTGACCAGGTCCAACGCGTCGCCCTGGGCGATCCGGACATTGCCGAGCTCACCGCGCTCCACCAGGTCCAGCAGGTTGGCGATTCCCGGCGTGTGCACCTCGACCGCCAGATAATCTCGATCCGGGTCAGCGGCGGCCATCGCGGCGGTGCTGTCCCCCATGCCCGAGCCGATCTCCAGCACCACCGGGGCGCGACGGCCGAAGAGTTCCGCCAGGTCGACGGGCTCGTCCGACACGTCCAGGCCGTACCGGGACCAGAGCCGACCGAGCGCGTCGGTCTGCCGGCCGCTCATCCGACCCCGACGGGGGTGGAAGGTGCGGATGTGGCCCACGGGCGGGGCGGCGGCGGGATCATGGTCGGTGGCGGTCACAGCAATCCGAGAGTACGCGACGCCGTCGGCGGATCGGATGTGATGTGCGACCGGGAATGAGAGGATCCATCTGGTACGGCAGGCCGGGCGGTCCGCTGCCCGGCGCGGTCCTACCGCGTCGAGAGGGGGCATCGTGCCAGTGACCCGCGGCGGCGTGACCCTGTCGGTGGTGACCGTGCTCGCCGGCCCTCTGTTGGCCGCAGCCCTCGCGCACGGCGTACCCCGACCCATCGACCCCGTGGCCGCCACCCGCGTGCTGGCCGCGCCCACCCTCGGCGAGCCTGGCCTGGGCGCGCTCGCTGGGCCGTTCCTTACCGCGCCCGGTCTGACGGCGCCGGGTCTGACCGCGTCGCGGCTCGCCGCTCTTGCGCCTGCTCTGCCGGCGTCGCGCTTCGCCGCTCTTGCGCCCGGTCTGACCGCGTCGTGGCTCGCCGCTCCCGCGCCGGACGCGTCCCAGCCGAGTGGCCTGCCGGTCGCCGCGCCTCAGCCGCCACCTCCGGTCGACGTTTTCGTCGAGGTGAGCCCCAGCACGGTGCAGCCCGGCTACCTCGTCGGCATCCGGGCCAGTTGCCGGGACAACTCGGTGGGCGCCACCGTCGTCTCCGACGCCTTCGGCGCCATCGGCGTACAACCGCAGCGTGGCGTGCTCACCGCCGCCCCGATGGTGCGCGATCGCACCCGGCCCGGCAACTACCGGGTCAAGCTGGAGTGCCGCGACGGCGAGACCGCCTCGACCATGCTGCAGGTGGTCAAGAAGGTCCCGGACAAACCCAGCCGGGGCCCGGCGACCGGCTTCGGCGGCACCTCCGGTGGCATGACCGGCAAGCTTCTGCTGCCCGGCGGTGCCGCGCTGACCATCGCCGGACTGGTCGTCGCGGTGCTGGCCCTGCGTCGGCCGCGTACCGTCCGTGGCACCGCGCGCCGCTGAGCCCGCCATGGAGATCTTCCGCCCCACGCCACCGCCGGCCGGTTCGCGTCCGCCTGCTGGTGCGCGCCCGTCTGCTGGTGCGCGTCCGCCCGCTGGTGGGCGACCGCCTGCGGATCAGGGGCCGTCGGTCGGGTCGCGGCCCTCCGGTGGTCGGCCCTCGGTGGTCGCCCGCGCGCCTACCGCCGTGGCGCCCCGGCGCAGCCGTCCGTCCGGGCGCAGCCCCTGGTCCGTGCCGCTGGCCGTGGTGCTGGTGCTGGCTGGCGTGTTCGCGACCGGGGCGGGGCTGGGTCGCTCGGTCGGCCCGTTCGACTGGGCTCCGGCCGGTGGTGAACCCCCCGCGCGGAGCACGACGGTCGGGATGTCGGCCAGCCGCCCGGTGCGCCTCGCGGTGCCGGCGATCAAGGTGGCCGCGCCGGTGGCACCCGTCGGGCAGGCCCGCGACGGCTCGATCGCCGTACCCCCGTTGGAGCGGCACAACGAGACCGGCTGGTACGACCGTGGCCCGACGCCCGGCGAGCCCGGCCCTGCGGTGATCGTCGGGCACGTGGACACCAAGAGCGGCCCGTCGGTCTTCTACGACCTCGGCAAGCTCAAGCCGGGGGATCTGATCGAGGTGGCCCGGGCGGACCGGTCGGTGGTGGTGTTCAAGGTCGACACCGTCGAGCACTTCCCGAAGGACCAGCTGCCCGCCGAGCGCATCTACGGGCACGACGGGCCCGCCGGGCTTCGACTGATCACCTGCGGCGGTCAGTTCATCGGCGGTCGCACCGGATACGCCGACAACGTGATCGCGTTCGCCACCATGCAGTCCTCCCGCAAGCCCTGACCGCCCACCACGTCGGGCCGTCGATCCGCATGATCGACACCATGTCGGCGGTGTCGGGGTACCCCGCCATCCAGACACCCCCACATCGCCGACCTGGAGTGGATCAACGGCCGGGCGGGCTGGTTGCGCCGGGCGGGCTGGTTACGGCTGGCCGACGTGCAGGGCCACCTCGAACTCCAGGAGGCTCGCGCCGCTGGCGACCGGGGGGCGGGGCTTCTCGCCGGGAGCGTTCGCGTGCGCGGCACGGGACGGCCCGGCGGCCCAGGCCTGGTAGGCCTCCTCGCTCTCCCACTTCGTGTAGACGAAGTAGCGGGTCTCGCCGGCCACCGGCCGGAGCAGTTCGAAGCCGAGGAAGCCGGGGGAGTTCTCCACGGTGCCCGCCCGGGCGGCGAACCGCTTCTCCAACTCCTCGCCAGCACCCGGCGGAACGTCGATTGCGTTGATCTTCACGACTGCCATCTGCCCACCCTAGCCACCGCCAGCGGGCAGAGGCTCAGAACGTCTCGACGGCCGGAACGAGGTCGGCGTCGACCACGATCGGGGCGTGGTCGGAGGGACCCTTGCCCTTGCGGGCCTCCCGGTCGACGTACGCCGAGCGGACCGCGCGGGTGAACGGCGCCGAGGCGTACACCAGGTCGATCCGCATGCCCTTGTTCTGGTGGAACATCCCGGCCCGGTAGTCCCAGTAGGTGAACGGGTGTGGCCCCTTCATCGGGGTCGGCACCACATCGCTGAGACCCAGGTCGCGCAGTGCCGCGAGGGCGGCTCGCTCGGCCGGGGTGACGTGCGTGGAGTGGGTGAAGACCGCCGGGTCCCAGACGTCGGCGTCGGTCGGGGCGACGTTGAAGTCCCCGCAGACGGCGAGCGGGAGGCCGTCGGTCAGCTCCGCGCCCAGCGCGTCGCGCAGCGCCGCGAACCAGGCCAGCTTGTACGCGTAGTGCGGGTCGTCCAGCGTGCGGCCGTTGGGGACGTACACCGACCAGACCCGCACCCCGTCGCAGGTGGCGGAGATGGCCCGGGCCTCCGGGTCGGGAAAGCCGGGCTCACCGGCGAACCCGACCCGGACGTCGGTCAGGCCGACCCGAGACAGGATGGCCACCCCGTTCCACCGGCCGTCGCTGTGGCTGGCCACGGTGTAGCCCAGGTCGCCCACCTCGCCCACCGGGAAGGCGCCGTCCGGGCACTTGGTCTCCTGCAGGCAGACCACGTCCGGCCCGGTGCCGGCCAGCCACTCCAGCAGCCGGGGCAGCCGGGCCTTCACCGAGTTCACGTTCCAGGTCGCCAGGCGCATGCCCCCAGCCTGCCGCATCCGCCCCCGCGACGCCCGGTCAGCTGCCCGGGGTGTCGCCGGGACGGGTCTGTTCGGCCAGGAACCGTTCCAGCTCCGCGCCGAGTTCGTCGGCGGTGGGCAGCGGGCCGGCGTCGGCGGCGAGCAGGTTCTTCTCGCCGCGACCCCGGGCGAACGCGTCGTACTGCTCCTCCAGGGCCTGGACCAGGGCCGCGGCGTCCTCGGTCTGGGCGACCTGCCGGTCGATCTCCACCCGGACCACCTCGGCGGCCGAGCGCAGCCCGTCGCCGGGCAGCAGCAGCCCGGTGCTGCGGGACACCGAGGTGAGCAGCACCTCGGCGGCGGCCGGGTACTCCGTCTGCGCCACATAGTGCGGCACGTGCGCGGCGAAGCCGAGCGCGTCGCGGCCCTGCTCGCCGAGGCGGAACTCCAGCAGGTGGCCGACGCTGCCGGGCACCTGGACGCGTTGCAGCCAGGGCTCGTACCCGCCGATCAGTTCTGGCCGGGTGGCGTGCGCGGTCACCCCGGTCGGTCGGGTGTGCGGCACCGCCATCGGGATCGAGTTGAGCCCGACGGTGAGGCGGACGTCCAGCCGGGCGGCGAGCCCGGCGACCGAGGCGGTGAATCGCTCCCACTGCAGGTCCGGTTCGGGGCCGGTGAGCAGCAGGAACGGCGTCTCGTCGTCGTCGTGCAGCAGGTGCAGCTCCAGCTTGGGCGCGTCGAAGCTCTCCCAGTGGTCCTCGACGAAGGTCATCACCGGTCGCCGAGAGCGGTAGTCGAAGAGTTGGTCCACGTCGAAGGTGGCGATCGGCCGGCTCTCCAACGAGGTGAGCAACTGCTCGCGGGCCAGCCGGCTGGCGTTGCCGGCGTCCACGAACCCGGTGAGGGCCTGGATCAGGACCGGTTGCCCAAGGTCGGGCAGATCGTCGGTGAGCTGGTAGAGCTCGTGTGGGTCGAGCACCGGTGCGGACCTCCCTGGAATGTGCCTACGGGATGCCGACGCGACGGACGGCACCCGGTTCGGGCAACGTACCCGCCATCCTGATGCATTCCTGCGTCGGGCGATCCGTTGCCCGCCGGCTGGGCACGATCGGACTAACCACCCCAATACGCCTTTCGGCTGATGGCGGGTTCGGCCCAAAGGCCGAGTTTGTCGATCATGTCGGTCCGGGCGGCCCGATGTCCATGCCTGTCACCGCCCGTGCCGGCCTGCGTGTGGCACCGGCTTCATCCGGTACGCGAGGTACGTTCCCCGGGCGCGTCCACCCGCCCCGCTCGTCCACCCGGACACCCCCAATCTGTGGCGAGGACCACATGATCACCGTGCGTGATCGCGGATGTCGCCTGCCTAGCCTCGGCTGATGCGTGACGACGGCACCCTCGACGACCCGAACGCCCCGAGCAGCCCCACTGCCGAAATGGAGGAGGGCACCTCAACCGAACGGACAACCGCCGCTGGTCGGCTCCGGGCGTACGCCCGCGACCTGACCGGGCGGCGTCGGGCGCAGGTGGCGCTCGCCACCGGCGTGGTCTGCTGCCTCGGCCTGGCCGCCGTCGTGCAGGTCCGCGACGAGACCGCCGGCGCGGCCACCCGGGTGGACCCCACCGCCAGCGTCGAGTTGGCACAGCGCGCCGAGCAGGAGCACGCCTCCCGCAGCCTCGACCGCTCCGCCGCTCCGACGACCCCCGCTGCCACCCCGTCCGCGTCCGCGACCTCCGCCAATCCGGACACCACCGCGCGGGCCCGCAAGACCGCGTCGGCGAAGCCGACCAAGCCTGCGCCGGTCGCCGGGCTGGACAGGGCCCAGATGGACAACGCCGAGGCGATCGTCCGTACCGGCCGCGACATGGGCGTCCCGCGCCGTGGCCTGGTCATCGCGGTGGCCACCGCCATGCAGGAGAGCAACCTCTACAACGTCGCCAGCGGGGTCCTGCCCGAGTCGCAGAACTACCCGCACCAGGGTGTCGGCTGGGACCACGACTCGGTGGGGCTGTTCCAGCAGCGCTCCAGCAGCGGCTGGGGTCCGGTCGGTCGGCTGATGGACCCCGCGTTCGCCACCCGGCAGTTCCTCTCGGCGCTGCAGCAGGTGCCGGGTTGGCAGCAGATGCGGCTCACCGACGCGGCCCAGGCGGTGCAGATCTCCGCGTACCCGGAGCACTACCAGCAGCACGAATGGCGGGCCGTGCGGGTCGTCGACGCCATCGCTCCGGCCGGGGAGTAGCCTACCGACCACTGTGGACGATGGGGGTTGAGCCTGTCGCGTCCCGGGTTCATCCGTTGCGGCTACGGGGTACACATGACACAGGGATCGTCGACAGGAGGACGTCATGTCACTGATGCAGCGGATCAGCGCTTTCTTGAGATCGCCGAAGGGGCAGCAGTTGGTGGACCGGGGTCGGCGCGAGCTGGCCAAGCCCGGCAACCAGCAGAAGCTCAAGGGGTTGGCGGCGCGGCTGTCCAACCGCCGCCGCTGACCGTCGAGCCGGTCGTCCTGCCCGCCGTGACCCCTGGGGAGCCTCGGTGACCGACACCCCGCCCGTCGGCGGCCAGCCCGCCACGCCCACCCCCGAACCGTCCGCCGACGTGCCGGCGGTGCCGCCGGCCGCCCCCGAAGGCCCGCCGGCTCGGCTGTGGGACCGGATGCGTGGCGATCCGCAGTACGCCCCGGAGCACCTCGCCCTGGAGGCGGTACGCCGGCTCGGGCCGGAGGCCGCGCAGTGGGCCGCCCGGGCCCGGGCCGAGCACCCCGGGGTCTCGGCCGAGGCCCTGGCCGACCAGGCGGCCCGCAAGTTCGTCAACCTGGCCCGCCTCTCCGGGGCGGTCTCCGGCGTGGCCGGGCTGCCCGGTGCCGTGCTCGACGTGGGCGTGCTGGCCTGGACCCAGGCGCGGATGGTGCTGCACATCGCCGCCGCGTACGACGTCGACCCACTGCACAGCGACCGTGCCACCGACCTGCTCGTGCTCCAACGGGTGCACAAGGTCGCCGCGAGCGCCCGGCTGGCGCTCGGGGTGGCCGCCGGCCGGGAACGCGCCGACGCGCTCTTCGGTCTCGGCGGCCAGCGCCCGCTCGGCCGGGTCATGCTGCAGCTCGGTGTCCGGCTGGCGCAGATGGCCGGCGTGCGGGCGGCCAAGCGGATGTTCGCCAAGATCGTGCCGGGGGCGGCGATCGTGCTCGGCACCTGGGCCAACTCGTCCGCCACGAAGGACCTCGCGCAGCGGTCCCGGGCGCTGTACCGCCAGCGCGGCACCGCCGTTCCGGAGCCTCGCCGCCGGTGATCCGTGCGCCCTGGCGCGCCTCCGGCCGGTCAGCCGGCCAGGCCGGAGGCGCGCCAGGTCACCTCGGCGAGTCGGTCCTGCCCGGCGGCGTTGGGGTGGAACCAGTCCAGCGGGTTGAGCAGGTCCAGGGTGAACCGGACCTTGTGCACCGCGCCGCCGTCGTGCCGGCAGCGCGAGCCGTACGCCCGGCAGGCCGCCACCAACTGCGCGTTGTACGCGTCGATCCGCTCCCGCACGGCGGCTCGGCGGGCGCGGTCGGCGGGTGCCGTCGACGTGGCGTCGGCCAACAGGGCCGGGCAGACGCCCCGCCGCCAGGCGCGTGTCGCCCGCGCGTCGTCGTGCCCGACCTCCCAGAGCCGGTACAGGTCGGGAATGCTCACCACCAGCACCCGTGCCTTCGGCCGACCGGTCCGCAGTGCCCGCAGGCCCCGGTCGACGTCGGCCCGGAACTGCTTCACCGGGGTCATCGCGTCCACCCCGCCCCGGCAGATGTCGTTGGCGCCGATCAGCACGGTGACGTAGTCGACGCGGTCGCGTGCCGCCGCCTGGGCCTGACCTTCGAGGGCGTCGGCACGGGCGCCGGGCCGGGCGTGGTTGTACGTCCGGCCGCGGATCGCGGAATTCTGGTCGAGCAGCCGCCGGTAGTGGCTCTGCACCCGCAGCCCGTCGCCGGTCGACCAGGAGTTGCGCTCGCAGGAGGTGAGCACCAGGCAGGAGGCGAAGCCGGTGCTGATCGAGTCGCCGAGCGCGGCGATGCCGCCGGGCCCGCCGGACTGCGGCGCGCTCTTCGTGGGACGGGGTGTCGCCGAGGTGCCACCCTCACAGGCCAGCGCGACCAGCGCCGCGACGCAGGCCAGGGCGGCGACCCAGCGTCGAGGCATGACAACCCCCGTCTCGCAGCACAGAGCGACAGCGCGGTAACTCTATGCGCAGGACGTGGTGTGGCGGGAAGGTGCTGTCGGGTATGCGGCGAAGTAGCTGCGGTGACACTGCCGGGGTGCTATGAGCGGCGCCAGGGAGCCGGCTGGCCGTGCAGCCACCAGCGCAGCGCCCGGGTGATCAGCGGCAGCACCAGATAGGTCATCAGCGGGGTCAGGCAGAGCGTCATCAACAGCACCCGCGCCGCCAGCGGCACAGCGTCGAGGAAGTGGCTGGTCAGCAGGGTGGCGGTGAGGCTCAGCGGAAAGAACGCCAGCCAGATGGTCACCGCCTGTTTCCACCTCGGCGGCGTCGGCGGCGCGGGCGGCTCGACCGGGTCCACCCAGTGCTCCAGCGGCGGGTCGAACCAACCCTCGATTCCGGTACGCCGTTCGACCCGGGTGTGCTCGACGATGCCCTGCGCCGAACTGAGCCACCAGTGCCGCTGCGGCGACTCCTCCCACCGGCGGAGGGTCTCGGCGTCGGCGAAGCGGTAGAGCATGTGCCACTCCGGCGAGCCCTGGCCGCTCTGCACCCAGCCGGCCCCGAGGAATCCGGGAAACGCCTCCGCCAGCGCGGTGCCGGCCCGCATCCAGGCCACCATCTCGCTGGCCCGGGCCGGGTCGGCGCGCCGTGCGATGGCGACGGTCACCGGCACGGTCTGGGTCATGAGCATGCGTCCATCCTGCGGTCGCCACGGCCGCTTGGGCGAACGGATGTAACCGAGCACACCGGGCGGCCGGGTGTTTGCCCCGGGTGTCGGTCCAGGGCGCTGCTGACCGGGCCGCCCGGGGCCGGTTAACGCTGCCGATCGAGGGTAGATCGTGGGGTATGACGAGATCGCAGCCCCGGCGTGCCCGTGGCACGGTCGGCCATGCCTACAGCGCGTTGAACCTCCGGCTCACCCTGGCCAGCTTCGGGTTGGTGATCATGGTGCTCTTCGCGGTGTTGGCGTTCTGGGCCGGGATCACCTGGCTCGGTGTCTTCTGCGTGATCTTCGCGGTGGTCGCCGTGGTCGACCTGGTCGTGATTCAGCGCCGCCGTGCCGCTCGCCGCCGCGAGGAGCCGGGCGTACGGCACTCGCTGTTCGAGTGACAGGAGGACGAGATGCCCCACATCGCCACCACCAACCCCGCCACCGGACAGGTGCTCAAGACCTATGAGGCGATGTCCACCGAGCAACTCGACGCGGCCATCGAGCGCACCGACCTCGCGTACCAACAGCTGCGCGGAACCACCGTCGACCAGCGCGCCCGCTGGATGAACGCGGCGGCCGACCTGCTGGACGCCGAACGGGACGAGATCGCCCGGATCATGACCACGGAGATGGGCAAGACGTACGTCGCGGCGCAGGCCGAGGTGACCAAGTGCGCCACCGCCGCCCGCTTCTACGCCGACAAGGCGCCGGCGTTCCTTGCCGACGAACCGGCCGACTCCACCGCCGTCAAGGCCACCAGGGCGTTCATCCGCTACCAGCCGATCGGCGTGGTGCTCGCGGTGATGCCGTGGAACTTCCCGCTCTGGCAGGTGATGCGCTTCGCCGCCCCCGCGCTGATGGCCGGCAACACCGGCCTGCTCAAGCACGCCTCGAACGTGCCACAGACCGCGCTGCTGCTGGAGGACGTGTTCCGCCGCGCCGGGTTCCCCGAGGGAGCGTTCACCACCCTGCTGGTCGGCTCGGAGGCCGTCGAGCGGATCCTCGCCGACCCCCGCGTACGCGCCGCCACCCTCACCGGCAGCGAGGCCGCCGGTCGTTCCATCGCCCAGATCGCCGGCCGGGAGCTGAAGAAGACCGTCCTGGAACTCGGCGGCAGCGACCCGTTCGTGGTGATGCCCTCGGCCGACATCGACCGGGCCGCCGAGGTCGCCACCACCGCCCGCTGCCAGAACAACGGGCAGTCCTGCATCGCCGCGAAACGGTTCATCGTGCACACCGACGTCTTCGACGCGTTCGCCGAGAAGTTCGCCGCGAACATGGCCGCGCTGCGCGTCGGCGACCCGATGGACCCGGACACCGACGTGGGGCCACTGGCCAGTGAGCGTGGTCGCGACGAGGTGCACGCCCAGGTCCGCGACGCGGCGGACAACGGCGCCACCGTGCTCTGCGGCGGTGAGCCGCCGGCCGGCGACGGATGGTTCTACCCGCCGACGGTGGTCACCGACCTCACCCCGCAGATGCGGATGTGGTCCGAGGAGGTCTTCGGCCCGGTCGCCGGCCTGTACCGGGTGTCCTCGTACGAGGAGGCCATCGAGGTCGCCAACGGCACCAGCTTCGGGCTCGGCTCGAACGCCTGGACCCGGGACGAGGCCGAGCAGGAACGTTTCGCCACCGACCTGGACGCCGGCAACGTCTTCGTCAACGGCATGACCACGTCCTATCCGGAGTTGCCGTTCGGCGGTGTGAAGAACTCCGGCTACGGCCGCGAACTGTCCGCGCTGGGCATGCGGGAGTTCTGCAACACCAAGACGGTCTGGGTGGGCGAGGGCGCGGCCTCGGCCGGCGCGGGCGCGCACGCCGAGTAGCACTTGCAAGCATCAGGGGGTGCGGGCGTGGGTAGGAAGTGCCTCCATGACGTTGTTCGGATTTCACGCCTCCCATGAGCAGATCCATCCCCGCGCCCTGCTGTCGGCGGTGATGCACGCCGAGCGAGCCGGCTTCGACGCCGCCATGTGCTCCGACCACTTCTCACCCTGGAGCGCGCGGCAGGGCGAGTCCGGCTTCGCCTGGTCCTGGTTGGGCTCCGCGCTACAGGCCACCGGCATGTCGTACGGCGTGGTCAACGCACCCGGCCAGCGCTACCACCCGGCGATCATCGCGCAGGCGATTGGCACCCTGGGCGCGATGTACCCGGGCCGGTTCTGGGCCGCGCTGGGCACCGGTGAGGCCGCGAACGAGCACATCACCGGCGACGTGTGGCCGCGCAAGGACATCCGCGCGGCCCGGCTGCGCGAGTGTGTGGACGTGATCCGGGCGCTGCTGGCAGGCGAGGAGGTCAGCCACGACGGCCTGGTCCGGGTGGACCGCGCCCGGCTGTGGACCCGCCCCGAGGAGCCGCCCGCGCTGGTCGGCGCGGCCGTCAGCGTCGCCACCGCCCGCTGGTGCGCCGAGTGGGCCGACGGGCTGATCACCGTGAACGCCCCCGTGGCGCACCTGCGCGAGATGATCGACGCGTACCGGGACGCCGGCGGGCGTGGGCCACTGCACCTCCAGGTGCACGTCTCCTGGGCGCCGGAGCAGGCGCAGGCCGAGGCGATCGCGTACGACCAGTGGCGCAGCAACGTCTTCCCCCCGCCGGTCTGCTGGGACCTGGAGACCCCCGAGCACTTCGACGCGGTCTCGGCCGACGTGCCGGCGCAGCGGGTCGCCGAGGTGGTGAACATCTCCGCGGATCTGGGCCGGCACGTCGGCTGGCTCCAGGAGTACGTGGAGTTGGGCTTCGACCAGATCGCCCTGCACCACGTCGGGCAGGAGCAGCGCGGGTTCATCGACGCCTTCGGCGCCGAGGTGCTGCCGAAGCTGCGCCCGGGCGGCTGATCGAGCACTGATCCACCCGGCCCTAGGCTCGTACCCCATGGAAGGTCTGTTCCCGGTCGTCGTCTTCCTGGCGATCGCCACCCTGGGCGCCGCGCTGGCCCGCCGGCTCGGTCTGCTCGCGCCGATCGTGCTTGTCGTACTCGGTCTGACGCTCTCCTTCGTGCCGGGCTTCCCGCAGGTGCGGCTCGACCCGGAGTTGGTGCTGATCGGCATCCTGCCGCCGCTGCTCTACGTCGCCGCGCTGGAGACCTCGGTGCCGGCGTTCAAGAACAACATCCGGCCCATCCTGCTGCTCGCCGTCGGTCTGGTGTTGTTCACCGCGTTCGTGGTGGGTTCCGTGCTGCACCTGCTGCTGCCACAGGTGCCGTACGCGATCTGCCTGGCCCTCGGCGCGGTGGTCGCCCCGCCGGACGCGGTGGCCGCCACGGCGGTCGCGCGGCGGGTCGGGCTGCCCCGCCGGGTGGTCACCATTCTGGAGGGGGAGAGCCTGGTCAACGACGCCACCGCGCTGGTGCTGCTGCGGGTCGCCACCATGGCCACCATCGGCTCTGCGGTCGGCGCCGCCGACGTCGCGACCGAGGTGCTGCGGGCCACCGGCGGCGGCATCCTCATCGGCGCGCTCGGCGCGCTGGTCTTCGGCTTCTTCCACCGGCGGATCACCGACCCGCTGCTGGACAACGCGCTGTCGCTGATCATCCCGTTCGCGGTGGTGTTCGCCGCCGAGTCGGTGCACGCCTCCGGTGTGGTCGCCGTGGTGGTCACCGGGCTCGCGCTCGGCCACAAGCTGCCCCAACTGCTCTCGGCGGCCTCCCGGTTGCAGGTCGGCGCGTTCTGGCGGCTGGCCCGGTTCCTGCTGGAGGGGCTGGTCTTCCTGCTGGTCGGCCTCCAACTGCGGGAGGTGCTCAGCGACCTCGACGAGCCGGTCGGCTCGCTCGTCCTGATCACCGTCGCGGTGCTCGCCACGGTCTTCCTGACCCGGTTCGTCTGGCTTTTCCCGGCCACCTACCTGGCCCGGCTGGTGCCCCGGATCCGCCACCGCGATCCGGCCCCGTCGCCCAAGGTCCCGATCGTCATCGGCTGGGCCGGGATGCGGGGCGTGGTGACACTGGCCGCCGCGCTGGCACTGCCGCTGACCCTGGCCGACGGCGAGCCGTACCCCCGGGCGCTGTTCATCTGGCTGGCCTTCGCGGTGATCGTTTTCACCCTGGTCGGTCAGGGGGCCACGCTGCCGCTGGTCGCCCGCCGGTTGAAGCTTCCCCAGGACGACCCGGTGCAGGACGCCCTGTCGGCCGCCGGGGTGCAGCAGCAGGCCAGCCGGGCTGCTCGGGACCGCCTCGACGAGTTGGCCGACGACGCGCCACCGGCGGTGGTGGACCGGCTGCGCCGGGCCCTGGACGACCGGACGAACATGGCCTGGGAACGGCTCGGTGGCACCGAGCGGGAAACCCCCTCCGAGGCGTACGGTCGGCTGCGACAAAAGATGATCGACGCCGAGCGGGACGTCTTCCGGGCTGCCCGGGACGCCGGTCGGATCCCTGAGGAGGTGCTGGTGCGGGCCTATCGTGACCTGGACCTGGAAGAGTCGTTGCTGCGGGAGGTCGAGAAGTGAGCTGTCAACACCTGACCGAGGCCGGTGCCGCCGAGGCGCGTACCCCCGACGAGTGCGCCGACTGCGTCGCCGCCGGCGAGACCTACTGGGTGCACCTGCGTACCTGCCTGAGCTGCGGACAGGTCGGCTGCTGCGACTCGTCGCCGAACCAGCACGCGAGCAAGCACTTCGCGTCCACCGGTCACCCGGTGATCCGCTCGGCGCAGCCCGGCGAGGCCTGGCGCTGGTGCTTCGTCGATGAGGAGATCGGCTGAGGATCCGGCAACCGCCGGCCTCAGGCGTCGTGCGCGGGCCTCGTTCGTCGGCCTCGTTCGTCGGCCTCGTGCGCCGGCCTCGTGCGTCGGGCGGTTAGCCGAGCCGCCGGACGAGGAGTTGCCCGGGCCACGGGTCGCGTCCCGGTCGCACGACGGTGAACGTGTCGGTGGCGGTGAAGCCGCAGCCCTCGTAGAAGCGGACCAGCGCCCGATCGTCGCCGCCGTAGCAGTCCACCCGGAGCAGCCCCAGCTCTCGCGACCGGGCCAGGTCGGCGGCGTGCTCCAGCAGCCGCGCCCCGATTCCCAGGCCGGCGTGCTCCCGGTCGGTGACCAGCAGCCGCACGTAGAGTTCCGGCTCGGTGGCCGGGGGCACGTCGTCGCTGGCGTCGCCGACCACCAGCGCACCGACCGGGTGCTCGCCGAGCATCGCCAGGTGCAGGCCGCCGCCCGAGGTCCAGGCGTCGGCCTGGGCGATCCGGCGTGGATCCGTGGACGCCGGCTCGGTGCCCCACTGGCCGGTCCGGCCGCGCGCCGCCAGCCAGGCCGTAGCGCCGTCGAGCAGCCGCAGCACGGTCGCGGCGTCGTCGGGGCCGCCGGGGCGGATGGTGATGCTCTGCTGGTCGGTCATGCCGTCATGCTGCTACACCCCGGGCGGGCGGCCAACGCCCACCGGGTGAGCGCCGGCCCGGCCAGGCCGACCGCGGCGAAGAGAGCACCCACCGCCAGCCAGCCGGGCACGCCACCGTCGAGCACCACCAGCGTCAGCACGGCCGGGGCGACGGCACGGGCCAGGCCGGCGAGCATCCCGTCCGCTCCCTGGTAGGCGCCGACCGCGTCCGGCGGAGCGAGATCGTAGGCGAGCCCCGCCCCGGCGGTGCTGTGCCACAGGTCGCCAACCGTGTAGACGACGGTGGCGACCAGCAGGAGCGCGATCGCCACGGTGGTGGGCAGGCTGGCGGCGGCCGCGTACAGCAACATCGCGACCGCCAGCACCAGGCCGGCCCGGCGCATCTGCCGGGCCGCCGGGGCCGCCGTGTCCACGCCACGGCTCAGCCGTACCGCCAGCAGCACGGTGAGCAGCGTGTTGGTCAGCAGGACCGCCGACACGACGGGCGGGGGCGCCCCGATCAGGGTCACCGCCCACAGTGGCACCACCAGCGTGAGCACCGTCTGGTGGAGACCGAGTATCGCCGCCGCGCCGCTCACCGCGAGGAAACGACCGTCCCGCAGCGGCCGCCTCCGAGAGATCCCGGCGGCCATCGGGGAATGCGCGGCCGGTGCCAAGGCCGGCAGCCGCAACAACAGCGCCGCCGACACCAGATAGGTGGCCGCGTTGCCGGCCACCAGGATCTGGTACGCCAGGTGCGTGTCGGCGGCCAGCGCGAACCCGGCCAGCCCTGCCCCGACCGCGATACCCAGGTTCGCCACCGCCCGCAGCGTGGCGAAAGCGTGCACCCGCCCCTGCGGGCCGGCGACGGCGGCGACCAGCGCGGCGCGGACCGCGAGGTTGCCGGAGGCCAGCAGCGCGTCCAGTGTGGCCACCAGCAGGAAGACCGGAAACGAGCCGACCATCAGGTACGCGCCGGCCACGGCGGCCTGCACCAGTTGCAGGACCGCCCGCAGGGTCCGTGGGTCCCGGCGGTCGGCCAAGCCACCGAGCGGCACGCTCGCCGTCAGTCCGATCAGCCCGGCCACGCTGAGCCCGGTGCCCACCTGGACGGCGGAGAGCCCCACGTCCCGGGTGAGGTAGAGAGCCGCGCCGGTCAGCCACAGTCCCGAGCCGACGGTGTTCGCCAGCGTGGCGAGGGAGAGTGTGCGCAGTCGCCCCGGCGGCGGTAGGGGCGACACGCCCCGCATCAGCGCCCGGTGCGTAGAGCCGAGAAGGCGAGCCGCGCAGCCCCGGTGTGTCGATTGTTTGCGTCCCCGTTGACAGTCATGACGCCGACGCTAGGCAGGCCGGGCGACGTTCGTGGTCCCGAACGACGCGAGGCTGGTCACATCGGCCCCTGCCCCGTCCCGGAGGCGCGCCCCCGTGAACGGTGCGCTGCCCGCTGCGCGTTTCCGGTCCGCAGCCTTGGCTGGTGGGGCTGCGATGTCCGCCGCCGGTGTTCAGGTCCCCGGTGGTCACGTCCGCCGGTGGTACTGGTTGCGGCGGGGGAGTCGGTCGGGGTCGAGCCAGGCCGGCGGCACGAATTCGGGGTGACCGTCGCCGCCCAGTCGGACGGCCCAGTCGCCGTGATGGAGGTGCCGGTGGTGATGGGCGCAGAGCAGCACCGAATTGGCCAGGCTGGTGTTGCCGCCGTCGGCCCAGTGTCGGATGTGGTGGGCGTCGCACCAGCGGGGCGGGCGGTCGCAGCCCGGGAAGGCACAGCCGCCGTCACGCAGGACCAGGGCGCGTCGCAGTGGGCCGGTGATGAGGCGGCGTTGTCGGCCGACGTCGAGGACCTGGCCTGCGCCGCCGAGGACGGCGGGCAGGATCGCGGCGTCGCAGGCGAGCCGGCGTACCGACTCCGGGGTGAGCCGGAGGCCGGTGTCGAGTGTGCCGGCGTCGAACTGCCGGGCCAACGCGTCGAAGCCGGTGGTGACGACGATCTGGGCGGGCTCGCCGCCGTGCTCGGGCAGCTCGTTGGTCCGCAGGGCGAGTCGGCAGATGTCGGCGAGCGCGTCGTGGCGGCGCTGCCCGGGACTGCGCGGATCGTCCGGCCCTGACGGCGCCGTCAACGGGTCGATCGCGGCGCGTAGCAAACCGGCGGCTTCGGCGTCGAGGCTGCCGGTCAACCGCAGGCGGCCATCTGGCAGCTCGGACAGCGTGACATGACGATTCCGGTCGGCTCGGCGCGCCTCGGCCTCCAGCGCTGACCTCGCGGTGGTCTCGGCGACCTCCGGAGCCACGTGGTCGAGGATCCGGGTGCCCAGCTTGCGCAGCAGGGTCGGCTCGAACTGCCCGGCCCACTCGACCAGCACACTGACAGCCTTGTCGGCGGCTTCCGCGCCAGCAGCGGCGTGCACCGTGCCAACCGCGTCGCCGATGACCCGGGCCTGCTCCACGCTGATGTCCCCGTCGGCCAGGGCGGCCCGGACCCCGGGTGGCCCAGCATCCAGCGCTGCGGCGAGGTCGATCAACCGGCGAGCGGCGGGGACGGTGAGCCGCAGCCGGTCGCGCAGCCAGACCGCCGTCGACGACGCACCCTGCGCCGCTGCGGTGCCTCGGCCGTCCAGCTCGCGCACCAGAGCGAGCTTCACGGCCGCCAAGCGCTGCTCAAGCCGGTGCGTGGCGTCGAGCGCCGCGACGAGGTCGTGCTCGCCCAGAGCCCACGGCGCCGCGTCGACGCACACGGCGACTGCCGCCTCCGCCTGCGCCAACTCCTCCATCACTGACCCAGATTGGAACATGCGTACGACAACTTTTTGCTTGGCGAGCGGCGGGCTCGGCTGCTCGGCGACGTCTCGATTGCCTGGCGAACAGAATCCGGCGCCGCCGTGCTCGCGGGCGCGGACGACGACAGACGTTTCCTGCGGCTGCGTTGCGGTGCTGAAAGCCGGGTTCTTCGCTGGACGCCGGTCCCCCGGATGGAGGTATCGGATGTCGCCGGCCGTCGCCAGCGCTCAGCGGTCCGCGTGCTCGGCGAGGCGTTCGGTGGCGAGGCAGGAGACGAGGCAGCGTTCCTTGGCGTCGCCGGTGAGCTGGGCGGTCCAGTCGGTGAGGCCGCCGTCGCCGACCTCCAGGCTGCCACCCTGGACGGTGATTCGCATGGCGCAGCCACGGTAGTAGCCGCGGCCCCGTTCCCGCTCCGGTTCGTCCAGGAGTGGCACCGTGCCACCGTCGAGTGCCGGGCGGACGGTGTCGGCCAGTCGCTCCCGGACGGCCGGGTCGTCGAAGACCGTGACGTGCAACTGGGGTGCGGCCGCGGGTGCCAGTTCGGTGAGGACGGTCTGCCAGTAGGTGAGGTGCCGGATCAGCAGCCGGGCCTGCGTGCTGCCCGAACCGGCGTCCCGAGCGCTGGACACCAGGGCGAACAGCCGGAAGTGCGCCGACGCGTCGGCGCCGAAGTCCTGCGCCCGCAGCACCCGGTGGGCAGCGGCAAGGTGCACCTCGCTACTGCGACGACGGCGCACCGCCGCCTCAATGGCGAGGGCGTTGGTGGGATCGCTCAGCACCTCGCTGGCGCGCATCGTGGTGACGATCCTGTTCTGGCTGACCGGTGTGACCGCCGAGCAGGTGCCCACCGGTACGACCGGCGACAGCTCCACTCCCGAGACGTCGGCCGGCAGCAACTGCCACATTCGTGCCTCGACCTGAGCGAGCACCCCGGGGTCGGCGCGGGCCGGGCGGACGAAGCGGTCCTCGTGCCAGCGACGAACGACATCGGACGGCCGCACCGTGGCCGCGCGGTCGCGGGCCACGGTCAGCAGCAGGGTACGCAGGTCCGTGGCAGGTAGGCCGACCAGCGCGGCTCGCGTCCCCGCCGGCATCGCCGCCCACACTCGACGCTCGGCGTCGGTGAGTTCGCGCCCGTCCATGGCCCTCACCATGGCTGACGTCCCCGGCCGCGGTCCACCGGGTTTTGGTGCCACCGCCGAACTGCACCGTCGGCACACCGACGTGCTTCACGCGGCCACTGGCCGCCCCCGGGACCGGGGGGCGAATCGTTTACGTCATCAGCTCCAAAGGACCCGTAGAGGGCCTATCGCTACCGCCGAAGGCCCGAGGGCGCGGCGCGGTTCGACGCGCAGTCGCCCTGGTCGACGTCGGATCAGCGGCGAGGGCTGGTGGCCGCTCGACGAAGGAGCGGCCACCAGCCCTACCGGCCAGAGGGGTCAGGGTCAGGTCAGTGAGCAGGCCGCCCCGTTGACGGTGACCAGGCCCGGGTCGGGGTTGGCCCCGCCCGTGGTGGTCGCGTTGAAGCCGAACGTCACCGTGCCGCCGGGTGCGATCTTGGCGTTGTACGACTCGTTCTTCGCGGTCACCGTCGCGCCGGCCTGGGTGACCTTGGCCATCCATGCCTCACGGACGCGCTGGTCGCCGGTGAACGCGAACCGCACGCTCCAGCCGTTGACGGCCGTGGCGCCGGTGTTGTTGATGGTCAGCTGCGCGGTGAACCCGGTGCCGCCCTGCCAGGTGCCGTAGTTGTCGTAGCGCACCGAGCAGGTGGTGGCCGGCACCGCGCCGGCGTCGCCCTGGTCGGCCAGGAACGAGGAGATCCACGTCAGCGCCGAGTTCCAGTTGATCGCCACCTCGTTGGTGGCGTACGAGTTGATGTCGTCGACGTAGCAGAACATCGGCGCGCAGCCGTCGAGCAACTGTGCCGCGAACGGGTCCTGGAGCGCGGCGTTCGGGCCACCGGCGATGGAGCCGGCGGGCGGTCGGGGCATGCTCGGGTCGAGCTGGTGGCCGAAGATCCGGCTGTGCTGGTTCTGCGCGGCGTGCTCGCCCCAGCCGGTGACGTAGGAGATGTTCAACGCGTTGCGGCCGAAGATGTAGTCCATCGCCTGCACGGCGCCGTCGCGGTAGACGGGGTTGCGGGTCAGGTCGAACGCGGTGGCCAGCACCACGGCGTTGTTGATGACGTTGCTGTTGCCACCCCAGAAGTAGCTGTTGGCGTCACCGGGCATCGGCAGCCCGTACGCCTGCCGGCGCAGCTCGGCGAGGTACGCGTCGGCGGCCGAGGTGACCGAGGCGCGGACCCGGGTCAGGTCGGCGGCGGGCAGTCCGTTGGGCACGGTGGCCAGGTCGAGGCGGCCGAGCGCGGCGACGCTCTGCCAGCCGAAGCCCCGCGGGTCGAACACGTCGCCGGTGTGGTGCGGCGAGGCGGTCAGGTCGGTCAGGTAGGTCTGCGCACCGGTGGTCAGGTACAGCTCGGCCGCCGCCCAGTAGAACTCGTCGGAGACGTTGCTGTCGTCGTACGCGCCGCCGCCGTTGCCGTCGGTCGGGCTGGCGTACACCGCGGGGTGTGCCTTGGCCGCGCTGTAGGCCGTCTTCGCCGCGGTGGCGCAGCGGGTCGCGAACGCCGCGTCGTAGGGGGCGAAGAGCCGCGCGCACTGGGCGGCGGTGGCGGCGAGGTTGAGGGTGGCCGCGGTCGACGGCGGGTGCAGCTCGCGCGGCTGTGCGTCGTCCTGCGGGGCGAGCGGAAGGCCGGTCCAGTTCCGGTCGTGGATCTTGTGGTGGGCCATGCCGGCGAGCGGCTTGCCGGCGGGGACCTGCATGCGCAGCAGGAACTCCAGCTCCCAGCGGGCCTCGTCGAGGATGTCCGGTGTGCCGTTGCCGCGCTCGGGCACCCGCAGCGTGCTGTCGGCCAGCCCGGCGCCGCCGGCCGCGGTGGCCGCCGTCTTGGTCCGCTCGAAGGTGCTCAGCAGCTGGTAGGTGGCGATGCCGCCGTTGACCACGTACTTGCCGTGGTCGCCGGCGTCGTACCAGCCGCCGCGTACGTCCAGCGAGTAGTCGCAGACGCCCGGCTGGCACGGCACGCTGGTGTCGCCCTGGTTGGGTGCCACGCCGAGGTGGCCGGCGGGGCGGGCGTACTCGTCGCCGATCAGGTCGCCGTCGATGGCGATGCCGCTGCGCTGGGCGTAGAAGAACTGCAACGAGTCGGCGCGCAGCCGGTCGTAGAGGGTGCCGGAGATGTCGAACGGGTGGCTGGTCTCGCCGTCCACGGTGAGGGTCAGCCCGCTGCCGGGGGTGCGGTAGCTGGAGAAGTCGAGGGTCTGCACGTTCTGCCCGGAGGCGGCGTCCACGCCCCGCGCGGTGGTGGTGCCGCTGGCCAGGACGGCGCCGGCGGCCGAGCGCAGCTGCCAGGGCAACGGCCCGGTGGCCTCGGTGACCACTGTGGCGTTCTTCGGCCCGCCGGGCAGGTAGCCGACCTGGTTGACCCGTACCCGTGGCCCGGTGTCCGGCACGTACGGCTCGGGCGGTTCGCCACCGCGCAGCGACACGTCGTCGAGGCAGATGGTCTGCGCCTCGGCGCTGCCGCCGACCTGGAAGATCAGCTGGGCGCTGGGGTTGTCGTCCGGGACGGTGAAGGTCTGCTCGAAGCGCTGGGCGGTGCCGGTGGCGGCGGCGTCCACGGCGGCGTACGTGGTGTAGGGGGCGGTGCCGAGCTGCAGCACCGCCTTGACGGCGGTGCCGGGGGTGGCGGAGACCTCGAAGCCGAGGGTGTATTCGGCGCCGGCGATCAGTGGCACGCCGTCCTGGCCGATGCCGGCGTCCCACGGGTTGGCCAGCCCACCGGGGACGGTGGTGCAGAGCCGGCCGTCGGTCACCGCGAGCGCGTCGGTGCCGTAGGAGAACCACGGGCTCACGCCGGCGCTGAAGTCGCCGTTGTCGATCTGCTCGGGGGCGTCCGGTGGTGGGTCGGCGTGGGCCGCGCCGGCGCCTGCGCCGACGAGGGCCAGGGTGGTCGCCGCGGCCAGCAGGAGGCGGCGTCGGGATGGCGTCACGGGGAGTCCTTCCGGGACGGGAAGTGGGGCGGGTGGTGGTGGGAAACTTGGGAGCGCTCCCAGGTGTCGGCTCGATATTTCCAGCGGCCGTACGTCCTGTCAATTGATCTGACTGGATGGGTTGTCGCGTCCGGCGAGGGCGGTCGGTCGGCCCACCCGCCCCGACACGACGACGCGCGGACGTGAGATTCGCCGCGCCACGCGCCGTCGTCCTGATCTCCTAGAGACAACTGCGCCCTTCGCCTGGCAGGCTGCCACCCATGACCCTGAAGCTGCGTTCCGTGGGAACGAGCGACCGTGGGCTGATCCGCAGCGGAAACCAGGACGCCCTGCACGCCGGCACCTGGCTCGTCGCCGTGGCCGACGGCATGGGCGGAATGGCCGCCGGTGACCTGGCCAGCGCGCTCACCATCGACGCGGTCGCTCCGCTGGACGTGGAGACACCCGAGGACGCCCTGGTGGCCGCCCTCCAGGGCGGCATCGCGCTGGCCACCACCCGGATCCGGCAGGCGGTCGCCGAGGACCCGGAGCGCCAGGGCATGGGCACCACGCTGACCGCGCTGCTCTTCGCCCGCACCGGCACCTGCCTGGCCCTCGCCCATGTCGGCGACTCGCGGGCCTACCTGTTCCGCGAGGGCGTGCTCAAGCAGGTCACCCGCGACGACACCTTCGTCCAGATGCTTGTCGACCAGGGTGTGATCACCGCGGACCAGGCCAGCAGCCACCCGCGCCGGGCGGTCGTCACCCAGGCGTTGCAGGGTGAGAACGTCTCACCGTCGTACGCGACAATGGTGCCCCGGGCCGGCGACCGATGGCTGCTGTGCAGCGACGGCCTCTCCAACGTCGTCCGCCCGGACACCCTCGCCGAGGTGCTCACCACCTACCCGGACCGGGCCGCCTGCGCAGGCAAGCTGATCGACCTGGCGCTGCACGCGGGCGGGCCGGACAACGTCACAGTGGTGGTGGCGGACGTGGTCGAGGAGTAGCCGGCCGTCAGCGTCGCCGGGGCGCGGCACGCCGGGTGGGCGTCGCGGTGCCCGGGTCCTCCGGCCACGGGTGGCGGGGGTAGCGCCCCCGCAGCTCCGCGCGGACCTGCGGGTAGCCGGTGCGCCAGAACGACGCCAGGTCGGCGGTGACGGCCACCGGCCGGCCGGCGGGGGAGAGCAGGTGCAGCAGCACCGGCACCCGGCCGCCCGCGATGCGGGGCGCCGCCGGCCAGCCGAAGGTCTCCTGGAGCTTCACCGCCAGCACCGGCGCCGCCGGGTCGGCGTAGTCCAGCCGGATCCGTGAACCACTCGGCACCTCGATCCGCTCCGGGGCCAGCTCGTCCAGCCGGGCGGCCTGCGCCCACGGCAGCAGCCGGCGCAGCGCCGAGGTCACGTCCACCCGGCCCAGGTCGGCACGTCGCCGGGCGGCGGCCAGTTCGGGGCCGAGCCAGGTCGGCGCGGCGGCGAGCAGCGCCTCGTCGCCGACGTCCGGCCACTCGCCGTCGAGGTGGTGCCGGCAGAACGCCATCCGTTCGCGCAGTGCCCGTGCCGCCGGCGTCCAGGGCAACAGTCCCAGCCCTTCCTGGCGCAGGCCGGTCAGCAGCGCCTCCGCCACCTGCGTCCGGTCCGGGCGGTCCAGCCGCCGCGCCACCAGCTCGATCGCGCCGAGCCGGGTCACCTCCCGGGCCACCACGTCCCCGTCGGTCCAGCCGACCTCCCGGCGCGTGGACAGCAGCGGACCGGCGGCCTCACGGGCGGTGGCCTCGTCCAGCGGGGTGGCCCGGCGGATCCGCGCCGAGGGCGCGCCGGGGGTGCGGTCCGCGACGGCGACCGCCAGCCAGTCGGAACCGGTCAACCCCGACCCGACCGCCAGCTCCGCGGCGGTGCCGCCCGTCATGAGGTACGCCGAGCCGCCCGGCCGCCGCACCCGCGCCAACCGTTCGGGGTACGCGAGACCGACCAGCAGCCCGGCGGCGAGATCGTCGGTGAGCCCGGCCGAGCCGGCGCGTCCCCGCGGTGGAGAGCTGGCGGGCAGCGCGGCGCGCAGCCGGCGTACCTCGGTGCGCCAGCGGGCGGTGGCTCCCGCGTCCACCCCGGTGCGCAGCCGTCGCCAGCCGGCCACCAGGTCGTCGCCCGGGCCGGCCGCGCTCTCCTCGGCGAGCAGGGCTACCACCTCGGCCGCCCGGTCCGCGCCGACTCGCCCGGCGCCGTCGAGCAGCGCCCGGGCCAGCCGTGGGTGCGCGCCAGCGGCGGCGATCGCCCGCCCCCGCGCGGTGATCCGCCCGTCCGCGCCGACGGCGCCCAACGTCTCCAGCGTGTCCCTTGCCACCGCCATGGCGGCGGCCGGCGGCGGGTCGGGCAGGGCGAGTCCGACGCCGTCCGGCTGACCCCAGGCGGCCAGCTCCAGCGCGAACCCGGTCAGGTCGGCGGTGGCGATCTCCGGCTCCGGCCGGGCGGGCAGCCGCTCGTGGGTGGCCTCGGACCAGCAGCGGTAGACGTGCCCGGGCGCCTCCCGGCCGGCCCGCCCGGCGCGCTGGGTGGCGGCGGCCCGGGAGACCGGCACGGTGATCAGCGCGCCCAGCCCGCGCGCCAGGTCGACGCGGGGCACCCGGGAGAGTCCGGCGTCCACCACCACCCGCACGCCCGGCACGGTGAGGCTGGTCTCGGCCAGCGCGGTGGCCAGCACCACGCGCCGCCGGTCGTCGGTCGCGCCGGCTCGGGGCCGCAGGGCCGCGTCCTGCTCGGCGGCGCGCTGACGGCCGTGCAGCGGCAGCAGCGCGACGGTGTCCCGCAGGTCGGCGAGTCGGCCGGTGATCGCGGCGATCTCACCGGCCCCCGGCAGGAAGACCAGGATGTCACCGTCCTGTTCGCGCAGTGCCCGCCGAACGGTGGCCGCCACGTGATCGAGGACGGCGCGATCCACCGGTCCGGCTCCGGGCGGCGCGATCGGCCGGGACGGCGGCGCCCAGATCCGCCGTACCGGGTGCAGCGCCGACTCGGCCCGCACCACCGGGGCGGCGTCGGCCCCGCCGAGCAGCGCGGCGAACCGGTCGGTGTCGGGCGTGGCGGACATGGCGAGGAGCCACAGGTCCGGCCGGAGGGTGGCCCGCGCCTCCACAGTGAAGGCCAACGCGAGGTCGGCGTCGAGCTGCCGCTCATGGCACTCGTCGAGCAGCACGGCACCGGTGCCGGGCAGCTCCGGATCGTGGTGCAGCCGGCGGACCAGCAGGCCGGTGGTGACCACCTCGATCCGGGTGGCCGGGCCGACCCGGCGCTCGCCGCGTACCGCGTAGCCGACGCGCTCACCGACGCGCTCGCCGAGCAGTTCGGCCATCCGCCGGGCCGCAGCGCGTGCCGCCACCCGGCGGGGTTGCGCGATCACCACCCGGCCGTCGACCCGGTCGGCCACGGCCAGCGGGGCGAGGGTGGTCTTGCCGGTACCCGGCGGGGCCACCAGGACCGCAGCGCCGGCCGCGTCGAGCGCGGCCGTCAGCGCTGGCAGCGCCGGGCGTACCGGCAGGTCCAGGGTTACGTCGGAGAGCACGGCACAGTCTCGCACCGGCTCGTGGGGCTCAGCCCCGGTGGACCTCGCCGAGGCCCCGCAGGAAGAGGCGCCAGGCCGTCGGCCCGAAGGCGAGCACCGGGCCGGAGCGGTCCTTGCTGTCCCGGACGGCGACCTGACCGTCGGCTGTCGCGACCTCCACGCAGTTGCCGTTGCCGCTGCTGCGCGTGCTGGTGCGCCAGTCCGCCCGGGTCAGGTCGAGCGCCGTCATCCGCCGTACCTCTCGTCTGTGTCGGCGTGCCACAGATGCGGTCACGCAAAGTTACGAGAAGCCTCCTCGAGACGGGTCATCGATGCCCCCGGATCGAGTGCCATCCGGCACAGCTCCTCGTGCAGAAGGCTATACCCGAGCACATGATCGGCATCCTCCAGAGCCAGCCCCACCGTGAGGTTATCCAGGTAAACCACGGACGCGTCGGCAGCGTCGGCGAAGTTGAGGATCACGTACGGTGTGCTCATCGCCGGGTGCCCGCCCGCCGCGAACGGAAGTACCTGGACCGTCACATTGGGTAGCTGTGCGATGCGCGTCAGGTGCGCCAGTTGCTCGGCCATCACGAGAGGGCCGCCGACCGGACGCAACAGCACCGCCTCGTTGAGCACCACCGACAGTTGGGCGGGCTCGTCGCGACGGAGCACCCCCTGCCGGTGCAGCCGGGCCGCGACCTTGCGCTCCAGCCCGTCCTCGCCCGCCGTGCGGCGGAAGATCGCCCGGGCGTACGCCTCGGTCTGCAACAGCCCGGGCACCGACTCGGCCTCGTACGTGCGCAGCGCCGCCGCCTCGGCCTCCAGCCCGACGTAGAACTCGAACCACTCCGGCAGCACGTCGCTGTAGTTCTGCCACCAGCCGCGCTGCTGCGCCCCCCGGGCGATCTCGATCAGCGCCTCGGCGTCCGCGCCGGTGACCGAGTAGAGCGCGAGCGCCGCCCGGACGTCGCGCGGCTTGATGCCGATCTGCGCGTTCTCGATCCGGGAGAGATTGCTCTTGGACATGTCGAGTTGGCGGGCTGCCACATCGAGGGTCATGCCCGCGTGCTCGCGGAGTTGGCGGAGCTCCCGAGCGATGCGTCGACGGCGCACGGTCGGGCTGGCGGCGGGCCGGAGGGTGCGGGAGACGGTCACCGTCCGAGTCTGACACGACAAGATCCGCAGGTCGCGAGTGCACGGAGTGCAACTTTCAAATCTGGGAGTTGCATTGCAGTAGCTGTGGGTGCATCCTTTCCCGGTCGCGATCACTGTGGACACACACTGTGCGGGAGGGCCGTTGCTCATCGCCGACGAGTTCTTCCTCATCGCTCACAACGACAGTCGTGGCAAGGCCAAACTCCACCCGGCGGCGACCGGCCTCGGCCTGGCCGGCGGGCTGCTCGGTGAGCTGATCCTTTACGGACACATCACCGTCTCGGGCGGGCAGGTCGCCGTCCTGGACCGACGCCCGCCGGCCGACGCGCTGGCGCACACCGTGCTCGACCAGCTGATCGGTGAGTCACAGCACCACGCGGTCACCACCTGGCTCAGCTTCCTGGCCCAGAGCGCGACGACCTCGGTGGGCGAGCGGCTGGCCCGGGCCGGCGTGCTGCGCCGCCAGGAGAGCCGCCGGCTGCTGCGTACCTCGGTCAGCTATCTGCCGATCGACCTCAACGCCGTGGCGTGGCCGGCCACCCGGCTGCGGGCCCTGCTGGACCGGCCGGACCCGCCGAGCGTGCCGGACGCGCTGCTGCTCGGCCTGATCGTGGCCGCCGGGTTGACCCGTGAGGTGCTGTGGAGCGCCGGACCGCGCGCCCACCACCGCCTGAACGTCCTCATCCCCGCGCTGCCGCCGCCTCTGAAGGAACTCGTCGGCCACACCGAGGCCGCCGTCGGCGCGGCAGTCCTGCGCGGTGTTCCATGACCCCCCGGTAATCCCCAACCCCTCTCGACAACCGGAGTAGTCGTATGCCCTCGACATCGACAGTCGACAGACCCAGCAACGTCTCCGAAGCCCTCGCCCGTGGCCGCCTCGGCATCCCGTCGGTCATCTTCTTCGTGCTCTCCGCCGCCGCGCCGCTGACCGTGGTGGCCGGTGTCGTCACCACCGGCTACGGCGTCATCGGCGTGACCGGTATCCCGCTGGCCTTCCTGGTGGTCGCCGCGGTGCTCGCCCTCTTCTCGGTGGGCTACGTGGCGATGTCCCGCCGGGTGGAGAACGCCGGCGCGTTCTACGCCTACATCTCTCGTGGCCTCGGCCGCCCGGCCGGCGTGGGGGCGGCCTGGATGGCACTGGTGGCGTACAACGCGCTCCAGGTGGGGCTCTACGGCACCATCGGCATCGCCGCCGAGCCCGTGCTCGACCGGATCTTCGGCGGGCACCCGCACTGGTCGATCGTCGCCCTGGTGGCGTGGGCACTGGTCGGGCTGCTCGGCCTGCTCCGCGTGGACATCAACGGTCTGGTCCTGGCGGCGCTGCTGGTCGCCGAGATCGTCGTGGTCCTGATCTTCGACCTGGGTCAGCTCGGCAACCCGGCCGGCGGCGAGGTCGACTTCGCTGGGTTCTCGCCGGACAACCTCTTCGTGCCCGGGGTCGGCGCGGTGCTGGTGCTGGCGATCCTCGGCTTCGTCGGCTTCGAGTCCGCCGTGGTGTTCAGCGAGGAGAGCAAGGACCCGAAGCGGACGGTGCCGTTGGCCACGTACCTCTCGGTGGGCATCGTCGCCGCGCTGTACGCGCTCTCCTCCTGGACCATGACCGTCGCGGTCGGGTCGGACCGGATCGTCGCCGAGGCTGGCGAGCAGAGCGTCGGGCTGATCTTCAACCTGGCCGCCGCGCAACTGGGGGAGACGGCAGTCACCATCGGCCAGGTGCTCTTCCTGACCTCGGTGCTGGCCGCGATGATCTCTTTCCACAACACCACGGCCCGCTACACGTTCGCGTTGGGCCGGGAGCGGGTGCTGCCGGCGGTGTTCGGGCGAACCTCGCCGCGCAGCGGCGCTCCCCGGGCCGCCTCGCTGGCGCAGAGCGTCCTCGGCCTGCTGGTCATCCTGCTCTACGCCGTCAACGGCTGGGATCCAGTGGTCAAGCTGTTCTTCTGGGTCGGCACCAGCGGCGGCTTCGGCGTGCTGCTGTTGATCGCCACCACCTCGGTGGCGGTGATCGCCTACTTCGCCCGCTCCGGCGGCACCGAGACGCTGTGGCGGCGGGCCATCGCACCCGGCGTGGCCACCATCGCGCTCGTCGTGATCATCTGGCTGGCCGTGTCGAACTTCGCCAACCTGCTCGGCGTCGCCCCGGACTCCAGCCTGCGCTGGATGCTGCCCGCCGTGTACCCGGTGGCGGCCGCGTTGGGCATCGGCTGGGCGCTGCTGCTGCGCAGCAACCGTCCGGACACGTACGCGAGGATCGGCCTCGGCGCGGCGAGCGCCGCAGCGGCCGTACGGCCGGCGGAGCAGCCACCGGCGCCGGCCAGTGCGGAGGTGCCCCGGTGAGCGCGAGGAGTGAGCCGGGGTTGCGAGCCCCGCAGTCGCGAACGAAGGCAGCCCGATGAGTGCGGACATCGACCGGCTCGGGCCCGAGGACACGGCCCTGGTGGCGGGTCGGATCGCCGAGGCGTTCACCGCCCTGCGGGTGACCCGGTGGCTGGTGCCGGACGCGAGCAAGCGGGAGGCGGTGCTGGCCGGGGACTTCGAGATCATCGTCGACCACGCGATGCGGCACGGCCTGGTGTTCGGCACCGCGGACCGGTCCGCTGTCGCGGTCTGGTTGCCGTCGGTCGGTGAGCCGGCCCCGCCACCGCCGAACTACGACGCCCGGCTCGCCGCCGCCTGCGGCGAGTGGACCGACCGCTTCCAGCATCTCGACGAGCTGTTCGCGGCGAACCACCCCCATGATGACCATCACCACCTCGCCTTCCTGGCGGTCGAGCCGGGGCGGCAGGGGCACGGGTTGGGCACCGCCCTGCTGGAGCACCACCACGCCTGGCTGGACGCCAACGACATGCCGGCCTACCTGGAGGCGAGTGACCCCCGCAGCCGGGACCTGTACGCCCGGCACGGCTACCGGGCCGGCGAGCCGTTCCGGGTGCCGGACGGCACGCCGTTCTGGCCGATGTGGCGGGAGCCGGCGGGGCGCTGACGAAACCGGCCGGGCCGCTGTCCGGGGGGCAGTGACCCGGCCGGTACGCCGAGCGTGTGCTGGTGTGTAGGCGCGGTCGAGGGCCGGGTCCGCCGACCCGGCCCTCGACCGTCAACCGTTCAAAGCGTGCGGTGCGATCAGTACGTGCCGTCGAGCTGGCCGCGCAGCTTGGTCAGCGCCCGGGCCAGCAGCCGGGAGACGTGCATCTGCGAGACACCGATCTGGTCGGCGATCTGCGACTGGGTCAGGTTGCCGTAGAACCGCAGCGTGAGGATCTTCTGCTCCCGCTCGTCGAGCGTGGCCAGCGCGGGGCCGAGAGCGACCCGCAGCTCGGCCAGCTCGAACTCGCTGTCCTCGCCGCCGAGCATGTCGCCCAGCTCGGTGGCGCGTTCGCCGTCGCCGGTCGGGGTGGACAGCGACACCGCGTTGTAGGCGCGGGCGCCCTCCAGGCCTTCCAGGACCTCTTCCTCGGTGAGCTTGAGGTGGGCGGCGATGTCGGCCACCGTCGGCGAGCGGCCGAGGGTCTGCAGAAGCGAGCTGTTGGCGTCGGAGATGGCCAGCCGCAGCTCCTGGAGGCGACGCGGCACCCGGATGTCCCACGTGCGGTCGCGGAAGTGTCGCTTCAGCTCGCCGATGATGGTGGGGATGGCGTACCCGGCGAAGTCGACGCCGCGGGACGGGTCGAACTTGTCGATGGCCTTGATCAGCCCGACGGCGGCGGTCTGCGCCAGGTCGTCGGTCGGCTCGCCCCGCCCGCTGTAGCGGTGGGCGAGGTGGTTGGCCAGGGGGAGCCAGGCCTCGATGGCCCGGTCCCGCAGAGCGGCGCGCGACGGGTGGTTGACGGGCAGCGCGGCCATGGCGTTGAGCAGATCGGCGGCGCTGTCGGTGAGCGCCCGCGGGTCGAGCTTGGTGGTGCTCGTCTGCTCGGCAGCGGCGGTGCTCGGCTGCTCGGTGATCGTTGGCGCGGTCATGGGTGGTCCTCCCTGCACCTCGTCCGCGGACAAAAAGGCGTGACGCTTTGGTTTAGCTGTGAATGGGCCGTTCGGGACTCACCTTAGCCTGATCGGCCCTCGGAAATCCAGCCGAAAGGCTGATGTACTTAAGCCGTGTTGAACCATGAAACGGGACAAAAAGGGACGACAGTTGGCAGGGCTGTGAGGTCACGTACCCAATCTTCGGGTGATCCCTCGGCAGCCGGCCGTCCCGTTCCTTCCTGTCCGGCCGGTTCGTCGGACCCGCCGATCGGTCAACACGAAATCCGACATTGGGCCCGGAGTGTCGTCTATCTGTCGTTGTCCCGTCGGCGGGACTGCCCGTAGCTTCGGTGTACACACCCGGTTCGGAGGCACCGTGCTCGATCCAGCCGCTCCCCAGCTCGTCGTGAACAGTCGCACGCTCTACGTCAGCTGGCTGCCGGCGGACCCGGACGCGGTGGCCGCGCTGGTCCCGCCCGGGCTGCGCCCGCGCCCGGATCGGCAGGTGTTCCTCAACCAGTACGTCGTCGACGACGAGACGCAGACCTCCGGCTTCGGCGCCTACTCGCTGACCTACCTCGGTGTCTCGCTGGTCGGCGTCGACGCCCCCGGCGGGATCAGCCCGGGTGGCTGGTGGACCCACTACGTGGCGTCCAGCCGGATGGTCCGCGACTACGCCACCGCCCGCGGCGCCCCGGTGCTCGCCGGCCGGACCCGGATCGAGGCGGACGGCGAGGACCTGTTCTCCGAGACGGAGGTCGACGGGACGCCGCTGGTCCGGGCGCGCTGCCGCGTGGGGGAGACCGGCCACCTGATCAGCAGTGGGCACCACCGCTACTTCACCCGTCGCGACGGTCAACTCCTCAGCTCGGTCTACCCGTACGTGGCGGAGCCGGTCGCGCCGTTCGAGATCGAGTCGGTGGAGTTCCTGCCCGGGCACCCGATGTACGCGCTGCGCCCGGCCAACCCGCTGATCATCGGCTTCGGCTACTACTCGCCGCGCTCATCGTTCGCCTACCCCGGCGGGTTCAGCGTGTACCCGGGCGGGGCCGACCTGCCCGAGCCGGCGCGGCAGGTTCACCAGGTGCCGGCCAGCCTGGCCCGCAGTGGCCGGCCGTCGGGGTCGTAGACCAACCGGTAGACCGGCAACGCCCACGCCCGGGTGAACCACGGCAGACGTTCGGGGCGGTGCGGGCGCAGCCGGCCGGGCGGCCGGTCGCCGACCTGACCGCCGTCGTACCAGCGTTGCAGCGCGTCGGCCGCGGCCGTGACGGCCGCGACGGCCCGCGCCGGGTCGAGCAGGTCGGCGTCGTCCGTGCCGGCCGGGTCGCGGTCCAGGTGCTCGCGCCAGAGTCGCAGTCGAAGGTCCCGGGCGAAGACCCGCGCCCCGTCGCCCTGGCCAGGTGCGTCGGTGGGCTCCCGCTGGTCGCGGGTGTCGTCGAGCACCGCGCAGGACAACTCGCTGTCGTGCGTCCAGGACCGGCGGTTGAAGTTGTCGCTGCCCACGCTGGCCCAGACGTCGTCGACCACGCAGACCTTCGCGTGCACGTAGACCGGCGCGCCGGCGTGGTTCTCCACGTCGAACACGTGCACCCGGTCCGGTGCGGCGCGCTCGCACAGCGACAGCGCCTGCTCGCGGCCGACCATGTTCGGTGGCAGCGCCATTCTGCCGTCCACGTCCGGGTGCCGGGGCACCACGGCGACCAGGTGCAGCTCGGGATTGTCCCGCAGGGCATGTGCGAACAGTTCCGCCACTTCGGCCGACCAGAGGTACTGGTCCTCCAGGTAGATGAGTCGGCGGGCGCGGCGTACCGCCTTGGTGTAGCCGCGGGCCACGGTGCGCTCGCCGTCGGGCGCGAAGGAGTAGCGCGGCCGCACGGCCGGGTAGGTGCGCAGCACCTGGATCTGGTGCGGTCCGCACTCGGGCGGGTCGGCGGGCTGCTCGGGCAGCGGGTCCGGACGTAGGTCCGACCCGCGTAGCCGGTCCCGCAGGTACGCCATCGGGTTCTCCGAGTCCAGTGGCATCGGGTCGGTCCAGCGTTCCCGGAACAGGGTGTCCAGCGCGCCGACCACCGGGCCGCGCACCGCGAGCTGCACGTCGTGCCAGGGTGGGTGGGGGCCGTACCGGGGGGACATCGGCACCGGCTGCGGATCGCCGTGGTGTGCCGTGTCGTCGCGGCGGCTGTGGCACAGGTCGATTCCACCGGCGAACGCGATGTCGCGCTCCGGGGCGTTCAGGTGCCGCAGCACCACCAGCTTCTGGTGGTGCGAACCGCCGCGGCGGACCCGCTGGTCGAGCAGCACCTCACCGCCGGCCGCGGCGATCGTCTCGCTGAGGTCGCGGTTCTCCGCCTCGCTGTAGGCCAGCGCGTCGAGGTGTGAGCGCCAGATCAGCCCCTTGACCACCACGCCGCGCTGGGCGGCCTGGGCGAAGAGTTGGG
Source organism: Micromonospora sp. NPDC047467 (assembly GCF_040643095.1). Classification (NCBI taxonomy): domain Bacteria; kingdom Bacillati; phylum Actinomycetota; class Actinomycetes; order Micromonosporales; family Micromonosporaceae; genus Micromonospora; species Micromonospora sp. NPDC047467. Next base: position 242,021 of record NZ_JBEYTO010000009.1, on the reverse strand, counting down.
CCACCGTCGGGCCGTCCGGGCGCAGGAGTTGGTCCGGGTCGCCCCGCCAGTCGGTGAAGAACAGGTGGTCACCGGCGGCCAGCGTCTGCACCTCGTCGACCAGCCGGTCGAAGTACGCCGCACCGTGAATCAGCGGCTCGGCGAGGTTTCCCGTGGTCCATACGGGTAACCCAGAGACCGGGTTGGCGCGTTCCTGCGCGGTGAGGAACCAGTCCCGCAACGGCACGATCCAGCCCTCCCCGAGGTCGACAACGTCCTCACGGTAGGACCCCGGCCGTGCATACGCACGCCAGGCCGACCTGACCGGTCGGACCGCCGCCATCCGTTCGACGCGACAACCGAGGAGGCCACACCATGCCCCGCGAGACGACGAACCCCGTGACCGAGCACCGCGAGCCGGCGGTGGAGAGCGAACGGGGGGCGCTGGTAGCGGTGTTGGTGATGGTGATTCTGGGCGTCGCTGGGATTTTTGCGGTCTCCTGAGGTGGCGCCGGCACCCTCCGGGGTGCCGGCGCCGATCTCAGAGGTCGACCGAGGTCAGGGCCGCGAGCCCTGACCGTCGGTGTGCGGCACCCGCTCGGTGGGGATCACGCCGAGCCGGCCGGCCTGGAAGTCCTCGAACGCCTGGATCAGCTCGTCCCGGGTGTTCATCACGAACGGGCCGTACTGCGCCACCGGCTCCCGGATCGGCTTGCCGCCCATGATGTAGAGGTCCAGCGCGGGGGTGTTGCCGTCCTGCGTGGGGTCGGCGCTGAAGCGCAACGCGTCACCCGGCCCGTGCACGGCGAGCTGACCGGTACGCACCGGCCGACGGTCGGTGCCGACCGTTCCGCGCCCACCGAGCACGTACACCAGGGCGTTGAAGTCGGGCTGCCAGGGCAGGTCGACCTGCGCCCCCGGCTGCACGGTGACGTGCGTGATGGTGATCGGCGTGAAGGTGGAGCCCGGGCCGCGGTGCCCGGCCACCTCACCGGCGATGACCCGGATCAGCGCGCCCCCGTCGGGCGTGGTGAGCAGCGCCGACTCCCGGCCACGGATGTCCTGGTAGCGGGGCGGGTTCATCTTGGCCGCGCGGGGCAGGTTGACCCAGAGTTGGGTGCCGTGGAACAGCCCGCCGCTGACCACCAGGTGCTCCGGCGGCGCCTCGATGTGCAACAGGCCACTGCCGGCTGTCATCCACTGGGTGTCACCGTCGGTGATGGTGCCGCCGCCACCGTGCGAGTCCTGGTGGTCGAAGACCCCGTCGATGATGTAGGTGACCGTCTCGAAGCCGCGGTGCGGGTGCCACGATGTCCCCCTCGGCTCGCCCGGCGCGTAGTCGACCTCACCCATCTGGTCGAGGTGGATGAACGGGTCCAGGTCGCTCGTCGACACCCCGGCGAAGGCCCGGCGGACCGGGAAGCCCTCGCCCTCGAAGCCGCTGGGCGCGGTGGTCACCGTGCGGACCTTGCGGAAGCTGGTGCTCTCGTCGAGCCGGGGCAGGCGGGGCAGGACGAGGACGTTGTCAACGGTGATCGCGGGCATCGGAGGCTCCTTGACTCGTGGCGTGGGTGTTCGGGGTGGTCCGGGCCGCCCGCAGGCGGTGACCGAGCCGGTCGAAGACCCGGGTGAGGCAGGCGACCTCGGCGTCGTCGAGGTCGTCCATCAGATGGGTACGCACCGACGCCAGGTGGTGGGGTGCGGCTTCGGAGAGGGTGAGCAGCCCGGCGGCGGTGAGCACCGCCTCGCTGCCGCGCCGGTCGTCCGGGCAGGCCTGCTTGCTGACCAGCCCGCGGCGTTGCATCGAGGAGATCTGGTAGGTGAGACGGCTGGGGGAGAAGACCAGGCGGCCAGCCAGCTCACCCATCCGGAGCCGCTGCCCCGGCGCCTCGGAGAGCAGGACCAGCACGTGGTAGTCGGCGAAGCTGAGGCCGCTGTCGGCCCGCAGGTCGTCTTCCAGTTGGGTGAACAGGCGCTGGCTCGCCTCGATGTAGGCGCGCCAGGCGGCCGATCGGGTGCTGTCCAGGTTCTCTGTCACAGCTTCGACGATAGCACTCGTTAAAAATTTAACTAGTGCCGTAACCCGTCGTCTGCATCACCCTGAGTCCGCCTTTCCGCCTGAGTGGTGCAGCTTTGAAGGAACACTGCGGAAATGGGGCGGCGGAGTCGGCGCGGGGTGTGCCAGACTCCCGCCTCGTGGAACACGTGGAACTCGCCGCCGGCGACCTGCTGCTGCGTCCCTGGCGGGACGCTGACGCCCCGGCGGTGCGCGACGCCCTGCGCGACCCGGCTATCGCGCAGTGGAACCCGCAGGGTGGCGGCCCGGTCGACGACGAGGCCGCCCTGCTCTGGGTCCGGCGCCGGGCCGACTGGTCGGCCGGCGACCACGCCTCGATGGCGGTGACCGCCGCGACCGGTGGCGACCTGCTGGGCTCGGTGTCACTGCACCACATTCACCACGGCGACGCCTCGATCGGCTACTGGACGGTGCCGGCCGCGCGTGGCCGTGGGGTGGCGGTGCGCGCCGTCGGTCGGCTCACCGACTGGGCGTTCGCCGACCTGCGGCTGCACCGGGTGGAGTTGTGCCACGCGGTGGCCAACTCGGCCTCCTGCCGGGTCGCCGACCGGGCCGGCTACCTCGCCGAGGGGACGCTGCGCGAGTCGTACCAGTACGGCGACGGCCGCCGCCACGACGAGCACCTGCACGCCCGCCTGGCGACCGACCGTTAGTCGGAGGGTGTCACTCGGCGACCTTGCGGAGGAACGCGGCGAGGGCGGTCCTGACGCGGTCGATCCGCTCCGGCAGGGGTAGGGGCTCGGGCATGCGGGGCTCGGCGCGCTTCTTCCCGCGCAGATAGAGCGAGCAGGCCAGGTCGGAGCAGATGTACGTGCCCACGGAGTCACCTTGCCGGCCACCCGGACCGGCCTTGCGTGCGGTCATCAACGAGACGCCGTCGCCGACGTGCGTGGTCAGGCAGAGCGAGCACATGCTGTGCCGCCCGCGCCCGGTCTGGTGCGTCGCGGCCCGCAGCACCACTCCGACGAGTTTCCCGTCGGATTCGGTGACCAGGTAGGCCCGCTGCGGCGCCGCCGGGTCCCGCCAGCCGAGGAAGTCGAGGTCGTCCCAGGGGCGCATTTCAAGATCGTTTGGTACGGCCATCCGCTTCGCCTCACCCTGCGTGCAGTTGACGAAGGACTTGCGGATGGCAGATTCGGTAACCTCTAACATAGGTAGTAGCCTAGCTCTCCTAGGCAAACGAATAAGGAGGCTAGTTTTGGAGGCTGCCGCGTGGCACGTGCGGGGCTGACCGCCGAGCGCCTGACCCTGGCCGCCGCCGACCTGGCCGACGAGGTGGGCCTGCCCAACGTCACCGTCGCGGCGCTCGCCCGCGCCTTCGGCGTCAAGGACGCGAGCCTCTACTTCCACCTCAGGAACGCACAGGAGCTGCGGGTCCGGGTGGCGCTGCTGGCGCTCGCGGAGCTGGCCGACCGGGTCGCCGACGCGCTGGCCGGCCGCGCCGGCAAGGACGCGCTGGTGGCCTTCGCCAACGCGTACCGGGACTATGCGAAACAGCACCCCGGGCGGTACGCCGCCATGCAGATCGACCTCGACCCCCAGACGGCCGCCGCGAGCGCGGGTGTCCGGCACGCGGAGATGACCCGGGCGATCCTGCGCGGCTACCGACTCGCCGAGCCGGACCAGACCGACGCGGTGCGGATGATGCACAGCACCTTCCACGGCTTCGTCAGCCTGGAGAGGACCGGCGGGTTCCGCCACACGCCCCGCTCCGCCGACGACTCCTGGGCGCGCACCCTCGACGCCCTCGACGCTGTCCTGAGCAACTGGCCGGCCACCGCCTAGGCTCGCAGGGGTGCAGGATCTCGAGTTGGCCGACTGGCGCGAGCGGGTGGCCCGGCTGTACCTGTCCGACGTCGACCTCGCCGGCTTCCGCGCCGGCCGCGACGACCTCTTCGCCACCCACCCGCAGAGCCCGATCCCGCCGGCCGACCGCGCCGGCTTCACCGGGGTGCGCTACTTCCCGCCCAATCCGGAGGCGGTGGTCGAGGCGCCGCTGCGACCGGCCACCGGCGAGCTGCGGGTGGACACCGGCGGCCCGGACGGCGTGGTCGCGTACCGCCGGGTCGCGGTGGCCGAGACGCCGTGGGGGCCGCTGACCCTGTGGTGGATCGAGGCGTACGGGGGCGGGCTGTTCGTGCCCCTGCGCGACGGCACCTGCGGGCAGGAGACCTACGGCGGCGGCCGGTACCTCACCGACACGGTGAAGGGCACCTTCGGTCGGGGCGTCGAGCTGCTGCCCGGCGACCGGGTTCGGCTGGACGCCAACTATCTCTACAACCCGAGCTGCGCCTACGACGACCGCTGGGCCTGCCCGCTGGCGCCGCCGGAGAACCGCGTCGACGTGCCGCTGCGGGCCGGAGAGCTGGCGTACCACGACTGACCGGCCGCCCCGGCGTGCTGCCGGGACGGCCGGTGCGTGGTCGGTGGCTCAGCGGGCGTTCGCTGGCGCCGGTTGGGGCATCCGCAGCCGGGCCAGCACCTGCCGGGCCTGGTCGGCGAGCTGCGCGTCGACGATCACCGCGTACTGGCCGGCGCGTAGCGAGCTGGCCGAGGTGAAGTCCCGCTGCCCGCCGGTCATCGCGTGCGCGACGGCGCCGAACACGGCACCCCAGATCGCACCGATGACCAGGCCCACCAGGATCACCGCCACCCAGTTGCCGACGGTGAAGATGCCGAACAGCAGGCCGATGAAGAGCCCGAACCAGGCGCCGGTGCCGGCGCCGAGCAGGGCGGCACGGCCGGTGGTCATCCGCCCGAGCACCGTCTCCACCAGTGTGAGGTTGGTGCCGACGATGGCGCTGTGCTCCACCGGGAAGCGGTTGTCGGCCAGATGGTCGACGACCTGCTGCGCGGACGGATAGTCCGGATACGAACCGATCGTCACGGTGGGCGGGCCGCTCTCCGGCCCGTGCCCGTCGCCGGCCGGTGTCGACAGGCGCCCTGCCGGACCGGCCGGGAGCAGGTCGCCGCCCTGTGTGCCGGGCCGCCACGCGGCGGCCGGCCCCGAAGCTGAGGTCATGAGCATCCTCCCTCGTCAGAGCACCGGGTTCCCGTAAGCGTCGAGCGGTAACGCCATCCGCCACGGCGTATGCCGTCGCGGGTAAGGCATGTGCCGTGCCGGCCCGGGTAGGTAGGCAGGTGCAGAGCGGACAGATCAGCGACCACGGTTTCCTCGCCGACGGCCGCAGCGCTGCGCTGGTGGACCGCTCGGGCTCGGTGAACTGGTGGTGCCCGGGCCGTTTCGACGCGCCGTCGGTGTTCGCCCGGCTGCTCGACGAGAAGGCCGGGCACTGGTCGATCCGGCCGGAGGCCGACTTCACCGTCAAGCGCCGCTACCTCGACGACAGCCTCGTGCTGCGGACGGTCTTCCGCACCGACCAGGGGGAGGTGGCGCTGACCGACGCGCTCGCCTTCGAACCCGGCGCACGCGGGCACGACATCGGCATGCACTCGCCGCAGGTGCTGGTCCGCAGCGTGCGCGGGCTCTCCGGCGAGGTGCCGATGCGGGTGCACTACCGACCCTGCTTCGAGTACGGGCGGACCACGGCGTACCTGGTCGAACGCGACGGCGCCCTGGAGGCGGTCGCCGGGGCCGCCCGGCTCAGGCTGCGCGGCAGCGTGCGGCTGAGCTGCGGCGACGGCGACGCCGCCGCGACGTTCACCGCCCGCGCCGGCACGACCCACAACTTCTCCCTCGGGTACGCCCCGACCTACGACGCCCCGCCACCGGAGCTGCCGCGGGCCGACCAGACGATCGCCGACACGGTCGAAGGGTGGCGCTCCTGGGTCCGGCAGCACGGGTACGACGGCCCCTACGCCGAGCAGGTGCGGCGCAGCGCGCTTGTGGTGCAGGGCATGACGTACCGGCCCAGCGGGGCGGTGGTGGCCTCGGCGACCACCTCGCTGCCGGAGAAGGTCGGCGGGGACCGCAACTACGACTACCGCTACGTCTGGGTGCGCGACTTCAGCCTCACCCTGCGGGCGTTGTGGCGGTCGGCGTGCTTCGACGAGGTGCAGCGGCAGTTCGCCTGGTTGAGCCAGGCGATGGGCCGGGTCGACGACGGGCTGGTGCCCATCATGTACGGGGTGCTGGGGGAGCGGGACCTCACCGAGCACCGCCTGGAACAGCTCGACGGCTACCGCGACAGTCCGCCCGTCATGATCGGCAACGACGCGTGGCGGCAGCGGCAGACCGACATCTTCGGCGAGGCGCTGGATGCGGCCTGGCTGATGCGCGACCGGCTGGAGCCGTTCGACCCGGAGATCCACCATCTGCTCCGGTTCTTCGCCGACCAGGCCGTGCGGGACTGGCGGCTACCGGACGCGGGCATGTGGGAGGAGCGCGGGATCGAGCACCACCACGTGTCGTCGAAGGTGCAGTGCTGGGCCGCCCTGGACCGGGCCGTCCGCTTCGGTGACCGGCTCGGCTCGCCGCAGGACGTGGCCCGCTGGGCAGCCGCCCGCGACGAGGTGCGCGCGACCGTGCTGGCGCGGGGGTGGAACGAGCGGCTCGGGGCGTACACCGGGATTTTCGATTCCGACGACCTGGACGCGTCGGTGCTGGTGATGCCGCTGGTGGGGTTCCTGCCGGCCGACGACCCGCGGATGCGCTCGACGGTCCGCGCGGTGGAGCGGCAGTTGTCGCACGACGGCCTGCTGCGCCGCTGGGACGGTGACCCGGCGGGGTTCGTGATCTGCTCGTTCTGGTTGGTGGGGTGCCTGGCGCTCGCCGGTGAGCGGCGTCGGGCGCACGAGCTGTTCTGCGCGTTGGCCGCCCGGGTCAACGACCTGGGCCTGTTCGCCGAGCAGATCGACCCGTTGACCGGGGAGCAGTTGGGCAACTTCCCCCAGGCGTTCTCGCACATCGGGCTGATCAACGCCGCCGGCATCCTTACCGATGTGGAGCGGGACCCGGAGCTGCGCGATCGTGGCATGCCGCCGGCGCACTTCACCCCGGCGCGGTCCTGAGCCACCCCGGCACAGGGGCGTGTCACGAACGCGGGACAATGCCGGGATGCGGCTGGTGCTCACGGCGGACACCCACCTGCCCAAGCGGGCCCGGGACCTGCCCGGGCCGCTCTGGACGGCCATCGAGGCGGCGGACGTGGTGGTGCACGCCGGCGACTGGGTCGACGAGTCGCTGCTCGACGCGATGACCGCGCGGGCACGGCGACTGATCGGGGTGTACGGCAACAACGACGGCCCGGCGCTGCGGGCCCGGCTGCCCGAGGTGGCCCGGGTCGACCTCGACGGCCTGCGGGTCGCCGTGGTGCACGAAACCGGCCCCCGGACCGGTCGCGAGCAGCGGTGCGCGGCCCGCTTCCCCGACGTCGATGTGCTGGTCTTCGGGCACTCACACATCCCCTGGGACACCGTGGCCCCCGGCGGGCTGCGCCTGCTCAACCCCGGCTCACCCACCGACCGCCGGTCCCAGCCGCACGCCACCTACCTCACCGCGGAGATCCGCGCCGCGCGCCTGACCGAGGTCGAGCTGCACCGGCTGCCGGCCCGCCGCTAGTCCTGCCGGTCGGCACCGGTCCATGCCGCCGACCGGGCACCTACGATCAACCGATGAGCGGGGACCGGGGTGTGGTGGTGGTCGGGGCGGGCATCGCCGGGGTGGCCTGCGCGGTGGAGCTGGTCCGGGCCGGCGTGCCGGTGCGGGTCCGTGAGCGGGGGCACGTGTGTGGCGGCCGGATGGCCAGCAAGCGGTTCGCAGGTCGCCCCGCCGACATCGGCGCCGCGTACTTCACCGTCAGCGACCCGGACTTCGCCGCCGTGGTCGACCAGTGGCGCGCCGCCGGCCTGGTCCGCGAGTGGACCGACACCTTCCAGTCGTACGACGCGCACGGCCGCCACGACGCGCCCGGCCCGATGCGCTACGCCGCGCCACGCGGGCTGCGGTCGCTTGTCGAACACCTGGCCGGGCCGGTGCCGGTGACCGTCGACCGGCTGGTGCTCACCGTGGAACCCGGGCCCACCGTGGACGGCGAGCGGTTCGACGCGGCCGCCCTGGCGATGCCGGGGACGCAGGCCGCCCTGCTGCTCGACCCGGCCCTGGCCGAGGCCACCCGGGCCGTGCGGGCGCAGTCCTGGTCACCCACGCTGTCCGCGGTGCTGCGGTTCCCGTCCCGGCGCTGGCCGGCCTTCCACGGCGCGTTCGTCAACGACCACCCGGTGCTCAACCTGGTCTGCGACGACGGCGACCGGCGAGGGGACGACGCGCCGGTGCTTGTCGCGCACACCGTGCCGGAGTTCGCCGCCGGGCACCTGGCCCAACCCACCGGCGCCGGCCCGGCGATCGAACAGGCCGTGCGGGACCTGCTCGGGGTGCCCGAGGAGGCGACCGACGTGCACGTGCACCGCTGGACGTACGCGAAGCCGACCGGCGACGCCACCGGCGACACCTGTCACCTCGACGGGGACGGCATCGGCCTGGCCGGCGACGCGTTCGGCAAGCCCCGGGTGCAGAGCGCCTGGCGTTCCGGCCGCGACCTCGGCCGCGCGCTGGCGGCCCGCCTCACCTGACGGCCAGGGCTCAGGCGTGCCCGGCGGCGACGGGCCGGGCGTCGCCGTCGCGTTCGGACGGGTCCCCGGTCCGCTCGCCCTGCCGGTCCAACAACTGCATGACCGGGGTGGCCGCGACCCCGTGCACCACCACCGAGACGAGCACCACCAGCCCGACCGTTGCCCAGAGCAGCTCCGCCTGCGGAAAGTCCGCCTTCGTGGTGGCGTACGCGAGGTAGTAGAACGAGCCCACCCCGCGAATGCCGAACAGCGAGATCACCCAGTGCTCGGCCGGCCGGCCCGGCGCGCCGCGCAGCGACAGCCAGCCGACGACCGGTCGGACCAGGAAGACCAGCATCAGCCCGACGGCCGCCGCCTGCCAGGTCAGCGGTGCCAGCAGGCCGCCCACGATGGCGCCACCCAGCAGCAGTAACAGCACCAGGGTCAGCAACCGCTCGATCTGCTCGGCGAAGTCGTGCAGCACCGAATGGAACTCGTGGGTCCGCTCGGCGGCCCGGATCGCCCGCGCGGCCACGAACACCGCCAGGAAGCCGTACCCGCCTGCCACCTCTACCAGCCCGTACGCCAGGAAGGTGGCGGCCAGCGCCAGGAACCCCTCGGCGTGCCGGGCCAGCCGCAACTGGCTGGGCGCCCGGAAGAACAGCTTGCCGAGCAGCCAACCGATGAGCAGGCCGCCGCCGACACCGACACCGACCTTCCAGAGCACGTCGACGGCGAACCAGTCGGCGAGCCATTCGCGCGGGGCGAGGCTGGTCGAGGCGATGGCGATGGCCGCGTACACGAACGGGAACGCCAACCCGTCGTTGAGGCCGGCCTCGGAGGTCAACGCGAAGCGGACCTCGTCCTCGGAATCCTCCACATCGGTCGGCTCGCCGACCTGCACGTCGGCGGCGAGCACCGGATCGGTCGGGGCCAGCGCGGCGGCCAGCAGCAGCGCCGCCGCCGGCACCAGGCCGGCCCACCACCAACCGAGCAGCGCCACCGCCGCGATGCACAGCGGCATCGCGATGGCCAGCAGTCGCCAGGTCGACGACCAGCGGGCCCAGCTCAACGGACGATCGATCTTCAGGCCGGCGCCCATCAGGGCGACGATCACCCCGATCTCGGTCAGGTGGGTGGCCAGCTCCGGGTGGGCCAGCGGGTCCGGTGTCGGCAGCCCGATCGGCAGCAGGAACACCACCATGCCGAGGACGAGGAACGCTATCGGCATGGACAGTGGGCGGCGCTCCAACACCCGGGGCAGGACGCCCGCCAGCAGAGTTCCCAGGCCCACCAGCGCGAACTCGACGTCGACCACGTCTACCGGGTCCACCGCACCACCCCTTCGCCGCACCCGCGCGGTGCGGGCAGGTGGCCACAGATGCCCCGAACGGCGTGCCGCTATGCGTACGCGCTCACGTCATCCGATGTGACCTATCGGGGCCTGGCGAGCGGTGATTCGGCCAGCCCGGCGAGTAGCGCGGCCGGGTCGTCGTACACCGCCACCGCGCCCGCGCCCGCCAACTCGCCCCGGCTGGTGCCGCCGCAGGTCAGCCCCACGCAGGGGATGTCCAACTTGCCCGCCGCCGCGACGTCCCAGACCGAGTCGCCGACGAAGACGACCCGCTCGGCGGCGAGCCCGGACTGCTCCAGCGCCGCCACCAGGATGTCCGGTGCCGGCTTGCTCTGCCGCGCGTCCGCCGACGAGGTGACGGTGTCGATCACGTCGTCGGCGTCCAGCGCCCGGCGCAGCGCACCGACCTCGTGCTCGGCGGCGGAGGTCGCGAGCACCACCCGTAGCCCCCGCTCGGCGCAGGCGCGCAGCAGGTCCGCCGCTCGGGGCAGCGGCGTGAGCCGTTCCCAGTACTCGGCGTACAGGGTGTCGTGCGCGTCGCGCAGCTTCGGGTCGTCGTCGCGGTCCCGCTCCGGCCCGAGCAGGTGATCGAGGAGCTTGTCCGCGCCCATCCCGATCGAGCGGTGCACGGTCGCCATCGGCACCGGCTGGTCGGCCTGGCGCAACGCCTCCCACCAACTCACCGTGTGTAGGAAGGTGGTGTCGACGAGGGTGCCGTCGACGTCGAAGAGGACTCCGGTGGGTCGTTCGGTAGCCATGGGGGCACTCCTACCCGTCCGGTTGCCGGCTGATTGCTGTGGACCGTGCGGCGCCCGGCCGACCTCAGCGAGGCTCGGCCGGCGAAACGAGGATCTCGAACCAGACCGTGGAACCGCGCACCGACGGGTCGGTGCCCCAGGCGTCGCTGAGCTCCTCGATCAGGCCGAGACCACGACCGCGACTGCTCAACGTGTCGGTGCGCGCCCGGGTCACGGTGCCCCGGGTGCCGGAGTCGGCGACCGAGACCAGCAGCCGTTCCGGGCTGAGGTCGATCTCCACCCGGGCGGCCGTGCCCGCGTGCAGCAGCGCGTTGGTGGTCAGCTCGCTGGTGCACAGCACCGCCGCGCCGATCACCGACTCGGCGACCTGCCACTCGGTGAGCTGACCGGTCATCCAGTGCCGGACCCGGCTCGGCGCGGTCGGCTCCGCCGGAACCTCCATCGCCGCCGAGCGGCTCGGCTGGAGCGCGTGCTCGACCGCCAGCACGGCCACGTCGTCCTCGGTGCCGCCGGGCACCGACGCGGTGGCCACCGCGCAGAGGGCACGGGGATCACTGCTGCCGGCCTTGGCCACGGCATCGCCGAGGGCGTCCAACCCGGCGGTGAGGCTCTGCCGGCGACGCTCCACGACGCCGTCGCTGAACAGCAGCAGCGTGTCGCCCGGGGGGAAGGCGACGGTGGTCGTCGCCGGCCGCCCGCCCAACCCCAGCGGAGGGCCGGCCGGCACGTCCACGTACTCGGCGTACGACCGGCCGTCCGGGGTGCACCGACGGATCAGCGGAGCGGGATGACCGGCGCTGGCGAGGGTCAGCTCCCGCCGCTGCGCGTCGATGACGCCGAACACCACGGTGACGAACAGCTCGTGCGTGCGGGCCTCGGCGCCGAGGCTGGTCACCAGCCGGTCCAGCCCGGCCAGCACCGCGTCCGGCGCCGGGTCGGACAGGGCCAGCGCCCGCAACGCCGCCCGCACCTGGCCCATCCGCGCCGCGGCCTGCACGTCGTGCCCGGCGACGTCGCCGAGCACCACTCCGAGCCCGCCGGTGGGCAGGAGGAAGGCGTCGTAGAAGTCCCCGCCGGCCGCGTTGCCGTCCACCCCCGGGTCGTAGCGGGCAGCGATCCGCAGCCGCGGAAGGTCCGGGAGGTTCTCCGGCAGCATGCTGCGTTGCAGCAGTTGGGCGGTGCCGTGCTGGGTCTCGAACCGGCGGGCCCGCTCGGCCGCCTGGCCGATCAACTCCGCCGAGGCGGCCAGCAGCGCCCGCTCGGCGGCCGACCAGGCGTGCGGCACCTGGTAGCCGACCGTCAACCCCCCCTGGACCACCGAGGTGCCCAGCGGCAGCACGGCAAGCGACCGTACCTTCTGGTCGTGACGGTCCGTGGCCGTCTCGCGCAGCGGCTGCCCGTCTCCGGTGAACGACGGCTCGCCGGAGCGGACGGCCTGCGCCACCGGGCCGGACCAGTCCGCCGACGCCCGCCGCCACAGCGGTGGCAACCGCTCGTCTACCTCGTCCAGCAGTTCACCGCGTACCCGGCGGACCATCCGCCAACCACCGCCGCCCTCGTCGACCACGAACGAGACCCGGTCGGCGTCGAACGTGGTGATCGTGTAGCGCAGGGCGACCCGGGCCACGTCGTCGAGGGTGAGGGTGCCGGCGAGCGCCGCCGCGACCTGGCTGAGGCTCTGCAACTGCTCGGCCACGTGGGTTGTCTCGGCGGCGACGGTCAGGACGCCGATGATCCGGCCGGAGCCGTCGCGGACGGCCGAGTGGCCCCTGGTGAAGACCATCTGCTCGGCCACGCCGGAGTGCCCACGGGCCACGAGAGCCGTGGACTCCTTCTCCAGGAACGACACGCCCTCCCGGTAGACGCGCTCGGCCACCTCACCGAACCCGGGCAGCGTCCAGACCTCGGCGTGCACCTCGCCGGCGGGACGGCCCAGAGCGGACGGGTGGCGGAAACCCAGCAACTCGGCGTAGCCGTCGTTGTAGAGCAGGATGTGGTCGTCGCCGTACGCCAGTGCCATCGGCATCGGCGAGGCGAGCAACAGCTCGACCACGGCCCGCAGCGCCGGGTCCCAGCTGTCACGAGGGCCCAGCGCAGTGGCTGCCCAGTCGTGGGCGAGCACGGCAGCGGTCGCGCCGGGCCCGGTGGTTGCGCCCGGGACCGGGGTTGCTGGCGTGGGGACTCGCCCGACCGTTCCTGGCATGTTCGCAGCCTAGTCGCCCGCCGGACAGCTGCATCTGATCATGGCGGCGGGTCGCCACCAGGTCTGGAGCCGTGCCTGTCCGGGCTGGTCAGGACCACTGTCGGTCGACTTGTCGGAAAAATGGCTGCGAGCCGCTCGGACTGCCGCACCGGTGACCGGGTATGCGCCCGTCGCAGTCCATGCGACAGGAGGGACATCATGCTGAAAACCCTCGCGGTTCGGCAGGCCGACATTGGCGATGCCATCGCCGACACGTGGAGGTCGGTGCTGCTCTTCATCCCGAAGGCAGTGGCCTTCATCGTCATCCTCGTGATCGGCTGGCTCATCGCCCGAGCGGTCCTCAAGATCGTGGACACGGTGCTGGAACGGTTGCGGTTCGACGAAGCGGTCGAACGCGGAGGCATCAAACGGGCACTGGAGAGAACGAAGTACGACGCCAGCGACATCCTGGCCAGGCTGGCCTACTACGCGGTCCTGCTGTTCACCCTGCAGTTCGCCTTCGGCGTCTGGGGGCCCAACGCGATCAGTGACCTGATCAGGGGCGTGGTGGCCTGGCTGCCACGGGCGTTCGTCGCGATCATCGTCGTGGTGGTGGCAGCCGCGATCGCCAACGCCGTCCGGGATCTGGTCACCGGGGCGCTGGGCGGTCTCTCGTACGGCAAGGTCCTGGCCGACCTGACGGCGATCTTCATCATCGCGCTCGGCGTGATCGCCGCGCTGAACCAGGTGGGTATCGCCACCACGGTCACCACACCGGTGTTGATCGCGGTGCTCGCCACGGTGGCCGGCATCCTGATCGTCGGTGTCGGTGGCGGTCTGGTGAAACCGATGCAGAACCGCTGGGACGGCTGGCTGCACCGGGCGGCCGAGGAAGCCCGGGCGGTGCAGGAGAACCGGCGGGCCACCGCTGCCGGGCGCGGCGACATGGAGCGGCAGATGGCCGACCGTGGCGGCGAGCGCACCCAGAACATGCCCCGGGTCGACGAGCAGTCGACGATGTCCGGTGGGCGCGGCACGTACCAGTCCGGTGCGGCCGACGAAACTCAGCAGTACCGCCCGTAGCGGGGCGAACCAGAACGGATCGCCAGGAGAGGGTGTCCGCGTTGTGGCGCGGGCGCCCTCTCGCGTGTGCTGCCGCCGCCCGACGCTCTCAGGCGCCCTGGAGCGAGCGGGCCAGCGCGCAGACCGCGACCAACCGGGTGAGCGGCCATTCCGGCTCGCTCCAGTCCACCGGGCCGGTCGGCGGCACCCATCCGTGCTCGTACGCGGCCGTGCGGACGCCCTCGGCGTAGCCGGCGAGCGCCGCGGCGGTCAGCGGCCGGCGGTCCCCGTCGAGGCTGTCCCGAACGGCGGCCGCGTGCTGGTCGACCAGGGCGAGCAGCCCGGGTCGCACGGCCGCGGCGGCCAGCCCGGCGGTGCCCACGGAGACGGTGAGGGCGGCCAGGCTCGACTGCGCCGAGTCGACGGCGGTACGGGAGGCGACCCGGCTGAACGGCACACGCATGGTGACCGAGGCTAACCGATCGGTGAGCGGATCGGCTTCGTCCACTCGGCGGGTGTGGGTGGTGCCACCGGACGACTCGGGGTTGGCCGCGAGGGTTGATCCGGCACAGACGGGGCAGCAGGAGAGGCAGGGCGCAGGAGGGCACACGGAGGTACCGATGGGGGAGCAGGTGGACGGGCCGGATGAGCAGCACCGACGGCCGGCGGGGGTGAGCGACGCGACGGTGGCCGCGCTCGGCAAGCTCAGCGAGGCGCTGGAATGCGTGGAACGGGCCCGGGGGCACCTGTACTCGTTGCACCAGTTGATCGGGCACGCCGACCTGATGCTCGACGACGCGGTGGAGCGGTTCCGTGCCGCCGGGCACCCACGGATCGCCGAGCGGATCGACACCGAGCTGCTGGGCCGCAACGTGATCGCCGGCCGGTGGACGTTCCAGATCGTCGAGGACTTCGACGACGGCTACCACGCACTGTTTCGGGAGCTGGACCAGCAGGCCCGCGACGAACTGGTGGGCGGACGGCGGCACCTGTACGAGGCGGAGATGAAGGAGCACCGCCGTAGCCGGGGCCGGCCGGGGCACGAGGCCCGACCGGCCGGCGAGGGTTAGTCGCCGGCGGTGGCGTCGGCCGGTCGGCGGCGGGCCGCGTCGTCGGCGATGATCACGGTCGCCACCATGATCGCGACGCAGACGCTGAACAGCCACGACTCGTCGGAGACGAGCCAGGCCGACACGGGCGCCTGCAGTGCGGCGAGCAGGAAGCCGAGCCAGGCGAGGCGGCGCTGACGCGTGGAGAGGATTCCGGTGCCTTGATGCATCCCGAAAGTCTGACGCGAACCGACCGCCTTGCCGTCACCCGATCGGCCGATTCTGGATGAGCTGTCCGCTTTCTCGACCGTTCGGACGGCACTTCCTGTCGCGTCCGGTGGCCGCCTGGCCTCGGCACTAAACTGCCGCTGCGGCAGGATGGTGTCTCGTGACCGCGCCCACGCCGCCCCGCGCCTCGCTGCTCCTGCTGGCCTACCTCGGGTTCGTCAGCCTCGGCCTGCCCGACGGGCTGCTCGGGGTCGGCTGGCCGTCGATCCGCACGGAGTTCGGCGTACCGACCGGGGCGGTCGGGCTGTTGCTCACCGCGGGCACCGTCGGCTACCTCACCTCCAGCGTGCTCGCCGGGTTCACGCTGGCCCGCCTCGGCGTGGGCGCGCTGCTCGCCGGCAGCACCCTGCTGGCCAGCCTGGCGCTGACCGGCTACGCCCTGAGCCCCACCATGGCCGTGATCGTGGGTTGCGCGCTGCTGCTCGGGCTGGGCTCCGGGGCGATCGACTCCGGGCTCAACGCGTACGCCGCCGGAGCCTTCGGCCCGCGCCACATGAACTGGCTGCACGCCTTCTTCGGACTGGGCGTGGCGATCGGACCGCTGGTCATGACCGGCGTGCTGAGCGCCGGGCTGAGCTGGCGGTGGGGGTACGGCATCGTGGCCGCCGCCCAACTCGTCCTCGCCACCGCGTTCGCGCTCACCGTGCGGGCCTGGCAGCGCCGCGACCCGGTCCCCGCGCCGGGCGGCGAGACGTCGGCCGCCACGCCAAAGGCACCGGTCCCGATCCTGGCGACGCTGCGTCTGCCGGCGGTCTGGTCGGGAACGCTCGCCTTCACGCTCTACGTGGCCATCGAGGTGTCCGCCGGACTGTGGGCGTTCCTGCTGCTGACCGAGGGGCGTGGCCTGAGCGCGGCCGTGGCCGGCGGCTGCGTCTCCGCGTACTGGGGCAGCCTGTTCGTTGGCCGCGTGGTGCAGGGCGTGGTGGCCGAGCGGTTGGGGCCCCGGCTGGTGTTGCGGGCCAGCCTGGCCGGCATGGCCGCGGGCGCGGCGCTGATCGCCGTACCGGGGCCGGCCGCGCTCGCCGTGCTCGGCCTGGTCGTGGTCGGCTTCGCCGCCGCGCCGGTGTTTCCGCTGCTCACCCTCACCACCGCCGAGCGGGTCGGCGCGGCCCACGCCGACCGTGCCATCGGCCTGCAGATCGGCGCCGCCGGGCTGGGCGGAGCGCTTGTCCCGGCCGGGCTCGGCATGCTGATCGGCGCCACGTCGGTGCAGGTCCTCGGCCCGGCGCTGGTGGTGCTCGCGCTGGCGCTGGTCGTGCTCTACGAGCTGGGCGCCCGCCGGCCCGATGCGGGGGCCGGCGGGGAGCACACCGCAGCGGGTACGCCCGGTGCCGATGCGCCCGCCCAGTCCAGGGCTGGTACGCCCAGCGGGGACTATCCGGTGTCCGGGCCGGTGCGGCCGGTGGTCGACGGACGGTAGGCGCGCTCCGGGTCGGTCGGTACCCGCCCGGCGCCCTCGGCCTGACCGCCACGATCCGCCGCCGCGGGCCCGTGCCCGAACGCGGCCTCCTCACCGGCGTCGTTGCCTGTCACGTCGTCGGCCTGCCCGTCGATGCTGGAGCCCGCCACGGCGCGCTCCAACTCCTCCAGTGGGAGTCGTTCCTCGTCCCGCCACACCCTGTCGTCCGTCATGACATCAGCCGTACCCGGGCGCGATGATCGCAAACGGTCGTGACCGGCCGGAGAGACGGCGATGGCCGCCGGGAACCCCGGCGGCCATCGCGCGAACGCAGCTCACGATCACGGCTGCGGTCGGTCCACCGTCCCGCGCCAGGCGCCGGTCTCCTGACCGCGCCGCTCGATGTACGTCTTGAACCGCTCCAGGTCGCCCTTGGCCCGCCGGTCGACGATGCCGAGCTTGTCGCCGGCCTGCTCGACCACCCCGTGCGGCTCGAACTCGAGCTGCAGGGTGACCCGGGTCTTGTCCTCGTCGAGCCGGTGGAAGGTCACCACACCGGCCTGCTGCGTGCCACCGGTGGAACGCCACGCGACCCGCTCGTCGGGGAGCTGCTCGGTGATCTCGGCGTCGAACTCGCGCTTCACACCGGCGATGTCCACCGTCCAGTGGGTCATCGTGTCGGAGAGCTGCCGAACCTCCCGCACACCCTCCATGAAGTGGGGGAACTCCTCGAACTGCGTCCACTGGTCGTAGGCGGTGCGGACGGGTACGGAAACCTCGACGTGCTCGGTAACGCCACTCATCTCAGGAACCTCCTTCGGTCGCCGGTTGTCGTCAGGATCGGGGGGCGATCCCTCTCACCAGCGGGTTGTCTCGTTCTTGTGCCCGAGCGCGGCCCAGACCTCGGAGACCGTCTGGTACTCGGTGCCGTCGGGCAGCCGCTCCAGCGCCGCCACGATGTCGTCCGGCGCATCGTTCTCGCGGGCGCTGGCGATGAGCACCAGCCGGTCGCCCGGCAGCGCGCTCATCGAGATGAACCGGCCGAGCCGGCTGCGCTGCTCGACGTCGGCGGAACTCATCCCCTGTGGGGTGCCCGTGCGCAGGTCGCCGGCCTGGGCCGTGGTGGTCTCCGGCTGGTCCTCGCCGGCCGGTTCCGGCACCCGGGACTCGTCGACCCGAGAGCCACCGGTCCCCGGCCCCTGAACGAGGCCGCTGACCTCCTGGCTCATCTGCTCGTCGATCCTCGGTCCGTGCTTGCTGTTGCCACGCTCCATGCCTTCTGCGCTACCCGGCACCCCGGCGGGTAAACCGGCACGGAGCCACGAACCGTCGTCCGGGCCGGCCGCGAACCGGACATCCGGTCGGAGCCGCGGTCAGGAGTCGGCCGGGCTGCGCGGCGGCAGCACCGGCTCCTCCGGGTCGGGGTCGCCGGCCTGCAACCGCCGGCCCCGCTGCACCTCGGCGTTGATCTGCACGCCCAGCATCAGGGCCGAGTTGGACAGGTAGAGCCACACCAGGAACGCGATGGCCGCGCCCAGGCTGCCGTAGGTCGTGTCGTACGAGCCGAAGTTGGCCACGTAGAGGCCGAAGCCGACGGACACCGCCGCCCAGGCGAGCAGGGCGACCGCCCCGCCGGGGGTGAGCCAGCGGAACCGGGGCTGGCGCACGTTCGGGGCGATCCAGAACAGCAGGGACAGCAACACCATCATGATCATGGCGAGCACCGGCCACTTCGCCACGCTCCACACCGTGCGGGCCAGGCCACCGGCGTTGATCAGGTCGCCGACCGCGTCGGTGACCGGGCCGCTGACGATCAGCCCGAGCGCGACCACCGCGAGCAGCACCAGCGTGATCGCGGCCAGGCCGATCTGCAACGGTCGCAGCCTCCAGACCGGCCGGCCCTCGGTCACCCCGTAGATCGCGTTCGAGGCGCGGGTGAACGCGCCGATGAAACCCGACGCCGACCAGAGCGCGCCCAGCAGACCGAAGCTCAACAGCACCTTCGCGTTGCTCTGCTCGACCACCACGGCCCGGATCACCCCGACCACGCCGTCGTCGGCCACCACCGACCCGGCGCCGATCTGCTCGGCCAGGTCGACCACCGTGTCGACGGTCTGCTCGCCGCTGGACACCAGGCCGACCAGGGCCACCACCACGATGGCGGACGGAAAGAGCGCCAGCACGCCGTAGTAGGTCAGCGCGGCGGCCCAGTCCGAGCAGTTGTCGGTGACGAAGTTGCGCACGCTGCGGACCAGCACCCCCCGCCAGGTCCGCCAGCTCAGCTGCCGAATCCGCCGGGGCACCCGGCCGCCGGGTCCGCCGTCGATCGCCGTACCGGGCTCCGTGGTCGTCATGCCCGCTCCCTGTGCCCCCGGCCGCCGGATGACCGATCATCCGGTCGAGCCTGGCCCGGCCGGTACCCGCGGCGGGAAATCGACAAACCCGCCCGCGCCGTACCGTCGCCGTCTACGGTTTGCCGCCCCGCCAGCGGGGAACGGTCACGGTGACCCTGTCCACACGGAGGAGGACGAGATGCCCGGGCGCGAGGACATGCCCAGCACGCTGCGACGCTCCCCGGATAAGGCGCAGCGCACCTGGGAGAAGACGCACGACTCGGCGGTGCAGACCTACGGCGAGGGGGAGCGGTCGCACCGCACCGCCTTCGCCGCGGTGAAGCACGAGTTCGAGAAGGTGGGCGACCACTGGGAGCCCAAGGGCCGCAAGGGCCCGAGTGACCAGCAGGCCGCCGGCGGCGGACCGGAGCGGCGGGCACCCACGGCGGGTGGGGTGGACGCCAACGCCACCAAGGACCACCTGCTGTCGGTGGCGCGCAAGCTGGACGTTGCCGGCCGCTCCAGCATGACCAAGCCGGAACTGGTCAAGGCGATCGAGAAGGCCAACGACCGGGCCACCCGCAGGGCCCGCGGCGACTGACGCCGGCAGACAGACACCGACGCGGTACGGGCGGACGCGGCGCGTCCGCCCGTACCCCGTTCACCAGTGCCCGCCGCCCGGCGCCTCGATGTGCACCGCCTTCGTGGCGGTGAACTCGTCCAGCAGTTCCGGGCCGTACCCGAAGCCCTGTCCACTGGCCCGGCGCGGATGCGCGGCGCCACCCGGTGCGCCCCCGAACACCGCGTTGATCTTGACGGTGCCGACCGGCAGCTCCCGCCAGGCGCGCTGTGCGTGACTCATCGAGGGGGTCAACACGGTGGCGGCCAGCCCGTACGGGGAGTCCGCGGCGCAGCGCAACGCCTCGTCGAACGAGTCGACGACCACCACCGGGGCGACCGGGCCGAAGGTCTCCTCCCGCACCAGCGGCATGTCGTGCCGGCAGTCGGTGACCACCGTGGCCGGATAGAACGCCCCCGGCCCGTCCGGCACCGCACCGCCGACGAGGACCCGTGCGCCGTCGGCCACGGCCGCCGTCACCTGACCGTGCACGTGGTCGCGGTGCCGTCTGTCGACCAACGGGCCCAGCTCGGTGCCCGGGTCCCGGCCCGGCCCTACCCGCAGCGCGTCAGCGTGCCCCACGAGCGCTGCCACGAAATCCTCGGCAACCTGCCGGTGCACGTAGATCCGCTCCACAGCCACGCAGATCTGCCCGGCGTTGGCGAACGCGCCGAGCGCGGCCTGACCGGCCGCCCACAGCGGGTCGACGTCCGCGTCGACGATCAACGGGTCGCTGCCACCGTTCTCCAGCAGCACCTTCGCACCGGTGCGGGCCGCGGCGGCGGCGATCGAGCGCCCGGTGGCGGTGGAACCGACGTGCGCGACCACGTCGACGTCCTGGGCGGCCAGGGCCGCACCGACCTCCGGGCCGCCGGTGAGCAGCGACAGCACACCCGCGGGCAGCGCCTCGTCCAGGGCGCGGGCCAGCAGCCAGCCGGTCGCGGGCGTCCGCTCACTGGGTTTGTAGAGCACCACGTTGCCGGTGACCAGGGCCGCGCCGAGCAGCCCGCAGGACACCGCCACCGGGTCGTTCCAGGGGGTTATCGCGGCCACCACACCCCGTGGCTGCGGGGTCATGAAGTCCACCGCGTCCGCGCCGCCGTTCAGTGTCCGCCCGCCGCGCAGCGGTGCCAGCTCCGCGTACTGTCGCAGGGTGCCGATGCCCGCCTCGACCCCGCCCCGGGCGTCCGCGAGGGGCTTGCCCATCTCCGCGGTCACCGCCGCCGCTAACTCGTCGATGACCGCCGCCACCGCGTCCGCCGCCCGGTGCAACGCCGCCGCCCGCGCGGCCGGCGCGGTCGCCGCCCACTCGGCGGCCGTCTCCCGCGCCGCCTGCGCCGCCTTACCGACCTCGTCGGCCGTCGCCACCGGCACCGAGGTGACCGGCGAGCCGTCCGCCGGATCGTGGACGACCAGCTCGCCGCCCGCACCGCCCGCGCCCCACACCCCGCCCACCAACTGCGCAACCGTGTACATGCGGCGCTGCATGCCCCGGCCCCGGCCCGGCAAACGCGTTTCGCCCGGTTGCGCGCCGGGTAGGCGGATCCGATGACAACCACCGGCGCGCAGAACGCGGACGCCGTCGTCGTCGGGGCCGGGCACAACGGCCTCGTCGCGGCCAACCTGCTCGCCGACGCCGGCTGGGACGTGGTGGTGCTGGAGGCGACCTCGGTCCCCGGCGGCGCGGTCCAGTCCGCCGAGGTGACCGCGCCCGGCTACCTCAGCGACCTCTACAGCTCGTTCTACCCCCTCGGGTACGCCTCGCCCGTCCTGCGCGGGCTCGACCTGGGCCGGCACGGGCTGCGCTGGCGGCACGCCCCGGACGTGTTGGCGCACCTGCTGCCCGACGGCCGGGCCGCGGTGATCAATCGGGATCCGGACGTCACGGCCGCCTCGCTGGAGCAGTTCGCCCCCGGCGACGGCAAGCGCTGGCTCAACGCGTACTCCGACTGGCTCGACGTGGCCGAGCCGATGCTGACCTCCATCACCACGCCGTTCCCGCCGGTGCGCGGTGGGCTCGGCCTGCTGCGCCAGCTGCGGATCGCGGGCGCCCTGCGGCTGGCCCGGCGCCTGGTGGTGCCGGTCCGCAAGCTCGGCGACGAACTCTTCGACGGCCCCGGCGGGCCGGCGCTGCTCGCCGGCTGCGCCCTGCACACCGACCTGTCCCCCGAGGAGGCCGGGTCCGGCGTGTACGGCTGGCTGCTGGCCATGCTCGGGCAGCAGGTCGGCTGGCCGGTGCCCGACGGCGGCGCGCGGCAGATCACCAACGCGCTGGTGGCCCGGCTACAGCACCGCGGTGGACGCATCCTCTACGGCGCCCGCGTCGACCGGGTGCTCACCGCCCGGGGCCGGGCCATGGGGGTGCGCACCGACGGCGGCACGCTGTGGCGGGCCCGCCGGGCGGTCCTCGCCGACGTGCCGGCGCCGGCGCTCTACCTCGACCTCGTCGGTGCGGCGATGCTGCCGTCGCGGCTGGTGGAGGACCTGGCGCATTTCCGGTGGGACGGCTCGACGCTGAAGGTGGACTGGGCGCTCTCCGCGCCGGTGCCGTGGACCAACCGGCAGATCGCCGGCGCCGGCACCGTGCACCTCGGCGCGGACCTCGACGGGTTGACCTCCTACGCCGGTGAGCTGGCCCGCGGCGAGCTGCCCCGGGACCCGTTCCTGCTGGTCGGGCAGATGTCCGTGGCCGATCCCAGCCACTCCCCGCCGGGCACCGAGTCGCTCTGGGCGTACACCCACCTGCCGTTCCGCCGGGACTGGCGGGCCGAGGACATCGCCGGGCACGTGCAGCGGATGGAGGACGTCCTGGAGGCGGCGGCCCCGGGCTTCCGGCAGCTCGTCGTCGGCCGGCACGTGGCCGGCCCCGCGGACCTGGAGAGGGGCAACCCGAGCCTGGTCGGCGGGGCGCTCGGCGGCGGCACCGCGGCCGCGTACCAGCAGCTGTTCCTGCGCCCGATCCCCGGTCTGGGCCGGGCGGACACGCCGGTGGACCGGCTCTTCCTGGCCAGCGCGTCGGCGCACCCCGGCGGCGGGGTGCACGGCGCGCCGGGCGCGAACGCCGCCCGCGCGGCGCTGGCGCGCGACCGTGCCCTCACCGGGCGGGCGTACGCTGCCGCCATCGCCACCGCCCACCGCGCCGTCTATCCCGACTGACCCGGCCGGCCCGCCGCGCGGGCCGGCCGGGCGTCGGTCAGCCGGTGATGTTGCGGTGCTTGCTGCGCAGCTTGAACGGCATCAGCGCGCTCTCGACCTTGGTCGCGGTGGTCATCTTCGACTCGCCGTCGCGCCGCTCCTCGAAGCGGATCGGCACCTCCAGGATGGTGTGCCCGAGCTTCGTGGCCAGGTAGTGCATCTCCACCTGGAAGCTGTAGCCGTTGGACTGCACCCGCTCCAGGCCGATGTCCCGCAGCGCGTCGGCCCGCCAGATCTTGAAGCCGGCGGTCAGGTCCCGGATGCGTACCCGCAGCAGGGTGTGCACGTAGAGGTTCGCCCAGCCGCTGAGGGCCCGACGGTAGAGCGGCCAGTTCTCGTCCAGCTCGCCGCCGGGCACGTAGCGGGAACCGATCACCACGCTGGCCTGGGTGGAGAGCAGCGCGCCCAGCATCCCCGGCAGCGCCGCCGGCGGGTGCGACAGATCCGCGTCCATCTGCGCCACGAACTCGGCGCCGCCCTCGATCGCCCGGGTCATCCCGGCGACGTACGCCCGACCCAGGCCCTCCTTGCCGGCCCGGTGCATCACCTCGATGCGCTCCGGGTGCTCGATGGCCAGCTTGTCGGCCACGTCGCCGGTGCCGTCGGGGGAGTTGTCGTCGGCGACGAGGATGCGCAGGCCCGGCAGCGGCAGTGCGAGCAGCCGCTCGACCAGCGCCGGGAGGTTGCCCGCCTCGTTGTAGGTGGGCACCACGACAGTCAGGTGTGCGTCTCGCCACGGCGACGGCAACTGGACGGGCTCGATCATGTCGGACATCCTCGGTTTGCGGACACGGCTACCTCAGAGGGTAGCCAGTTGCCCGATCCGGATTGAAAAGGCTCCCCGTCCGGAGGCCGCTGGGCTGGCCGCAGGGCGTGGCGCGCACGCCCGGCGCCACGACGGTCCGCGTCACCGCGGCCCCTTCTGCCGCGTGGCGATGTCGGAGAGCCGGTTGAGTGTCTCCCGGTTGCGCAGGTGCAGCACCAGGTCGTTGACCTTGGTGCGGACCCAGCGCAGCGGCCCGGCGGCGAAATCCTCCCCGATACGCACGCGGGTGGAGCCTCCGTCGACCGGTTCCAGGGTGAACGCCACGATCGCCTCGCCGGCCGGCCAGAGCCCGGCCCGCAGCACCAGCCGGTGCGGTGGCTCGCAGACCAGCACCGTCGAGGCGTCCTGCAACGAGAGCGGCCACGGCCCGGCCCGGTGGTGCAGTCGACTGCCCACCCGGGGCCAGGCGTCGTCCACGTCGCGGACGTGCG
Organism: Micromonospora sp. NPDC047467; assembly: GCF_040643095.1. NCBI lineage: Bacteria > Bacillati > Actinomycetota > Actinomycetes > Micromonosporales > Micromonosporaceae > Micromonospora > Micromonospora sp. NPDC047467. The sequence continues at coordinate 217,959 of NZ_JBEYTO010000009.1, read as the reverse complement.
CCGTCCCGACCACCCAGTCGCTGTACGTCCACCCGTCGGCCAGCACGTCGAACACCTGCTGCGGGGAAGCCTCGATCACTTTCTCCACTATCGCCACTGTGCTCCCATACCCGCGCCTTTGCGAGGGCTAACAGGGGCGTTGGGTTAGCTTCTCTTCGGCTGTGGGTAAGGCCGACGCGGGGCACCGCTGGCGGCGCTGGCCCACGGCGCCGACGACGACGTTTACTCCTCGGGGCGCAGGGAACCCGCCGGCTGTGCGACAGGACCAGGAGGATCCGTATCAGCGCAGGTCAGCCCGGGTTTATGCCGGTGCTGGTCGGGTCGTTTCCGGGTCTGTCGGGTCTCTGCGAGGTGCCCTGTACGAAGCGGTGCTGCTGGACCGCGACGGCACCCTGATCGAGGACGTGCCGTACAACGGCGACCCGGAGAAGGTGCGGCCGGTCCCGGGCGCGCGGGCGGCGCTGGACGAGTTGCGGGCCGCCGGGCTGCGGCTGGCCGTGGTGACCAACCAGTCGGGCCTGGCGAGGGGCTTCTTCAGCGAGGAGCAGATGCGGGCCGTGCACGCCCGCGTCGAGGAACTGCTGGGCCGCTTCGACGCGTGGTTGGTCTGCCCGCACGACGACGCCGACGGGTGCGACTGCCGCAAACCGGCACCCGGGCTGGTGTACGCCGCCGCCCGGGAGTTGGGCACGAGTGCGACGCGGTGCGTGGTGGTGGGCGACATCGGTCGCGACGTGGCGGCCGCGCTGGCGGCGGGCGCCGCCGGTGTGCTGGTGCCCACCCCGGTGACCCGACCGGAGGAGGTCGCCGCCGCCGGCTGGGTGGCCAGCGACCTGCCCTCGGCGGTACGGGAGATCCTGCGCCGCCAGCAGGCGGTGCGGCCCGCGCAGGTCACCGAGCCGGTGGGGACGGCTCTGGTGGTGCGGTCGGACTCGGCCGGGGACGTGCTGGTCACCGGGCCGGCGATCCGCGCTGTCGCGGCCGGCGCCCAGCGGGTGGTGCTGCTGTGCGGGCCGCGCGGGCGGGCCGCCGCCGAGCTGCTGCCCGGCGTCGACGAGATCATCGAGCATCCGCTGCCGTGGGTCGACCCCGCGCCGGAGCCGGTCGACCCGGCCGCCATGCGGACCCTGACCGACCGCCTCGCCGCCGTCGGCGCGGACCAGGCGGTGGTGTTCACCTCGTTCCACCAGTCCGCCCTGCCGCTGGCGCTGCTGCTGCGGATGGCCGGGATCTCCCGGATCGCCGCGATCAGCGACGACTACCCGGGGTCCCTCGTGGACATCCGCCACCGGGTCCCGGTGGGCGTTCCCGAATCTGAACGGGCGCTCTCCCTCGCCGCCGCAGCCGGACACCGGTTGCCCGACGGCGACGAACCCGTGCTCCGGCTCCGGCCCGATGCCGTGCCACCCCGCCCGGTCGACGCCGGTGAACCCGGCTACGTCGTGCTGCATCCCGGCTCGGCCGCGTCGAGCCGGGCCTGCCCGACCGCGCTGGCGGCGCGGATCGCCGGAGCGCTGACCGCCGCCGGGCACCGGGTGCTGGTCACCGGCGGACCCGACGAGCGTGCGGTCACCGCGACGGTGGCGGCGGCCGGCGGCACCGACCTGGGTGGCCGAACCGATCTGGCCGGACTGGCCGCGATCGTGGCCGCCGCCGCCGCGGTGGTGGTCGGCAACACCGGCCCCGCGCACCTGGCGGCGGCGGCCGGAGTGCCGGTGGTGAGCCTCTTCGCGCCGACCGTCCCCTTCGGGCAGTGGGGGCCGTACCGGGTGCCCACCGTCCGGCTCGGCGACGCCGATGCGCCGTGCCGCGACACCCGGGCGGCCACCTGCCCGGTACCGGGGCATCCGTGCCTGAGCGGCGTCGACCCGGCCGAGGTGGTCGACGCGGTTCGGACGCTGGTCAGCGGTGGTGGCGACCGATGAACATCCTGCTCTGGCACGTGCACGGCTCCTGGACCACGTCGTTCGTGCACGGCAAACACCGCTACCTGGTTCCCACCACACCCGACCGCGGCCCGTACGGCCTCGGCCGGGCCCGCACCTATCCCTGGCCGGACAGCGCCGTCGAGGTGGCCCCCGACGACCTGCCGGGCAGCGACGTCGACCTGGTCATCCTGCAACGTCCCGAAGAGGTCGACCTGGCCGAACAGTGGCTGGGTCGCCGGCCCGGTCGCGACGTCCCCGCCATCTACGTGGAGCACAACACCCCCAAGGGCGACGTGCCCAACACCCGCCACCCGATGGCCGACCGGAGCGACCTGCTCGTCGCCCACGTCACCGGGTTCAACCAGATCTTCTGGGACACCGGCGGCACCCGCACCACTGTGGTCGACCACGGCATCGTCGCACCCGCCGTGTCGTACACCGGAGAACTGGACCGGCTCGCCGTGGTGATCAACGAGCCGGTGCGGCGGGGACGGGTCACCGGCACCGACCTGCTGCCCCGCTTCGCCGAGATCGCGCCGCTGGACGTGTTCGGCATGGGCGTCGCCGGTCTCGCCGACCACCTCGGGCTGCCCGCCGACCGGCTCACCAGCCACGACGACGTACCCCAGGACCGGATGCACGCCGAGCTGGCCCGGCGGCGCGCGTACCTGCACCTGTGCCGCTGGACCTCGCTCGGGCTCAGCCTCATCGAGGCGATGGCGATCGGCATGCCGGTCGTCGCGCTCGCCACCACCGAGGCGGTGACCGCGGTGCCCCCGGAGGCGGGGGCCCTCGCCACCCGGATGGACACCCTGCTCGACGCCGCCAGCCGGTTCATCGCCGAACCGGCCGCCGCACGTCAGGCGGGCGCGGCGGCGCGGACCGCCGCGCGCGACAGGTACGGCCTCGACCGTTTCCTCGCTGACTGGGACCGGCTGCTGGAGGAGGAAGTATGCGGATCGCGATGATCTCGGAGCACGCCAGCCCGCTCGCCATCCTCGGAGGCGAGGACGCCGGCGGCCAGAACACCCACGTCGCGGAACTGTCCGCCGCGCTCGCCGCAGCCGGGCACGAGGTGCGGGTCTACACCCGCCGTGACGCCCCCGACCTGCCGGTGACCGTCCGCACCCCGGACGGGTACGACGTGGTGCACGTGCCGGCCGGCCCGGCCGAGCCGGTCGCCAAGGACGCGCTGCTGCCCCACATGCGGGAGTTCAGTCGGTGGCTGGTCGAGCGGTGGCGGGGTGGGGACTGGGTGCCCGAGGTGATCCACGCGCACTTCTGGATGAGCGGCCTGGCGGCGCTGACGGCCGGCCGGCAGACCGGGGTGCCGGTGGTGCAGACGTACCACGCGCTGGGCACCGTCAAGCGCCGCTACCAGGGCGTGCAGGACACCAGCCCGGCCCGGCGCATCTCCTACGAGCGGGAGTTGGGCCGTTCGGTGGACCGGGTCGTCGCGCAGTGCCGCGACGAGGTCGGCGAGCTGGTGCGGATGGGGGTGCCCCGATCCCGGATGACCGTCGTCCCCTCCGGGGTCAACCTCGCCTCGTTCACCCCGCTCGGGCCGGTCGCCGACCGCGAGCCGGGTCGGGCGCGGATCCTGACGGTGGGCCGGCTGGTCGAACGCAAGGGCTTCCAGACGGTGGTCCGCGCGATGGCGCTGGTCCCCGACGCCGAGTGCGTGGTGGTCGGCGGGCCGCCCGAGGGGCTGCTGGAGACCGACCCGTACGCCCGGCGGCTGCGGGCGCTGGCCGAGTCGTGCGGGGTCGCCGACCGGGTGCACCTGGTCGGCGCGGTGCCCCGGGAGGAGATGGGCCGCTGGTACCGCTCGGCGGACCTGCTGGTCGCCGCCCCCTGGTACGAGCCGTTCGGGTTGACCCCGCTGGAGGCGATGGCCTGCGGCGTGCCGGTCGTCGGCACCGCCGTGGGCGGCATCCGCGACACAGTGGTCGACGGGACGACCGGCGACCTCGTGCCGGCGCGCGACCCGCACGCCCTGGCCACCGCGATCCAGCGTCTGCTCGACGATCGGATCCGGCGCTTCCGGTACGCCACGGCGGCAGCCGAGCGGGCCCGGTCGCGGTACTCGTGGGCGGCCACCGCCGAACGCCTAGCCGGGATCTACGGCGAGGTCGCCACGGTCCGCCGGCCGACGCGGGTGGTGGCCTGATGCCGGCGGGCAGCCTGCTCGACACCCACCTGAACAACCTCGCGGCGGCGCTGCCGCCCTACCGGCGGTGTGAGCCGCAGCTGGCGCGCTGGGGCGCGGACCTGGCATACCGGCTGGCCGGCGGCGGCCGGTTGCTGGTCGCCGGCAACGGTGGCAGCGCGGCCGAGGCCCAGCACCTGACCGCCGAACTGGTCGGCAGGCTGCACGACGACCGTCCGCCGCTGTCGGCCATCGCCCTGCACGCCGAGACCAGCGCGCTGACCGCCATCGCCAACGACTACGGCTACGACGAGGTCTACGCGCGCCAGGTGCGCGCCCACGGCCGCCCCGGCGACGTCCTGCTGCTGCTCAGCACGAGCGGCGCCAGCCCCAACCTGCTCGCCGCCGCGCACGCCGCCCGTGAGGCCGGCCTCACGACCTGGGCGCTCACCGGGCCGGCCCCCAACCCCCTCGCCGACGCCTGCGACGAGGTGCTCGCCGTGTCGTCGGTCGACACCCAGGTCGTCCAGGAGTTGCACCTCGTCACCAGCCACCTGCTGTGCGAGTACCTCGAACAGGAACTGCCCGCCGCGCTGGCCGCTGCCGTACCCGCCCGACCGGCGCCGACCGAGCCCGCGCCGGCCGGTCGGCTTCCGTCCGGCAGGCCGGTACGCACCGGCGTCGAGGTGGTGCTCGACGGCGGTGCGGAGCAACAGGTCGACGCGTGAGGATGAGGAGGAAAGCGTGAGGGGACCCGTGGTGGTCGTCGGCGACACCCTGCTCGACCGGGACGTGGAAGGGATGGTGAACCGCCTCTGCCCGGACTCCCCGGTGCCGGTGCTCGACGAGACCTCGGCGGTCGACCGGCCCGGCGGCGCGGGCCTGGCGGCGGTGTTCGCCGCCGCCCAGGGTGCCGACGTGGTGCTGGTGACCGCGCTCGCCGACGACGCCGGGGGCGCGCGGCTCAGTGCGCTGCTCGCCGCCGTCGGAGTGCGGGTGTACCCGCTGGCCCTGTGCGGGGCGACGCCGGAGAAGATCCGGTTGCGGGCCCGGGGTCGGGTGCTGCTGCGTCACGACCGGGGCGGTGCGTCCGGTGAGCCGGGCCAGCCCTCCGACGAGGTGCTGCGGGTGATCGGTGCGGCGTCGGCGGTGCTGGTCAGCGACTACGGCCGGGGGGTGGCCCGGCAGCCCGCGCTGCGCGCCGCGCTGGCCGCCACCCGCGCGCCGGTGGTGTGGGATCCGCACCCGCGCGGCCCGGCCGCCGTGCCCGGCGTCCACCTGGCCACCCCGAACGAGTCGGAGGTACGCGAGCTGGTGCCCGCGCTGCCCGGGGCGTCCCGCCTGGCCACCGCCTCCCGGGGCGCACAGGGGCTGCGGCGGCGCTGGCGGGCCGGCGCGGTCGCGGTGACCCTGGGCGGGGACGGCGCGTTGCTCTGCCACGCCGGGTCGACACCGCTGGTGGTGCCGACCCCGGGCAGCGCCGAGGGGGACACCTGCGGGGCCGGTGACCGGTTCGCCGCCGCCGCCAGTCTCGCCCTGGCCGAGGGCGCGCTGGTCTCCGAGGCGGTGCAGGCGGCGGTCGCCGAGGCGTCCGCGTACGTTGCCGGTGGGGGAGTGGCCGCGGCCCTGCCGCCGCCGGTGGGCGCGAGGGGTGAGCCGGTGTCGCGGACCCGGCGGTCGGCACCGAGCCTGTCCGGCGTCGTGGGGTTGGGCGCTGACCGGGTGGGCGTCGCGGCGGTCGCGGGGCTGCTCGCCGAGGTACGGGCCGCCGGCGGCACGGTGGTGGCCACCGGAGGCTGCTTCGATCTGCTGCACGCCGGGCATGTGGCGACCCTGCAGGCCGCCCGGCAGTTGGGTGACTGCCTGATCGTGTGCGTGAACTCCGATGCGAGTGTCGCCGGGCTCAAGGGCTCGGACCGGCCGGTGATGGCCGAGGGTGACCGTGCGCGGTTGCTGGCCGCGCTGGGTTGCGTGGACGCGGTCATGGTCTTCGACGAGCCGACGCCGGACGCGGTGCTGTCGTGGCTGCGGCCGGACGTCTGGGTCAAGGGTGGGGACTACGCGACAGGCGGCGGGGACGCCACCACGCTGCCCGAGGCGGAGGTCCTGCGCCGCTGGGGTGGGAACACGGTGGTGGTGCCCTATCTGGACGGTCGGTCCACCACCGACATGATCGCCCGCTCCGGCGGGCGGGGCGCCGGCGTCGACCCGGCCTTCGGCCGAGCGGAGCATCCGGTCGTCGCGCCGGTGTCGATGACGCGGGAGGGGACCCGATGACCGCCATGAGCCCCGGTGCCGGGCCCACCGTCCTGGTCACCGGCGGCTCCAGCGGGCTCGGCGCGGCGGTGGTCGCCGCGGTGGCCGCGTCGGGTGGCCGGCCACTGGTGCTGGACCGGCAGCCGCCGGTCGACGGGGTGTCCTGGACGGAGTGCGACCTGGCCGACACCCGGGCCGCCGAGGTGGCCACCCAGCACCTCGCCGAGCAGGCCGGTGGCCTCGACGCCGTGGTCACCGCCGCCGGCATGGACGTGCCGGGTCGCCTCGCCGACGTGCCGGGGGAGACCTGGGACCGGATCGTCGCCGTCGACCTGCTGGCCACCGCCGCGGTGATCCGGGCCGCGCTGCCGTTCCTGCTGACCTCGCGGGGACGCATCGTCACTGTCGCGTCCACCCTGGGCGTCAAGGCGGTCAGCGACGCCACCGCGTACTGCGCGGCGAAGTTCGGCGTGGTCGGCTTCACCCGTGCCCTCGCCGCCGAGCTGGCCGGCCAGGTCGGGGTCACCCTGCTCATTCCCGGGGGAATGCGGACCGCGTTCTTCGACGAGCGCGACCCGCAGTACAAACCGGGACCGGACGCCAACCTCAACGATCCGGTGGACACGGCCGCGGCGGTCATGTTCGCGCTCAACCAGCCGCCCGGCTGCGCGGTCCGCGAGCTGGTGGTCTGCGCCGAGCAGGAGACGTCGTACCCGTGATCCTCGTGCTGCGCGCCCTCGGCGTCGGCGACCTGGTCACCGCCGCGCCCGCGCTGCGGGCGCTGCGCGCCGCGTACCCGGGTCGGGAACTGGCGCTCGCCGCGCCCACCGCGCTGGCGCCGCTGGTCGACCTGGTGGGCGGCGTCGGCCGGCTGGTGGACACCTCCGGGCTGGACGGGCCGGTCTGGCCCGGTCCGGCCCCGCTGGTCGCGGTCAACCTGCACGGTCGCGGCCCACAGTCACACCGGCTGCTCGCCGCCGCCCGTCCCGCACGGCTGCTGGCCTTCGCCAACACCGACGCCGGGTTCGGCGACGGCCCGCGCTGGGTCGACGAGGAGCACGAGGTGGACCGGTGGTGCCGGCTGCTGTCCTGGTACGGGATCCCGGCCGACCGCACCGACCTCGCGCTGCGGCGACCCGCGCCGAGCGGTCTGCCCGTCGGGGCCACCGTGCTGCATCCCGGCAGCAACGTCCCCGCCAAGCGCTGGCCCGCCGAGCGGTTCGCCGCGCTGGCGCGGGCGCTCACCGACCGGGGGCACCGGGTGCTGCTCACCGGCTCGGCCGACGAGCGGGCGCTGACCGCCCGGGTGGCCGACGCGGCCGGTCTGCCACCCGACTCGGTGCTGGCCGGTCGGACGGACCTCGGCGCGCTGGCCGCGCTGGTCGCCGACGCCCGGCTGGTGGTCAGCGGGGACACCGGCGTGGCTCACCTGGCCACCGGCTACGGCACGGCGTCGGTGGTGCTCTTCGGGCCGGTGCCGCCGGCCCGGTGGGGCCCGCCGCCGGATCGGCCCCGGCACCGGGTGCTCTGGGCCGGCGACGAGCATAAGCCCAGGTGGGACGGGGTAGGAAGTCATCCGGCGTTGACGGCAGTGCACCTCGACGAGGTGTTGGCCGCCGTGGACGAGGTGGAACGGGTGGTGCGGGTCTCCGGTGCGGTTGCGGCGTAGCGATCCGGGTCGGCCGGGGTACGGCCGTCGACGGCGTGGCAAGGGGTGGCTCTTCGTCGATCCGGCCGGCGCCCCGGTCAAGGATCCCGACGTCCTGGCCCGGCTGCGTGAGTTGGTCATCCCGCCGGCCTGGCAGGACGTCTGGATCTCGCCGTACCCGAACGGGCACATCCAGGCGATCGGCGTCGACGTGGCCGGCCGCAAGCAGTACCTCTACCACCCGCTGTGGCGGGAGAAGCAGGACGAGGCGAAGTTCGACCACATGCTGGAGGTGGCCCGCCGGCTGCCGGTGCTGCGCGAGCGGGTGGGGCGCGACCTGGACGGCCGAGGGCTGGGTCGGGACCGGGTGCTGGCCACGGTGGCCCGGCTGCTGGACATGGGGATGTTCCGGGTCGGCAGCGACCAGTACGCGGCCGGCGACGAGCCGACGTTCGGGGTGTCCACCCTGCGGCCCGAGCACGCCCGGTCCCGCAAGGGCTGTGTGGTCTTCGAGTTTCCCGCGAAGGGCGGCATCGAGCAGGTGCGCCGGATCGAGGATCCGGAGCTGTGCCAGGTGCTGACCAACCTGCGCCGTCGCCGGCGTACGGCGGACCGGCTGTTCGGCTACTGGGACGGTCGGGAGTGGCGCGACGTGCGCAGTGACGAGGTCAACGTCTATCTGCGCGACGCCAGCGGTGGGGAGATGACAGCCAAGGACTTCCGCACCTGGCATGCCACCGTGCTGGCCGCCACCGAGTTGGCCACCGTCGGCCCGGCGCGTTCGATGACCGCCCGGCGCAAGGCCGTCGTGGCGGTGATGCGCGAGGTGGCCGAACTGCTGGGCAACACGCCCACCGTGGCGCGTACCTCCTACGTGGACCCCCGCGTGGTCGACCTCTACCACGACGGGGTGGTGGCGTCGTTGGATCCGCGGGCGCCGCGCGAGGAGGCCGAACGCGTCGTGTTGGAGTTGCTGGAGAAGGCCTGAGGCGACACCGGGCGGCCGCCCGCCGCCGCCTGGCGGCGGGCGCCTCGCCACAGCCCCCGATGGTTGTCAGTTTGCCCGGGGCGCGTTGCGCATGGGTGCCGGTTGATTGACGATCCGCGCCGGATCGGAGTGGCTCTCGCGGTACGCCTGCGGGCTCAGCCCGTGGGCGGCCCGGAACACCCGACTGAAGTGGGCTTTGTCGGAGAAGCCCCAGCGGGCGGCGATGGCCTGCACCGGCTGGGTACGCAGCACCGGGTCGGTGAGGTCACGGCGGCACCGCGCCAGCCGCAGGTCCCGGATGTACGACGCCACGGTGGACTCCTCACCCTCGAACAGCCGGTGCAGTGTGCGCAGCGAGATGTGGTGGGCGTCCGCGACGACCTGCGGGGTGAGTGCCGGGTTGCCGAGGTGGCGGTGGACGTACGCCTGCACCTGGGTGACCAGCGCGCGTCGGCGTACCTCGGTGGGCACCGCGTCCTCGGCGACCAGGTGCCGCCCGAGCATGGTGGTGGCCAGGTCCAGTCCCACCGCGCCGAGCCGGTTGGCGTCGGCGGCGTGGTACTGCTCGGGGTGCCCGTTGATCCGGAGCAGGAACTGCGCCAGCAGCGCCCCGACTCCCTCGCTGCCGGGCATCCGGCCGCCGTAGAGCGCGGCCAGCCGCTGCGGCGGCAACGGCAGCGCGGCGTGCGGAATCAGCGTGATGATCGAGGTGGCCTGGTCGCGTTCCGGTTCGGTGGCGTGGTGACAGACGTCGTGCGGGCGGGAGGCGTCGTAGAAGGTGAACTCGCCGGTCTGGATCTCGCTGTGCCGACCGTCCTGGCTGGAGGTGCCGACGCCGCCGGTGGTGAGGGCGAGGACGTACAACTCCGGGTCGGAGCGCTGGATCAGCTTGCGGGTGCGGGTGGCGTCCAGCGACGGGTACCGGTATTCCACCAGCTGGATCGGGCCGAGGTGGAGGAAGTCGGCGCGGGCGGCGAAGTCGGCGCTGTGCGCGGACTGGATCCGCAGGGGCGCCGACGTGCGCGCGACCAGGTCCAGCCACATCCCGAACCGCTCACCCGGCGGCAGGACGGTGGTGTCGACGGTGTCCCGGTGCAGCATCCGGCCTCCTCAGGCGGCTCGGCGGTGGATCAGGGCCTCGATGCCGTCGAGGATGCGGTCGAGGCCGAAGGTGAACTCGTCGTCCGGGTCGTCGTCCTGGGTCAGCACGCCGGCGGTCAGCACCCGGTGCAGCGCCGGGAAGCGGGCCGGGTCGATGAGGCGGGCCACCATCCGACCGTACGCCGGCATCACCTCGCCCGGCGCGATGCCGGCGGCCCGGCTGCCCTCGGCGATCTGCGACGTGAGGGTGGCCTCGTTGCGGACGTACCCGGTGATCAGCAGGAGCGCCGACATCTTCTCGCCCTCGGCGAGAGCGGTGGCGTCGAGGCAGCGCAGCCCGTCCTCCAGCCAGCCGAGCTGCTGTGGCGTGATCGGCGGGCCGGTGATCGGCACGTGCAGCAGCCAGGACCGGTGCCGCAGCACCTCGTGCTCGGCCCAGGCCCAGCGGGTCAGGCCGGCGCGCCAGTCGTGCTCCGGCGGGGGCGGGCCGGGTGACGGGCCGTACCCGGTGTCCACCATGAGCATCAGCAGCTCGTCCTTCGCGCTGACGTACCGGTAGAGGGCCATGGTGGCGGCGCCCAGCTCCTTGGCCACCCTGCTCATCGAGACGGCGGCGAGCCCGTCGGCGTCGGCGACCCGTACGGCGGCGTCCACGATGGTGGGCACGCTCAGCCCCGGTCGGGGGCCTTTCGGTGGCCGCTCCCGCAGCCCCCAGGCGCTCTCGATGGCCGGCGGGATCACTGGCCCGCTGTCGTCTGTCTTCGCCGCCACATGTCCTCCTTGCTCCGCCATCCTAGTTCTGCGTATGGTCTACGCATAACAGCGTACGCCATACGCAGAAAGGGTTGATCATGACGACGACCATCACCCCGGCACCGCGGGCCGGCCGGCGGGAGTGGATCGGGTTCACGGTGCTGATGCTGCCGCTGCTCCTGGTCTCGATGGACGTGTCGGTGCTCTACTTCGCCGTCCCGTTCATCAGCGAGGAGCTGCGCCCCACGGCCACCCAGCAGCTCTGGATCTTCGACATCTACGGCTTCGTGCTGGCCGGGCTGCTGATCACCATGGGCGCCCTCGGCGACCGGATCGGCCGTCGCCGGCTCCTGCTGATCGGCGCCGTCGCGTTCGGGGCGGCGTCCCTGCTGGCCGCGTACGCCGACAGCGCCGAGACGCTGATCGCCGCCCGCGCCGTACTCGGCGTGGGTGGGGCCACCCTGATGCCGTCCACGCTCGCCCTGGTGCGCAACATGTTCCACGACGCCAGGCAGCGCGGCACCGCGATCGGGATCTGGACCGCCACGCTCACCGGCGGCGTCGCGATCGGTCCGGTGCTCAGCGGCGTCCTGCTGGAGCACTTCTGGTGGGGCTCCATCTTCCTGATCAACATCCCGGCGATGCTGCTGCTCCTCCTGCTCGCCCCGGTCCTGGTGCCCGAGTTCCGCAACCGGTTGGCCGGGCGGTTCGACCTGCTCAGCGCGGTGCTGTCACTCGCCGCGCTGCTACCGGTGATCTACGGGATCAAGGAGATGGCCCGCGACGGCGTCAACGCGGCGCGGGTGCTGGCCATCGTCGCCGGTCTGCTGGTCGGTGCGCTCTTCCTGCACCGGCAGCGGACCCGGGCGTACCCGATGATCGACCTGGCGCTGTTTCGCCGCCGCGGCTTCGCCGGGTCGCTCGCGGTCAACCTGCTGGCGATGTTCGCCCTGGTCGGCTTCGCCATCTTCACCACCCAGCACCTCCAGTTGGTGCTCGGCCTGAGCCCGCTGAGGGCGGCACTGTGGAGCCTGGTGCCGTCGCTCGCGGTGGGTGCGATCGCGCCGGCCGCCGCCGCGCTCGCCCAGCGCGTCGAGCGGGCGTACCTGATCGGGGCCGGCTTCGGGGTCGCCGCGCTCGGCTTCGTGGTGCTGACCCGGGTCACCCCTGAGACGCCGCTCTGGCTGCTGCTCGTCGGCGCCAGCGTCTACGCGGGTGGCCTGGTGATGGTGATGTCACTCGTCACGGAGTTGGTGCTCGGCGCGGCGCCGCCCGAGCAGGCCGGGGTGGCGTCGGCGCTGACCGAGTCCAGCAGCGAGCTGGGCGGCGCGTTGGGGATGGCGATCCTCGGCAGCGTCGGCGCGGCCGTGTACCGCCGCGAGATCCTCGACGGCCTGCCGGCCGGGTTGCCCGTGGAGGCCGGCGACGCGGCAGGAGAGACCCTGGGCGGAGCGCTCGCGGTGGCGCGGGAGCTGCCGGCGGATCTGGCCGACGCGGTGCTGCACGCCGCCCGGGTCGCGTTCACCGACGGGCTGCACCTCGCCGCGATCGCCGCCACGGTGGCGATGCTGGCGGGCGCGGTCACCGCGCTGGTCGCGCTCCGTGGCGTCCGGCCGGTCGACCCCGCGGCGGTGGCCGCCGAGCCGACCGGTCCGACTGATACCTCGTTGTCGCCGCTCAGTCGTTGAGCACCTGCGCGAGCCGGTCGCGGAAGCGCCGCTCCGAGTCGCTGACCGTCTCGCCGCCGAGGCCGAGCAGCCCACCGCTGGACGCGGCGCCGACCACCTGCTCGGCGATCTGCACCAGCCAGTGCCGGTACGCGCCGGCCGCACCCTCGTCGACCCGCGCCGCCAGCAGCGCGGACGCCTCGCCGGCCCGCACCAACACGTCGTCGATCATCGCGCGCGGGTCGGCGGGCGCGATGGTCGGCAACTCCTCGCCGGTCTCCGGGTCGCCGACCCGGGTCACGATCTCGCCGGCCACGGCGGCGACCAGCGGGCTGGCCGACTCCCGGCCGGCGGCGATCGTCTCCAACCCGGCCGCGTTCTCCGCCATGGTCCGGCGGGTGCCGTCGGACTCGGCGGCGCTCGCCGCGGTCAGCACCGACTGCGGCAGGCCGACCAGCAGCCCCCACTCCCCGTCGGAGAAACCGAAACCGGTGTACGCCGGCTGCTCGATCACGGCAACGCCCCTTCCACCCTGCTCTGCTCTGGTCAATCGGTTGGCCGGGTCAGGCTAGTCCAGCGTCAGCAGACCCTGCTCGGACACCACGCGCACCGACAGCGTCTTGTACCCGACCTCGTCGAAGAGAACCGTCATCTTGTCGTCCTCGTAGGAGAGCACCATGCCGCGCCCCCACTCCGGGTGGCGCACCTGGCTGTGCACCGGGAACGGCCCGACCGCGCCCTGGTCGGCCGCGCTGGTGCCGTTGTGGCAGTTGTCGCAGTGCGCGCAGACCTTGGTCATCTGCTCGCCGAAGTAGGCCAGCAGGGTCTGCCCCCGGCAGGCGGTGGTCTCGGCGAAGGCCCGCATCATGTCGGTGCGGGAACGGGTGACCGTCTGCTGCCGCTCCGCCTCGGCCAGCGCCGCTGCGGCGGCGTCGGCCGGGGTGGGGGCGTAGCGGGGTGCGCCGATGCGCTGGCGGGCGCGTGGCTCGGCCGCGCCGACCTGCTCCAACAGGGAGAGGTACTGGCCCAGCTTGCGCGGCCCGAGTCCGGTGACCTCGCGCAGCTCGGTCTTGGTGGCCGGCTTGCGGCGCAGCAGCGCGGCCAGGTCCCGCAGCTCGTTCTCGTCCGGCAGACCGCCGCTGAAAAAGCGTTGCAGGCCCACGTCCTCGGCCTGCCAGAGCAGCAGCACCCGGGCCGGCTGCCCGTCGCGCCCGGCGCGGCCGATCTCCTGGAAGTAGCTGTCCGGCGAATCGGGCAGCGCCATGTGCACCACCCAGGCGATGTTCGGCTTGTCGATGCCCATGCCGAACGCCGAGGTGGCCACCATGATCGGCACCTGGTCGGCGAGGAACGCCTCGTGCAGCTCGTTGCGCGCTCCGGCCGCCATTCCACCGTGGTAGAACTGCGCCGGGAAACCCGCGTCGGTCAACCGGGAGGCCAGCTCCTCGGCCGACCGGCGGGTCGGCACATAGATGATCCCCGGCCGCTCGTCGTCCCGCAGCAGCGCGACCAGCCGCCGCCACCGATAGTCCTCGGTGGGGCAGTGCGCCACCTCCAGGAACAGGTTCGGCCGGTCCAACCCGGACACCACGACCTCCGGCTCGCGCAGCCGCAGTCGGGCGATGATGTCGTCGCGTACAGGTGGGGAGGCGGTGGCGGTCAACGCGACCACCGGCGGCCGGCCGATGCCCTCGATGAGGTGCCCGAGCGCCAGGTAGTCGGGGCGGAAGTCGTGCCCCCAGGCCGAGATGCAGTGCGCCTCGTCGATCGCCACCAGCGCGGGCTTGAGCGCGGCGACCTCGGCCATCCGGTCCGGGTTGCTGAGCTGCTCCGGGGTGATGAACAGGAACTCCGCGCGGCCCGTACGGATCTCGGCGATCGCCTCGGCCTGCTGGCTGGGCGACTCGTTCGAGCTGATCCGTACCGCCCGCAGCTCGGGGCGCTGGCGTTCGTTGAGGGCCGCGATCTGGTCCTGTTGCAGGGCCAGCAGCGGAGAGATCACGACGGTCGGCCCAGGGATCAGGCTGGCCGGGATCTGGTAGATGGCCGACTTGCCGGCGCCGGTGGGCAACACCACCAGGGCGTCGCGTCGCTTCATGACCGCGCGCATGGCGGCCAGTTGGTTGGGCCGCAGCGCCTTCCAGCCGAAGAGGCTCCGGGCCGCGCGGCGCAACGTCATCGAATGCGTGGACAGTTTCATCGAGGGCCGGAGGTACCCGAGCCCATGACCGCCGAAACACGTTCGGACGATCATGGGCTCGTTGGTGCGGGGCTCAGCGCAGGCGGGGCAGGACCTCACGCTGGTACAGGTCGAAAAGGCCCTGGTAGTGCGGGCCGGTGTTGGCCACGTACACCTCGTCGAAGCCGGCCTTGGCGTACTGGTCGATCATCTCCAGGTGCGCGTCGGCGCTGTCGCCGCAGACGAACGCCTTCTTCACCATCTCCGGCGTGACCAGTTGGGCGGCCTGCTCGAAGTGCCGCGGCGAGGGCAGCACCTGGGACAGCTCACCGGGCACCCCCGCGTTGGGCCAGCGCTCGTACGCGATCCGCAGGCCCTCCTCCTCGCTGGCCGCGTACGCCGCCTTGAAGCCGGCCTGGCACGGCTTGTCGCCGCCGCCGTTCTCGCGGAAGCGCCGGACCATCTCGCCGTCGGGCATGGTGCTCACGTAGCCGTCGCCGATCCGGGCGGCCAGGTCGATGGCCTTCGGGCCGAACCCGGAGACGTAGATCGGCGGGGGAGTGTCGGGCAGCGTGTAGATGCGGGCGTGCTCGACGGTGTAGTGCGTGCCATGGTGGTTGACGAAGCCGCCGCCCCACAGCTCGCGCATCACCTCGACGGCCTCCTCCAGCATCTCCAGCCGGACGTCGGCCTGCGGCCAGGCGTCGCCGAAGATGTGCTCGTTGAGCGCCTCTCCGGTGCCGACGCCGAGCACGAACCGCCCGCCGTGCAGCACCGCGCTGGTCGCCGCCGCCTGGGCGATCACGGCCGGGTGGATCCGCACGGTCGGGCACGTCACCGCCGTGGTCACCGGCAGCGAACACACCTGGCTGAGCGCGCCGATCATCGACCAGACGAACGGGCTCTGGCCCTGTGCGTCCACCCACGGGTGGTAGTGGTCGGAGATCCACAGCGCCTCGAACCCGGCCCGTTCGGCGCCGCGTGCCTGCTCCACCAGTTCTGCTGGCGTGAACTCCTCACTGGACAGGAAATAACCGATCTTCATCGCTTCCCCTTCGGCACGCGGACCTGCTGATGGGGACAGCCGTACCCCGGTCGCCGTCGGCCACACCCCGGCTCCGGTGTGCGGGCCGCGTTCAGCGCCGGCCGAACATCGCCCGGATCGCAGCGAGCAGCAGCAGGGCGCCGACCACCAGGCCGAGCAGGCGTACGCCGGGGATGTCGGCCGGGCTCGTCGCGTCGGCCAGCAGGGCGGGTTCCATCCCCGCACTCTCCCGGGGACCGCGCTGTCAGGCAACTGTAAGGTTTATTGACTATTTCATCGCTCGGTGTGACCATGGCAGCACCGCCTGCCGGTGGCGGTGCGCCGAGGGCGCGCGAGAGATGGGGTACGGGAGCCGCATGAGCGAGCGCAACCAGCGGGTCGACGCAACCGCGCCGGCACCGGCGACCGACGCGGAGCGCCAGGAGGGGGCGGCGTGACCGCGCCGACCGGGCACCTTCCGGAGCTGGCCGCCGCCGTCCTGCAACCCGGCTTCGTCGGCACCACCCCGCCACCGTGGGTGTGCCGCTGGCTCGGCGAGGGCCTCGGCTCGGTGGTACTCTTCGCCCGCAACGTCGTCGACCCCGCCCAGGTGGCGGCGCTGACCGCGACGCTGCGCGCCGAGCGGCCGGACGTCATCGTGGCGATCGACGAGGAGGCCGGCGACGTCACCCGGATCGAGTCGGTACACGGCAGCTCCAGGCCGGGCAACTTCGCCCTCGGCGCGGTCGACGACCCGGCGCTGACCGAGGCCGTCGCCCGGGACCTCGGCGTCGAACTGGCCGAGGCGGGGGTCACCCTCAACTACGCCCCGGACGCCGACGTCAACTCCAATCCGGAGAACCCGGTGATCGGCGTCCGCTCGTTCGGTGCCGACCCGGCGCTTGTCGCGCGGCACACCGCCGCCTGGGTCCGCGGCCTCCAGGCCGGTGGCGTGGCCGCCTGCGCCAAGCACTTCCCCGGGCACGGCGACACCCGCGTCGACTCGCACCACGACCTGCCCCGGATCACCGCCGGCCGGGACCGGCTCGACGCCTGCGAGCTGGCCCCGTTCCGGGCCGCCGTGGCCGCCGGGGTGCAGGCGGTGATGACCGGCCACCTGCTGGTGCCCGCCCTCGACCCGCACCTGCCGGCCACGCTGAGCCAGCGCATCCTGGGCGGGCTGCTCCGCGACGAGATGGGCTTCTCCGGCGTGGTGGTGACCGACGCGGTGGAGATGCGCGCGGTCGCCGACCGGTACGGCTTCGCCGGCGCGGCGGTCCGCGCGCTCGCCGCCGGGGCCGACGCGATCTGCATCGGCGGCGAACGGGCCGACGAGCAGTCGGCCCGCGAGCTGCGCGACGCCATCGTGGCCGCGGTCATCGCGGGCGAACTGCCCGAGGAACGCCTCGCCGAAGCCGCCAAGCGGGTCGGGCAGCTCGCGGCCTGGACCGTCGCCGCACGCGGCGCGAACCCCGGCGCGGCGCGGGGCGTCACCGATGTCGGGCTGGTCGCCGCCCGCCGAGCCGTACGCGTCAGCACCGCCCCGGCCGGCAGGGCCACGCTGCCGCTGACCCGCGCGGCGTACGTGGTCGAGTTCGAGCCGCCGCGCAACATCGCCATCGGGGCGGAGACGCCGTGGGGCATCGGCGAGCCGCTGGGCGGCCTGCTGCCCGGCACGACGACGGTCCGCTACGCCGAGCCCGACGTGCCGGCGGATCCGGGCGCCGAGGCCGGCGACCGCCCGCTGGTGCTGGTGGTCCGCGACCTGCACCGGCACGACTGGATGCGCGCCGCCGTGCGACGAGCGCTGGCCGCCCGACCGGACGCGATAGTGGTCGAGCTGGGCGTGCCCGAGCTGGTCACCGGAGCGGTGCACCTGGCCACCCACAGCGGGACGCGGGCCAGCGGACAGGCCGCCGCCGAGGTGCTGACCGGCCGGCTGCACTGACCCGCTCGGCTCGGCGCCGGTCAGCCCGCACGGCCGGCCAGCCGCGCGTCACAGCTGCTCGGCGACCAGGTCCGCGTACTCGGGGTGCTGGTCGATGAACGCGGCCACGAACGGGCACTGCGGGACCACCCGGCCGCCACGGGCACGGACCTGGTCCAGGGTGCCCCGGATCAGCGCGCCACCGACGCCCTTGCCCTGGAAGCTCCGGTCCACCTCGGTGTGCGTGAAGACCAGCACCTCCCCGCGGGGCACGTACGCGGTGAAACCGGCCAGCGCGTCGTCGACCAGGATTTCGAAGCGGTTCTTGGCGGGGTTGTCCTCGACGAGGGTGCTCACCTGGCCATTCTCTCTCCGCCGTCGGCCACCGTGTCCAGTTCGGTGAGCAACCGGTCCACCTCGTCCGCCGTGTTGTAGTGGTAGATGCTGGCCCGCACCGCGCCGCCGCTGTCGCGCAGCCCCATCGCCTGGAAGTACTCGTAGGCGTAGTAGTCGCCGGACGACAGGCAGAACCCGGCGGCGCCCAGCGCCTCCTGGGTGGCCTCCGGCGACATTCCGGCGACCCGGAAGGAGACCGTCGGGCAGCGCCGCGCCGGGGTGCCGTAGACGGTGATCGCGGGCCGCTCGGCGAGCCCGGTGAGCAGCCGGTCCAGCAGCGCCTCCTCGTGCGCCTGCGCGGCGGCCAGCCCGGCCCGCAGCCGCGCCCGCCGGTCCCCGACCGCGTCCGGGTCGAGCCCGGCCAGGTGATCCACCGCGGCGGTCACGCCAGCCAGCAGCGGGAAGCTCGGGGTGCCGTACTCGAAGCGGTCCGGCGCCGTGTCGGAGGACGGGATCAACTTCGCCGGACGCAGCGCCGCCCAGCGGCCCGGGTCGGCCGCCACCATCGCCGCCAGGTGTGGCCCGGACCACTTGTACGCGCTGGTGACCAGCACGTCGGCGCCGAGCGACGCCAGGTCCGTCGGCCCGTGCGGCACGGCGTGCACGCCGTCGACGTAGACCAGCGCACCGACCGCGTGCGCCGTCTTGGCGATCGCCGGCACGTCCGGCACGGTGCCGATGGCGTTGCTGCCGGCGGTCACCGCCACCAGGCGGGTCCGCTCACCGACCAGGTCGGCGTACTGCCCGGCGGGCAACTCGCCCGTGTGCCGGTCGAACTCGGCCCAGCGCACCGTCGCGCCGGCCGCCTCGGCGGCCTGCACCCACGGGCGCACGTTCGAGTCGTGGTCGAGCCGGGAGACCACCACCTCGTCGCCCGGGCGCCAGCCCGCCCCGAGCGTACGGGCCAGGGTGTACGTCAACGCGGTCGCGCTCGGGCCGAGCACCACCCCGGCCGGGTCGGCGCCGAGCAGGTCGGCCACCGCCGAGCGGGCGGCGGCCACCATGTCCAGGGAGCGGCGGCCCGGAACGGAGGCGGCGCTGCGGTTGCCGACGGCCGTGCGCATGGCGTCGGTGACCGCGTCGATCACACCGGCCGCGGTCTGGGTGCCCCCGGCACCGTCGAAGTGGACGAAACCCTCGGTCAGGGCGGGGTAGGCGGCCCGTGTGCGGGCGATGTCGAACGGCATGTCCCGGACCCTAGCCGGTGCCCTAACGCCGAGGTGATCGGCGTTGGGCGGAGGGTTCGCCGACGTCTCGTACTCTTGGCGAGGTGACGAATCGATCCGCCACCATTTCGCTGCCCCCCGTCCGCCGCGCCGCCGGTCTGTTCGCCGGCCTGGCGCTCGGCCTCGCCGTGCTCGCAGGCTGCAGCTCCCAGGGCGCCTCCACCGACTGCGGGCTGGACGCCTGCACAGTCACCTTCGATCGGGGTGTCGACGCGAGGACCACCATCCTGGGCGTCGAGGCCAAGCTCGTCGGTGCGGAGGGGGACCAGGTGACCGTCGAGGTCGCCGGCGAGCAGCTCACCCTCACCACCGGCCAGCAGGCCACCGAGGCCGGAGGCTTCGCGGTCACCCTCGACAGCGTCACCGACCAACAGGTCAAGATCCGCGTCTCGCGTAACCCGGGCAACTGACCTGGGGCGGGCGGCGGTGGCCGACGTTTGAGAATCTTCGCAATCGGAGATTGTGGCGCCATGTCACTTACTCGTAACGCCGAAGCCACCGCCTCCCGCACGGCGGACAGCAGGTGGCTGGAACTCCTCGCCCGTGCCGGTTTCATCGGCTACGGCATCGTCCACCTGCTCTTCGCCTGGCTGGCGTTGCAGATCGCGTTCGGCTCGCCGTCCGAGGACGGCGACCAGTCCGGTGCAATGCGGACGCTCTCCCAGCAGCCGCTGGGCAAGTTCCTCGTCATCGCCATCGCTGTCGGTCTGCTCGCCATGGCGATCTGGCAGGCACTGGAGGCGGCGGTCGGGCACCGCGCCGAGCGGGGCAGGGAACGGGTCATGGAGCGGGTCGCCTCGGCCGGGCGGACCATCGTCTACCTCTACTTCGCCTGGACCGCGTTCAAGGTCTTCTCCGACGCCGACTCGAACAGCGCCGACAAGCAGGAGGCGCTGACCGGCCAGCTGATGACCTCCACCGGTGGTCGCTGGCTCGTCGGTCTGGCCGGGCTGGGTCTCGCCGCGCTCGGTGTCGGCCTGGTGATCTACGGCATCCGCAAGAAGTTCGAAAGGCACCTGAAGACCGGCGAGATGAGCCCGAAGACCCGCCAGTTGGCCCGTCGCCTCGGCATCGCCGGATACACGGCCAAGGGCGTCGCGTTCGGGATCTCCGGCCTGCTGATCATCACGGCGGCGGTCAACTACGACCCGGAGAAGGCACGCGGTCTGGACGCCGCGCTGCACACGCTGCGCGAGCAGTCCTACGGCACGTTCCTGCTGGCCCTCGTCGCCCTGGGTATCGCCGCCTTCGGCGTCTACTGCTTCCTCCAGTCCCGGTACCGCAAGGTCTGAGCTGGTCGATTCCGAGGACGTCGGGCACTGTTGGGCTTTTGCCCGAAGTGCCCGACGCCTGGTCGAAGGGAAGCACCGAAGTCGTGCAGAGTTATGTCGAAACGGCCGTCGCCGCGCTCGTCGCGGCGGCGGTCGCCCTCTTTCTGGCCGTGGTCACCCACCGGCTCATCCGGCGGTTCGGCCGCCGGTCGCTGCTGCTCACCGAGCTGACCGACCACGCGCACCGTCCGTTCCAGGTCGCGGCGACGGTCTTCGCGGTGCAGCTCGGCGTCCGATTCAGCACCGGGTACGCGGTCGGCACCCCCTGGCGCAAGATCCTGCTGCACCTGCTGGTGCTCTGCGTGATCGCCAGCGCGGCCTGGCTCGTGGCGTCGCTGCTGGTGGTCGTGGAGGACACCGCGCTGGCCCGGTTCCGGGTCGACGTGCCGGACAACCGCCACGCCCGACGGGTGCGTACCCAGGTGGTGATGCTGCGGCGGCTGACCATCGCGGTGATCGTCATCCTGACCGTCGGCGTCATGCTGATGACGTTCCCCAGCGTGCGTGGCATCGGGGCCGGCGTGCTGACCTCCGCCGGTGTGGTCGGTGTGGTCGCCGCGCTGGCCGCGCAGAGCCTGCTTGGCAACGTCTTCGCCGGGCTGCAACTCGCCTTCAGCGATGCGGTGCGCCTCGACGACGTGGTGGTCGTGGAGGGGGAGTGGGGCCGGGTCGAGGAGCTGACCCTCAGCTACGTGGTGGTCCAGATCTGGGACGACCGGCGGTTGATCCTGCCCACCTCGTACTTCACCAGCAAGCCCTTCCAGAACTGGACCCGGACCGAGGCGGCGGTGCTCGGCACCGCCGAGTTCGACGTCGACTGGGCGGTGCCCGTGCAGGTCATGCGGGAGGAACTGCGGCGCCTGGTCGAGGGCACCGAGCTGTGGGACGGTCGGGTCTGCGTCCTGCAGGTCACCGACGCCACCGGCGGGATGGTGAAACTGCGGGCGTTGGTCAGCGCCGCCGACGCGGGCAGCCTGTGGGACCTGCGCTGCCTGGTCCGCGAGCACCTGGTGGCCTGGATCCGCGACAACCGCCCCACCGCGATGCCCCGGATACGCACCGAGTTGGGCGACGCCAGCAGCAACCTGCCCTGGCAGTGGGTGCAGCCGCGCCGCCCGGCCCGCCGCGCGACCGACACCGAGGCGCCCGACGACGCCCGGGTCTTCGGCGGCAGCGACGACGGCGACGCCCGCAGCGAAGCCTTCGTGGGCCCCGAAGAACAACCCACCCCCCGCTGACCCACCCACCCCCGGCCCACACCCCCCGGCCCACCCCCACCCCCCGGTTGATCATGAAGTTAGCGACGGCCCTGCCGGCGTGTCGCGTCACTAACTTCATGATCAACGGTGTGAGAACGGTGTGGGAGCGGGTGGGAACTTGGTGGGCGGGGATGGGGGTGGGTGGGAGGTTTGGTTGGGCTTGGGGTGGGGATCTGCTGCCGGGTGTCTTTTGCGCGGTCGGGGTGACCGCGGATTGGCGGCGCGGCGAGCCGGACAACCAGAACGGTGACCGGGTCAGAGCGCTCTAGGATTGACGAGCGACGACTCCGGGCATACAGCGCGGTGATGAGGAAAGGAGGACAGCATGGCTGACGTGGCGAATGCCCGCACATCCCGGAACGGGAGCGAGCCCTCCACCGCCGAGTTGGTGCAGCGGGCCGCCGAGCAGGTTTCCCGCCTGGTGCGGGACGAACTGACGCTGGCCCGGGCGGAGTTGACCCAGAAGGGCAAGCACGCCGGCATCGGAATCGGCCTGTTCGGCGGCGGCGGCGCACTGGCGTTCTACGGCCTGGGCGCGTTGGTCGTCACGGCGATTCTGCTGCTCGACCTGGTGCTGCCCGCCTGGGCCGCCGCGCTGATCGTGGCGGTGGCGCTCTTCCTGGTGGCCGGCATCCTCGCCCTGCTGGGCAAGAAGCAGGTCAGCCGTGCGGTCCCACCGGTGCCGGCGGCCACGGTCCGCAGTCTGCGGGCTGATGTGGACACCGTCGCCGCCGCGGTGAAGGACAGGGGACGGGCATGACGGGTAACGGGACGGGTGACACGGAGGCGCTCCGTGAGGAGATCCGCCGCACCCGGGTCGAGCTGGGCGAGACGATGGAGGCGTTGGCCGCCAGGGCGGACGTCAAGGCCCGACTGAAGGAGTCCGCCGAGCAGGCGCGGGAACGCATGCGCGAGCAGGCGGCGCAGACCGTGGCCCGGGTTCGGGGGCAGGCCGCGCGTGGTGCGGGGATGGCACGCGCCCAGGCGTACGACAAGGGTGGGCTGGTGCGCGCACAGGCGCAGCAGAAGGGCGAGCTGGTGCGACGCAACCCGCTGCCGTGGGCGGCGATCGCCGCCGGCGCGGTGGCGACCGTGGTCGTGCTGATGATCGTGCGTGGGAGGCGTAGGTGAGCAGGAGCATCGGCAGGGCCGCGTATCGGCCGGTCGGCGTGCTGTTGGGGATCGCCGCGGGTGCGGTGGCCGGCTCGATCTTCCGGCAGGTCTGGAAGATCACCGCAGGCGACGGCGAGGCGCCCAACGCGACCGACGAGGACCGTCGCTGGGGCGAGGTCCTGGCCGCCGCGGCGTTGCAGGGGGCCATCTTCGCGGTCGTCCGGGCCGCCGTGGACCGGGGCGGGGCGGTGGGCGTCCGCCGCATGACCGGCCGATGGCCGGACTGACAGCCGCCACACCCGGCGCAGTGTCCGCCCGTTGACCGGCAACGACTCCAAGGCCCCCTTTCCGCAACGGCGGGAAGGGGGCCTTTCGCATGCCCTTGCGGACCGCCCAGCGAGGTGAGGCATCCGTCAGGTCACATGTCGGAGAAATTCGTCGGACAGGTCGTGCAGACTTTTTGCGTACGTGATTTGCTTTCCACGCTGTTGCGAGATGGCGTGGGTTGAGAGAAGTCTCCTTCGCGGGGGCCGCCTCAGACGCCGCTGCTCGAAAACGGCCAATCGGCCGCACGGCGTGCACGGCCGCCAGTTTTAGAAGGAGATACACATGGCGCAGGGAACCGTGAAGTGGTTCAACGCTGACAAGGGCTTCGGCTTCATCACCGTCGACGGCGGGGGTGCTGACGTGTTCGTCCACTTCTCGGCCATCCAGACCAGCGGCTACCGCACGCTGGAGGAGAACCAGCGGGTGGAGTTCGAGATCGCCCAGGGTCAGAAGGGCCCGCAGGCGGAGCAGGTCCGTCCGCTCTGACCAAGGTGGCCGGCCCCCACCGGCAACCGGGACGATCCGAGCAGGGTCGTTGTGCAGCCCCGCATCCCGCCCGGGATGCGGGGCTTTTCACGTCCAGCGGCGACCGGTCAACCCCCGGGCCAGCCGATGGCCGGTCATTTCGCGACACTGTGGACGGCGGCGAGCCCGACCGGTCAGCGACGCCGGGAGCGCAGGCCCAGCCAGAGCGTCACCAGCCCCACCAGGGCCACGATCGGCCCGAGCACGGCCCAGAACGGCTCGTCGGTCATCACGCTGCCGCTGACGTACCCGAGGCCCTGCACCGTCCACACTGCACCGATGACCAGCGCGAGCAGGCCGAGGGTGAGCATCAGCCAGCCCCTCATCACGCCTCCTTCGGGCCGGATCGGGCCGAGCCCGACCCCGCTGACCCAGCATGGCCGCTCACCTGACCCGACGCGAGCATCCCGGGTGCGCGGTTCACCACCGGTCGTGCACCTGCGGGCGGATCAGCTCGTCGTAGACCTCGCGTACCCCGGCCAGTTGCGCGGCCGTGAGGGGCAGCAGGTCGGCAGCGGCCGCGTTGCGCCGGGCCTGCTCGGCGTCGCGGGCGCCGGGGATGACGACGGTGACGCCGGCCTGGTCCAGAACCCAGCGCAGCGCGAACTGCGCCATCGTGCGGTCGGCGTCGACCAGCGGCGCGAGCCGGCGCACGGCGGCCAGGCCCTGCGTGTAGTCGACACCGGAGAACGTCTCGCCGACGTCGAACGCCGCGCCGTGCCGGTTGAAGTTGCGGTGGTCGTCGGCCGGGAACTCGGTGTGCTCGTCGTACCGGCCGGAGAGCAGGCCACTGGCCAGCGGCACCCGGGCGATGATGCCGACCCCGGCCCGCGCGGCCGCCGGCAGCACCTGCTCCAGCGGCTTGTGCCGGACCGCGTTGAGGATGATCTGGACACTCGCCACGCCGGGCCGGGCGATGGCGGTGAGCGCCTGGTCGCAGGTCTCCACGCTGACGCCGTACCCGGCGATGGCCTTCTCGGCGACGAGGGTGTCCAGGGCGTCGAAGACCGCGTCGTCGGCGAAGACGGCGGTGGGCGGGCAGTGCAGCTGGACCAGGTCCAGGGTGTCCACCCCGAGGTTGGCCCGGGACCGGTCGGTCCACTGCCGGAAGTTGGCCAGGGTGTACGCCTCGGGCCGCTGCTCGACCCGCCGGCCCATCTTGGTGGCCACGGTCAGGCCGGCGTCGGGGCGGGAGCGCAGGAAGCGACCGATGAGCTGCTCGCTGCGGCCGTCGCCGTACACGTCGGCGGTGTCCAGGAAGGTGACCCCGTCGTCGACGGCGGCCGTCAGCACCGCCATGGCGTCGGCCTCGCTGACGGTGCCCCAGTCCGCGCCGAGCTGCCAGGCGCCGAGGCCGACCACTCCGACGGTCCGGCCGAGCCGGGTGAAGTTGCGCTGTTCCATGCCCTGAGCCTAGTGATCGGGTTGCCGGCCTGCCACGCGAGTCATATCGTAAACAAGACGGACGTACGGTTTGGGAGGCGATGATGTGGGATCCGACGACGTACCTGCGCTACGGCGACGAGCGCTCCCGGCCGTTCCACGACCTGGTGGCCCGGATCCCGGCCGCCCGGCCCCGCACGGTGGTCGACCTCGGCTGCGGCCCCGGCCAGCTCACCGCCACCCTCGCCGAACGCTGGCCCGCCGCCCGGGTCCTCGGCCTCGACTCCTCGCCCGAGATGATCGACCGGGCCAACGCCCTGCCGACCCCGGCCGAGTTCGCCGTCGCCGACCTGCGCGACTGGCGGCCGACCGGTGACGAGGACGTGGTCGTCACCAACGCGGCGCTGCAGTGGGTGCCCGGCCATCAGGAGCTGCTGCGGCGCTGGACAGCCGACCTGCCCGTCGGCGCCTGGCTCGCCATGCAGGTCCCCGGCAACTTCGACGCACCCTCCCACCGGGCGCTGCGCGAGGTCGCCGACCGCCCCGACTGGCGCGCCGAGCTGACCCCGCTGCTGCGCGCCGACCCCGTCGACGACCCGGCCGACTACGCGCAACTGCTGACCGCCGCCGGCTGCGCGGTGGACGCCTGGGAAACTACCTACGTGCACCTGCTGCCGGCCTCTCCCGCCGCCGACCACCCGGTGCTGGCCTGGATGGAGGGCACCGCGCTGCGCCCGGTCCGGGCCGCGCTGGACGCCGCCGGCTGGTCGGCCTTCCGGGCCGAGCTGGGGGTACGGCTCGCCGCCGCGTACCCGGTGCGGCAGGGTCAGGTGTACTTCCCGTTCCGTCGTGTCTTCGTCGTCGCCCACACCGGCGACCGTGCCCAGGAGAATCCGTGACCGACCTGTCCACCTTCATCGCCGGCCTGCCCAAGGTGGAGCTGCACGTGCACCACGTCGGCTCCGCCTCGCCCCGGATCGTCGCCGAGTTGGCCGCCCGGCACGAGGGACGCTCACCGGTGCCGGCCGACCCGGACGCCCTCGCCGAATACTTCGAGTTCCGCGACTTCGCGCACTTCATCGAGGTCTACCTGAGCGTGGTCGACCTCATCCGGGACCCGGAGGACGTCTGGATCCTCACCCACGAGGTGGCCCGGGAGCTGGCTCGCCAGCAGGTCCGGTACGCGGAGCTGACCATCACCCCCTACTCGCACGTACGCCGGGGCATCCCCGCGCCGGCGTTCTGCGAGGCGATCGAGGACGCCCGCAAGCGCGCTGCCGCCGACTTCGGCCTCGACCTGCGCTGGTGCTTCGACATTCCCGGTGAGGCGGGACTGCCCGCCGCCGAGGAGACGCTGCGCATCGCGCTCGACCAACGCCCGGACGGGCTGATCAGCTTCGGTCTGGGCGGCCCGGAGATCGGCGTACCCCGGCCGCAGTTCCGGCCCTACTTCGACCAGGCCCGCGCGGCCGGGCTCCGCTCGGTGCCGCACGCGGGCGAGACCACCGGCCCGCAGACGGTCTGGGACGCGCTGCGCGAGCTGGGCGCCGAACGGATCGGGCACGGCATTTCCGCCGCACAGGACCCGGAACTGCTCACGTACCTGGCCGAGCGGCAGATCGGGATGGAGATCTGCCCGACGTCCAACGTACGGACCCGTGCCGTGGCGACCCTCGACGAGCACCCGCTGCCCCGACTGGTCGAGGCCGGGCTGCTGGTCACCATCAACTCCGACGACCCGCCGATGTTCGGCACCACCCTCAACGACGAGTACGCGGTGGCGGGCCGACTGCTCGGGGCGGGGCCGCGGGAGCTGGCCGGGCTGGCCCGCAACGCGGTGACCGCGTCGTTCCTCGACCCCGCCGGCAAGCAGCGGATCATCGCCGAGATCGACGCCCACCTCGCCACCGCCGGCTGAGCCGGGATCGGCCGCTGCTCGGTGGAGCCTCGGTCGGCCGCCGCTGGCTGAGCCTCGGGCGACCCTTGCGAGGGCCGGGCCGGCGGGCCGGGATCGGGGTGGGGAGCAGGGCGCGCGGCGGGAGTGTGGGTGTGGGGGGACCTGGGCTCCCGCCGCGCGCACGGCTCCACCGGCCGGTTGATGCGCGGTGCGCTGGCCGGTGGAACTGGTGGGTTCGTGCCTTGATCCTGGCAGCCCGCGACCGCTTCATCGCGGTCGTTAACCGCGATCTAAGGAAGACTTGCGCCGGCCCACAGCCCGCGCCCCTGGCGGCCGCCCGTCGGGGCGGCTCAGCCGCTCAGTTGTCGGTGGGGCGCTGGCGGGGCCAGCGCCGACCGCTGGTCTTCTGGTCCCGGGCGTCGCGCGCCATCCGACCCACCAGGCCGAACCGGTTGACCTGCCGGGGCGTCGCCTCCGGGTCGGCGAGCAGCATCACCACGCTGGCACCGCCCAGCCGCGCCCGGTCGATGCTCACCGACCCGTTCGCCTGCAACGACACCCGCTTGGCGATGTCCAGGCCGAGCCCGGTCGAGCCCTGGTCGCTGGTGCCCCGGCGCAGCGCCCGATCCGGGTTGGCGATGCCGGGGCCGGCGTCGTCGACCCGGATCGCCACGTACCCGTCGCGGCGGGACACGGCCACCTCGAACGCCGTCCCCTGCGGGGTGTAGCGGAAGACGTTGCCGATCACCGCGTCCAGCGCGGCGGCCAGCTCGGCGCGCGGCACCGGAGCCGGGATGCGCAGCTGCGCGCCGATCACCCGGTGCGGCCGGTTCTGGTCGCCGGCCAGCGCGGCCCAGAAGACCATCCGGTCCCGGACCACCTCGCTGACGTCACACATCGCCGGCCCGGCCTCGTGTGCCACCGCCTTGCGGGTGGTCTTGATCAGCACGTCGATCTCACCCTCCAGGGTGACGATCGCCTGCCGGATCCGCCGGATGCCCCGGAGCCGGTCCAGCTCCGCCTGGCTGAACGAACCCACGCTGGTGTCGTCGGACTCCAACGCCTCCGCGTCCAGCCGCAGCACGGTCAACGGGGTACGCAGCCGGTGCGACAGGTCCGCCACCAGCTCCCGCTCGTCGGTGCGGGCCGCGTCCAGCCGGTCGGCCATCCGGTTGAACGCGTACCCGGCCTCGGCCAGCTCGCGGGGACCGGTCGGCTCGACGCGTACCCCCAGGTCGCCGTCACCGATCGACAGGGCCGCCTTCACCAGACCTCGGGTCGAGTCCACCGCGCGGGCGGCGACCCGGTCGACCACCAGCACCGCCGCGCCCACCATCGCCGCGCCGACCGCGAACAACAGCAGCCACCTGCCGCCGGCGCCCTCACCCAGCCTCGAATCCGGTACGAAAACCTCGACGACTGCCGTCTGGTCGCCCAGGACCACCGGGTCGAGCCGGACCACCCCGCCCTCGACGTCGACGACCAGCGAGCGTCGGTCGGCGCGGGCCTGGGCCAGGTCACTGCCACTGGCGCGGCCGGCGGACTCGTCCAGCCCCAGCCCGTGCACCACCGGCGGGTCGGACGTGCCCGCACCGCTGGCGACCACGGCCCGCTCGACCACCGCCGGCTCGGTGCTCACCGCGAGCGCCCCGGTCACCAGGGCGCTACGACGAGCCGCGTCGGCGATCGCCTCGTCCCGGGTCTGCTCGCGCAGACTCAGCCCGAGTGGAATCAGGAAGGCGAGCGCGACGAGGCTGCACATGCCGGCCGTGAGCAGGGCCAGCGCCGTCCTCAGTCCGGTGCCACCAGCCGGAACCCGACCCCCCGCACGGTGCGCAGGTAGCGCGGCTTCGCCGCGGACTCGCCCATCTTTCGACGGAGCCAGTACAGGTGAACGTCGATGGTCTGATCCTCGCCGACCGATGGCTGCCGCCATACCTCCTCCAAGAGCTCCCGGCGGGACACTACCCGCCCGGGTCGTGCGGCGAGATACGCCAGCAGGTCGAATTCCTTGCGGGTCAGCGCCAGCGGCTCCCCGTCGAGGACGGCGCTGCGCTCACCGACGTCCACCCGCAGCCCGCCGACGGTGTGCACGGCGGGCTGCACCGTCCGGCTGGCCCGCCCGGCCCGACGCAGCACCGTGGT
The DNA here is from genome assembly GCF_040643095.1 of Micromonospora sp. NPDC047467. Lineage (NCBI taxonomy): Bacteria > Bacillati > Actinomycetota > Actinomycetes > Micromonosporales > Micromonosporaceae > Micromonospora > Micromonospora sp. NPDC047467. Next base: position 188,737 of record NZ_JBEYTO010000009.1, on the reverse strand, counting down.
GATCCGAGCGTCCAGGTGCGCGCCCGTGAACGGCTTGACCATGTAGTCGTCGGCCCCGGCGCGCAGCAGCTTGACCACCGACTGCTCGTCGTCCCGGGCCGTGGCGATGATGATCGGGACGTCGGTGATGCCGCGCAGCATCCGCAGCGCGTCCGAGCCGTCCAGGTCGGGCAGACCGAGATCCAACACCACCAGGTCGGGTGTCTCCGCGGCGACCCGGCGCAACGCGTCCAGGGCGGTGCCCACGGCGTGCACCGCGTGCCCTCGGTCCGCGAGGGAGCGCAGCATCGCGCCGCGTACGACGTGATCGTCTTCGACCAGGAGCACGGAGGCCACGACAAGACCGTACTTGGCCTGGCAAGTTGATCGCGTTGCGACGTACCTGGGAACCGGGCAAGCTGGTACGACGATGTCCTTCACTCTCTTTGCCGACGCCCGCATGGCGCTCGCCCGGGACAGCCTCGCCGGCCTCTCCACCGGCGACGCGCTCGGCGCGCAGTTCTTCCTGTCGGGGCCGGCGCCGGAGCACCTCACCGAGGCGACCCTGCCCCCGGCGCCCTGGGAGTGGACCGACGACACCGAGATGGCCTGCTCGGTGGTCGCCGAACTGGCCGCGTCCGGCGACATCGACCGGGACCGGCTGGCGCTGGCGTTCGCCGAGCGCTGTGGCGCCCAGCGGGGCTACGGCGCCGGCGCGATGCTGATCCTGCGGTTGATCCGCACCGGCACCCCGTGGCCGGTGGCCGCCGCGTTCGCCTTCGACGGGCAGGGCTCCTGCGGCAACGGCGCGGCGATGCGGGTCGGCCCGCTGGGCGCGTACTTCGCCGACTCCACCGCCCGTGCCGCCGCGCAGGCTCGAGCCTCGGCCGAGGTGACCCACGCGCATCCCGAGGGGATCGCTGGCGCGGTCGCCGTGGCGGTCGCCGCCGCGCTCGCCGCCGGGGCCCGCCTCGACGGACATCGGCCGGCCCCGGACCGGCTGCTCGCCGGGATCGCCGCCGCGATCGAGCCGGGGACCGAGGTGCACCGCGGCGTGCACCGGGCGATCGGGCTGCTCGGCCGGCCGCTGCCCCGGGTGGTGGCGGCGCTCGGCAACGGCTCCCGGGTAACCGCCCAGGACACCGTCGGGTTCACCCTCTGGGTTGCCGCCACGCACCTCGACGACTATCCGGCGGCGATCCAGACGTGCGTGCGGGCCGGCGGGGACGTGGACACCACGGCCGCCATCGCCGGCGCGGTGGTGGCCGCGTACACCGGTGTCGGCACGCCCGGCGGAGTGCCCGAGCCGTGGTTGGCCGCGCGCGAGCCGCTACCGGCCTGGGCACCCTGACGATGATCAACTCAGTATCGGCGATATGGCGGTGTCCCGGGCGAGGGATGCCGCCATATCGGCGAGCTGGAGTTGATGATGGTCGCTCAGCCGGTGCGCACCGGGTCGCCGACGGACGCAGGCTCCGCCTCGGCTGATGCCGAGGCGTCAGACGCCGCCGGTGCCGGTGTCGCCTTCGTGGAAACGGCCGGCGTCGGGTCGGCCTCCGTCCGGTCGGCCGGCGTCGCAGGCTCGTCCGCACCGCCGGTCACCTCGGCGAGCGCGGCGTCCTCGGCCGGGTCGCGCCGGCGCAACCGGCTGACCAGCCAGCCGATCGCCGCACCGCCGCCCAGCCCCGCCAACAGGCCGGCGGCCAACATGGCGTCGGCGCTGCCGGACTCCTCGCCGCCAGCGCCCGCCCCGGCCACCGCCGACCCGTCGGCACCAGCACCACCGTCACGACCAGCACCACCGTCACGACCAGCACCACCGTTCGCGCCAGCGTCGGGGCCGGTCGCCGCGCCGGCTGCCGGGGCGCCGTGGCCGCCGTGCCCGACCGGTCCGGCGGCACCGGCGGCTGCCGGCAGCAGGGTGAGCACCGGGGCGCGGTGCGCGCCGTCGGCGTCCGCCCAGCGAACCACCGTGCCGTCGGCGTACGTCTGGACGACCTCGAAGGCGAGCCGCTCGGCCTGCGGCAGCGGGCCCATGGACAACGCCAGCCGGGCCGGGCCGGGCGCGCTCTCGCCGACGCGGACCCAGGTCACCGCGGTGGTCACGGTCGTCACCCCGGGGGCGTGCATTCCGGCGACCGGCTTGTCGAGGGTACGGGAGCTGATCTTGGGTGCCCAGCCGTCGACCGACATCGGGTAGACCTCGGCCACCGGCGCGTCGGCCGGCAACCGGACCTCGATCTGGCGGGTCGTGGTGCCGGCCCGCTCCTCGGGCACGCTGAACTCCAGCCGTACCGCGTCGCCCTGCCGGGCCTCGGTCGGGGTGGTCGTCACGTCCGCGGCGTGCGCCGTGCCGGGCCATCCGAGCAGCAGACCGGCGGCGGTCAGCGCGGTCACCGCCGCGATCCGCCGCCGGTCACCGCCGTGCGTGCTCGCCATCTCGTGCCCCCATCCGTGTCGACGCGGCCGGCACCGGTTCCGGCCACACCTGGTAGTTCGGTTCCGAGGCGCGAAAGGTTCAACGGCGGCCGTTAGGAAGGTGCCCTTCCCTGGCGGGGGTGGGTGGACCGATAGCATCGGCAGGAGCCGAGGACGGCCCCGTTTCGTACCACCTGAAGGAGTCACCGTGTCCGCACCCCGTACCCCCGCCGTGGCCGACCCTGTCGTCGTCGCCGCCGGGACGACGGCGGCCGACGCGGTGGCCGCGGCCGGACTGCCCGCGAACGGCCCCAAGGCGATCGTCGTGGTCCGCGACCCGGAGGGTCAGCTGCGTGACCTGGACTGGGCGCCGGCCGAGGAGACCGTCGTCGAGCCGGTCAGCCTGGATTCGCCCGACGGGCTCAACGTGCTGCGTCACTCCACCGCGCACGTGCTCGCGCAGGCCGTGCAGGACATCTTCCCCGAGGCCAAGCTGGGCATCGGGCCGCCGATCGAGAACGGCTTCTACTACGACTTCGACGTCGACAAGCCGTTCCAGCCCGACGATCTCGGCAAGCTCGAGAAGCGCATGCAGGAGATCATCAAGTCCGGGCAGCGGTTCCGCCGGCGTCGCTTCGGCAGCCTCGACGAGGCTCGCGCCGAGCTGGCCGACGAGCCGTTCAAGCTGGAGCTGATCGAGGTCAAGGGCGAGGGCCTGGACACCGACGAGGTGATGGAGGTCGGCGGCGGCGAGCTGACGATCTACGACAACGTCGATGCCAAGGAGGACAAGGTCTGCTGGTCGGACCTGTGCCGGGGCCCACACCTGCCCACCACTCGGCTGATCGGCGCGTTCAAGCTGATGCGCTCGGCCGCCGCGTACTGGCGCGGGTCGGAGAAGAACCCCCAACTGCAGCGGGTGTACGGCACCGCGTGGCCGACCCGCGACGAGCTCAAGGCGTACCTGAAGCTGTTGGAGGAGGCCGCCCGGCGCGACCACCGCAAGCTCGGCGCGGACCTGGACCTGTTCAGCTTCCCCGACGAGATCGGCTCCGGCCTCGCGGTCTTCCACCCCAAGGGCGGGATCATCCGTCGGGAGATGGAGAACTACTCCCGCCAACGGCACGAGCAGGCGGGGTACGAGTTCGTCAACTCCCCGCACATCTCCAAGGCGCAGCTGTTCCAGACCTCCGGTCACCTGCCGTACTACGCGGACACCATGTTCCCGCCCATGCAGCTCGAAGGCGCGGAGTACTACCTCAAGGCGATGAACTGCCCGATGCACAACCTGATCTTCAGGTCGCGCGGGCGGTCGTACCGGGAGCTGCCGCTGCGGATGTTCGAGTTCGGCACGGTCTACCGGTACGAGAAGTCCGGCGTGGTGCACGGTCTGACCCGGGTTCGTGGCCTCACCCAGGACGACTCGCACATCTACTGCACCCGTGAGCAGATGGCCGGTGAGCTGTCCACGCTGCTCAGCTTCGTGCTGGACCTGCTGCGTGACTACGGGCTGGACGACTTCTACCTGGAGCTGTCGACCCGGGACGACTCGCCCAAGTTCATCGGCGCCGACGAGGACTGGGCGGAGGCGACCGAGGCGCTGCGGACCGCCGCCGCGACCTCCGGCCTGGACCTGGTGCCCGACCCGGGCGGTGCGGCGTTCTACGGGCCGAAGATCTCGGTGCAGGCGCGCGACGCGATCGGCCGCACCTGGCAGATGTCCACCATCCAGGTCGACTTCAACCAGCCGGAGCGGTTCAGCTTGGAATACCAGGCCGCCGACGGCAGCCGGCAGCGGCCCGTCATGATCCACCGGGCGCTGTTCGGCTCGATCGAGCGGTTCTTCGGGGTGCTCACCGAGCACTACGCGGGGGCGTTCCCGGCGTGGCTGGCCCCGGTGCAGGTGGTGGGCATCCCGATCCGCGAGGACCACACCGACTACCTGCACGGCTTCGTCGCGGCCCTGCGCGCCGAGGGGATCCGGGCCCAGGTGGACGCGGGTGACGACCGGATGCAGAAGAAGATCCGCACCGCTCAGCAGCAGAAGATCCCGTTCATGGTGATCGCCGGCGACGACGACGTGGCCGCCGGGACGGTGTCGTTCCGCTACCGCGACGGCTCCCAGCGCAACGGGGTGCCGATCGCCGAGGCGGTGACCCACGTGCTCGACGTGGTGTCCTCCCGCACGAACATCGGCCCGTCCGCCGCCGCGGAGTAACGCGCCGCGGTCGCTCCGGCCGCGTTCATGATCGTGCTCGATCCAGGATGTAGTGGCCTCCCCGTGCTGGGAGGCCACTACATCCATGTTCGAGCACGATCATGGCCGGCGCGGCGGCGCGGGCGGGGTGGCTGTCAGACGCCGCAGTTCGGCGCTGACCAGCCTCCGACGGCCGCCACGTGGGTGTGGTCGTTGTGGGCCGGGTAGCCGGGGCCGAGGATCTGCCCGAAGCCGTGGTAGCGGGCCTGCTGGGCCAGCCGGCAGAACGACGGGGAGCCGACCAGGTCCACTCCGTCGCCGTACATGTGCCGGCTGTTCGATGCCCCGCCGACCGCGTTGTTGCAGGCGGCGCTGCGGAAGCCGCTGCTGATCACGATGTTCACGTCCCCGAGGGCGTGCCGTAGGGCCTGGAGCTTCCACATCGAGACGAGCGCGTTGAACCGCGCGGTGCTCGCCGCGACCGCGCCGCCAGCCCAGGTGCTGTTGCAGTTGTTCAGCTCGGCGTAGCTGAAGTTGGCCGGCGTGCAGTCGTCGTCCTGCAGGGCGTAGAGGCGGTTGAAGGTCTGTGCGCCGGCCACCCCGTCGGCGGACAGCCCGTACGCCTGCTGGAAGCGGATCACCGCGGAGCGGGTGGCCGGGCCGTACGCGCCGTCGATAGTGAGCACTGCGGCGTAGCCGGGGTAGCCCGCGACCCGGATCTGGAGCTGCCGGACGTCCTCGCCGGACATCCCCTGGGACAGGGCGCGACCCCAGGTGTAGCAGCCGTCCGCCTGCGCCGCGCTGGCGGTGAGAGTGACGCCGGTCATGGTGGTGGCGGCGGTCAGCGCGAGTGCCGCGAGGATTCTGCCGAGCCGTCGGATCATGTAGCTCTCCATCAGTAAATGGAAGTACGTGGATGCATGGAATTTTCAGGTTCGGACATCGATCCGTCAAGAACTTGCAGCAAGGAGTTTTCCCGGGCGGAGGGTGTCGCGGCCCGTCCGCGCGGCTCCGTAGGATCGGCTCGTGACAGGGGCGGAGCGGCACACGGACAGCGGTGGCATGGCGGACGGCCTGGATCGGCTCTGGACACCACACCGGATGACCTACATCTCCGGCGAGGACCGCCCCGCCGAGGGTTACGAGAAGCCGACCGGCTGCCCGTTCTGCCTGGCCCCGGGACTGCCACCGGAGGAGAGCCTGGTGGTGGCCCGCGGCGAGCACGTCTTCGTGGTGCTCAACCTCTACCCGTACAACCCGGGGCACCTGCTGGTCTGCCCCTACCGGCACGTCGCCGACTACACCGACCTGGACGTGCCGGAGACCACCGAGCTGGCGTCGTACACCCAGACGGCGATGCGGGTGATCCGCAAGGTGAGCAACGCGCACGGCTTCAACCTGGGGATGAACCAGGGCGGGGTGGCCGGCGCCGGCATCGCCGCGCACCTGCACCAGCACGTCGTCCCGCGCTGGGGCGGCGACGCGAACTTCATGCCGGTGATCGGCCGCACCAAGGTGCTGCCGCAACTGCTCGGCGACACCCGCGACCTGCTCGCCCGCGCCTGGCCGTCCTGACCGTCGCTGGTCCGCTGGCCGTCCTGGCCGTCGCTGGTGCGCGACGTCCGCGCCGGTCGGGCTAGTCGGCGCGCAGCAGCGGGGTCAACTCCGGCCAGCTCTCCACCCGGTGTACGCGGGGCAGCAGCGCCGCGTGCGCGGCGACCTCCGCCGGGCGCGGCCGGAACAGGAAGCGGTACGGCACCGAGTCGAGGTAGCCGAGCACCTCCAGCCTGTCGTCCACGAAGTGGGTCAGCCCGAGCCGCAGGGCGATCGGCGCCTTGGCCGGCCGGGTCCGGCAGAAGTGCACCCGGTCGGCGGGGATCCCGGTGCGCGCCGGAAAATCGTGGTGGGCCAGCCAGCCGCGGGTCCGCCGTTCGGTGGCCTCGCCGCACTTGGACACCAGGTGCACCTCGTCGAACGCCGGCCCGAGCGCCGCGAGCGCGTCGAACGCCCCGTCGACCACCGGGGTACGCAGGTAGTGCGCGCCGAAGAAGGACGTGTCGGCGTCCTCGTCCGACGGCTGGATGATCACGCCGCCGATATCCACACCCAGCCTCCGCATGCGGCCGATCATGCCGCACCGAACCGGTGGACGCGCACCCACGATTCGCACGCGGGATCTGCTACGCCCCGACCCCTCCGAGGTGGCACGATCGGCCGATGGCAGTCACGACGCGGATGTTGGGGCGCAGCGGCATCGAGGTCAGCGCCCTCGGCATGGGGTGCTGGGCGATCGGCGGTCCCTGGGCGGAGGGGACACAGCCGCTGGGCTGGGGCGCCGTCGACGATGACGAGTCGGTGCGGGCGGTACGCCGGGCCCTCGACCTGGGCGTGACCCTCTTCGACACCGCCGACACGTACGGGGCCGGGCACAGCGAACGGGTGCTCGGCCGGGCGCTCGCGGGCCGCCGCGACGAAGCCGTGATCGCCACCAAGTGGGGCTACACCTTCGACGAGGTGACCCGCCAGGCGACCGGGGACGACGCGTCACCGGCGTACCTGCGGCGAGCCGTGACCGCCTCGCTACGCCGGCTGCGTACCGACCGGATCGACCTCTACCAGCTGCACCTGGCCGACCTGCCGGTGCCCCGGGCGGAGGCGCTGATCGGCACCTGCGAGGACCTGATCACCGAGGGCCTGATCCGGGCGTACGGGTGGAGCACCGACCGCCCCGACCGGGCCACCGCGTTCGGGCACGCCGCCCCCGGCGCCACCGCCGTGCAGCACAACCTGTCGGTGCTGCGCGACACCCCCGAACTGCTCGCCGTCTGCGACAAGTACGACCTGGCCAGCATCAACCAGGGGCCGCTGGGGATGGGCCTGCTCACCGGCAAGTACACGGCCGCCTCCACGCTGCCCCGCGACGACGTACGCGGGCTGGCCCCCGGCTGGCTGGAGTGGTTCCGCGGTGGCCGCCCGGCACCGGAGTGGCTGCGCCGGGTCGGCGCGGTCCGCGCCGCGCTCACCGCCGACGGGCGCACCCTCGCGCAGGGCGCGCTGGGCTGGATCTGGGCGCGCAGCGGACGCACCATCCCGATCCCCGGCTGTCGTACGGTCAGCCAGGTCGAGGAGAACGCCGCAGCACTGCACCGAGGTCCCCTGCCGGCAGACCAGTTCGTCGAGGTGGAACGTCAGCTCGCCGCCCTGCGTACCGCCGCCCTCCGCGACGCCGACCGCCCTCACTGGCCCCGCCCCACCCACCCCACAACCCACCCGTAACTCCCGACCCCACCCCCCGCCGAGCCACCCCCACCGCCCCCGCGCGCGGTCCTCGCCCCGCTGTCCCCACGCGCGGTCTTCGCCCTGCTGTCGCCGCGCGCGGTCTTCGCCCGGCTGTCGCCGCGCGCGGTCTTCGCCCCGCCGTCTTCGCCCCGCCGTCCCCGCGCGCGGTCTTCGCCCCGCTGCCAGCCCAGAGTGTCCCCGCCCCGTGTCGATCATGGAGTTGTGGTGCCTCACAAATCGGGTGAACGTGGTTATCCTGCCCACCACAACTCCATGATCGGCAGGGGCAGGGGCAGGGGCAGGGGCAGGGGCAGGGGCAGGGGCAGGCTTGACCCCGCTCCGCCCCGCCCCCGTCCCGCCGATCTTGCACTTCCTGCCGCGACTAATGCCCGTAATTGCGACATCTTGGCGACAGTAAGTGCAAGATCGCCGTGCCGTGCCGTGCCGTGCCGTGCGCATGGCGGGGCGGGGCGTGTCGCGCCGCGCGCATGGCGGGGCCGGGCGCATGGCGTGGCCGGGCGGGGTGAGGGCGGGGCTGCGGAGGAGGGCCCGTTAGGGGGTTTGTTCTTTGCGGGCCTGGTCGGCCAGGTGAGTGGGCATGGGGTCGTGGCGGACGAAGTGGCGGCGGAAGGTGCCGGTGCCGGCGGTCAACGAGCGCAGCTCGACGGCGTAGCGGAGCAGTTCAAGGGCGGGTACCTCGGCGCGGACCAGAGAGCGGCCCTCGACCTCCGGGTCCGGTTCGGTGCCGAGCACCCGGCCGCGTCGGCTGGACAGGTCGCCCAGGACGGCGCCCACCGAGCCGTCCGGCACTCGGATGGTCACCTCGTCGATGGGTTCGAGCAGTGTCGGCTGACCGCGTTCGGCGGCGTCGCGCAGGGCCAGCGCGCCGGCGGTCTGGAAGGCCGCGTCGGAGGAGTCGACGCTGTGCGCCTTGCCGTCGACGAGGGTCACCCGCAGGTCCACCACGGGGTGCCCGGCGACCAGGCCGCGGTCCAGTTGGGCGCGTACGCCCTTCTCCACCGACGGGATGTAGGTGTGCGGCACGGCGCCGCCGACGACCCGGTCGACGAACTCGAAGCCGCTGCCGCGCGGCAGGGGCTCGACCTCGATGTCGCAGACCGCGTACTGGCCGTGGCCGCCGGACTGCTTGACGTGCCGGCCGTGCCCCCTGGCCGGCGCGGTAAGGGTCTCGCGCAGCGACACCTTGACCGGCTCGGTGTCCAGCTCGACGCCACCGGCGCGCAGTCGGTCGAGCACCACGTCGGCGTGCGCCTCGCCCATGCACCAGAGGACCAGCTGGTGGGTCTCCGGGTTGCGCTCCAGACGCAGGGTGGGGTCGCCGGCGACGAGCCGGGCCAGGTTGCGGGCCAGCGCGTCCTCGTCGGCGCGGCTGCGGGCGACGATCGCCACCGGCAGCAGCGGCTCGGGCATCTCCCAGGGGGCGATCAGCAGCGGGTTGTCCTTGGCCGAGATGGTGTCGCCGGTTTCGGCGCTGCCCGACTTGGTGATCGCGCAGATGTCGCCGGCCACGCAGAGCGGCACCTCACGCAGGGTGGCGCCGAGCGGGGTGTAGATGTGCCCGACGCGCTCGTCGGCGTCGTGGTCGGGGTGCCCGCGTTCGGCCATGCCGTGCCCGGAGACGTGCATCGTCAGGTCGGGGCGCAGCGTGCCGGAGAAGACCCGGACCAGGGAGACGCGGCCGACGTGCCGGTCGACTGTGGTCTTGACCACCTCGGCGACGAGCGGTCCGTCCGGGTCGCAGGTCAGTGGCGGGCGGGGTGAGCCGTCCACGCCTGTCACTGCGGGCAGCTCGTGCTCCAGCGGTGACGGGAACGCGGCGGTCAGCACCTCCAGCAGCGCGTCCAGGCCGACGCCGGTCGCGGCGCAGACCGGCACCACCGGGTAGAAGTGGCCCCGGGCGACGGCCTTCTCCAGGTCTTCGATGAGCACCTCGGTGTCGATCTCCTCGCCGCCGAGGTAGCGGTCCATGAGCGTCTCGTCCTCGCTCTCGGCGATGATCCCCTCGATCAGTTCGTCGCGGGACTCGTCGATGGCCCGCTGGTGCTCCGGGTCCGGGTCGCGGACGTCGGCGGGCAGCCCGCCGGTGTAGTCGAAGACCCGGCGGGTGATCAGCCCGAGCAGCCCGGCGGTGGAGACCCCGTCGTCGCCGAGCATCGGCAGGTAGAGCGGCATCACGTTGTCGCCGAAGAGTCGCTGGCACAGCGCCACGGTCTCGTCGACGTCGGCGCGGGGCTGGTCCAGTCGGGCCACCGCGACGGCGCGGGGCATGTCGACCGCCGCGCACTCCTCCCACAGCGCCACGGTGGCCGCGTCCATCCCGCCGGCCGCCGACACGACGAAGAGCGCGGCGTCGGCGGCCCGCAGGCCGGCGCGCAGCTCACCGACGAAGTCGGCGTACCCGGGGGTGTCCAGCAGATTGACCTTGATGCCGTTGTGCAGCAGGGGCGCGCAGGACAGACTCACCGAGCGCTGCTGGCGTACGGCCGCCGGGTCGTGGTCGCCGACCGTGGTGCCGTCGACCACGCTGCCGGCCCGGCCGATCGTGCCGGTCGCGGCGAGCAGCGCCTCGACCAGCGTCGTCTTGCCCGCTCCGGAGTGCCCGACGAGCACCACGTTGCGAACCCGGTCGGGCTCGGTCACCGCCGACGCGCCGCCGGCGGGACCCTTTTCCTGACTTTTCTGCGCCATGGTGGCGCACCTCCCTCAGCCGGTGGTGGTGGCGACCGCCGCGCGACGGGAAGCGGCCCGGGGCGAGTGCGCGGCGATATCCTCCGGTGGTCTGCTGCACAGCGGGAACGGGACGGGTGGATGGGTGAGCTGGCTCACCTCTCGCCTCGATCTCACACCCGTTGCCGGACAGGCACAAGCCTGCCCCCGGCGGGTCGGAGGGACCGGCCGTTCCGCCGGAGCTGGGCGGACCGTTATCGTGGGGACCGCCATGGCGAAGATCTTCCAAGTGTCGGCCCGCGCGGGGATGACCCGCGTCGTCGAGCCGATCGCCCGCGCCCTGCTGCGCGCGGGCGTCACCCCCAATGCCGTCACCGTCGCGGGCACCGTTGGTGTGCTCGTCGGCGCGCTCGGCTTCGGTGCCCGCGGCCATCTGGTCGCGGGCGCGTTGATCGTCACCCTGTTCGCGCTCACCGACCTGCTCGACGGGACGATGGCCCGGATGAGCGGTGGCTCCACCAAGTTCGGGGCGTTCCTCGACTCAAGCATGGACCGGGTCGCCGACAGTGCCGTCTTCGGCGCTGTCGCGTACTGGCTGGCCACCCAGGGTAACCACTCCGGGGTGGCGGCCGCGCTGCTCTGCCTGGCCGCCGGTGGGCTGGTCTCCTACGTGAAGGCCCGCGCCGAAGGGCTCGGCATGACCTGCAACGTGGGCATCGCCGAGCGCACCGAGCGGCTGCTGATCGTCGGGGTCGGCGGCATCCTCACCGGCGTCGGCGTGAAGCCGGCGCTGGAGATCGCGCTCTGGCTGCTCGCCGCCATCTCGATCTTCACGGTGGGGCAGCGGATGGCGCACGTCTACCGCCAGGCCCAGCAGCTCCAGCCGGACGGCCAGGCGTGAGCGGGGCCAGGCGGGAGACGCGACGACCGGACGTGTCGAGCGTGGGTCGCGCGCTGGCGACGCCGCGCCGGACGACCGGCGGCCGGGCCGCGTGAACCTGACCGAGCTGGGGTACGTCGCCGGCTGGCGGCTGGTCCGCGCGCTGCCCCGGCCGCTGGTGGCGGCGGCGTTCCAGGCGGGCGCGGACCGCGCGCACCGCCGGGCCGGCGGGGGTACGGCTCGACTGCGTGCGAACCTGCGTCGGGTGGTCGGCCCGGAGCTGCCCGAGGCCGAACTGGACGACCTGGTCAAGCGCGGTCTGCGCTCGTACGCCAGGTATTGGATGGAGGCGTTCCGGCTGCCCGCGTTGAGCCGGGCGCAGATCCTGGAGGGCTTCCGCCTCGACGGCGCGGAGTTGCTCGCCGCCGACGTGGCCGCCGGACGGGGTGCGGTGGTGGCCCTGCCGCACGCCGGTAACTGGGACGCGGCGGGCGCCTGGGTGGCGGCCACGGGCTGGCCGATCACCACGGTCGCCGAGCGGCTCAAGCCGGAGGGCGTCTACGAGCGGTTCGTGGCGTTCCGTGAGGGTCTGGGGATGGAGATCCTGCCGACGCACGGTGGGCCACGTCCGGCGTTCGACGTGTTGCTGGACCGGCTGCGCGCGGGGGCGATCGTGCCGCTGCTGGCCGACCGGGACCTGTCGGCCCGTGGCGTGGAGGTGGACTTCTTCGGCGCGAAGACGCGCATGCCGGCCGGGCCGGCGTTGCTCGCGCTGCACACCGGCGCGCCGCTCTACGTGGCGTCGATGTGGTTCGAGCCGGACACCGCGCATGCCGCGCTCGCCGGCCCGCTGCCGGTGCCGGGGCCCGAGGTGGGGCCCCTGGACCAGCGGGTGCGGTCGCTGACCCAGATGATCGCGGACCGTCTGGCGGCGGGTATCGCCCGGCATCCGCAAGACTGGCACATGTTGCAGCGGATGTGGCTCGACCAGCGAGGGTCGGGGGGCGCGGCGCTGTCCGCACCGGCCTCGGGCCGGTCCTGAAGGGGGTGGGCTCGGTGCGCGTGAGGAGTGCAGCGCAGCGGAGCCCCGCTGTCGCGGACGAGGGGCGCTGACGTATGCGGATCGGCATCGTCTGCCCGTACTCCTTCGATGTTCCCGGCGGGGTGCAGAACCACGTCATGGACCTCGCGGAGGCGTTGATCGCCCTGGGTCACGAGGTCAGCGTGCTCGCGCCGGCCGACGAGGATTCACCGCTGCCGGAGTACGTGGTCTCCGCCGGTCGGGCGGTGCCGCTGCCGTACAACGGGTCGGTGGCCCGGATCGCGTTCGGCCCGGTCTCCACGGCCCGGGTCCGGCGGTGGATCACCAACGGTGACTTCGACGTGCTGCACGTGCACGAGCCGCTCACGTTGAGCCTGTCGCTGTTGGCGGTGCTGTCCGCCCGTGGGCCGGTGGTGGCGACGTTCCACACCGCGATGACGCGGTCGCGGGTGTTGGCCGCCGCGCAGGGTGTGCTGCAGATCGTGCTGGAGCGGATCACCGCCCGGATCGCGGTGAGCGCGTTGGCCCGCAAGGTGCAGGTCGAGCACATGGACGGCGGCGCGGTGGAGATCCCCAACGGGGTGGCGGTGGTCAAGTTCGCCGACGCCGAGCCGTTGCCCGGGTGGCCGGGGGAGTGCGCTGCGGGCTCCGGCGGCACGTTGGGGTTCCTGGGCCGCTTCACGGAGGCGCGGAAGGGGTTCCCGGTGCTGCGGGACGCTTTCGTGTCGATGGCCGAGACCCGTCCGGGGCTGCGGCTGCTGGTCGCGGGGCCGGGTGACCCGGACGACCTGTTTGACCAGTTTCCGTCGGCGCTGCACGACCGGGTGACCTTCCTCGGTCTGGTGTCGGAGCCGGACAAGGCGCGGATGCTGCGCAGTGTGCACCTGTATGTCGCGCCGAACACGGGTGGCGAGTCGTTCGGGATGATCCTGACCGAGGCGCTGGCCGCGGGGACCACGGTCGTCGCGAGCGACCTGGACGCGTTCCGTCGGGTGCTCGACGGCGGGCGGGCCGGGCGGCTCTTTCCCACCGGCGACGCGGCGGGGCTGCGCGACGCCCTGTCCGAATTACTGGACGATCCGGACGGCCGGGCCGTGTTGAGCGCCTGCGGCGATCAGGTGGTGGCGAATTATGACTGGCCGGTGGTTGCTCGCCGTGTTCTGGAGGTATACGCAGCGGCGATCGAGGCAACCGACGGACGGGTCATCGACCAGGAATGGGTGGGGCTGGGCTGAGCCGATGTGACGGATGGCGCGGCTGGTGACAGGGTGACCGGCGAGAACGCGCACAGTCGGAGGAGAAACGGAGCAGCACGACGATGCCGCACATGTGGTGGGTGGTGGCCGCGAGTGTGGTCGTGGGGCTGGTCGCGGCGTACCTCATCTGGACCGCCGGCCGGGTCGAGCGGCTGCAGGGCCGCGCGGAGCTGGCGGCGCGGGCCCTCGACGCCCACCTGTTGCGCCGGGCGGCGGCCGCCGCCGTGTTGGCGGAGCGGCGCTTCGGCGTCGAGCTGTACGCGGCGGCCCGGATCGCGCTGGACGCGCACCCCGACGAGCGGGAGGCGGCGGAGAACGATCTGACCCGTCAGCTGCGCTCGGTGCAGCTGGACCCGGCCGACCCGGACTGCACGGCGGTGATCGCGGCGAGCCGCCGACTCGCGCTGTCCCGGCAGGTCCACACCGACCTGGTGCGGGACGCCCGGTCGGCACGCAGCCGGCCGCTGGTGCGGTTGTTGCGGATGGGGCGGGGTCGGGACTGGCCGCGCTACTTCGACATCGACGACCCGACACTGGTCGCGCCGGCGGACGTCCCCACCGGCTGACCGGCACCCACCGGCCGGCTGGTGACGACGGCCACAGGGCAGGCCACCGGGGGTCGAATTGGCTGTCGGAGTGGCGTTGCACCGGACGTAGCATTTCGCTGCCACCTCCCCAGAGCACGTCCAAGGAGCGATGCCCCGTGTCCGACACCACCGCCTCGACAACCGGTACCGGTACCGCCCCCGTCGTCGGCACGGCCCGCGTGAAGCGCGGCATGGCCGAGATGCTCAAGGGCGGCGTGATCATGGATGTGGTCAACGCCGAACAGGCCAAGATCGCTGAGGACGCCGGCGCCGTCGCCGTCATGGCGCTGGAGCGGGTGCCCGCCGACATCCGCGCCCAGGGCGGGGTGTCCCGGATGAGCGACCCCGACATGATCGACGGGATCATCGAGGCGGTCTCCATCCCGGTGATGGCCAAAGCCCGCATCGGTCACTTCGTGGAGGCGCAGATCCTCCAGTCGCTCGGCGTCGACTACGTCGACGAGTCCGAGGTGCTGACCCCGGCGGACTACGCGAACCACATCGACAAGTGGGCGTTCACGGTCCCCTTCGTCTGCGGTGCGACCAACCTGGGCGAGGCGCTGCGCCGGATCACCGAGGGCGCGGCCATGATCCGCTCCAAGGGTGAGGCGGGCACCGGTGACGTCTCCAACGCCACCACCCACATGCGCAAGATCCGCCAGGAGATCCGCCGGCTCCAGTCGCTGCCCACCGACGAGCTCTTCGTCGCGGCCAAGGAGCTGCAGGCCCCGTACGAGCTGGTCAAGGAGGTCGCCGACAGCGGCAAGCTGCCGGTGGTGCTGTTCACCGCCGGCGGGATCGCCACCCCGGCCGACGCGGCGATGATGATGCAGCTCGGCGCGGAGGGTGTCTTCGTCGGCTCCGGCATCTTCAAGGCCGGCAACCCGGCGCAGCGGGCCGCCGCGATCGTCAAGGCCACCACCTTCCACGACGACCCGGACGTGCTGGCGAAGGTCTCCCGTGGCCTCGGTGAGGCGATGGTCGGTATCAACGTCGACGAGATCCCGCAGCCGCACCGCCTGGCCGAGCGCGGTTGGTGAGCAGGCCGCCGTTTCAGACGCTCGGGCGGGCGCGAGTGCGTCCGCCCGGCGTCCGCGACAGGTCGACGAGAGGAACTGTGACATGAGCGACGTACCCGTCATCGGTGTGCTCGCCCTGCAGGGCGACGTGCGCGAGCACGTCGCCGCGCTCGTCGAGGCCGGCGCGGACGCCCGCCCGGTGCGTCGTGCCCGCGAGCTGGACGAGGTGGACGGGCTGGTGATCCCCGGCGGCGAGTCCACCACCATCAGCAAACTCGCCGACATCTTCGAGCTGCGCGAGCCGATCGACAAGCGGATCGCCGACGGCATGCCGGTGTACGGCTCCTGCGCCGGCATGATCATGCTGGCGACCGAGGTGCTCGACGGTCGCCCCGACCAGCGGGGCTTCTCCGGCATCGACATGACGGTCCGGCGCAACGCGTTCGGCCGGCAGGTCGACTCGTTCGAGGCGCCGGTGGAGATCACCGGAGTGCCGGGGCAGCCGTTCCACGCGGTCTTCATCCGCGCCCCATGGGTGGAGCGGGTCGGTGCCGGCGTCGAGGTGATCGGGACGGTGACCGGTGGCCCGGCCGCCGACCGGATCGTCGCGGTCCGCCAGGGCAACCTGCTGGCCACCTCCTTCCACCCCGAGCTGACCGGTGACCTGCGCGTGCACGCGTACTTCGTGGAGCTGGTGCGGGCCGCCACCTGAGCGGCGGCCCCGCGCCGCCGGGGCGTGGTTCGCGCCCTCCGACCGTCGATTTCTGGGTGATCCGACGCCGCGACGGCACCCCGGGCAGGTCCCGGGTGTGACATGCCGGGGTGTCACGTCGGTAAGATTGCCGCGGTTCGGCAGGGCCGTCGCCCGGCGCGGCATCTCCCCGCAGGGCCGACCGGCCGCCGGATCACCGGATGCGGCGCGGATCGGTGCGGCAGTCGACGCAGGCGTGCAATGACAGACGGAGGTAGAAGATGTCCGGCCACTCAAAGTGGGCGACGACCAAGCACAAGAAGGCCGTCATCGACGCCAAGCGCGGCAAGATGTTCGCCAAGCTGATCAAGAACGTCGAGGTGGCCGCACGGACCGGCGGCGGCGACCCCTCCGGTAACCCGACGCTCTTCGACGCCATCCAGAAGGCGAAGAAGAGTTCGGTGCCGAACGACAACATCGAGCGCGCCGTCAAGCGCGGCTCCGGCCTGGAGGCCGGCGGCGCCGACTGGCAGACCATCATGTACGAGGGGTACGGCCCGAACGGCGTCGCCATGCTGATCGAGTGCCTCACGGACAACCGGAACCGGGCGGCCACCGAGGTGCGGACGGCGCTGACCCGCAACGGCGGCTCGCTGGCCGACGCGGGCTCGGTGTCGTACATGTTCTCCCGCAAGGGCGTGGTGATCGTCCCCAAGGGCGACACGACCGAGGACGACGTGATGATGGCGGTCCTCGACGCCGGCGCCGAGGAGGTCAACGACCTGGGCGAGGCCTTCGAGGTCGTCTCCGAGCCGACCGACCTGATCCCGGTGCGTACCGCGCTGCAGGACGCCGGTATCGAGTACGAGTCGGCCGAGTCCGCCCTCATCCCCAGCATGAACGTGCCGCTGGACGAGGAGGGCGCTCGCAAGATCTTCAAGCTGATCGACGTCCTGGAAGACTGCGACGACGTGCAGAACGTCTACGCGAACTTCGACGTCTCCGATGACGTGATGGCCGCAGTAGACGCCTAATCCCGCGCCGCCCCTGCTCTCCGCCCCAACCCGCGCCGCGATCTTGCACTTTCTGCCCCGGCGAAACGGCGTTTAGACGACATTTCGGCGGCACAAAGTGCAAGATCGCGGCGTGGTTTGTGGGGTGCGCGCGGGGACGGTCGAGAGGGGAGGGGAGGGGAGGGCGGGGTGGGGTTTGCGCGGGGCGACACCGTTGTTCGGCGTGAGGTTCTGC
Source organism: Micromonospora sp. NPDC047467 (assembly GCF_040643095.1). Taxonomy (NCBI): domain Bacteria; kingdom Bacillati; phylum Actinomycetota; class Actinomycetes; order Micromonosporales; family Micromonosporaceae; genus Micromonospora; species Micromonospora sp. NPDC047467. The sequence goes on along the minus strand of NZ_JBEYTO010000009.1, from coordinate 171,453 downwards.
GCGGTGAGGTGTGGTTCGGCTGTCCGACGATCTGCGTCGAGGACTCGCCCGACCTGCTCGCCCTCTACCTCCCGCCGGGGGCCGAGTTCGGCTTCCCGCGGACCGGCGTCTTTCCCTGCGGGCGGCACCCGTGGGAGGTCGCCGGGCACCGCTCCTGGTCGGGGCACGGCAAGCTGATGCTGCACCGCCCCGGCGAGGCGCACTCGATCGACGTGTTCTGGACCGGGCCGGGGCGTGACTTCGCCGGCTGGTACTTCAACCTCCAGGACCCGTTCCGGCGTACGCCGATCGGGGTGGACACCCTCGACCACGAGCTGGACCTGTGGTGGGGCGCGGACGCCGACCGGTACGTCTGGAAGGACGTGGAGCTGTTCGCCCAGCGCCTCGTCGAGGGGCGCTACCCCGGCATGGCGGACGCCATCCAGGCCGAGGGTGACCGGATCGCGGCTCTGCTCGACGCGGGCGAGCGCTGGTGGGACCCGGCGTGGGCGCGGTGGCAGCCCGACCCGGCCTGGTCGGCGCCCCCGCTGCCCGCCGGCTGGGACGAGGTCCCGCCCGCCCGCTGAGCAGCCCGCCGATCAAGGCTGGAACATCCGGGCGTCGGCGTCCGATCAGGACACCGACGCCCGGACGGGGTGACCGCTCGGCTCAGCCGATCGTCTCCCGCTCCCGCCAGGCGGCGCGCAGGGAGGTCCGGCCGTTGGTCCGCAGCAGCGAACCCTCGTAGATCCGGGCGCCGGCGACCACGAACACGCCGGCGGCGAGCAGCAGGATGGCCAGCGACACGATCGGCTCCCAGCCTGCCGCGTCGCCGGTGAAGAGCCGCAGCGGCATCGCCGTGGGCGACGAGACCGGCAGGTACGACAGCACCCGCATCGCGGTCGCGTTGTCGTTCAGGAAGATCACCGCGAAGAACGGCAGCATGACGGCGAGCTGCACCGGCGTCGACACCCCGGCGATGTCCTCCTGCCGGTTGACAAGCGCTCCGGCCGCCGCCCACATCGCGGCCAGCAGCACGAAACCGAGCAGGAAGAACGGCACGAACCAGCCGATCGCCGGGGCGAGCAGGGTGAGCAGGTCGCCGCTGTCGCCGATCTGCATGCCGATGACGGCCACGAGGCCGATCAGCACGATCTGCCCGAGCGCCAGGATGCTCCCGGCGAGCACCTTTCCGGCCAGCAACGCCCGCACCGGCACCGCCGCGACCAGGATCTCCACGATCCGGGTCTGCTTCTCCTCGGTGACGCTCTGCGCGATCTGCAGGCCGAACGTCTGCGAGGTGATGAAGAAGACGAACGCGAAGATGAACGGCACCAGGAACGCGACCACCGGATCGACCGCGTCGGGGTCGAGCAGCTGCACCGGCGGCGCGCTGCTCAACGCCCGGACCACGTCGTTGGGGATGTCGTCCATGGCGAGCACCTTCGGGCCGGCGACCACCGCGGCGTCCACGTCGCCGTCGCGGACGGCCTGCTCGGCGGCGCGGTCGTCGGCCACCACGCGGACGTCGAGGCCGGCGTCCCGCAGCGGACCGGCGGCCTCCTGGGTGACGGCGACACTCTCCGGGCCGCCGGACAGCAGCGGCGGCAGGATCGTGCCCGCCGCCGCGATCAGCAGGAAGAAGAGCGTGCCGAACAGGAAGGTACGGTCGCGCAGCTTGACCCGGATCTCGCGTTCGGCGACCAGCCGGGTGGCCTGGGAGACGTTCACTGGGTGACCTCTCGGAAGATCTCGGTGAGCGAGGGGCTGACCGGGCGGAAGGCGCGCACCGGGCCGCGGGCCAGGGCCGCGCGCAGCACGGGCTGCTCGTCGGCGCCGACCGGTAGGTCGAAGACCGCCCGCGGGCCGTCCAGCTCGACCAGGGTGACGCCGGGCTGGTCGCGGACCCAGCCGGCGTCGGTCTCCACCACCAGTTCAAAGCGGGGCGAGGTGTACGACTCGCGCAGCTGTTCGCGGCTGCCGGCGGCGCGGATCACCCCGTCCCCGATGATCACCAGGTCGTCGCAGAGCCGCTCCACCACGTCCAGTTGGTGGCTGGAGAAGAGCACTGGCACTCCGGCGGCGGCGCGCTCGCGCAGCACCCCCACGACCGTCTCGACGGCGAGGGGGTCGAGGCCGGAGAACGGCTCGTCGAGCACCAGCACCTCGGGGTCGTGCACCAGCGCGGCGGCGATCTGGGCCCGCTGCTGGTTGCCCAGTGACAGCGTCTCCAGCAGGTCGTCGCCGCGTTCGCCGAGCCCGACCCGTTCCAGCAGGTCGTCGGTGGCGCGCCGGGCGGCGGGGGCGTCCAGGCCGTGCAGCCGGCCCAGGTACGTCACCTGCTCCCGCGTGGTCATCTTGGGATAGAGGCCACGCTCCTCCGGCATGTAGCCGAAGCGGCTGCGGTCCTGTCGAGTGAGCCGCGCGCCGCCCCAGCTCACCTCGCCGGCGTCCGGGGCGAGCACACCCAGGATGATCCGCATGGTGGTGGTCTTGCCGGCGCCGTTGGCGCCCACGAAGCCGGTCATCCGGCCGGCGACCACATCAAAGGACACGTTCGTGAGTACCTGCCGGTCGCCGAAGCTGCGTTCGACGCCGTCCAGGCGGAGCGTTCTGGTCACGCACCCACGCTAGATCCAGTACGTCGGCGCGCCGTCCACCCGGCGGCGGAACCGGTCGGTCCCCCTTGCGACGGATGCCGGTCACCCGCCGGGTCGGACCACCCCGTTCTCGTACGCGAACACCACCGCCTGCACCCGGTCGCGCAGGCCGAGTTTGGCCAGTACGCGGCTCACGTGCGTCTTCACCGTCGCCTCGCCCAGGTGCATGCTCACGGCGATCTCCGCGTTGCTCGACCCGGCGGCGAGCAGCACCAGCACCTCCCGCTCGCGCGGCGTCAGCTCACCCAGCGCGACCTCGGCGCCCGGCCCGAGGTGGGCGGTGCCCGCCGGATCGCCGGGACGGGCGAACGTCGAGATCACCCGCCGGGTGATCTCCGGAGCGAGTAGGGCGTCTCCCCGGGCGAGCACCCGGATCGCGTCGACCAACTCCTCGGGTGTGCCGTTCTTGAGCAGGAAGCCACTGGCCCCGGCTCGCAGCGCCGCGAAGAGGTAGTCGTCGCGGTCGAAGGTGGTGAGGATGAGCACCGCCGGCGCGCCGGGCCCGGCACCGGTGATCTCTCCGGTGGCCTCCAGCCCGTCCATGACGGGCATCTCCACGTCCATCAGCACCACGTCGGGCTGGGTGGCGCGGGCCATGGTGACGGCACGACCGCCGTCGGCCGCCTCGCCGACCACCTCAATGTCGTCCTCCACCTCGAGGATGACCCGGAAGCCGGTGCGTACGAGGTGCTGGTCGTCGGCGAGCAGCACCCGGATCCGCTCGTCGGCGCTCGGCACGGCGTCACCCGCCACCGAGGTGCTCACGCCGACCATCCCGCACCGGCCGCCGCCCCGTCTCGGGTCGACGGCTTCCCGCGCTGGGTCGGCGTCGCGCCCGCGCCTGCCCGGGCCCGGGCAGGCGCGTTCTCGCCCCGGCTCGGCACGTCCTCCTGGGGTGTGGACCCGGCGTCGGTTCGCGTCACGTCCGGCTCGTTGCCCGGGGGCAGGGGGAGTCGGGCGCGGACCCGCCAGCCGCCGCTGGAGCGCCGCCCGGCCTCCAGGACGCCGTCCTGGGCGGCGACGCGTTCCCGCATGCCGATCAGGCCGAGCCCGTCGGTGGGGAACTGGCCCCCGCCGTGTCCGTCGTCGCTCACGTCCAACTCGACCTCCCGTGCCAGGTAACGGATCCGTACGTCCAGCAGACCGGCGCCGGCGTGCTTCAGCGTGTTGGTCACCGCCTCCTGCACCACCCGGTACGCGGTCTGCGACACCGACGCGGGAAGCGGAACCGGCTCGCCGTACACCCCGATGGTGGCCGTGAGGCCGGCGGCGCGGGCCCGTTCGATCAGCTCGTCGATGCGTTCGATGGTCCCGGCGGACGGCGGTGGGGAGTCGGTGGCTCCGTCGGGGGCGCGCAGCACGCCGAGCATCCGGCGCAGCTCGTCGACGGCGGTGCGGGCGCTCTGCTCGATGGCGGTGAGTGCCGTGCGGGCCTTGCCCGGGTCGCGGTCGAACACCCGGCGGCAGGCGGACGCCTGCACCCCCATCACCGACACGTGGTGCGCGACCACGTCGTGCAGCTCCCGGGCGATGCGTACCCGTTCGCCGAAGACCGCCCGCTCGCGGGACTCGGCCTGCGACCGGCGTAGCTCCTCGGCCTGGGCGCGTACCTCGTGTTCGCGCCGCGCGGCCACCCAGGAGGTCTCCCCGAAGAAGTACGCGAAACCGAAGTACAAGCCGTTGATCAGGACTCCGGTGACCATCGCGGCGAGCAGCGGTGGCACCGGCCCGACGGCGTTGGCGAAGGCGCCGGGTGGGATGTGCTCGATGCTGACCGCGTAGTAGACGCCCAGCCAGGCGAACATCGTGACGATCACACCGATGCGCAGCCGGCGGGCCAGCCGGCGATCCTGTCCCCAGGCGCCGACGGTGTAGAGGGCGCAGAACAGCGCCCACGAGGAGAGCTGGGTCTCCGGCGCCGACCGGGCCTGCGCCGCGATGAACGCCACCGAGACGACCAGCAGGGTGGTGGCCGGCCAACGTCGCCGCCAGATCAGCGGCAGGGTCACCGCGACGGTCCAGAGCAACTGCTCCGGCCCGGACGGTGGCGGGCCCAGCAGGAACGCCCCGGTGCTGCGGGCCAGGGTGAGACTCACCAGGGCCAGCAGGGTCACGCCCAGCCCGATCCAGAGGTCGATCCGGCGCTGCTCCGGCGTCGGACCCGGGCGGCGCCACCCGTCACGCTGTGCCACGGTCATCCGGGAACGATGCCACGTCACCCGCCGCGTCCGCTAACCGGACAGGGCGAAGGTGACCTGGTCAGGCCTGTGTGCTGTGGCTCCTTCGCGTCGGCGCGCGGCGGCCCGGCGCGGAGTCCGCGCCGGGCCGCCGTGTCCGGATCAGCTCACGCCGTCTGGCGGCGGGTCTTGATGGCGGTGTCGATCAGGTCCCAGACCAGCACCACCGCCGAGCCTATCGCGATGACAGCGCCGAGGATGTTCGTGTTCTCCGGCTCGGCCAGCCAGCTCAGGCGGTCGGCCAGGGCCGGGTTGAGCAGCCGGTCGGAGAGCGCCAACCAGATCACCGGCACCGTGAACGCGACGTTGATCAGGGCCTTCACCCCGAACAGGGCCCAGTTCCAGCGCCCGATCCGGTACTTGACGATTTCGAACACCAGGCTGGCGACCAGCACCGCGATCAGCGCCGGCAGCCAGAACGACCACAGAGCCGGGTCGAGGATCGGGATGTTCTCGCCGTCGGTGCCGTTCACCCAGGACCGGTAATGCTGGAAGGGCAGGTAGCCGATGGTCAACACCAGCATGGCCACCGCGGCGACGGTGTCGGTGAGGGAGACGTCCTTGTGGGCGGGGACGTCGGGCAGTTGGTCGACGTTCCAGTCGGGCAGGTCGGCGGCGGGTTGGAAGCGGTCGATGAGCGCGAAGGTCAGGGTGAGCCAGAAGGCGATCTGCACGGCAACCTCTATGGCGGTGCCGATGCCGCTCCCGATGGCCCCGAAACCCTTGCCTTCGGCCACCTCGACGATGGCGACGATCGCGCCGACGAGCGCCGGGATGAAGCTGAGCAGCAGCTTCAGCAGCCGCAGCCAGACGAGGTAGTAGGTCGGGCCGATGAGCTGGAGCCGACGGTCGGCGTACTGGGCGGCCAGCAGGTCCGGGTTGCCCAGCTCGGTGAGCACCGCCCGCTCGGCGGCGGTGGCGTCCTCGCCGCCGCTGGTCCGGTCCTCGATCATGTCCTGGATCGAGGCGCGCAGCTCCGTGGCGATCTCGCCGCGGCGCTGGGCGGGCACTGATCGCAGGGTGGCGGCGAGATAACGGTCGGTCAGGGTGTTCATCGGTCCACTCCTTGGATCAGCCCGGTGATGGAGGTCTGTACGGCGGCGAGGTCGTCCAGGAGCCGGCTCAGCATCGACTCGCCCTCGTCGCTGGTCCGGTAGAACTTGCGCGGCCGGCTCTCCTCGGTGTTCCACTCGCTGGTCAGCAGGCCCTGGTCCTCCAGGCGGCGCAGCAGCGGGTAGAGCGTGTTGGCGTCCACCGGGAAGCCGTGGTCGGTGAGCCGTTGCAGCAGTGCGTAGCCGTAGTCGGGTCGGCGCAGCGCGACCAGGCTGGCCACCACGACGGTGCCTCGACGCAACTCCTGTAGGTGCGTCCGTAGAACGTCCTCGCTAACCATGTGTCACACCATACTGTGTGCCACACACTGTTGTCTACGCCAATAACGTTGTGCCGGCTCGGCGGCTCGCGGGGGATCCCTGGTCGGCTGGTGTGGTGGTCGCCCTTTGCTCTGCTTCAACCCACGCAACAGGTAAGCGCCGTCCCTGGTGCGCCGGTTGAAGCAGAGCAAAGGGCGCGCGGCAGTGACCCGGCTCCGGCCGGTGCCGGGAGCGGGTTGGTGGAGGTGTGTGCGCGGGCGCGCTACTCGAAGCGGGACACGTCTCCCGCGCCCCGGCGCAGGATCTCCGGCTCCGACCCGGACAGGTCGATGACCGTCGTCGGGTCCTTGCCGCACTCGCCAGCGTCGAGGACCGCGTCGACTTGGTGGTCGAGCCGTTCCTTGATCTCCCAGCCCTGGGTCATCGGCTCCTCGTCGCCGGGCAGGGTCAGGGTGCTCGACACCAGCGGCTCACCCAGCTCGGCCAGCAGCGCCTGGGTCACCGTGTGCCGGGGTACGCGAACACCGACGGTGCGCTTACGGGGATGCAGCATCCGGCGCGGCACCTCGCGGGTGGCCGGCAGGATGAAGGTGTAGCTGCCCGGGGCGGACGCCTTCACCAGGCGAAAGACCGAGTTGCTGATCTGCACGAACTGGCCGAGCTGCGCGAAGTCCCGGCAGACGAGGGTGAAGTGGTGCCGGTCGTCGAGGTGACGGATCTGCCGGATCCGGTCCAGCCCGTCCTGGTTGCCCAGCTGGATGCCGAGCGCGTAGCAGGAGTCCGTCGGATAGGCGACCAGCCCGCCGCCGCGTATCAGGTCGGCGACCTGGCCGATGATCCGGGGCTGCGGGTTCTCCGGGTGCACGTCGTAGTACCTCGCCATCTCCCGAGACTAGCTGTGGGGGAGACACGGACCACCCTCGGCGCGGACGGTGGAGCCGTCGAGATCACCTCGGTAGGGTAGGTGCCGGTCGGCTCCGACCAACAAGATCCACAACGCCGGGGGGCGCCACACATGGCCGATTCGTTCGCGCATCTGCATGTGCACACCGAGTATTCGATGCTCGACGGGGCGGCCCGGCTCAAGGACCTGTTCGCCGAGGCCAACCGGCTCGGCATGCCGGCGGTGGCGATCACCGACCACGGCAACATGCACGGCGCGAACGACTTCTACAACCAGGCGATGGCCGCCGGGATCACCCCGATCCTGGGCGTCGAGGCGTACGTGGCGCCGGAGTCGCGCTATCACAAGGCGCGGGTCAAGTGGGGTCGGCCGGAGCAGAAGAGCGACGACGTCTCCGGTAACGGCGCGATCACCCACAAGACCATGTGGGCGAAGAACGCGCAGGGCCTGAAGAACCTGTTCACCCTCAACTCGCGCGCGTCAATGGAGGGCCACTACGTCAAGTGGCCCCGGATGGACATGGAGCTGATCGCCGAGCACGCCGAGGGCATCATGGCCACCACCGGCTGTCCCTCCGGCGCCGTGCAGACCCGGTTGCGGCTGGGTCAGTTCGACGAGGCGCTCAAGGTCGCCGCGAGCTACCAGGACATCTTCGGCAAGGACAACTACTTCCTGGAGATCATGGATCACGGCCTCTCGATCGAGAGCCGGGTCCGTGAGGGGCTCACCGAGATCGCCCGCAAGCTCGACATCCCGCCGGTGGTCACCAACGACTCGCACTACACCCACGAGGCGCAGGCCACGGCGCACGACGTGCTGCTCTGCGTGCAGACCGGCAGCAACATCGACGACCCGAACCGGTTCCGCTTCGAGGGCGGTGGCTACTTCGTCAAGAGCGCCGACCAGATGCGCGCGGTGGACTCGTCGGAGCTGTGGCAGCAGGGCTGCCGCAACACCCTGCTGGTCGCCGAGAAGGTCGACCCGAAGGGCATGTTCGAGTTCCACAACCTGATGCCGCGCTTCCCGGTGCCCGACGGCGAGACCGAGGAGTCCTGGTTCCGCAAGGAGACCTTTGCCGGGCTGGCCCGCCGCTACCCGAACGGCATCCCGGAGGGGCACGTCGTCCAGGCCGAGTACGAGCTGGGCGTCATCAACCAGATGGGCTTCCCGTCGTACTTCCTCGTGGTCGCCGACTTCATCCAGTGGGCCAAGAGCCAGGGCATCTCGGTGGGCCCGGGTCGTGGTTCCGCCGCCGGCTCGCTTGTCGCGTACGCGTTGGGCATCACCGACCTGGACCCGATCCTGCACGGCCTGATCTTCGAGCGGTTCCTCAACCCCGAGCGGGTGTCGATGCCGGATGTCGACATCGACTTCGACGAGCGTCGGCGCGGCGAGGTGATCAAGTACGTCACCGACAAGTGGGGTGAGGACAAGGTCGCCCAGATCGCCACCTTCGGCACGATCAAGGCGAAGGCCGCGATCAAGGACTCGGCCCGGGTCCTCGGGTTCCCGTACGCGGTCGGCGACCGGATCACCAAGGCGATGCCGCCGGCCGTGATGGGCAAGGACATCCCGCTCACCGGCATCTTCGACCCGAAGCACCCCCGCTACGCCGAGGCCGGCGAGATCCGTGGCCTGTACGACTCCGACCCGGACGTCCGCAAGGTGATCGACACAGCCAAGGGCATCGAGGGGCTGATCCGGCAGACAGGTGTGCACGCCGCCGGCGTCATCATGTCCGCCGAACCGATCATCGAGCACATCCCGTTGATGCGCCGCGACGCCGACGGGGCGATCATCACGCAGTTCGACTACCCGACCTGCGAGTCGCTCGGCCTGTTGAAGATGGACTTCCTCGGCCTGCGCAACCTGACGATCATCGACGACGCGGTCAAGAACATCGAGCTCAACCACGGTACGAAGCTCGACCTGCTCGGCTTGCCGCTGGACGACAAGGCCGCGTACGAGCTGCTGGCCCGGGGTGACACCCTCGGTGTGTTCCAGCTCGACGGTGGGCCGATGCGGTCGCTGCTGCGGTTGATGAAGCCGGACAACTTCGAGGACATCTCCGCCGTCCTGGCGCTGTACCGACCCGGCCCGATGGGCGTCGACTCGCACACCAACTACGCGCTGCGCAAGAACAACCTCCAGGAGATCACGCCGATCCACCCGGAGCTGGAGGAGCCGCTGCGGGAGATCCTGGCACCCACCCACGGCCTGATCGTCTACCAGGAGCAGGTGCAGCGCGCCGCGCAGATCCTCGCCGGCTACACGCTCGGCCAGGCGGACCTGCTGCGCCGGGCGATGGGTAAGAAGAAGAAGGAGATCCTCGACAAGGAGTTCATCCCGTTCCGGGACGGCTGCCGCGAACGCGGCTACTCCGACGAGGCGATCCAGGCGGTGTGGGACGTCCTCGTGCCGTTCGCCGGGTACGCCTTCAACAAGGCGCACTCCGCCGCGTACGGCCTGGTCTCCTACTGGACGGCGTACCTCAAGGCGCACTACCCGGCCGAGTACATGGCCGGGCTGTTGACCTCCGTCGGTGACGACAAGGACAAGATGGCGCTCTACCTGTCCGAGTGTCGCCGGATGCGCATCCAGGTGCTGCCGCCGGATGTGAACACGTCGGCCGGGCCGTTCACGCCGGTCGGCAAGGACATCCGCTTCGGCCTGGCGGCGGTGCGCAACGTCGGCGCGAACGTGGTCGCCTCGATCATGCGGTGCCGCCAGGAGAAGGGCGACTACACCGACTTCTACGACTTCCTGTCCAAGGTGGACGCGGTGGTCTGCAACAAGAAGACCATTGAATCGCTGATCAAGGCGGGCGCGTTCGACTCGATGGAGCATCCGCGCAAGGGCCTGCTCGCGGTGCACGCGGACGCCATCGACGCGTACGCCGACGTGAAGCGCAAGGAGGCGGTCGGCCAGTACGACCTCTTCGGCGCCGGCTTCGGTGACGCCGACACGGGCAGCACGACGGTGATGCCGGTCATCGGTGACAGCGAGTGGGACAAGCGCGACAAGTTGGCCTTCGAGCGCGAGATGCTCGGCCTGTACGTCTCCGACCACCCGCTGTTCGGCCTGGAGCACATCCTCGGCGCGGCGGCCGACACCACCATCGCCTCCCTTGCCGAGGACGGCGCGGTGCCCGACGGGGCGGTCGTCACCCTCGCCGGCATCCTCTCCGGGGTGCAGCGGCGGGTCACCAAGCAGGGCCGGGCCTGGGCCTCGGCCACCCTGGAGGACCTGGCCGGTGGGGTGGAGACGCTGTTCTTCCCCAACACCTACGAGGTGATCGGGCAGTACATCGCCGAGGACGCCATCGTGGTGGTCAAGGGTCGGGTGGACCGCCGCGACGACACCCCACGGATCATGGCGATGGACATGTCCATGCCGGACGTCAGCACCAGCGCCACCAACAAACCGGTCACCCTCACCATCCCGGTGCACCGCTGCACGCCACCGCTGGTGGAGAAGCTCAAGGAAACGTTGGTGCTGCACCCCGGCGACACCGAGGTGCACGTCAAACTGCTCAACGGCGGTCGCACCACCACCCTGCGGCTAGGCCCGTTCCGGGTGGCGGCGACCACCGCGCTGATGGGTGACCTGAAGAGCGTCCTCGGCCCAACCAACGTGACCTGACCGGGCCGTAGGACGCCGTCGGCTCAGGCCCGGTTGGGGGCCGCGATCTCGCGTAGTTGGCCGTCGGCGAGCCGCAGCCAGCGCTGCACGCCGATCTCGGCGAGGAACCGCTCGTCGTGGCTGACCACGACGAACGCTCCCTGGTACGCGGTCAGCGCGCTCTCCAACTGGGCGACGCTGACCAGGTCCAGGTTGTTGGTCGGCTCGTCGAGCAGCAGCAGCTGTGGCGCCGGTTCGGCGCAGAGCACACAGGCCAGGGTGGCGCGGAGCCGTTCGCCGCCGGAGAGGACCCCGACGGGCAGGTTCACCCGGGCGCCCCGGAACAGGAACCGGGCGAGCAGGTTCATCCGCTTGGCGTCCGGCAGGCTCGGCGCGTACGCGGCGAAGTTCTCCGCCACCGTACGGTCGAGGTCCAGCAGGTCCAGCCGCTGCGACAGGTACGCGATCCGCCCGTCGGCTCGGCGGATGTCGCCCCCGGCGGGTTCGAGGTCACCGTTGACGAGGCGCAGCAGGGTCGATTTGCCGACGCCGTTCGCCCCGGTGAGCGCGATCCGCTCCGGCCCCCGGATCACCAGGTCGGCGCCGTCGCCGCCGAACAACTCCCGGTCGTCGAAGCGGGCCCGCATCCCCGTACCGGAGAAGACCGTGCGACCGCCCGGGACGGTGGTGTCCGACAGGTCCACGACGATCCGGTCCTCCTCGCGGAGCGCCCGGCCGGCCTCGTCGAGCCGGGACTTGGCCTGACCGAGTCGGGCCGAGTGCGTCTCCTGCGCCTTGCCCGCTGACTCCTGCGCACTGCGCTTGAGCCCGCCGGCCACGATCCGGGCCAGGCCGGCGTTCTTCAGGTTCTTGGAGGCGTTGCTGGCCCGCCGGTCGGCCCGCTCCCGGGCCTGCTGCATCTCGCGCTTCTCCCGCTTGACCTCCTGCTCGGCGTTGCGCAGGTTGCTCTCGGCCACCTCCCGCGCCGCCTGCACCGCCTGCGTGTACGCGGTGAAGTTGCCCCCGTACCAGTGGATCTCGCCATGGTCCAGCTCGGCGATGCGGTCCATCCGGTCCAGCAACTCCCGGTCGTGGCTGACCAGCAGCAGACACCCGTTCCAGTCGGTCAGCACGTCGTAGAGGTTGTGCCGGGCCTCCAGATCCAGGTTGTTGGTGGGTTCGTCGAGCAGCAGCACGTCCGGGCGTCGAAGCAGTTGCGCCGCCAGGCCGAGGGAGACGACCTGGCCGCCGCTGAGGGTGTGCAGCCGCCGGTCGAGCGACAGTTCGCCCAGGCCGAGACGGTCCAGTTCGGCGCGGGTGCGCTCCTCGATGTCCCAGTCGTCGCCGATGGTGGCGAAGTGGTGTTCGCTGGCGTCGCCGCCCTCGATGGCGTGCAGGGCCGCGATCCGCTCGGCGACGCCGAGCACTTCGGCCACGGCCAGGTCACCGGCCAGGGGCAGGGTCTGCGGGAGGTAGCCGAGCACGCCGTCGACGGTGACGCTGCCGCCGCTGGGCGTCAGCTCCCCGCCGATCAGCCGCAGCAGGGTGCTCTTGCCGGCGCCGTTGGGAGCGACCAGGCCGGTGCGACCGCCCGGGACGGTGAAGGACAGCTCCGAGAAGACCGGGGTGTCGTCCGGCCAGGAGAAGGACAGGTTCGAGCAGACGATGAACGCATCAGACATGCGAGTGACCTCAGAGGTGGGGTGGGCGCGCCAGAGCCGCCCGACGACAACGGGGACCGGTGGAACGACAACATGGCCACGGCGGCTGCGCGGACGCGCCGAACGGTGGCCGAACACATCCGGTCTCACCCGGAGATGTCGTCGTCACCCGCCATGTCTGGTCTCCCTGGTCATTCGTTGACACCCAACGCGGCCGAGTCTAACAACGGATCTTCGCCCCGCCACCAGGTTCCCGCAGCGGACAGAGTGCTCGACGCCGCGGATCTAGGAGACGTCGAAGAGATGCAGCCCGTCATATTCAGCGAAGTCGGCGTAGTCCTTGCCGTTGAACGTCGCCAGCGGTAGCCGGTCGACCAGGCAGCACGCCGCGATCCAGGAGTCGTTTGTCGGCCGGGGCCGCCCCCGGTGCTGAGCCCGCGCCTGGAGTTGCCCCCAGGTCACCGCCACCGCCTCGTCGAAGGGGAGCAGCACGATCCCGGACCGCCATTGCGCGAGGTCAGCCAGCTTCCGTGGCCCCCAACTGCGCAGCGCCGTCCACTTGGTCAGCTCCCCGAGTGTCACGAAGGTGATGCACAGGGTCTTCCCGGTCAGACGGGCACGCAGACGGTCAGGTAGCCGGCCCCGCAGGATCGCTGATGCCACGTCGGTGTCCAGGACGACGAGGCTCACACGGCACCGGCCCGCCGAGAGGTGTACAGATCGGCGAGAAAGTCATCCAACTCGTCGTCCGACTCGAACAGGTCCGGACGGGCCAGGTCGTCCACGGAGGCGATCGGTCGTATGCCCTGACGACGGGCCAACTCCTCGGCTGGCACGTGCTCAGCCGTTGGCCATTCGGGCACCCGCTCGGCGTTGCTCGACGTCACGGCTTGCCTCCTGCTTATCGGGTCGTCTTCGATTCTCGCACTTCCGACATCGATACACGGCACGTCGCGGCCGGCTGTCGAGGTCGAGCTCCGCTACCGGGGTCGGTATTCGACCTCGGGGCGGCCGGGGGTGCCGTAGCGAGGGCTGCGGGCTGCTCGGTCGACGTTCACCAGGTATTCCAGGTAGCGGCGGGCCGTTACCCGGGAGATGCCGGTCAGCGCGCTCACCTCGGTCGCGGACAGCCCCGCCCCGCGAGTCCCGTCGGCCAGGGCGGCGCGTACCCGATCGAGGGTGTGCGCGTCGAGCCCCTTGGGCAGGCTGTGCCCGGCGGTGCCGCGCAGGGTGGCGAACATCTGGTCCACCTCGTGCTGCGCGGCCACCTCACCGTCGGCGAGCGCCTGGGCACGGTAGTCGGCGTAGCGTTCCAGCTTGTCGCGGAACGCCGCGAACGTGAACGGCTTGAGCAGGTAGTGCGTCACCCCGAGGGACACCGCGGTGCGTACCACCGCCAGGTCCCGCGCGGACGTCACCGCCAGCACGTCGACGCTGCTGCCCGCCGCGCGCAGCGCCCGGCAGACGTCGAGGCCGTGCAGGTCGGGCAGCCGAAAATCGAGGAGTACGAGGTCCACGTCGCCGCCGCCGCCCGCGCGCAGCGCCGCCATCGCCGCCCGCGCGGTGTGCGCCACCCCGACCACCACAAAACCGGGAACCCTCTCGGTGTACGCGGAATGCGCCTCGGCCAGCAGCGGCTCGTCCTCGACGACCAGCACCCGGATGTCGGTCATCGGCGTGCCCCGACGACGGGTAGGCGGACGGTGAACACGCTGCCGCCGTCGGCCGAGCGGCCCACCTCGGAGCTGCCTCCGTGGCGACGGACCACCTGCCCGATCAGCGCCAGACCGAGGCCCCGGCCGGTGCTCTTCTTGGTGGACCAGCCGCGCCGGAAGGCGTCCGCGACCCGCTCGGGGGCCAGCCCGGGGCCGCTGTCGGCGACCCGTACCACCAACTCGTCGTCGACCTCACCGACGAAGACCCGCACCCGGCGCGGCGCGGGCGTGCCGGCCACCGCCTCCAGGGCGTTGTCGACGAGGTTGCCGACGACGGTGAGCAGGTCGCCGGTGGGCAGTGGGCTGTCGTCGAGCCGGCAGTCCGGCTCGATCACGAGGTCCACCCCGCGTTCGCCGGCCTGCGCCGACTTGCCGAGCAGGAGCGCGGCCAACGCCGGCTCGGTCACCGCGCCGACCACCCGGTCGGTCAGTTGCTGGGCGAGGGCCAGGTCCCGGGTGCCGAGCCGGACGGCCTCCTCGGTGCGGCCCAGCTCCACCAGGGTCAGCACGGTGTGCAGCCGGTTGGCCGACTCGTGGGTCTGCGCCTGCAACGCCTCGGTCAGCGCGCGGACCGAGTCCAGCTCGCTGGCCAGGGTGCGCAGCTCGGTCTGGTCGCGCAGGGTGAGCACGGTGCCGAGCACCGCGCCCTCGAAGCGGGTGGTCCGCTGGTTGGCGACCAGCACCCGGTCACCGGCGAGGATGGGCTCGTCGCGGGCGTCGCGCTGGGAGCTGAGCAGTTCGGCCACCGCGGGTGGCAGGTCGATCCCGGCGACCGGCTGATCGGTCACGGGTACGTCCGCGTCGAGGCCCAGCAGCCGGCGCCCCTCGTCGTTGACCAGGGCCACCCGCCGGTCGGTGGTCAGCACGACGAGACCTTCGCGCACCGAGTGCAGGACCGCGTCGTAGTACTCGTACATCCTGGTCATCTGCGCTGGCCCCAGGCCGTGCGTCTGGCGGCGCAGACGGCGGCTGAGCAGCCAGGAGCCGGTCGCGGCGAGGGCGAGCGCCGGTGCGGCGACACCGAGCAACACCGGCAGTTGTCCGAGCAGTTTGCGGTTGATCGCCCGGGTGGTGATGCCCACCGAGACGAGGCCGACAATGTGCCGCTGGTCGTCGTACACCGGAACGACCGCGCGCACCGACTCGCCGAGCGTGCCGACGTTGGTGATGGTGAAGGGGCGGCCCGCCAGGGCGGGCCCGATCTCCCCGACGAACGGCTGGCCGATCAGCTCCCGGGTGGGGTGCGAGAAGCGGGTCCGGTCGGGGGCCATCACCACGACGAAGTCGGTGCCCGTCGCCAGCCGGGTCGATTCGGCGTACGGCTGGAGGATGCTGGCCGGGTCGGCGGTCGTGAGGGCCGCGCGGACGTCGGGGGAGCGGGCCACGGTCTGCGCCACCGCGAGCACCTCCTCCTGTGCGGCCTGGCGGGCGTCGCTGCGGGCCAGCCAGAAGGCGCCAGCCGCGCCCGCCAGCACGAGCAGCGTCACCACCATCGCCTGGAGGGCAAAGAGTTGCCCCGCGATGCTCCACTGACGTCGGGTCACCTCCACCACCTCCTCGGGTTTTCGCGGTGAACAGAATGACCGCAAGGCTGTCAACGGGTGAGACGGGCTTCACATTGTCGACATGAACACCACCGACTCCACCACCACACCGGCACCGCCGGTCCGCCGGGACCGTACCCGTTACCTCTACCTGGCCGTCATCGTGGCCGTGCTCGCCGGCATCGTGGTCGGCCTGGTCGCCCCCGAATTCGGCAAGGAACTCAAGCCGATCGGCACCGGCTTCGTCAACCTGATCAAGATGATGATCAGCCCGGTCATCTTCTGCACGATCGTGCTGGGCGTCGGCTCCGTCCGGCAGGCCGCGAAGGTCGGCAAGGTCGGCGGCCTCGCCCTCGGCTACTTCCTGACCATGTCGACCGTCGCGCTCGCCATCGGCCTGGTGGTCGGCAACCTCATCCACCCCGGCTCCGGCCTGGACCTCGGTCAGGACCTCGCCGGCGCGGGCAAGGCCGCAGCCGGCGACGAGGCCGGCGGTACGGCGGACTTCCTGCTCGGGATCATCCCGACCACGCTGCTCTCCGCGCTCACCGAGGGCGAGGTGCTCCAGACGCTGCTGGTCGCCCTGCTGGTCGGCTTCGCCGTCCAGGCCATGGGCCGCCGTGGCGAGCCGGTGCTCAGCGCCATCGGTGTCATCCAGCGGGTGGTCTTCAAGGTCCTCGCCATGATCATGTGGCTGGCGCCGGTCGGCGCGTTCGGCGCCATGGCCGCCGTGGTCGGCGCCACCGGCGTCGACGCACTCAAGAGCCTCGCCCAGATCATGCTGGGCTTCTACGCGACCTGCCTGATCTTCGTGCTGGTGGTCCTCGGCGCGCTGCTCTGGTTCATCGCCCGGATCTCGATCTTCTCGCTGCTGCGCTACCTGGGCCGGGAGTTCCTGCTGATCCTGTCGACCTCCTCGTCGGAGTCGGCGCTGCCGCGCCTCATCGCCAAGATGGAGCACTTCGGCGTGAGCAAGCCGGTCGTCGGCATCACGGTCCCGACGGGGTACTCGTTCAACCTGGACGGCACGGCGATCTACCTGACGATGGCGTCGCTGTTCATCGCCGACGCGCTGGGCAAGCCGCTGTCGATCGGCGAGCAGATCTCGCTGCTGCTGTTCATGATCATCGCGTCCAAGGGTGCCGCCGGCGTCACCGGCGCCGGGCTGGCGACGCTGGCCGGGGGGCTCCAGTCGCACCGCCCGGATCTCGTCGACGGGGTCGGGCTGATCGTGGGCATCGACCGCTTCATGTCGGAGGCGCGGGCGCTGACCAACTTCGCCGGCAACGCGGTGGCGACGGTGCTGGTGGGGACGTGGACCGGGGAGTTCGACCGGGAACGGGCGGTCGGGGTGCTGCGCGGCGACGACCCGTTCGACGAGGCGACCATGCTCGACGAGCACGACAACGACGAGGACGGGTCGGCGGCGCGCCGGTCCGACGAGCCGGCGACGCCAGTAGGGGCGCCGGCCTGATCACGCCCGTCTGGGGCCGTGTCGGCCGACTGCCGACGCGGCCCCAGCCCTGAGCCGGCCAGATCCAGGGCGCGGACGTCCGAACACGGTCGACGGTGGCGGGCCGACCAGCGAGGCGGTGGCCCTACCCTCGCTGCCCCCTTTGCTCTGCTTACACCCACGCACCACCCGGTGTCCGATATCCGGACGGTCGGTGGTGCGTGGAGTGAAGCAGAGCAAAGGCGGTGTCGGCCCTGTCCGTGGTGCCCGCGAGCCTCGGCGTTCGAGGTGTGGCGGCTGACCGAGACGGATGCGGAGAGTCGATACTGGGCCGATGACGGAGGAGCAGCCGACCGAGCTGACCCGGTGGACCATCCACGGCGAGCGGGTCGTCGACGACACCCGGCGAGCGCGGCTGAGTATCGCCGAGGTGGAGTTGCCCGACGGAGTGCGGTTTGAGCAGTACGTGATTCGGGCGCCCCGATCGGCCATGGTCGCGGTGCTCGACGAGCGGGAGCGGCTGCTGCTGATGCGGCGGCACCGCTTCGTCTTCGACCGGTGGGTGTGGGAGCTGCCCGGTGGCTACGTCGACGGCCATGAACTGCCCGAGGTGTGCGCCGTACGAGAGGTGGAGGAGGAGACCGGCTGGCGTCCGCACCAGGTCGAGCCGCTTCTGTCGTTCCAACCGTGGGTGGGCACCGCGGACGCCGAGAACATGCTCTTCCTCTCCCGGAGGGCGGAGCACACGGGCGGTCCGGTCGATGTGAACGAGGCTGAGCGGGTCGCCTGGTTCTCACTGGCCGAAGCGCGCGAGCTTGTGGCGCGGGGCGAGATCGTTGGGGCCGGCACGGTGATCGCGGTGCTGGAGCTGGTCGCGCGGCAGGCACGCGGAGAGTTGTAGGCGTCAACGCCGAGAGCCCAGGACCGTATCGACCCGGCGGATGAACTGTTGTACGGCGGGTTGCCGGCGATGCGGTGCGAGTTCGATCTGTAGGTCGCGTACGTAGCGGGCGGCCCGGGCTGATTGGAGCCGTGAGGTCAGGACCAACGCTTGGGCCCCGACGACGCAGGCACGCTCCGGGTCTCCCTGATGTGCCTGGGCGCTGGCAAGGAGCGCGAGGTTGAAGGCCTTGCCGCGGACGTACTGCTCGTCCATCCGAAGAGACCGGGCTGCGAAGCGTTCGGCTTGGACCGGCTTGCCGAGCGCTTTGAAGCAGTGACCGAACTTGGCCGACAGATATGCCTCGTCAAAGTACCCGAGCCATTGTGGCGTGCTGCTGCGGTCAGCCCGGTCGAGCGCCTTCTCCGCTTGGTGGAGAGCGGTTGCGCATGCCCGTTCGTCCTTGAGGACGGCATGCCCGTGAGCTTCCATGACGGAGGCTTCCGCCGCCAAGACGGTGAACCCGGCCTGATGTGCCGTCTGCCAGGCGGCGCGGGCGAGGTCGATGCCGGTGACGCCGTGTCCGAGGTAGGTGGCTTGGTGGCTCATGGCGGCCAGGATCTCCGCGCCCAACCCGGCATCGTCTGCCGCCCGGGCCAGGTCCAGAGCATGAGTCAGGTAGAGCTGGGCGACCCCGTGATCGGCGACGTCGTACGCCTGCCAACCGGCGAGCTGGGTCAGTTCGGCGACCGCGCTGAGAAGCTTCTGCCCGGTTGACGTCTCGTAGCGGCCGTTGTGCAGAAGTGGCGTCACCTCCTGGTGGAGGTAGCGGACCACGGCGGCTCTGGCGTGGCCGCCCCCGTACTGATTGTCGAGCCGGCGATAGGTCGCGGTCATTTCGCGGATGGTCTCGATGTCGGGCTGCCCGACGGTTCGAGAGCCGGCTTGTTCAACTGCCCGTGTGGCGGGTGCGGTGAACCAGCGCAGGGCGGGCAGGGTGTAGCCAGCGGAGGTGAACGCCACCTGCCGGATCACGTCTCGACGGTTCACGTCGCCTTCCCACAGCTGCGCGGCGGCGCGCACGTCCTCGCGCCAGGATCGGTTGTTTGGCAGGCCACTCTGCCGTTGCCTCGATGGCAAGGCCATGTCGAGGTGACATGAGTGATCTTTAGGTGCCAGGCCGAGTGCCATCCGCGCCTCGTCGGGCATGCGTAGCCCGTCGGCGACGCGCTCCAGCACGTCGATGGAGGTGACCTTCCTGCCCGCCATCACTCGGCTGACGTACCCCTGCTCCAAATTCACGGCAGCGCCGATCCGGGTCTGGCTTGCGCCGGACAACTGGCCGATTCGTCGGAAGAGTGCGCCGACGTCGCGCTGGCCCAGGGCGTCGCGTACCGCCGGGTCGGACCAGGCGACGTCTGGAATGCGAAGCGGATCGAGCAGCACGACAGCTCCCAGTGTCGCGGACTGACTACCCAAGGTGGGTACTCCGCAGCTTATGGGTGCGAATGTGCGCAGGTCGAGACGAGTGATGTCGCCGTGACATCATCCGTGGACATGGTCGAGGGCCGATGGCCGGCGGCAGAGTCCCCGCATGCGTCTGACCGCCCGAACTCCTGCCCGTAGGGGCGCCGTCTGCTGTCCTGTGCCCGACGGAACGACCCGGTGAGCGCCGGCCAGGGTCAACAGGAGCGACAGGTCTCCTACGACCAGTACCTGCTGGCGGTGGTGATGACTCTGGCGCGGCGGCACCGACCCGTGTGGTCGTGGCGAAAGTGGCGCCGCGCCTGCCGATGCGGCGCAGACCTACCCTGCCGGGTCCGGCACCGCATCCCGATCAGCCGTAGGCACTGGCCGAGGGAGGAGGAGCGGTGAACACGACCAGCCGGCGGGCCCGGTTGCTCACGTTGCTGCTGCTCGGAGGTTCGCGGTGAGCAGCCACGGCCCGGTCCTGCCGATCTGGAGCTGCGGCGGATGCGACGCGCCCTGGCCCTGCCCAACGCGACGCCGGGAACTCAGCGCGGAGTTCGGCGGCGCGTCGGTGTCACTTGCGCTCTACATGGGTGCGCAACTGGTCCGCGCCTCCGCCGACCTGACCTGGGTGCCGGCCGGCGCGCTGCACCGGCGCTTTCTCGGCTGGGTGCGGTGAGCATCCTCCGTGCGGGTGACGAGAAGTTCCACTACAGCGATGGGTCGCACAAGTGGATCCCGCCCGACCCGGACTACGACCAGGAGGTCTGGGATGAGCAGGTTCGCCAACACAAGCATGGTCACCTGAGAAACGAGCGCCCGAAGGTACGACTCAAGCGTCTCGTCTGACAGCCGGAAAGCGGTCTGATCGGTGTTTATCAGTGCTTTCTTCGTTTGTTGTTTGACGGGCGTACCCGCCCGCCCATGCGCATCTTGATCTCGTTGAGTAGTTCCTGTGTTCGCTGTGTCCGATGGTCGCCTTGTCCGAACAGCCGTCTCTCTGCTTCGAGCTTTGCCGTGGCCTGTGTTCGTGCTGCTAACACCGCACCCCGCCCCAGCAGTATTCGCGCCAGATTGCCGCGGGTGGTGAGGGTGCCGGGGTGGTTGGGGCCGAGATGCGCAGTTGGTCGGCGAGGAGTTTTTCGTAGTCGGTGATGGCGGTGTGGTGGTCTCCGGTGCTGCCCTTGCAATAGGCGATGTTGGCGCGGATCGTCAGGGTGTCGGGGTGGTTGGGGCCGAGGATGCGTAGTTGGTCGGTGAGGAGTTCTTCGTATTCAGTGATGGCGGTGTGGTGGTCGCCGGCTTCGCCCTTCCAGCGGGCGATGTTGGCGCGGGTGGTCAAGGTGTGGGGGTGGTTGGGGCCGAGGATGCGTAGTTGGTCGGTGAGGAGTTCTTTGTAGTCGCTGATGGCGGTGTGATGGTCGCCGGTGCTGCCCTTCCAGAAGGCGATGTTGGCGCGGGTGGTCAGGGTGCCAGGGTGGTTGGGGCCCAAGATGCGGAGTCGGTCGGTGAGGAGTTCTTTGTAGTCGCTGATGGCGGTGTGGTGGTCGCCGGCTTCGCCTTTGGAATGGGCGATGTTGGAGCGGGTGGTCAGGGTGCCAGGGTGGTTGGGGCCCAAGATGCGGAGTCGGTCGGTGAGGAGTTCTTTGTAGTCGCTGATGGCGGTGTGGTGGTCGCCG
>NZ_JBEYTO010000009.1:0-150180 GCF_040643095.1 Micromonospora sp. NPDC047467 | reverse complement strand
CCGGCTTCGCCTTTCCAATGGGCGATGTTGGCGCGGGTGGTCAGGGTGTGGGGGTGGTTGGGGCCGAGGATGCGGAGTTGGTCGGCGAGTAGTTGTTCGTGGGCGGTGATGGCGGTGTGGTGGTCGCCGGTTTCGCCCTTCAAATTGGCGATGTTGGCGCGGGTGGTCAGGGTGTGGGGGTGGTTGGGGCCGAGGATGCGGAGTCGGTCGGTGAGGAGTTCTTTGTAGTCGCTGATGGCGGTGTGGTGGTCGCCGGCTTCGCCTTTCCAATGGGCGATGTTGGAGCGGGTGGTCAGGGTGTGGGGGTGGTTGGGGCCGAGGATGCGGAGTTGGTCGGTGAGTAGTTGTTCGTGGGCGGTGATGGCGGTGTGGTGGTCGCCGGTTTCGCCCTTCCATCCGGCGATCTGGCCGCGGGTCTTCAAGGTGTCGGGGTGGTCGGCACCGAGAACAGCAGTTCGGCGAGCTAGAACGTCCTCAGCGTTATCGATGCTCTCTTCGAGTCTCCCGAGGACGCCTACGACGATGGTGTAGTCACTGGCGGAGCGCAGCGTGGCAGGGTCGTTGGGGCCGAGGGTCCTTTGTCGGCGGGCCAGGGTGTCCTCGATCAGGTCGAGTGCTTCCCGGTCGCGCCCCTGGTTGTGAAAGGCGTGCGCGAGTTCGGAGGCGGCCGTGAGGGTGTGCCGATCATCAGGCCTCAACTCCTGTCGCCAACGATCGTAGAGATGCTGGGCAAGGCCGAAACCCGCGTCGGTGTTGCCGCTGTACAGCAGGTAGAGCATCGCAGCGCACGCCGTGTCGCGGAGGCGGTGATCGTCGATGTCACCGACGTCCAAGGCCAGCAGATGCGGCATGAGCTGAGACCAGGCTGGCCACGTTGCCGCCGAAGCTGGCTCGCCGGGGTGGCTGGCGGCCAACAGGCTGCCCGCCTGCCGGCGCAGCTCGTCGCGCGCGGATGTATCAAGCTGGCTGAGAACGAGAGTCTGCACCAGCCGATGAACCTGGATGCCGCGCTGTGACACTCGGACCAGGTCACCGAGTTGCGTTGCGGTCCGGTGCAGCCGCATCGGGTTGGCCACTACCGGCCGCAGTGACTCCAAAACGGCACTGGGAGCAGCGCTAAGCAACGTCATCGGGATGGGCTCGGGGGCGAGAACGCAACAGAGGCGGAGTAGGTCCAGAGCCTCGCCGTGATCGGCAAGCTCGTTGATCGAGACACGCAGCGCCCCGGCGAGCGACCGCGGATACGAGGGCGGCAACCCTTCGTTGAGCACCTCGTCAGCATTGGTGTCCAACATCTGTACGTACAGCTCGGCCGGCATCGTGGATAGCACGTTGGCCGCCTGGACCAGGGCCAACGGAAGATCGCCCAGCCTGTCGGCTACCAGATCGGCGTCCTCGGCCGACAGCTCCGACACTCGATTGCGCAGGAGCGTCACCGACTCCCGCCGCGTCAGTAACTCAAGGTCGACTCTCGCGAACTCCGACCAGTTCCGGGACCGCGACGTGATGAGGACGTGGCCGACACCAGCGGGCACCCAGGGCTGGACGGCCACTGCGGTCTCCGCGTTGTCGAACACCAGCAGCCATCGCTTCGGCTGCTGCAAGAGTCTGCGCAGCGCGGGTAGCGCCCCGGCTTCGCCATGCTCGACGACCAACCCCAGATCGGCGGCGAGCGCCGTGAGCTGTGCCGGCACCAACTGTGGATCCTCGGCGTTGATCCACGCCACGAGGTCGTACTGGGCAGCGAACCGGTGGACGTATTCCACCGCGACCTGGGTCTTGCCGACCCCGCCGAGTGGAACCCCCGATTGGACCACCACGGGTTGCCCCGGTCGAAGACCACGACGCACGGTGTCAATGTCACGATCCCGACCGATGAAGTCCGCGTTACGATGCGGGACCTGCCACAGCGTTGGTTGATGTCCCCCCGGCAGTCGTGGCGCCTCGGCCGCCGGTCGAGGCCGAGGAACCCGCGTGCCGGGGAAAACGGGTTCGGCCACGGGGCGCTGTGGCCCTTGCACCGCGTTGATCAGGACGCGGTGCGCGTCCTCCGCCGACCTGTCAGCGAGACTGGGCGCGATAAGCGCGTTCAGCACTGCGGGGAGCGCGACATCTCCAATGCGCAGCGGAACCAGCCGGCCCTGCCGGTCGCGCCGGGACATGACCGCCGTCCACTCATCCGTGGTGAACCGCTGGTGTTCGAAGTAGGCCTCGGAGAACAGCGCCACCATGCGGTCGGCCCGCTCCAACGCCTGGTTGATGCGTACCACCGAGTTGTCGCCAGCGGCCCAGTCCCACAGGTCCAGTTCCACCACGTACCCGGCCTGTTCCAGGTGCCAGGCCACCCACTCCGCCCAGGCCCGGTCGGGGCCAGCGTAGGAAATGAACAGCTTCTCGCCGGTCGTAGCACTGGCATCTGTTGTCACGCCAACAGGCCTACCACATCACCATCAGCGAGCCCATCGTCCAGCTGTCGTTCTGGCGACACTGCTGTGGCCGGAACAAGGTCGACGACCGCGCCGGTGCGTATGACCAGCACTAATTTGGCGAACAGCCGAGCCGCTGGATCGGCCCTTTTGATTTCTCTGTGGCCGTACCGTTTCGTCAGACACCGTTGCACCTTGTCCCGCTAATCGGTAGTCCGCTCGCCATTGCTCCCCGCGACTCAATGGACCTTCGTCGTCCACAGGGGCCAGGTCCGGGCGGACCGGGGGGCACGCAGGACTGGTCTCCGCGGAGTTCGAATTCATTCGATATTCTCAGCTGCGCAGCCAATGTACGTGTTGGTAACATAGCGCTGGGCGACAATGCGCGTGTCGAGCGTGGAATCGGTCTAAATGACGTGGTGGTAGCAGCTGATCCGACGTGTGACTTACGCGACTGTCGGCTTCTCGCCTGCCGCAGAAATTGGGCCTGTAATCATCGCCCGGTACCTTCCTGTCGTGCCTGATGCCCCGCGACAGTTGATCGCCAATCGCTACCGGCTGGTACGTCCGCTCGGGCAGGGCGGAATGGGCCGCGTGTGGCAGGCCCGTGACGAGATGCTCGAACGAGATGTCGCTATCAAGGAGTTGGTGGCGCCTCCTGGCCTGCGTGACGACGAGCGCCGGGAGATGCGTGAACGGTCGATGCGTGAGGCGCGGGCCGTCGCCCGGCTGGGCCACGTCAACGTGGTGCGGGTCTTCGACGTGCTGCACTCGGGGGACGATCCGTGGATCGTGATGGAGCTTGTTCCGTCCCGGTCTCTGCACGAGGTTCTCGAAGCCGAGGGGCCGATGTCGGCGGCCCACGCCGCGCGGATCGGGCTGGGCGTGCTCAGTGCGCTGCGGGCCGCGCACCGGGCGGGTGTGTTGCACCGGGATGTGAAGCCGGCCAACGTGCTGCTGGCCGATGACGGCCGGGTGGTGTTGACCGATTTCGGGTTGGCGACCCTCCCGGGTGATCCGCGGATGACGCAGACGGGGATCGTGCTCGGTTCACCGGCGTACCTCGCGCCGGAGCGGGCCACCGACGGCGACGTCGGTCCGGCTGCTGATCTGTGGTCGCTTGGCGCGACTCTCTACGCGGCGGTCGAGGGCCGTACCCCGTATCAACGTTCGTCTCCGATGGCGACGCTGGCGGCGCTGGCCACCGAGCCGCCACCGGCGGCCCAACGCGCCGGCCAGTTGACCCCGCTCCTCGAAGGACTGCTGCGTCGGGACCCGGCTCAGCGGATCAACATCGAGGAGGCCGACCGCCTCCTGCGGCACGCCGCCGGCCCGGTCGACCCGGCCAGCGGGGAAGGCCAGACCGGCCCGCTGTGCGCGGTCGGCCCGAGCGGCTCGACGGCCGCCGCGTCCGGGTCAGCCGTGCCGGTGGCGAGGATCAACACCGGCGACGGTACGCCTCAGTCGATCGTGCCCGAGTTCGTCACCGCCAGGTCCGGCCGCCCGGTCGAGTCGCCGCCGACCGTCCCGGCGGCAAACGCCACCTCACCGGCTCCCGCCGTGACGGCGGAATCCTCGCCGGCCCCCGCTGCGGCGATGGAATCCTCGCCGGTTCCCGCCGTGCCGGCGGAGTCGTCGCCGGTGGTCTCCACGACGTGGACCGGGCCGCTTCCGAGTCCGGCAGTTCCCGGGTCGGTCGTGCCGCCGGACGGCGGTGTTGCGCCGGCCAGTGGCTCGGCCCGTCGACGTCGCGGGTGGCTTGTCGGCTCGATCGCCGCCGCCGTGCTGGTCGTGTTGCTGGTGAGCGCGTCGCTGCTGACCGGCGCACCGTCCGGCGGGCCGGGCCCGGCCACGGCCCCGACCGCCGACCCCTCGTCGGTTGCCGAAGCGCCGGTCGCCAGGGTGCTGCCGCCGCCCTCCGGCTGGCACTACCACCGGGACGATCCGCGTTTCCTCGTACCGGTGCCGGACGGCTGGCAGCCGGTGCGCGACGGCGAGCGGGCCGAATTCCGCGAGCCGGACGGCAGCCGACGGCTCGTCTTCGACCAACTCCGGTCGATCCCCGCCGACCTGGTCGCCGAGCTGCGAACGCGGGAGAAGTCGGACCGTCGCCGCTACGCCAACTATCAGCGGGTCCGACTCGCCGCGCTCGGCTACCAGGTGCGGGCGGCCGAGTGGGAGTGGACGTACACCGATGCCGACGGCACGCCGATGCGTGCGACGAGCCGTGCCTTCGTCGATCGCAACGGGCACGCGTACACGATCGGCTGGACCACCTCGGACGCCGAATGGTCGGTCAGCCGGGGGATCTTCGCGCTTGTCACGGATGGGTTCCAGGGGCTGCCGGTGACCACCGCTTCGCCGTCGGCGTCGGCCGGCGCCCTACCTGCCGGGGGCGCGGGGCGGCCGTCGACCGGGCCGGGCGGCGGTGCGACGACTCCTGCGGGCGATGCCGGGCAGCAGTCTTCGGCGCCTGCGGCTCCGCCGGCCTCGCCGACGAAGAGCAGCGCACCCACCGGGCAGCAGATCAGCAGTTTCGCCAGCGACAGGTGCATCGACATCCCGGAGGGCAAGGCCACCGCCGGCGCCCGCCTCCAGATCTGGGACTGCCGGCGGACCGCGAAGCAACTGTGGACCTTCCCGGCCGACGGTACGGTCCGCTCGATGGGCAAGTGCCTGGACGTCGCCGGCCACTCGACGGCCGACGGCGCGGCCGTCATCCTGGCCGACTGCTCGGGCGCCGCGTCCCAGAAGTTCAACCTCAACAAGGCCCACGACCTGGTGAACGTCCGGGCGGACAGATGTGTCGACGTGCTCGACGGCAACCCCGGCAACGGTGCCCGGTTGCAGATCTGGCAGTGCACCGGAAACGCCAACCAGAAATGGCGGGCCAGCTGAGCGCTGACTCCGGACGCTCCGATGGTTACGGTCGTGGATGCCGAGGTTTCCCGACCAGCCGAGGAGCGATCGCATGGCACCCTCTCCGTCCCGGCTCTTCGCCGAGATAGCGACGGCGCAACGACCGGTTGAGACCTCAGTGGTCATGCGACGTGCGGTGGTGCTCGGTGGCAGCATGGCCGGGCTGCTGGCGGCCCGGGTGCTGAGCGACCACGCCGACGAGGTGCTGATCATCGAACGGGACCCGTCCGATGTCGATGCCGGGCCTCGTCCGGGTGTGCCCCAGGGCAGCCAGGTGCACGCGCTGCTGCCCGCCGGTCAGGTCCAGTTGGAACGCTGGTTTCCCGGCATCGCCGACGAGGCGCTCGCACTCGGTGCCCCGCCGCCACCCAGCGACGAGGGCACCGCGAAGGTCTACGTGAACGGCGTGCTGGGGCTGCCGCCGGCCGCGACCGACACCGGGCCGGCGCTGATCACCACGCGTCCGTTCCTGGAGGCGCTGGTCCGACGGCGGACCCTCGCCGTCGGCAACATCCGCATGGTGTACGGCCGGGCGGACGGCCTGCTCGTCGACGAGCGGCGCGTCACCGGCGCCCGATACGTGCCCGAGGGCGGCACCGGGCCCGTCGTCGAAGCGGCGGACCTGGTGGTCGACGCGATGGGACGGTCGAGCCGGCTGAGCGACTGGCTGGCCGAGCACGGGTGGCCCCGCCCGCCGATGCGACGAATGCCGATCAAGCTGAACTACGCGACGGCGCTCTACAAGCGCGACGAAAAGGTCAGCGACGCGTGGGTGGCGGTCTTCCACACCATGGCCGGCAAGGGTCGTACCGCCCGGATCGGTGGGATCAACTCGGTCGAGGGTGACCGCTGGATCATGTTGGTGGCCGGCTACGACGAGGACCGGCCCAGCCGCGACGTCGCCGACTTCACCGCACGTTGTCGGGAGCACTACCCGCAGATGTTCGGTGACATCGCCGAGCGCGGGGAGATGCTGGGCGGGGTGGTCACCTACCACCAGGCGGACAGCCGCCGCCGCGACTTCCACAAGCTCGACCGCCTGCCCGCCGGGTTGGTCGCCGCCGGGGACGCCGTCGCTTCCTTCAACCCGGTGTACGGCCAGGGCATGACCTCCGCGACCCTGCACGCGTCCTGCCTGTCGGCGTACCTGCGGTCCGGCCCGAAGCCACAGGATGAGCCCGCGCGGGCGTACTTCGACCAGGTCCGCGTGGTGGTCGACGCCGCCTGGCAGATCTCCACCACCGCCGACATCGAACTGCCGCACGTGAACGGGCCGTACCCGCCGGGGTACCGGGTCACCAAGTGGTTCGGTGACCTGCTCTTCCGGGCGTCGCTGACCGATCCGGTGCTCAACGCCCGGCTGGGCAGGGTCACCACCATGCTCGACCACCCGGCGACTCTGAGCCGCCCCGGCACCCTGCTCCGGGCGCTGCGGCTCAGCCTGTTCGGGAGGCGTTGACCGCCAATCTCGGCAAATTGCAGATCGCACTTTTAGTTCTGTGCGCGGACAGCACCGTGTTGTCAGAAACCGCTACGTCCTAATTCGCGGGTCGACAATCGACTCGCCATTTTTCCCGGGCCTGAGCTGAGCGGTGCCGTGCACAGGTGACACGCGGTGGTGACGTGGATCGGTCCGGGAGACTGACGGGCGCGCAACACCAGCAGACACCGGAGGCTTCAGCCCGTGAACGGACTGTTTCCGTTGCCTGGGTTGGTTCCGGAAGAGCCCGTGAGTCCCGCATGTCTGGCTACTGTGGAGTCGATCAATTCGGTATTCATGATCACGCAATTGGTCTACGTGTTGGTAACATCGCGCTGGGCGACAGTGCCGGTGTCGATGGTGGACCTGGCGGAAATGGTGGGATGACCTCCGAGTCGACGTGTGACATACGCAACTGTCGGGTTCTCGCCTGCCGCAGAAATTGGGCATGCAATGACCGCCGGGTACGTTCCCTGTCGTGCCCGACGCCTCTCGCCAGATGATTGCCGGTCGTTACCGGTTGGTCCGTCCGCTCGGGCAGGGCGGGATGGGCCGCGTGTGGCGGGCCCGTGACGAGATGCTCCAGCGGGACGTGGCCATCAAGGAGTTGGTGGCGCCTCCCGGCCTGCGCGACGACGAGCGCCGGGAGATGCGCGAACGCTCCATGCGCGAGGCGCGGGCAGTCGCCCGGCTGGGCCACATCAACGTGGTACGCGTCTTCGACGTGCTGTACTCGGGCGACGACCCGTGGATCGTGATGGAGCTTGTTCCGTCCCGGTCGCTGCACGAGGTCCTTGAGGCGGAGGGTCCGATGGTGGTGGCCAATGCCGCGCGGATCGGGCTGGGTGTGCTCGGTGCGTTGCGGGCCGCGCACCGGGCGGGCGTGTTGCATCGGGACGTGAAGCCGGCCAACGTGCTGCTGGCCGATGACGGCCGGGTGGTGTTGACCGATTTCGGGTTGGCGACCCTTCCCGGTGATCCGCGGATGACCCAGACCGGGATGGTGCTGGGCTCGCCGGCGTACCTCGCGCCGGAGCGGGCCACTGACGGCGAGGTCGGTCCGGCCGCTGACCTGTGGTCGCTCGGCGCGACTCTCTACGCGGCGGTTGAGGGACGCACCCCGTACCAGCGTTCGTCTCCGATGGCGACGCTGGCGGCGCTCGCCACCGAGCCGCCACCGCCGGCCCAGCGGGCCGGTCGGTTGACCCCGCTCCTCGAAGGACTGCTGCGCCGGGACCCGGGTCAGCGGATCAGCGTCGAGGAGGCGGATCGCCTCCTGCGGTACGCCGCCGACCAGGTCGACCCGGTCGACGCCGCCGGCCCGCCGGCCGCCGCGTCGGGACCGGCCGTGCCGTTCACGCGGATCAACACCGGCGACGGTACGCCCCGATCGATCGTGCCCGAGTTCGTCACCGCCGGGTCCGGTCGGCCGGTCGATCCGTCGACCGACCCATCGGCAAGCGCCACGTCACCGCCTCCTGCCGCGACGTCGGACTCGTTGTCCGTTCCGACCTCGCCAATTCCCGAGTCGGCCGCGGCCAACGAGGCTGGTCCGACCAGCGGCCCGGCCCGCAGGCGTCGCGGTTGGCTGGTCGGCTCGGTCGCCGCTGCCGTGATGGTCGTGCTGGTGGTGAGCGCGTCGATGCTGAGCGGCCGACCATCCGGCGAAGCGAACGGAGCGGCGGCGC
This sequence comes from Micromonospora sp. NPDC047467, assembly GCF_040643095.1. NCBI lineage: Bacteria > Bacillati > Actinomycetota > Actinomycetes > Micromonosporales > Micromonosporaceae > Micromonospora > Micromonospora sp. NPDC047467. The sequence goes on along the minus strand of NZ_JBEYTO010000009.1, from coordinate 141,667 downwards.
CGACCGCCGATCCCTCTTCGGTCGCCGACGAGGCGGTGTCCCAGGTGCTGCCGCCGCCATCGGCCGGGTGGCGCTACCACCGGGACGACCCTCGCTTCCTGGTGCCGGTGCCGGACGGCTGGCGGTCCCAGCGCGTTGGCGAGGGGGTCGAATTCCGTGAGCCGGACGGCAGCCGGCAGTTCGTCCTCGACAAACTCCGGTCGGTCCCCGCGGATCTGGTCGCCGGGCTACGAACGCGGGAGAAAGCGGAACGTGAACGGTATGCCAGCTACCGGCGGGTCCGGCTCGCCGCGTTGAAGTACCAGGTGCGGGCCGCCGAGTGGGAGTGGACGTACACCGATGCGGACGGCACGCCGATGCGGGCGTCGAGCCGCGCTTTCGTCGATCGCAACGGGCACGCGTACACGATCGGCTGGACCACCTCGGACGCCGAGTGGTCGGTCAGTCGGGGGATCTTCGAGTTGGTCACGGATGGCTTCCAGGGGCTGCCGCTGCCCGCCGGCCCGCCGTCCGGGTCGCCGAGTGCCCCGGCCGGAGGTGCGGGACGCCCGTCGGCCGGTCCGGGCAGCGGTTCGACGGCCGGTGCGGGGCAGCCCTCGGCGACGGCGGCTCCACCACCCAGTGCGCCGGTCCGGCCGGCCGGCACCAAGCAGATCGTCACCAAGGAGACCGGGCTCTGCCTCAGCAGCGGCGAACGCGACGGCGTGCGGGTCACCGTGCGCAAGTGCCAGGAGGTGCGCAACCAGTGGTGGACCTTCTCGTTCGACGGCACCATCCGGGCGAACGGCTTCTGCCTGGACGTCGCCTGGGGTGAGAAGCGCGACGGCGTTGCCGTGCAGTCCGCCAACTGCACCGCCGGGGCCGCCCAGAAGTGGGAGTGGATCGAGAAGGATGGGCGCCGCTCCCTTTTCAACCGCTTGACTGACAAGTGCGTGGACGTCGACGGCCACGCGGCGGGCGCGCCGCTGATGATCTGGACCTGCGTGTTCAACGCAAAGCAGACCCTCAGCCAGAAGTAGCCCGGTCCGCAACCAGGGCTGCCGCACCAGCCGGACGATTCGCCGCGAAAGCCATCGCGGCCGGGCAAGATGGTCAACCGGGGATAGGGGCGTGGCGACGAACCCGGGGGACCAGGCGTGCTCGGAACCAGCCTCCTGGGCCGGCTCCGTCGCCGCGACCCGGGGGACGCCGTCCTGCGGCGCGCCGCACGGCTGACCCTCGTCGCGTCCGTTGTCTTCTACGCCTGCCGCTACGGGGTCGGCAGCTCGGTGCTCGCCACGTACGCGCTGTTCGGCACGGTGGCCGCCGGGTCGTTCGCGCAGCTGCCCGGCCCGGCGCCGCAACGGGCGCGGATCCTGATCACGTCACTGCCGGCGATCTGGGCGCTGATCACCGTGGGCACGCTGCTGGCGTGGAGCACCTGGGCGGCGGCGGCCGGGATGCTCGTCATCGGGTTCGTCGTGGCGTTCGCCGGGGTCGGCAACCCGCGTCTCGTCGGGCTGGGCAGCGCGTTTCAACTCGTCTTCATCCTGGCGTCCTTCCCGCCGTACCAGCCGGGCACCCTGCCGGAGCGGCTGGGCGGGGTCACGCTCGCCATCGTGCTGCTCGCCGTGGCCGAGGTGCTCCTCTGGCCCGATCCGGTGCCGATCTCCTACCGGCAACGACTCGCCGACGCGGCGGAGGGCGTCGCGGCGTTCCTCGACGCCACGGCGGACGCGCTGACCGACCGGCACGCCGATCGCGACGCTCGCGACAGGCGGCGCGAGCGGGCATCCGAGGCGGTGGCCGCGCTCGCGTTGAGCGGGACGTCCCCGGCGTGGGCGCCGACCGCCGCCGACGCCCGTCACCGGGCGCTGCGGATCTGCGCGGCGGCGCTACGGGAGGCGCTCGCCGAGGCGAACCGGCTGGCGTCGGACGCCCCACCGGAGCCGATCCCGGACCTGGCGGCGGCGCGACTGCTGCGCGCGTGCGCCGACACGACCCGTGCCGCTGGCCGTAGCCTGCCGCCGGGTGCGCCGCCGGTCGACCTCGGCGCTCTGAGCGCCGCGATCGGTCAAGCCGAGACGACGTACCCCGCAGGGCAGGGCAGCGCCGTGCCGGACGTACCCCGGATGTGCCGGGACGCGACGGCGCTGGCCCTGGCCGACCAGGTGCGGGTGCTCGCCGTGGGCACCCGCGTGGCCAACGGGGTACGGCCCGACGCCGGGGGTGACTATTCGGGGCTGTTCGAATATGCGCGGCACGGCCCGTTGACGCTGTACTGGCGGCAGCTCCGCTCCCACCTGGCGCCGCGCTCCGCCCACCTGCAGAGTTCGTTGCGGCTGGCCGTGGCGCTGGCCATCGCGCGGGTGGTCGCCGGGGTGTTGCAGCTGACCCACGGCTTCTGGGTGCTGCTGGCCACCCTCACGGTCCTGCGCACCTCTGCCGCGGACACCCGCACCGCGCTGCGGCCCGCCGTGCTGGGCACGATCGTCGGTGCCGCCGTCAGTGGTCTGGTGATGCTCGTCGTCGACGAGCCGATCGTCTACGCCGTCGTGTTGCCGGTCACCCTGCTGCTGGCCTTCGGCGTTGGTCGGCTGCTCGGCCCGCTGTGGCAGCAGGCGCTGTTCACCGTGCTGTTGACGGTGGTCTTCGCCCAGCTCAGCCCGGAAGGATGGCGGCTCGCCGAAGCTCGTCTCGTCGATGTCGTGCTCGGCGCGTTGATCGGCGTGCTCGCCGGGGTGGCGATGTGGCCGCGCGGCGCGAGCCGCGACCTGCGGCCCAACGCCGCCCACTACCTCACGGCCAGCGCGGACGCGATCCACGAGACGGTCCGGGCGCTGCTCGGGGACGCTCCGCCCGACCGGGCCCTCGAACGGGTCCGCCAGCGGATGGTCCTCGTCGACTCGTCCTACTGCCAGTACCACTCCGAGCGGCACGACACGGTAAACCAGCGGGTGGACTGGGACGCCGTCCTGGGCGCCGGCCAACACGTGGTGCTCGGCGCCGAATCGCTGCTGCGGCGCAACCCGCCCGGCTGCCTCGCCGGTTGGCCCGCTGCGGCGGGGTTGCTGCGCGATTCGGCAGGCCAGCTGCGATCGGCGTACGACGACCTCGCCGACCAGGTCGCGCACGGCCGACCCTCCGGCCCGGTGCCCGCCCTGCCCGGCTGCGTGGACGAACTCGACCGGATCCGCCCGCTGTCGGGCGCGGCGAACCCGTCGTCGGTGCGGCATCTGGTGGAGGTCGACCAGTGGCTCGCCGGTCTCGCCGACAGCCTCGCCCGGATCCGCCCACCCGCTCCGGGTGAGTCGGTCGACCGCGACGGGAAACCCTGAGCCGGAGCAGCCGGGCTGGCCGGCGGGATGCCGACGAGCGATATACCTCAGTGTCATATCTATACCTCAGAGTCATAACGCTCATGAGGGTGATGCCCGCCGCCCCGCCCGCCGCCGGCCAGCGCGTCGGTGTTCCGCAGGCCGCCGCTCACCGATTGGCCATGCCCTGCCGACGCCAGCGCGCCTAGCGTCGAGGCCATGGACATCGAGCAGGCGCAGCGGTTGTGGAAGCCGGAGCCGGGCTGGTTGAACACCGCCTCCTACGGGCTGCCGCCCGAGCCGGCGTGGACGGCGTTGCAGGAGGCGATGGCCGCGTGGCGGATCGGCGGCACGTCGTGGGAGGGCTGGGGTGACGCCGTACACCGGAGTCGCAGCGCCTTCGCCGGCCTGATCGCGGTGCCGGACACCGACGTGGCGGTCGGCGTGACCGTCTCCCAGCTTCTCGCCCCGGTCGCGGCGGCGCTGCCGGCGGGAGCCACCGTGGTGGTGCCGGACGTCGAGTTCACCTCGAACCTCTTCCCGTGGCTGGTCCAGGAGGATCGCGGCGTCACGGTCCGCACCGTGCCGGCGGAGGGGCTGGCCGACGCGATCGACGCCGACACCGACCTGGTCGCGTTCAGCCTCGTGCAGTCGGCCGACGGGTCCGTGGCGGCGTACGACGAGATCGTGGCCGCCGCCCGCGCGCACGGCGCGCTGGTGGTGGTGGACGCGACCCAGGCGTGCGGGTGGCTGCCGTTCGACGGGAGCTGCGCCGACGTGGTGGTGGTGGGTGGCTACAAGTGGCTGATGGCGCCACGCGGCACCGCGTACGCCTATCTGGCACCTGCCCTGCGCGGCCGGCTGCGTCCGGACGCGGCCGGCTGGTATGCCGGTCGCGACCCGCACGCCTCCTACTACGGCCCGCCGCTGCGGCTGGCCGACGACGCCCGCCGGTTCGACATCTCACCGGCCTGGTTCAGCTGGATCGGCGCGGCGCCCGCCCTGGAGTTGATCGCCGAGATCGGCGTGCCCGTGATCCAGGCGCACGACGTGGCGCTGGCCAACCGTTTCCTGACCGGGCTGGGCCGGCCGCCGGGGGACAGCGCCATCGTCACCGTGGACGTGCCCGGCGCGGAGGAGCGTCTCGCGGCGGCCGGCATCCGGGCGGCGGTGCGCGCCGGGCGGGTCCGCGCCTCGTTCCACGTCTACTCCACCGAAGCCGACGTGGACGAGGCGCTCACCGCGTTGACGGGGTGACCCGGCTCAGGCCAGGTGACCGCCGATCTTCGTGTACCCGCGCAGCAGGTCCCGCGAGATGATCAGGCGCTGCATCTCGTCGGTGCCCTCGAAGATCCGGTACAGCCGGACCTGCCGGTACCAGCGTTCGATGGGCAGCTCACGGGTGTAGCCCATGCCGCCGTGGATCTGGAGCACCCGGTCGACCACCCGGTTGACCATGCCGGCGCCGTAGAGCTTGCCCATCGACGAGGCGTGCCGGGGGTCCAGGCCCTGGTCGACCGTCCACGCCGAGCGCAGCACCAGCCAGCGGGCCGCCTCCAGCTCGGTCTCCGAGTCGGCGATCATCCACTGGATGGCCTGGTTGGTGCCGATCTTCGTGCCGAAGGTCTCCCGCGTGTTGGCGTGGTCGATCGCCATCTGCAGGACCCGCTCGGCGATGCCGATGGCGTGCGACGGGATGGTGTAGCGGCCCTTGCCGATCCACTCCATGCCCAGCGTGAAGCCCTGCCCGATCTCGCCGAGGATGTTGCGGTGCGGCACGCGTACGCCGTCGAAGATCAGCGACGCGGGCCCGCCCTCGCCCATCGTCTGGATGAACTCCGAGCGCCAGCCCATCGCCCGGTCCACCAGGAACGCCGTGGCCCCGCCGTTGCGGGCGCCCTTCTCCCGGTCGGTCACCGCGACCACGATGGCGAAGTCGGCGTCGTGGCCGCCGGTGATGAAGGTCTTCTCGCCGTCGAGGATCCAGTCGTCGCCGTCGCGGCGGGCGGACAGCCGGATGTTCGCCGCGTCCGAGCCGGCGCCCGGCTCGGTGATCGCGAAGCAGGAGCGTCGCTCGCCCTCGATCGTCGGGACGAGGAACTCCCGTTTCTGGTCCTCGCTGGCGTGGAACAGGATGTTGTCGGCCTCGCCGCCGAAGCGGAACGGCACGAACGTGCGGCCCAGTTCCGTCCAGATCAACGACTGGAGCACGGCCGGCAGGTCCATCCCGCCGTACTCCTCGGGGGTGGCCAGGCCCCAGAAGCCGAACTTGCGCGCCTTGAGTTGCAGCTCGCGCACCTCGGAGTGGTCCAGGCCCGGCTGGTGTGCCCGCTCCCGGCGGAGCACCTCCGCCTCCAGCGGCATCACCTCGCGCTGGATGAACGACCGGACGGTGTCGCGCACCGCCCGCTCCTCGTCGGTGAGCGAAAAGTCCACGGTGGTCCTCCTGGCGTCGACGCTGCCGGTCTCCCTTAAACTAGCGCTGTAAGTTTTGCCGCGTCCAGACCCTATGGCCGAGACCCATGAGGAGCGCAGTGCCCCGACCCCGCCAGCCCCGGCTCACCCGGCAGCTGATCGTCGAGACCGCCACCGCGCTCATCGACGCCGAAGGGCTGCCGGCGTTCTCCACCCGCCGGCTCGCCGCCGAGCTGGGCGTGCGCGGCCCGTCGCTCTACAACCACTTCGCCACCAAGGACGAGATCCTGGACGCGGTCGCCGACACGGTCGTCGCCGCCGTCGACACCAGCGGCTTCGCCAGCCGGGACTGGGTCGCCGCGCTGCGCGACTGGGCCTGGTCGTACCGGCGGGCGCTCACCGCGCATCCGAACATCGTGCCGTACCTGGCCCAGGGGCCGGGCCGGCGACCGGCCGCGCTGGCCATGGCCGACGCGGTCTACGGCGGGCTGGTACGCGCCGGCTGGCCGCCCGCGCGGGCCACCCACATCGGAGCGGCGGTGCGCTACTTCGTGGCCGGGTCGGCGCTCGGCTCCTTCGCCCGGGGCTTCGTCGAGGACCCCGAGCTGTACGCCGCCCACTACCCGCACCTGCGCCAGGCGCACCGGCTGGCCGAGCACCAGCAGAGCGTGGACGAGGGCGCCTTCGCCCTCGGCCTGGACGCGCTGCTGCACGGCCTGGCCGCCGAGTACGCCCGCACCATCGGCCCCCTCGACCCGGTGGAGTCCGCCCGGCCCAGCGGGTAGCGTCCAAACTCCCAGCGCTAGTTTCAACGCCCGTCGCGACCTCGTCGCCATCGCCCATCGCCCACCCCCGAAGGGACGACATGGACCTCGCCGCCCCGCCCTCGCAGTTGCCCGACGCCCTGCGCCTGCGGCGCCACCTGCACATCGGCGGCGAGTGGACGTCTCCCGCCGGCACCGACGTGATCGACGTGGAGACCCCGAGCACCGGCGACCTGATCGGGCAGGTGCCCTTCGGCACGGCAGCCGATGTGGACGCCGCCGTCGCCGCGGCCCGCGCCGCCTTCCCCGGCTGGGCGGCCACCGCACCCGCCGAACGCTCCGCCCACCTGGACCGGCTGCACACCGCGCTGGCCGCCCGCGCCGACGACCTCGCCCGCACCATCGCGGTCGAGTTGGGCGCACCGCTCAAGCTCGCCACCCGGGTGCAGGTCGGGCTGCCGCTGACCGTGCTGCGCGACCACGTCGCCCTCGCCGCCCGGCCGGCGGTCGAGGAGAGCATCGGCAACTCCCTCGTCGTCCGTGAGCCGATCGGCGTCGTCGGCGCGATCACCCCGTGGAACTACCCCCTGCACCAGGTGATGGCGAAGCTGGCGCCCGCGCTGGCCGCCGGCTGCACGGTGGTGCTCAAGCCCAGCGAGCTGACCCCGTTGACGGCATACCTGCTCTTCGACGCGGTCACCGAGGCCGGGCTGCCGCCGGGTGTGCTCAACCTGGTGCCCGGCACCGGCGCGGTGGTCGGTGAGGCGCTCGCCGGGCACCCCGACGTCGACCTGGTGTCGTTCACCGGCTCCACCGTGACCGGCGCGCGGATCATGCGACTCGCCGCCGACCGGATCGCCCGGGTGGCGCTGGAGTTGGGCGGCAAGTCCGCGAACGTGATCCTCCCCGACGCCGACCTGGCCACCGCGGTCAAGGTCGGCGTCGGCAACGCCCTGCTCAACTCCGGCCAGACCTGCACGGCGTGGACGCGGATGCTGGTGCACCGCGACCGGTACGACGAGGCACTCGACCTGATCGCCACGGCGGTGGCCGGCTACCGGCTCGGCGACCCGTTCGACCCCGCCACCCGGCTCGGCCCGCTGGTCTCCGCCGCCCAGGCCGCGCGGGTCCGCAGCCACGTCGACCGGGCTCTCGCCGACGGCGCCCGACTGATCGCCGGCGGCCCGGACGCGCCGGTGCCCGCCCAGGGGCACTTCGTCGCCCCGACCGTCTTCGCCGACGTGCACCCGGACAGCGCGCTCGCCCAGGAGGAGGTCTTCGGGCCGGTGCTCGCCGTTCTCCCGTTCGACGACACCGACGAGGCCGTCGCCATCGCCAACAACTCGAAGTACGGGCTGGCCGGCGCGGTCTGGTCCGCCGACCCCGACGCGGCGCTCGCGGTGGCGCGACGGCTGCGCACCGGCGCGGTCGACATCAACGGCGCGTCGTTCAACCCGCTCGCCCCGTTCGGCGGCTACAAGCAGTCCGGCCTCGGCCGGGAGCTGGGCGTGCACGGGCTCGCCGAGTTCTGCGAACTCAAGGCGATCCAGCGATGAGCGGCCCCGAGCTGCCGCCGGCCGCGCCGACGGGCGGCCCCGAGCCGGTCACCGTCCGCGCGCTTGTCGCGCGTGGGTCCGGCGCCGAGCTGCGGGTCGAGCGGGTACGCCTGCCCGCGCCCGGCCCCGGCGAACTGCGGGTGAGGATCACCGCGGCGGGCGTCTGCCACTCCGACCTGTCCATGGTGAACGGCACCCTCGCCGCGAGGTTCCCGCTGGTGCTCGGGCACGAAGCGACCGGGGTGGTGGCCGAGGCCGGGCCGAACACCCGGTTGGCGGTCGGCACGCCGGTAGCCCTCAACTGGGCGCCCGCCTGTCGGGCCTGCTGGTGGTGTCTGCGCGACGAGCCGTGGCTCTGCGCCGCCAACACCGCCCCGACGGTGGCGCGTGGCGAGACCGACGACGGCATCCGGCTGCACCTGACCCTCGGCCTCGGGGCGCTCGCCGAGGCCGTGGTGGTGCCCGAGAACGCCGTCATCGCGATCCCCGCCGGGCTGCCGCCCGAGCAGGCCGCGCTGCTCGGCTGCGCGGTGCTCACCGGGGTGGGCGCGGTCGGCAACACCGCTCGGGTGGCTCCCGGCGAGTCGGTGGCCGTGATCGGGCTCGGTGGGGTCGGGCTCGCCGTGCTCACCGCCGCCCGCCGGGCCGGTGCCACGACGATCCTCGCCGTCGACGTCGCCGAGGCCAAGCGCGAGCTGGCGCTCGCCGCCGGGGCGACCGACTTCCTGCTCTCCGACGACCGGCTCTCCAGGGAGGTCCGGGGGCGCACCGAGGGCCGGGGCGTCGACCACGCCTTCGAGTGCGTCGGCCGCGCCACCACCATCCGGGCGGCCTGGCGTCTCACCCGGCGCGGGGGAGCGGTGACAGTGGTCGGCATGGGCGCCAAGGACGACATGGTCAGCCTCGGCGCGCTGGACATCTTCCACTCCGCGCGGACGCTGCGCTCCTCGGTGTACGGCTCGTCCGACCCGGACCGTGAGGTGCCGGAGCTGGCCCGCGCGGCGCTCGACGGCACGCTGGACCTGTCACCTCTGGTCAGCGGCGTGGTCAGTCTCGACGAGGCGCCGGCCGCGTTCGACCGACTGGCGCGGGGTGAGGGCGCCCGCTGGGTGGTCAGCCTCGACTGACCACCCGGCCGGGCCCGCCGTCACTTGCCGGTGACGATGCCCGGGTTGATGCAGAGGCCCGGGTTGGCGCCGTTCTTCTCGGCGATCTCCAGGCAGCGGGTCACCTTGTCGACCTTCGCGTTGGTCTCGGTGATCTGCTTGGAGATGTCGGCGTTCTTGCGGTCCTGCTCCAGGTTGCGGGTCTGCGCCAGCTTGTCCTGGAACGCCTTGATGTTGCCCTCGGTCTTGTCGTCGTGGTTCACCCGGGTGATGGTCACCGAGAGGATGTCGACGTCCGTGGCGAGCCGGCTCTCCGCGCTGGTCTTGATGTTCGCGGCGAACGGCTTCAGGTCGACGTTGAGGCTGCCGGTCTGCGAGTCGATCTTTTCGAGGGGGTTGTACGTGGCGAACGCGTCGTTGACGGCGCTGTCGAGCTGCACTCCGACCCGCTGGCCCCGGAAGCTGTCGAAGTCTCCCTTGTAGTCCATGAACTGCTTCGGCGCGTTCTCCGGCTTGACCTGCCACTCGACGAGCACCTCGACGCACGCGTCGGCGAGCGTGCCGGTGCGCACGCGTACGCAGTTGCCGCCGCCGATGTGGTCGTACTTCTGCCGTCCCGCGTCCCACTCGCCGACCTTCTGCCAGGGCGCCACCCACTTCAGGCCCGAACCGGTGACCTCTCCGGTGGGCTTGCCGAAGCTGGTGACGATGCCGACCGAGCGGATGGGCACGGAGTGGGCGCTGGAGGCGACGCCGATCAGCACTGTGACGGCGAGGAGGCCGAGCGCCGCGAGGGCGGCCGTCTGCTTCATCGCGCTCTTGGGTGCGACGAGTGCCAGGATGGCGCTGACCGCCATTGCGATGGCGAAGACGATCGCCATGGTGAAGCCGACAGGCATGGGGTGGGGACCTTTCGTTGGGCCGTGTTGATGATCAACATAGGGGGCCCGGTCAAGTCGGCCGTGCCCCGCTGGCCTGCGGGCTCGCCGCGCGCCGTCGGTAAATTCCGCGACGGCGCATCCACCGCGCGTCGTTTCAGCGAACCCCGGATGGAGAACACCTATCCGGGGGTACGTCTGGTGCTGACCGATCCGATGCCGGCGGATGCCGTGGAGACCGCGCACAAGCGCATCCGGCTGGCCACCGAGGACCTGGACGGCAACCGTGTCGCCACGGTGCTGCTGGAGATGGCCGAAGCCTGGGGCGTGCCGGCGCTCTGGGAGCAGGTCTGCCGGCCGCTGCTCACGCAGCTATCGGGGCGTACAGCCGCCGAGATCGCCAGCGAGCACGCCCTGTGCGAGGGCGTGCGGGTCGGGCTGGACGTGTACCGCCGCCAGCCCGGCCGGTCACTGCCCGCCGCAGGGGTGCTGCTGGCCGGCGCCGAACAGGAGGCGCACTGCCTCGGCCTGCACGCGCTCGCCGCCGCGCTGCGCGAGCACCGCCGCGGCTGCCTGCATCTCGGCCCGGCGTTGCCCTGGTCCGCGCTGACCAGCGCGGTGCACCGGGCTCGCCCGCACACCGTCGTGCTCTGGTCACAGACACCGGTCACCGGCCGCGCGTACCGCCTGGTGCGCTTCGCCCGGGACTTTCCGCACCTGCGGGTGTACGCCGCCGGGCCGGGCTGGATCGAGCCGCCCGCCGCGCCGGCGACCCACCTGGGCACGTTGCCGGCCGCCGTCGCCGCCTGTCTCGCGACGGCACACGCCCGCTGAGATCGTGCCCCCGCGCTCCGTCGACGTCGTGCCCGAGCGCCGTCGACGTCGTGCCCCCGGCGTTCCGTCGTGCCCCGGCGCTCCGTCGTGCCCCCGCGTGAGGTCGATGTCGTCGTGCCGGCGGACGTCTGCCCGGCCCGGACGTCCGGGCACGGGGGTCGGCCCACGTCCTTTGCTCTGCTTCAACCGGCGCAACGGTTTGGGGGCGCGGCTGGTGCGTCGGTTGAAGCAGAGCAAAGGCTGCGAAGAGGTCACCCGGAGGCTGGACGCGGACGACCTGGTCGGCTCCGGGCGGCCGGAGGCGCGTGACGGTCGGCGTCGTTGAACAGTTGGGCGACAGGTGATCGAGGCCGCCCGGAGGTGCGTCGGGGGGCACGTGACACCCCTCACATACGATACGGATCCGTTCCGTATCGTTAATGCTGCGCCTAGGCTCTTCGCTGTTACGAGTCTGGCCCGTATCGTATTGCGCGACGGGTGAATCCGGGGGGAGACCGGGCAGTGGAACTGCAGAACAACACGGGACATCCGAGGAGGTGGGCGATCCTGGGGGTGCTGGTGATCAGCCTCCTCGTCGTCGTCCTCGACAACACGATTCTCAACGTCGCCCTGCGCACCCTGGCCGACCCGGTGCACGGCCTCGGCGCGACGCAGGGCGAGCTGGAGTGGTCGATCAACTCCTACACGCTGGTCTTCGCCGGGCTGCTGTTCACCTTCGGGGTGCTCGGCGACCGCTCCGGCCGCAAGCGCTTCCTGATGATCGGGCTGGTGCTGTTCGGCTTGGCGTCGCTGCTCTCGGCGTACGCCCAGAGCCCCGGACAGCTGATCGCGGCCCGCGCCCTGATGGGTGTCGGCGGCGCGGCCATCATGCCGGTGACGCTGTCGATCATCTCCAACGTCTTCGACCCGCGCGAGCGCGGCCGTGCCATCGGCGTCTGGGCCGGCGCGGTCGGCCTCGCGGTGGCGATCGGCCCGATCCTCGGCGGTGCGCTGCTGGAGCACTTCTGGTGGGGCTCGGTCTTCCTGATCAACGTCCCGGTGGTGGCCGCCGGCGTGGTCCTGGTCGCGCTGCTGGTCCCCGAGTCGCGTGACCCGCGACCGGGCCGGATCGACGTCCTCGGCGTCCTGCTCTCCGTGGTGGGCCTGGTCGCCCTCTCCTACGGCATCATCGACGGCGGCGAGCACGGCTTCGGCCGGCCGGTGGCCTGGGGTTCCATCCTGGTGGGCCTCGCGGTGCTGGCCTGGTTCGTGCAGCACGAGCGGCGCAGCGACCACCCGTCGCTGGACGTCCGGCTGTTCAAGGTGCCCCGGTTCGCCGCGCCGGTGGCCATCGTCGGCCTGGTGTTCTTCGCCGCGATGGGCGTGATGTTCTTCAGCTCCTTCTACCTGCAACTGGTGCGCGGCTACAGCCCGCTGCAGACCGGCCTGCTCTTCCTGCCCTTCGCCGGCGCCCAGCTGATCTTCGCGCCGCGCAGCGCCGCGATGGTCCGCCGGTACGGCGGCCGGGCGGTCGCCACCGTCGGGCTGGGACTGACCGTGGTGGCGCTCGCCGCGTTCGCCTTCATCGGCGCGTCCACCCCGATCTGGATCGTCCTGGTCGTCTTCTTCCTCCAGGGCGTCGGAATGGCCAACATCATGCCCCCGGCCACGGAGTCGATCATGTCGGCGCTGCCCCGGGAGAAGGCCGGGGTGGGCTCCGCGGTGAGCAACACCGTCCGCCAGGTGGCCGGCGCGCTCGGCGTGGCGGTCCTCGGCTCGGTGCTCTCCGCGGTCTACCGCAGCGACGTGGGCGACGCGCTGACCAGCCTGCCTCCGCAGGCCCGCGACGCGGCCAACGAGTCGATCTCCGGGGCGTACGCGGCGGCCGGGCAGCTCGGCCCGGCGGCGCCGACGCTGATCTCGGCGGCCAACGACGCCTTCGTCACCGCCATGCACTGGGCGGCGGCCCTCTCCGCGGTGGTCGCGGCGCTTGGAATGCTGGTGGTGCTGCGCTGGATGCCGGGTCGGGAGGCCGTCACCGAGGCCCCGACGGCACCCGTCGCCGAGCCCGAGTTGGCCGGGACGGCGTAGGTCCGGGGACAATGTCCGACATGAGGTCCACTGCTGATGCTCCGCGGTCGCCCGGGCGGCCGCGGAGCCTCCGCGCCGATGAGGCGATCATTGAGGCCACCCTCGACCTGCTCGCCGAGGGCAGCACCATCGAGGCGCTCTCGATCGAGGCGATCGCCACCCGGGCCGGGGTCGGCAAGGCCACCATCTACCGCCGCTGGGCCGGCAAGGACGCGCTGCTGCTGGACGCGCTGCGCCGGCTCAAGGGCGTCCTGCCGCAGCCGGAGGGCCACTCCATCCGGGACGACCTGGTGCTGCTGGTCGGCGCGGTCGGGAAGAACCCCGACCCGCGGGCGGCGAAGATCATGCCGTGCCTGGTGCCCGCGGTGAACCGCAGCCCGGACCAGTACCAGCTCTACCAGAACATCATCTCGCCCCGGCGGCAGCTGATGCGCGAGGTGCTCCGACGCGGCATCGACGAGGGGGTGCTCCGGGCCGACACCGACCTGGAGGTGACCATGGCGCTGCTCACCGGGCCGATGTTGATCCAGCGGGTGCTGCAGTGGAGCCCGGATCTGAACGAGGTCAACCTGCCAGAGCGGGTCGTCGACGCCGTGCTCGAGGGCATCCGCGCCCGCTGACCGTCAGGCCGGGGCGCGCAGGCGGTGCAGGCGCAGCGCCAGCTGCACCTCCAGCGCCCGCTCGGGCCGCTGCCAGTCCGCGCCGAGCAGCTGTCCCACCCGCTCCAGGCGCTGGGTCACCGTGTTGACGTGCACGTGCAGCTGCTCGGCGGCGCGGGCCAGACTGCCACCGACCCCGAAGTACGCCTCCAGCGTCTTCACCAGCGCCGTACCCCGCCGGGCGTCGTAGTCGACCACCGGCCCGACGGTGGCGGTGAGGAACTGGGCCACGTCCTTCTCACCCCGGTCACCGACCGTGCCCAGCAGCAGCCCGACGAAGCCCAGCTCGGCGGTGCTCGCGCCCTGACCGGCGCGGCCCAGCGCGCCGAGCGCGGTGAGGCAGCGGTCCGCCTCGTGGAACGACCCCGCCAGCGTCGCCGGCCCCGTCGACGGGCCACTCGCCCCGGCGGTCACCGGCCGGCCCGTCACCCGGGACAGGTCCCGGGCCACCGCCCGGGCGCTGCCACCCGCGTCCTGACCAGGCAACATCAGGACCACCCGACCGTCGCGCGCCGCGGCCAGGCCGCCACGCGCCGAGGCGTACGTGGTGGCCCAGGAGAGCACCCGCTGCCGGGCCGAGCCGGTGGCCGCGATGGCGTCATCGTCCACCGCCACCAGCACGTGCGGGGCGTCCAGGTCCACCCCGAGCCGGCGAGCCCGGCTGCGCAGCGCGTCGGTGTCGCGCAGGGGTCGGGCGATCAGGTCGTCCAGCAACTCGCCACGGACCCGACCCTCCGCCTCGGCCACCGTCCGGCGGAACAGCAGCAGCAGCGCGGTCACCAGCGCGGCCCGCTCCAGGATTCGCTGGTCGGCGTCGACCAGCTCGTCGTCCGGGCGCAGCACCAGAGCGCCCAGGTTCTCGGTGCCCGCCACCACTGCCGCGTACCAGAGCGGGCCGCGCCGCACGCTGCGCCCCTCGGTGCGGGACGCGGCGACCGCCTCGACGATGTCCGCCCGATCCGGCTCGTCGATCTCGCCGACCCGGGCCAGCAACCGGCCCTCGGCGTCCAACGCCAGCAGCGCCCCGCCCAGCACCTCGGTCACCGCGGCCGTCACGTCCTCCACCCCACCGCCGCGCAGCACCAGCGCGGTCATCCGGTCGTGCGCCGCCGCGGCCCGTTCCACCGAGCTGCTGTGCGCCCGGATGGTGGTGTTCGCCGCCGACAGCTCGGCCAGCGCCGAGCGGGTCTCGGCCAGCAGCCGGGCCGTGTCGATCGCTACCGCCGCGTGCGCGGCCAGGGAGACCAGCAGCGCCACCTCCTCCCGGACGAACGGCCGGGCCGAACGGTTGGCCGAGTAGAGGACGCCGATCGAGGTGGAGCCGAGCCGCAGCGGCACCCCGAGGATCGCCACCAGCCCCTCCTCGCCGACCCCGGCGTCGATCTCCCCGGTGTGGTGGAAGCGCTCGTCCTCGCCGTAGTTGGCTGTCACGTACGGGGCGCCGGACTGGGCCACCAGGCCACCGAGGCCGGCGCCCATCGGCAGCCGCAACCGCTGGAAGCGGGCCGATACGGACCCGTCGGTCACCCGCATGTAGGTGTCGCCGCGCTCGTCGTCGTTGAGCGTCATGTAGGCCACGTCGGCGCCGAGCAGGTTGCGGGCCCGGTGCGCGATCGCCCGCAGCACGTCGTCCAGGTCGCGCAGCCCGGCCAGGTCGCTGACCGTGTCGTACAGGCCGGACAGCTCGATCTCCCGACGGCGGCGGCGCTCCAGCAGCGCGCGGACCCGCAACGCCACCGTCCTGGCCTGCTCCAGCTCGGCCAGCCGCTCGGCGGGCGCCCCGGCGGCCCGCGCGGCCACCAGCGGTCCCTCGAACTCCACCGCCGCGGCCTCGCGGGCGAGCAGTTCCAGAAACTCCACCGGCGACGACATGGTCGACATTGTGCTCAGGCCCACTAGTTGGCCGTCCAGCCCCCGTCGAGCGCGATCGACGCGCCGGTGATGAAGGCCGCCGGCGGTGAGCAGAGGTACGCCAGCAGTTCAGCCACCTCCTCCGGCTCGATCAACCGCTTGATCGCGGCCCGGGCCAGCATGATCTTCTCGATCACCTCGGCCTCGCCGATGCCATGACTGGTCGCCTGGTCGGCGATCTGGCTCTCCACCAGCGCCGTGCGGACGTACGCCGGGTTGATGCAGTTGGCGGTCACCCCGTGCGCGGCGCCCTCCAGCGCCACCACCTTCGACAGCCCTTCGAGGGCGTGCTTCGCCGTCACGTACGCCGACTTGTACGGCGAGGCGCGCAACCCGTGCACCGACGAGATGTTGACGATCCGGCCCCAGCCCTGGGCGTACATGTGCGGCAGCGCACGCCGGATCAGCCGGAACGGCGCCTCCACCATCACCCGCTGGATGTACCCGAAACGCTCGACGGGGAAGTCCTGCAGCGGCGCCACGTGCTGGAGACCGGCGTTGTTCACCACGATGTCCACGTCCACGTCGAGGCGGTCCACGGCCTCGGTGTCGGACAGGTCCACCCCCTCGGCACGCCCACCGGCCTCGGCGGCCACCGCCTTGGCCGCGTCCAGGTTGCGGTCCACCACGAGCACCTTGGCGCCGGCCGCGCCCAGCCGCAGGGCGCACGCCCGCCCGATGCCGCTGCCGCCCCCGGTGACCAGGGCGGTGCGACCGGCGAGATCGACCTGTACGACGTGGGGGACCGCCACGGGTTCTGCCGTCATGGCGCAAGAAGTTACGAGCTGTCAGGCCCCCGGCACATGGGCCAACAACACATACTCCGGGCCGAAGCTGTGTGGCCCCACCCGCCCACCACCCCCTGCTCGCCCGCTCGGACGCCTTGATGCGGGCGCGGGGCGCGGGAGGGTGTGTCCCGTGGGGCTGGTGGGAGGGCCGGGAGTTAGGGTGTCGAACACACGTACTGCTGACGGCTGGGGAGGGGGCGGCGTGCGCGTGCTCGGTGTCGACCCGGGGTTGACCCGGTGTGGGGTGGGCGTGGTCGAGGGTGTGCCGGGTCGGCCCTGCACTCTGGTTGCCTACTACGTGGTCTACACCGATCCGGCTGACGATCTGGCGCTGCGCCTGCTGCACCTGGACCGTTCGCTCACCAAGTTGGTCGCCGAGCACCAGCCGGAGAGCGTCGCCGTGGAGCGGGTCTTCAGTCAGCACAACGTGCGTACGGTGATGGGCACCGCGCAGGCCAGCGGCATCGCCGTGTTGGCGGGAGCACGCGCCGGGCTGCCGGTGCAGACGTACACCCCCAGCGAGGTGAAGGCGGCGGTGACCGGGTCCGGTCAGGCCGACAAGGCGCAGATGACGGCCATGGTGACCCGGCTGTTGCGGCTGGCCGAGCCGCCGAAGCCGGCCGACGCCGCCGACGCGCTGGCCCTGGCCATCTGCCACGTGTGGCGCGGCGGCACCCGCTCGAAGCTGGCCGCCGCGGCCGATCGGGCACGACGAGGAGGAGCACGATGATCGCCAGCGTGCGCGGCACGGTGACCGCGACGGGTCCGGACCTGGCCGTGATCGAGGTCGGCGGGGTCGGCCTGGCCGTGCACTGCGCCCCCGGGACCCTTGCGGAGTTGCGGGTCGGCCAGGTCGCCCGGCTCGCCACCAGCCTGATCGTGCGGGAAGACTCGCTGACTCTTTACGGCTTCGCCGACGACGACGCCAAGTCGCTGTTCGAACTGCTCCAGACCGCCAGCGGGGTCGGCCCCCGGCTGGCCCAGGCGGTGCTGGCGGTGCACACCCCGGACGCGGTACGCAAGGCCATCGCCAACGCCGACACCGCTGCCCTGACCCGGGTGCCCGGTATCGGCAAGAAGGGCGCCGAGCGCCTGGTGCTGGAGCTGCGGGACCGGATCGGCCCGGTGTCGATCGGGGCCGACGGCGTGGGCGGCGTGACCGCCGGCGCCTGGCCCGACCAGGTCCGCCAGGCGCTGGTCGGCCTGGGCTGGACGGCCGGGCAGGCCGACCAGGCGGTGGCCGCCGTCGCGGAGACCATCGACGGTGCCACCCCGCCAGTGCCGGTCCTGCTCAAGCAGGCCATCCGCCTGCTCGGCCGCACCCGATGAGCGCGCGGACGCGCGTCGCGGGGGATGCGCCCGGGCCGGATCGTGTGCGTGAGCCGGGTGCGCGGGTCCTGCGGACGGAGGCGGCACGGTGAGCGAGACCGAGGGGCTCGTCTCGGCGTACGTCAGCGACGCCGAGCGGGACGCGGAGGCCACCGTGCGGCCCCGGCGGCTGGCCGAGTTCATCGCCCAGGACCGGGTTCGCGACCAGCTTGACCTGCTGTTGCAGGGCGCCATGCGGCGTGGTTCCCCGCCGGATCACATCCTGCTGTCCGGGCCGCCTGGGTTGGGTAAGACCAGCCTGGCCAACATCGTCGCCGCCGAGCTGGGCGCGGGCATTCGGGTGACCAGCGGGCCGGCGATCGAGCGCTCCGGGGACCTGGCGGCGATCCTGACCAGCCTCGCCGAGGGCGACGTGCTCTTCATCGACGAGATCCACCGGATCGCCCGGCCCGCCGAGGAGCTGCTCTACAGCGCGATGGAGGACTTCCGGGTCGACGTGGTGGTCGGCAAGGGGCCGGGTGCCACCGCCATCCCGCTGGATGTCGAGCCGTTCACCCTGGTCGGCGCGACCACCCGGTCCGGGCTCCTGACCGGGCCCATGCGGGACCGGTTCGGTTTCGTCGCGCACCTGGACTTCTACGCCCCGGCGGATCTGGAGACGCTGCTGCACCGCTCGGCGCGGATCCTCGGTGTGCCGATCACGGGCGAGGGCGCCACCGAGATCGCCGGCCGGTCGCGGGGCACCCCCCGGATCGCCAACCGGTTGTTGCGCCGGGTCCGCGACTACGCGGAGGTGCGGGGCGACGGGGTGGTCGATCTTGACACCGCCCGTGCCGCGTTGATCGTGTACGACGTCGACGCGCTCGGCCTGGACCGGCTGGACAAGGCGGTGCTGACCGCGCTGGTGGACTCGTTCCGGGGCGGCCCGGTGGGGCTTTCCACGCTCGCGGTGGCGGTGGGGGAGCAGCCGGACACGGTCGAGGAGGTCTGCGAGCCGTTCCTGGTGCGCGCCGGCCTGCTGGCGCGTACGCCGCGTGGCCGGGTGGCTACGGAGGCTGCCTGGCGGCACCTGGGCCGCACGCCGCCGAATGGTACATTTGGGGCGGATGTCCCTCCGCCGCCCGATCTGTTCTCGGTGGAAGCCGATCAGCCGTGATGTGAACGTGATCTGTGCCGCATTCGGCGTTCTCAGGTGCAGGGTTTAGACTTCGCCGCGGTCTGTACAGGACGTGAGAGTCTGCCTCCGCTCCGACGCATCCCGCGTCGCGACGGGGGCCAATGGGAAGGTTTTTAACGTGCATTACGCACAATCGGCAGGCGGGGCCGGCAGCTTCACGCCGATCCTGATGATCGCACTGCTCTTCGGTGTCATGTACTTCATGATGATCCGGCCTCAGCAGAAGCGCCGTCGCGAGGCGGAGTCGATGCAGTCGAACCTCGGCCCCGGCGACGAGGTTGTGACCATCGGCGGGCTTTACGGCACCGTCACCGGCATCGAGGACGACAGTGTCCTGCTCGAGATCGCTCCGGGCGTGCAGACCCGCTACGCCCGCCCGGCCATCGCGCGGGTGGTCACCCGCGCGGAGTTGCCGAGCGAGCCGGTGACCGAGGACGCGGACACCGCCAAGGACTGACCCCTGCACAAGGGGGTGCGCGTCCGGCGTGCGGCCGGGTGACCGGTTCCCAGGGGGGGCACCGCGCCCGACGGGGCAGCGGACGCGACGTGAAAACTGGATAGTTGGGTCGACGCCGGGCATCGGCACGTCCCCGTGACCGCCAGCGTTCCGCGCCGGCGCGTCCGGCTCTCGTGTCGGCGTCTTGCCGGCCCAGGTCAGACCCGGTCGGCCGGACCCCCGGCCCGACACTCGCCGCCGCGCACAGCGGCGCGACCGTACAGGGAGACAGACAACCGTGGCACCACCTCAGGGACAGATGCGCCCCGGCCGGCAGCTCGCCGTGCTCGGGGCCATCTTCGTGGTCCTCTACCTTCTGGTGTTCTTCGCGGGCGGTGCCAGCGGCAGCTTCAAGGATCGGCTCGAGCCTCGGCTCGGTCTGGACCTGATCGGCGGCACCCGGGTGACGCTGGAGGCCACCAACTCCGTTGACGGCAAACCCCCGACCGCGGAGAACCTCGAGGAGGCCCGCCAGATCATCGAGAGCCGGGTCAACGCGTTCGGCGTGGCCGAGGCCGAGGTGGTCACCGAGGGCAACCGGAACATCGTCATCTCCCTGCCCGGAGAGAACCGGGACCTCACCGACGTGGGCAGCGCGGCTGAACTGCGCTTCCGCAAGGTGTTGAAGGCCGCCGACGGCAGCGGAGCGGTCGCCGCCCCGCCGGCCGCCGAGCCGAGCCCGTCCGGCAGTCCGGCTCCGTCCGGCAGCGCGACCCCGAGCCCGTCGGGCAGTGACGCGCCGAAGGCGACCGCGTCGCCGAGCGGCGGTCAGGGTGGGATGGCGCCGGCGTCGCCCAGCGCCACGCCGACTCCGTCCGCCTCGGCGAGTGCCGCCGCGCCGACGCCCAGCGCCAGCACCGAGCCGGTGCCGGCGAGCATCGAGGAGCAGCGCAAGGCCGTCGAGCAGAAGGTCGGCGCCGCCGCGTGGCAGGCCGCCAACGGTCTGCAGGGGCCGGCCGACCTGACCGCCGACCCGTCGCTGGCCGACAAGCTCAAGCCGTTCGGCACGCTGTCTCCGCAGGAGGTGGCGGTGCTGCCGGCGCAGATGCAGTTCAACGTGCCGACGATCGGCTGCGCGCAGCTCGACAAGCGCCCCCCGGCGTCGATCTCCGACCCGAAGCAGCAGGTCGTCTCCTGCGAGGACGGCGTCTCCAAGTACCTGCTCGACCAGGCCAAGGTGCTCGGCACCGACGTGTCGGACGCCGACGCGGTGCTCGACCAGACCAACGCCTGGGTGGTCAGCCTGGACTTCACCGGTAAGGGCCAGGGCAACTGGACCGCGCTCACCCGTGAGGCGTTCACCAACGAGGGCCAGGCGTGCGACGCGACCGCCCTCGGCCAGGACGGCAAGTGCCGGGTGGCCGTCGTGCTGGACAACGAGATCGTCTCCTCGCCGGAGATCCAGGGCGTGCTGACCGGCGACTCGCAGATCACCGGCAACTTCACCCAGAAGGACGCCAGCACCCTCGCGGGTCAGCTCCGCTACGGCGCGCTGCCGGTGACCTTCGAGCAGCAGGAGGCGCAGAACGTCACCGCCACGCTGGGTGCCAGCCACCTGCGCGCCGGTCTGCTCGCGGCCGGCATCGGCATGCTGCTGGTCATCATCTACGCGTTCTTCTACTACCGGCTGCTCGGCTCGGTGATCTTCCTGAGCCTGATCCTCTCCGCGCTGCTGGTCTTCGGCGCGCTGGTGGTGCTCGGCCGGCAGATCGGCTTCACGCTCACCCTCGCCGGCATCGCCGGCATGATCGTCTCACTCGGTGTGGCGGCGGACTCGTTCGTCATCTACTTCGAACGATTGAAGGACGAGATCCGGGAGGGACGCAGCCCACGCAGCGCCGTACCCCGGGCCTGGATCCGAGCCCGCCGGACGATCATCTCGGCCAACGCGATCACCCTGCTCTCGGCGGTGGTGCTCTACGTGGTCTCGGTCGGCACGGTGAAGGGCTTCGCCTTCGCCCTGGGCCTCGCCACCGTGCTGGACCTGGTCGTGGTCTTCCTCTTCCGCCACCCGATCATGACGATGTTCGCCCGGACCCGGGCGTTCCTGTCCCCGCGGGTCAGCGGGCTCGGCCGGGCTCTTCCGGCCCGGACCCAGCAGACTCAGCCCCGCAACCCGCGCGCCAAGGAGGCCTGAGATGGCTGATAACAGTTTGGCGAGCCGCCTCTACAACGGCGAGGCCGGTCTCAACGTCGTCGGCCGGCGCAAGCTCTGGTTCGGCGTCGCCGGGATCCTCGTCCTGATCGCGATCCTCAGCATCTCGGTCCGGGGGTTCAGCCTCGGCATCGAGTTCGCCGGCGGTAACTCGTTCTCGGTGCCAGCCAGCGTCGGCACGCTGGAGCAGGCCGAGGAGGAGGTCAACGCGGCCCTCGCCGCCGAGAACACCGGCGTCGAGGTGGCCACCGCGCAGCAGGTCGGCGGCACCGGCGGCGACTCCTACGAGCTGCGTACGCCGCAGCTCACCGTCGACCAGACCAACGCGGTCAAGGCCCAGATCGCCGAGGACTTCGGCATCGACCCCGGTTCGATCAGCAGCAACCAGGTCAGTGAGGCGTGGGGCAGCCAGGTCACCGAGCGGGCGGTGCTCGGTCTGGTGGTCTTCATCGCGCTGGTGATGCTCTACCTGATCCTGCGCTTCGAGTGGCGGATGGCCGTCGCCGCCGTCACCTCGCTGCTGCTCAACCTGATCCTCACCGCCGGCATCTACTCGCTTGTCGGCTTCGAGGTCACCCCGTCGACGATCATCGGTTTCCTCACGATCCTGGGCTTCGCGCTCTACGACGTGGTGGTGGTCTTCGACAAGGTGCAGGAGAACACGCGGGGCATCACCGCCAACAACAACCAGACGTACGGCGAGGCGGCCAACCTGGCCGTCAACCAGAGCCTCATGCGGTCGCTGAACACGTCGGTGGTGGCGCTGCTGCCCGTCGGTGGTCTGCTCTTCATCGGCGCCGGCCTGCTCGGGGCCGGCACGCTGAAGGACCTCGGCCTGGTGCTGTTCGTCGGTATGGCGATGGCGTTCCTGACCTCCATCGTGGTGGCCACGCCGATGCTGGCGCTGCTGAAGAACTACGAGCCGCGGATCCAGGCGCACAACAAGCGGGTGCAGGCCCGCCGGGGTGCGCTGGCCCGTGGCGAGGTCCCCACGAAGGGTGCGGTGAGCCCGGCCCAGGCCGACGCGGCCGACGCGCCGATCGACCCGGACTCCGCCGCGTTGGCCGGCGCCGCTCCCAAGGTGGGTGCCCGGCCGGCGGGCAAGCGGCCCACCGGCGCCCGGGGCAGTCGCCCGGGTGGCGGCGGCAACCGGCCGGGTGGCGCCAAGCGGCGCTGACCGGACCAAGCGGCGCTGGCACCACGCAGCGCTGGCAACCCGGGTAGACCCGGGATGGAATGACCGAACGGCGTCCGGCATGCTGTGCGAGCAGCACTGCCGGACGCCGTCGTCGTTGGAAGGGAAACGGAGCAGCCGTGACGGAGACCCACAGCACCGCGCCGCGCGGGGACAGCGGCCCGGAGACCGCCCGGCTGGTGGCCAGCCGCGTGCTGGACGTGCCGGACTTCCCCCAGCCCGGTGTCCTGTTCAAGGACCTGATGCCGCTGTTCGCCGACGCCAAGGTGTTCCGCGAGGTGGTCGACGGGATCGTCGAGCACCAGGGGCGGGACGGCTTCGACGTGGTGGTCGGTATCGAGGCGCGCGGGTTCGTGGTCGCGGCGGCTGTCGCGTACGCGGCCGGGGTGGGTGTGGTGCCGGTGCGCAAGGCCGGCAAGCTGCCCCGCCCGGCGCACTCGGTCTCCTACGCCCTTGAGTACGGCGAGGCCACGCTGGAGGTGCACGAGGACGCGTTCACCGCCGGCCACCGGGTGCTGGTGGTCGACGACGTGCTGGCTACCGGCGGCACCGCCGAGGCGACGCTGGACCTGGTCGAGCGGGCCGGTGGGACCGTCACCGGCTTCACCGTACTGCTGGAGTTGGGTTTCCTGGGTGGCCGTGAGCGGCTGGCGCCGCGTCCGGTCCATGCCCTGCTGACCGTTTGAGTCGAGGCCCGTCGGGCGGACCCCGCGCCGACCGTCCGGCGGAGCGGCAGGGGACCGTCCGTGCGGGTAGCATTGCCCTTTGCTGACGCCGGCGGTACACCGCCCGGCGGCGCGAGACCAGGCCGGCCGACGGACGGCCGGTGTTTTCCCGGCGAGCGGTGAGGAGGCCGGTGTCCCACGATGTCGTCCCTCCGGCGGAGGGCACGGTGCACCCGACAGGCGACGCTGACGGCTCGGTGACCGACCGGAACGCTGACGCCCCGGCCCGGGTGACGGGCTCCGGCAACGGCACCGGCAGGGCTGCGATCGACGGCACGGCGGTGACACCCGCGGCCACGGCGGCGGGCGTCGTCGAGGCGTCTCCCAGCGCTGACGGGGCCGTGGTTCCGTTCCCGACCGACTCCGGCGTCGACCCGTCGCCCAGCGGCGGGTTCGGGCTGTCCAGCGCGCCCACCGGCCGGCGGGTCCGGGCCCGGCTGGCCCGGTTCAACGCGCCCTGGCAGACCTCGCAGGTCAGCGAGGTGCTGGAGCCGCTCATCGCGAGTCACCGGGAGAACCACCCGAAGGCCGACGCCCGGCTGCTGCAGCGCGCCTTCGACACGGCCGCGCGGTGGCACTCCGGGCAGTACCGCAAGTCCGGCGACCCCTACATCACCCACCCCCTGGCCGTGGCGACGATCCTCGGCAACCTGGGGATGGACACCACCACGCTTGTCGCCGCGCTGCTGCACGACACCATCGAGGACACCGAGTACACCCTCGACCAGATGCGCGCCGACTTCGGTGGCGAGGTCGCCCTGCTGGTCGACGGCGTCACCAAGCTGGACAAGGTCAAGCTGGGCGACGCGGCGAAGGCCGAGACCATCCGCAAGATGGTCGTGGCGATGGCCAAGGACCCGCGGGTGCTGGTGATCAAGCTGGCCGACCGGCTGCACAACATGCGTACCCTGACCTTCCTGCCCCGCCCCAAGCAGGAGCAGAAGGCCAAGGAGACCCTGGAGATCCTGGCCCCGCTGGCCCACCGGCTCGGTATGAACACGATCAAGTGGGAGCTGGAGGATCTGGCCTTCGGCACGCTGTTCCCGAAGCGGTTCGAGGAGATCAACCGGCTGATCGGGGAGCACCAGCCGCAGCGAGAGGCGCTGCTGCGCCAGGTGACGCAGAAGGTGTCGACCGACCTCAAGGCCGCCAAGATCAAGGCGGACACCACGGGCCGGCCGAAGCACCTCTACTCGATCTACCAGAAGATGATCGTGCGGGGGCGCGACTTCAACGACATCTACGACCTGGTGGGTGTGCGGATCCTGGTCGACACGGTTCGTGACTGCTACGCGGCGCTGGGCGTGATCCACGCCAACTGGCAGCCGGTGCCGGGTCGCTTCAAGGACTACATCGCGATGCCCAAGTTCAACATGTACCAGTCGTTGCACACGACGGTCATCGGGCCCACCGGCAAGCCGGTGGAGATGCAGATCCGCACGTACGCGATGCACCGCACCGCCGAGTTCGGCATCGCCGCGCACTGGAAGTACAAGGAGCACAAGGGCACCCAGATCGTCGGCCCGCCGGCGCACATCGACGAGATGACCTGGCTGCGGCAGTTGCTCGACTGGCAGCGCGAGGCCGCCGACCCGAGTGAGTTCCTCGACGCGCTGCGCTTCGATCTGTCCAGCCAGGAGGTGTACGTCTTCACCCCCAAGGGTGACGTCATCCCGCTGCCGACCGGGTCGACGCCGGTGGACTTCGCGTACGCGGTGCACACCGAGGTCGGGCACAAGTGCATCGGGGCGCGGGTCAACGGCAAGCTGGTGCCGCTGGAGTCGACGCTGTCCAACGGCGACGTGATCGAGATCTTCACGTCGAAGTCCGAGACGGCCGGCCCGACTCAGGACTGGCTGGGCTTCGTCAAGAGCCCTCGCGCCCGTACGAAGATCCGCCAGTACTTCAACAAGGAGCGGCGCGAGGAGGCGATCGAGGCCGGCAAGGACGCGATCGTCAAGGCGATGCGCAAGCAGGGCATGCCGTTGCAGCGGATGCTCACCTCCGACGCGCTGATGTCGATCGCCCGGGACCTGCACCTGGCCGACGTGGCGTCGTTGTACGCGGCGGTCGGCGACAGCCAGGTCTCCGCCCAGTCGGTGGTGCAGAAGCTGATGGCCGCGTACGGCGGCGAGGAGGGCGCGGCGGAGGACATCGCCGAGACCGCCGTCGCCACCCGGCCGCCGCGCAGCCGGCAGAGCAGCAGCGACCCCGGCGTGGTGGTCCGTGGCGTCAGCGACGTCTGGATCAAGCTGGCCCGCTGCTGCACCCCGGTCCCACCGGACTCGGTCTTCGGGTTCGTCACCCGCTCCGGCGGGGTGAGCGTGCACCGCGACGACTGCGCCAACGCCGAGGACCTGCGGGCGCAGAGCGAGCGGGTCGTCGAGGTCAGCTGGAAGCTCACCTCCGCCTCGACGTTCCTGGTGGCCATACAGGTCGAGGCGCTGGACAGGCACAAGCTGCTCGCGGACGTGACGCGGGTGCTCTCCGACGAGCGGGTCAACATCCTCTCCGCCACCGTCACCACCACCCGTGACCGGGTGGCGGTGAGCCGGTTCAGCTTCGAGATGGCCGACCCGAAGCACCTGGGCCACCTGCTGGCCACCGTCCGCAAGGTCGACGGCGTGTTCGACGCGTACCGGGTCACCTCCGGCGCCTGACCCCGACAGCAAAGCGCCCGCCGGCTGAGCCGGCGGGCGCTTCGTCGTGTTCGCTGGCGTCAGCCCTGCGGGTTGCTCATGGTGAGGTCCTTGATCACGATTTCCTTCTTCGGGTGGCCGCCACCGGCCTGCTGGGCGAACGCCCCGTCGTCGCCGGCCTTGGCCACGTCCTTGACGATGTCCATGCCGCCGGTGATGGTGCCCAGCACGGTGTACGCCGGGTCCAGCGGCGAGTCACCGTAGACGATGAAGAACTGGCTGCCGGTGCTGCCCGGCTGGCCGGAGTTGGCCATCGCGATGACACCCTCCGGGTACGGCGGGCGCTTGTCGGTGGGCAGGTTCTCCTCGGCCTGACGGTAGGTCGGGCCGCCGGTGCCGTCGGTGTCCCGCCAGCCCTTGCCGGTGGCGCTCGGGTCGCCGCACTGCAGCACCTTGATGCCCTCGGTCACCAGGCGGTGGCACTTGCTGTTGTCGAAGAAGTTCTTCTCCGCGAGGTAGGTGAAGCTGCCCGCCGTGCACGGCACCAGCGACCGGTCGACCTTGGCGGTGATCGGGCCCAGGTTGGTGTCGATCGTCATGGTCTGCACACCGGTGCCGGACTGCTGGTTGCTGGGCAGCCCGACGTCCTTGATCTGCGGGGACCGCTGGTCCGCGGGCAACTCGGTGAACGCGCACTCGGACGCGCCGGGCGCCGGGGCGGCGGTGTCGGTCTTGTCGTCGTCGCCGCCGAGGGTCATGGCCAGCCAGACGGTGCCGGCGACCACGAGAACCAGGGCAGCCCCCGCGCCGATGATCGCCTGGGTCTGCCGGCGCTTACGGGCCTTGCCCGCGCGCTCGGCCATCTCCTTCTCGAGCCGGGCGCGTGCCGCCGCGCGCTGCCGCTCTCTGGTGGACGTCACGCCTGGATCCTCCTGGCTGTCTGCTGCGGGGTGTCGCTCGGGTGGGTGGGGCGAGCTGTTCAGCCCGCGCTCGGGCTGCTCGCCGGGGCGCTGGTGGACGACGGCGACGGTGCCGCGCCGGTGGTCGGCTCACCGACGGTGAGGCTCTGGATCACCACGTCGGACTTGGGCCTGACCTGCGCCCCGGTCCCATTGTCCACGGTCGGCAGGGCGCCGATCTTCTCCACCACGTCCAGCCCGCCGGTGACCTTGCCGATCACCGGGTACTTCGGGTCGGTGGTGGTGAAGTCCTTGAAGAAGATCAGGAACTGGCTGCCGTTGCTGCCCGGCGGGTTGGAGATCATCGCCACGGTCCCCTTGGGGTACGTCGGCGGCTGACCGGGCGCCGGGCTGGCCGACGGTGACGCGGACGGCACCGACGGCACGTCCTCGTCGTAGAACGAGTAGCTCGGGCCGCCGAGACCGGTGCCGCTGGGGTCGCCGCAGCGCAGCGCGCCCTCGGTGGTGATCTCGTGGCACTGGGTGTTGTCGTAGAACGACCGGCTCGCCAGGTGGGCGATGCTCGCGGCGGCACACGGGGAGCTGGTCAGGTTCAGCTCGGCGGTGATCGGCGCGCCCTGGTTGGTGGTGACCGTCATGGCCCGGGTGCCCTCGGTGGGCAGGTCCGTGGTCGCCGGCGTGCCGACGTCCTTGAGGTTGGTGTTGACCGCGGCGTCCTGCGGCGTCCAGATGCAGGTCTCCTCCGCCGCGGCGGTCTGCTTCGGCTCCGAGTCGAACGCCCCGAGCGCCCAGGCCGAGCCGGCCACGATCACCGCGAGGACCAGGAAGACGCCGACACCGGCCTGGATCTGTCGACGGCGCCGCGTGGCGGCGGCCCGACGGGCCATCTGCCGATCGAGCTTGGCCCGCGCGAGTTTGCGCTGCCGGTCCCTGCTGGAAGCCACCCGTGCTCCCCTTCCTCTGCCTGGTCGTCGCCGGCGGCCGGGCGTCCCGGCCCGTCCGGGCGTCACGTGTGTCGCGCCACACGCCCGCCAGAGTGTACGGCTAGCGACTGGGAATGGGTGTACGAGGTCCACCCCGTCCCGAGCAGCGCTTATCGGGCGTTGTCACTGTGCCCGCCGGTGCCGGTGGGACGGACGCGGCAAACCCGCTCGCCGGGCCGGTTAGGCTGCTGGGCAGGACGACAGCTCGACGGAAGGACAGCGCCCGTGCTCGTGGCCGGCTTTCCCGCGGACGCCTTCGGCACCAACTGCTACGTGGTGGCGACCGCGCCGGGGGAGCAGTGCGTGGTGGTCGATCCCGGCATCGGGGTGCTCGACCAGCTCGACGCGCTGCTCGCCGAGCACCGCCTGCACCCGGCCGCCGTGCTGCTGACCCACGGGCACCTCGACCACACCTTCTCGGTCGCGCCGGTCTGCGGCGCCCGCGGCATCACCGCGTACGTGCACCCGGGCGACCGGGAGATGCTGGCCGACCCGGCCAAGGGTCTGTCGGCCGACCTGGACTCGCTCTTCGGCGGTCGGCTGAGCTACAGCGAGCCGGACGACGTGGCGGAGCTGATCGACGGCGCCACCCTCACCCTCGCTGGCCTGGAGATCGCCGTCGACCATGCCCCGGGCCATACCGGCGGGTCGGTGCTGTTCCGGCTGCCCGGCGCGGGCTCGGGCTGGGAGGCCGACGAGATCTGCCTCTCCGGCGACGTGCTCTTCGCCGGCTCGATCGGCCGCACCGACCTGCCGGGCGGGAGCATGCCGGCCATGCTCACCAGCCTGCGCGACAAGATCCTCCCGCTGGCCGACGACACCGTCGTACTGCCCGGGCACGGCCCCAGCACCACCATCGGCCGCGAGCGCGCCAGCAACCCGTACCTCATCGAGGTGGCGGGGCCGGCGCCGGCCGCGCCCACCCGGGGTCTCTAGTCCCCGTCCGCGCCGCGCGCGGACCCACGACCGCACCGCGCCACGACGCGGGACCGCAAGGAGTACGCCCATGAGCAAGCCCACGCCCATCTCCGGTTTCCCGGAGTGGACCCCCGGTCAGCGGATGATCGAGCAGTTCGTGCTCGACAAGATCCGGACCACCTTCGAGCTGTACGGCTTCGCCCCGCTGGAGACCCGCGCGGTGGAGCCCCTCGATCAACTGCTGCGCAAGGGGGAGACCTCCAAGGAGGTCTACGTGATCCGGCGGCTGCACGCCGACGCCGAGGGCGCGACCGGTGACGACCAGCTCGGCCTGCACTTCGACCTCACCGTGCCGTTCGCCCGGTACGTGCTGGAGAACGCCGGCAAGCTGGCCTTCCCGTTCCGCCGCTACCAGATCCAGAAGGTGTGGCGGGGGGAGCGGCCGCAGGAGGGGCGCTACCGGGAGTTCGTCCAGGCCGACATCGACATCGTCGACCGGGACACCCTGGCACCACACCACGAGGCGGAGATCCCGCTGGTGATCGGGGACGCGCTGCGGTCGCTGCCGATCCCGCCGGTGACCATCCAGGTCAACAACCGCAAGGTCTGCGAGGGTTTCTACCGGGGCATCGGGCTGACCGACCCGGAGGCGGCGCTTCGTGCCGTCGACAAGCTCGACAAGATCGGCCCGGCGAAGGTGGCCGAGCTGCTGGCCCAGACCGCCGGGGCGAGCGAGGCGCAGGCCAAGGCGTGCCTGGCGCTGGCCGAGATCTCCGCCCCGGACGCGTCGTTCGCCGACGCCGTACGGGCGCTGGGGGTGACCGACCCGCTGCTCGACGAGGGCATCGAGGAGCTGGTCCGGGTCGTCGAGACCGCCGCCGAGCACTCGCCCGGCCTGTGCGTGGCGGACCTGCGCATCGCCCGTGGCCTGGATTACTACACCGGCACTGTCTACGAGACCCAGCTGCGCGGCTACGAGCGGTTCGGTTCGATCTGCTCCGGCGGTCGGTACGACAGCCTGGCCAGCCTCGGCGCCACCTCGTTCCCCGGGGTGGGGATCTCGATCGGCGTGACGCGGCTGCTCGGGCTGCTCTTCGGCGCGGGCGAGCTGTCGATCTCGCGGGAGGTGCCGACCGCCGTGCTGGTGGCGGTGACCGGCGAGGAGCAGCGTGCGGCAAGCAACCGGGTGGCCGAGGCGCTGCGGCGGCGCGGGGTGCCGACCGAGGTGTCGCCCAGCGCGGCGAAGTTCGGCAAGCAGATCCGCTACGCCGAGCGACGCGGCATCCCGTACGTCTGGTTCCCGGGGGTCGACGGCGCGCCGGGCGAGGTGAAGGACATCCGCTCGGGTGAGCAGGTCACGGCCGACGCGGGGGGCTGGATGCCGCCGGTCGAGGACCGTGAGCCGAGAGTCAGCTGAATCTCACCACTGGCGCGCAGCGCCGCGGGGACCTACGGTAGCGTAAGTTACGCCACCGTAGGGAGTTTCTCGTGACCATGAGCACCACACTGAGCCAGACCGCACTCCTCGTCGAGCTGGAGCCGGTGGTCGCACGCAACCTCGACCGCCACCTCTCGCTCGCCAAGGAGTGGTTCCCGCACGAGTACGTGCCGTGGAGCGAGGGGCGCACCTTCGACGGCCCGCTCGGTGGTGAGGCGTGGTCGCCGACCGACTCGACGATCCCGGACGTCGCCCGTACCGCGCTGATCGTCAACCTGCTGACCGAGGACAACCTGCCCTCGTACCACCACGAGATCGCCACCCTGTTCGGCCGCGACGGCGCGTGGGGCACCTGGGTGCACCGGTGGACCGCCGAGGAGGGCCGGCACGGCACGGCCATCCGCGACTACCTGACCGTTACCCGGGCGGTCGACCCGGTGGCGCTGGAGCGGGCCCGGATGATCCACATGTCCGAGGGCTACACCAACGCCCACGGCGACGAGGTGCTGCACTCGCTGGCGTACGTCTCGTTCCAGGAGCTCGCCACCCGCATCTCGCACCGCAACACCGGCAAGGCCACCGGCGACCCCGCCTGCGAGGCGCTGCTGGCCCGGGTGGCCGCCGACGAGAACCTGCACATGGTCTTCTACCGCAACCTGCTCGCCGCCGCGTTCGAGCTGGCGCCGAGTCAGGCCATGCGGGCCGTCGCCGACGTGGTGGCCGACTTCCAGATGCCGGGCAGCGGCATCGAGGGTTTCGCCCGCAAGTCGGTGGCGATCGCCCTGGCCGGCATCTACGACCTGCGCCAGCACCGCGACGAGGTGCTGCAGCCGGTGCTGCGCCAGTGGGACGTGTTCAACGTGACAGGTCTGAACGCCGACGGCGAAGCCGCCCGCGAACAGCTCGCCGCCCAGCTCGACAACCTGGACCGCGCCGCGAGCCGCTTCGAGGAGAAGCGCGACGCCCGCGCAGCCCGCCTGGCCCTCCGCTAAACCCCCACCCCGGTCCCCGTCCCCGTCCCCGCACCCCGTCCCCGCGATCTTGCACTTGGTGCCCCCGCGAATCGGGGCAAGCCGCCTATTTCGGCGACCGAAAGTGCAAGATCGCGGGGTGGTGGGGTGGGGTGGGTTAGGGCAGGGGGTAGATCAGGCAGGTGCTGGTGGCGTGGGCTATCAGGCGGGAGTCGGCGTCGGTGAGGCGGGCTTCGGCCAGGGCCGTACGGCGGCCACGCTGCAACACGGTGCCCTCGCAGCGCAGCATGCCGCTGTCGACGGTGACCGGGCGGAGGAACTTCACGTTCAGGTCCAGCGAGGTGTAGCCGACGCCGGCGGGCAACGTGGTGTGCACTGCGCAGCCGGCGGCGGTGTCCAGCATCGTCGAGATGACACCGCCGTGGACGGTGCCCAGCGGGTTGTAGTGGAACTCCCGCGGGATCAACTCGACGACGACCCGGCCCTCTTCGGCCTCCATCCGGCCCATGTCGATCAGGTCCATCACGGGTGGCCCAGCCAACTCCCCGGCGATCATCGCGCGGATCATGTCGATGCCGCTGCGCCGTCCGACCTGCGCGGCGTTGGTCGCCGGGTCCGACCAGGTGAAGGTACGGCTGCGCGCCGGCTCCTGGGTCTGTGTCATGGACGCAGCCTGGCAGCCGATTGCTGAGTCTGTCAATTAGACCTAGCCTGGTCGAATGAGGCCTGCGGCACTGGACTGGTCGGTGGAGAACTGCACCATCGCCCGCGCGATGGAGATCCTCGGCGAGCGGTGGACGCTGGTGGTGCTCCGCGAGGTCTTCAACGGCGTACGACGCTTCGACGACATGCGAGTACGCACCGGGATTCCACGTCAGGTGCTGACCAACCGGCTGGCCGTGCTGGTGGAACGGGGCGTCCTGCGGCGCGAGCCGTACCGGGAGCCGGGCAGCCGGTTGCGCCACGAGTACCGGCTGACCGAGATGGGCCTGGCCCTGTGGCCGGTGCTGGTCGCCGTGCTCGGCTGGGGCGACCGGTACCTCGCCGACCCGGAGGGCTCGCCGCTGCGGGTGGAGCATCGCGACTGCGGCGCCGAGGTACGCGTCGAGCTGCGCTGCGCCGAGGGGCACGAGCTGGCCGAGCCCCGCGAGGTGCAGCCCCGCCCGGGTCCGGGCGCACGCCGCCGCACCCCCTGACACCGCCTGCCCGGGCCGCCCGCCGCGCCGACATGCCGCGCGCCGACATGCCGCGCCGATGTGCGGCGCGCTGACGCGCCGCGTTGTGGCGCGAAACGTGCCCCGCGACGGACGGTGTCCGAAACGGATCCGGCGGTCGTTCGGTGTGACGGTAGTTGTCCGCCAGCGTGTCAGTGGTGTTGCGGCAATGTCACCGGTGAAGGTCGACGAATTCGGGCGAAACCAAGTCTTGTTAATGATCTTAAGTATGTGAATACTTCAGTGCACTCGGACGGTTTTCCCAGATCGGCCGGGTTGCCCTCGGGTCAGCCGCCCTCCGGCGAGACCCGTACCCCCCGCCCAGGAGGTTTGTTACATGCGACCCACGAGGTCCTCATTCCGCGTTGCGGCGACCGTCGCAGTGAGCGGAACCCTGGTCGTCGGCTCGCTCATCGGCGCACCCGCCCAGGCCGCCCCCGCCGCCTCGCCCGACGCCGCCGCCGCCCTCTCCGCTCAGCTCGGTGACCGCTCCGCCGGCTCGTACATCGACGCCAGCGGCAAGTCCGTCGTCACGGTGACCGACGCCGCCGCGGCCAGCAAGGCGAGCAAGGCCGGCGCTGTCGTCCGGTACGTCACCCGCGGTTCCGCCGAGCTCAACCGGGCCACCGCAGAGCTGGAGCGCTCCGCGAAGATCCCGGGCACCGCCTGGTGGAGCGACCCGGTCACGAACCAGGTCGTCGTCTCCGTCGACAGCACCGTCACCGGCGCCAAGCTGGAGCGGGTCCAGGCCGCCGCGGCGCGTGCCAACGGCGCGGTGCGGGTCGAGGCCGAGGCCGGCGTGCTGAGCACCCGGATCTCCGGTGGCCAGGCCATCTACGCCGGTGGCGGCGGGCGCTGCTCGCTCGGCTTCAACGTGCGCAGCGGCAGCACCTACTACTTCCTGACCGCTGGGCACTGCACCAACATCTCGGCGAGCTGGTACTCGAATTCCGGCCAGACCGCGCTGCTCGGCACCCGGACCGGCACCAGCTTCCCGGGCAACGACTACGGCATCGTGCGGCACAACAACACGGCCAACGCCGCCGGCAACGTCTCGCTCTACAACGGCAGCTTCCGGGACATCACCGGCTCCGGCAACGCCTCGGTCGGCCAGGCGGTGCAGCGCTCCGGCAGCACCACCGGCCTGCGCAGCGGTTCGGTGAACGCGACCAACGCCACGGTGAACTACGCCGAGGGCTCGGTCTCCGGTCTGATCCGTACCAACGTCTGCGCCGAGCCGGGCGACAGCGGCGGCTCGCTGTTCGCCGGCGGCACCGCCCTGGGCCTGACCTCCGGTGGTAGCGGCAACTGCCGCACCGGTGGCACGACCTTCTTCCAGCCCGTCACCGAGGCCCTGAGCCGCTACGGCGTCAGCGTCTTCTGATCCACGCACCACGAGCGGGCCGCCGGAGGATTCCGGCGGCCCGCGTCGCCTTGTCAGCCCCGCTACTGTCGGCGGTGCCACGCGGAAACGGCGATGTGGTGCCCGCGACGGCGGTCAGCGTGGCCCGGACGAAGCCGACCGTCGCTGAGAGACCAGCGAGGCCAGCACGGCGGCCAGTGGCACGACCGCCTCGGCGCCCGCCACCAGTCGCTCCGTCAGCCCGATCCGCGCTCCGTCGGTGAAGAACTCGACGGCGAACCAGCCGAGCAACCCGAGCAGGACCACCGCCGCCGCGAGCGCCGCCCCGCGCGAGCGTCCGCTCGGGGCTGGCCCGTCCGGTGGCTGGCGCTGATCCCCACCCAGGGGCGGCGTCGCTCGGCGGGGCACGGCCAGGGCGGGCCAGACAGCCAACGCCACGAACGCCACACCGGCGGCGACGACGTGCGTCGTCGAGCCGTCCGGGCGCTGCGGGAAGGCGACCAGCACCAGGGTGGCCAGCCCGCCCAGCGCGAGCAGCCCTCGGCCCGCGGGCGCGGCGGTCACCAGGCCGAGCGCGGTCACCAGGTGACAGAGGCCCAGACCGGTCAGAC
Organism: Micromonospora sp. NPDC047467; assembly: GCF_040643095.1. Lineage (NCBI taxonomy): Bacteria > Bacillati > Actinomycetota > Actinomycetes > Micromonosporales > Micromonosporaceae > Micromonospora > Micromonospora sp. NPDC047467. The sequence continues at coordinate 107,256 of NZ_JBEYTO010000009.1, read as the reverse complement.
CGGCCGTCATGATCCAGCGGTGGTCCGCGCCCGTGGCGGCAAGCGCGCTGATGGTCTGCCGGACCGGGTCGAACCCGTCGGGTTGGGCGGCCTGCGCCAGCGTCCAGCCCCCGATGAGAAACAGTGGTGCGCCACCGGCCGACAGCAGGGCCCAGCGGGGTACGGCGGACATCGGGTGATCGTAGCGGCGTGGCCGGCTCACGCGAGCCGGTCAGGCCCCGGGGATGGTCGAAGAGGATCCGGGGGTACGACACCGGTCGCCGGTAGTTCGGGACCGACAGCTACGGCACCGCCAGCGGTCCACGCGAGGTGTGCCCGACGGGCCGACAGGACGGCGAGCAGCGGCCAGAGCGACACGGCCACCGCCGTCACCCGCTCGGCCAGGCCCGTGCGGGAGCCGCTGGTCACCTCGAACGCGAACCAGCCGAAGAGCGCCAGCAGCACGACCGTGGCGCTCAACCCGACCGCCCGGCGGAACGCCCAGGGCGGCTCCGGCGCGGCCGGATGCGCGGCGTCCCGGCCGCGCGGCAGCCGCAGCGCCGAGCCGGCCGGCCAGAGCGCCAGGGCGAGGACGGCCACGGTCGCCGTGATGCCGTGGCTGACGGAACCGCCCACCGTCGGCCGGGGGAAGGCGACCAGCGCGATGGTGGCCACCCCGGCGACGGCGAGCAGGAAGCGGCTGGGCAACCCGGCGGCGTGCAGCACGACGGCGATCGCCAGGTAGCAGCAACCGAGCAGCACCAGCGAAGTGATCATGATCCAGGCGTCGACGGCGTCGTGCCCGGCCAGCTCGCTGATGGTGTCCCGGATCGGGTCGTAGCCGGCGGGTTGCCGGGCTTCCGCGACCGTCCAGCCGGCCACCAGCACCAGGGGCGCGGCCACCGCCGTGGCGACGGCCCAGTTCGGTACGGCGCGCATTTCGCCACGTTAACCAAGACTTCGGGCCGCCGAGCAGGGTTCGCCCATCCACCCACCGGGGATTAGTCGCGGGCTGCCGGGGGCCTCCCAGGAAGACCGGCCGCCCCTGACAGAATGCGGAAGAGGACTGTTCCACGATGAGGAGTTGCCAGCCGTGATCCGTACCCACAATGCCGGAAGCCTGCGCGCGACGGACGCCGGCTCGACGGTGACGCTGGCCGGCTGGGTGGCCCGCCGGCGCGACCACGGCGGCGTCATCTTCGTCGACCTGCGCGACGGCTCCGGCGTGGTCCAGGTGGTGTTCCGGGAAGAGGACGCGCACGCGCTGCGCAACGAGTTCTGTGTGAAGGTCACCGGCGAGGTGACCCGGCGCCCCGAGGGCAACGAGAACCCGGAGCTGCCCACCGGCGACGTCGAGGTGACCGCCGCCGAGCTGGAGGTGCTCTCCGAGGCGGCCCCGCTGCCGCTGCCGGTGGACGACCAAATCGAGGCCGGCGACGACATCCGGCTCAAGTACCGCTACCTGGACCTGCGCCGCAGCGGCCCGGCGAACGCGCTGCGGCTGCGCTCGCGGGCCAGCCACCTCGCCCGGGGCGTGCTGCACGAGCGCGACTTCCTGGAGATCGAGACGCCGACGCTGACCCGCTCGACGCCGGAGGGCGCCCGCGACTTCCTGGTGCCGGTCCGGTTGCAGCCCGGCAGTTGGTACGCGCTGCCGCAGTCGCCGCAGCTGTTCAAGCAGCTGCTGATGGTCGGCGGCATGGAGCGGTACTACCAGATCGCCCGCTGCTACCGCGACGAGGACTTCCGCGCCGACCGGCAGCCGGAGTTCACCCAGCTCGACATCGAGATGTCCTTCGTGACCGAGGACGATGTGATCGACCTCGGTGAGGCGATCGTCTCGGCGCTCTGGAAGGACCTGGCCGGGCACGAGATCAGCCGGCCGATCCCGCGGATCACCTGGCACGACGCGATGGCCCGGTACGGCTCCGACAAGCCGGACCTGCGCTACGGCGTCGAGCTGACCGAGCTGACCGACTACCTGCGCGGCACCGAGTTCCGGGTGTTCGCCGGCGCGATCGACGCGGGCGGCTACGTCGGTGCGGTGGTGATGCCGGGCGGCGCGTCGCAGACCCGCAAGGAGCTGGACGGCTGGCAGGACTGGGCCAAGGCGCGCGGCGCGCGGGGCCTCGCGTACGTGGTGCTGGACGCCGAGACCGGCGAGGCGCGCGGGCCGGTGGCCAAGAACCTCTCCGCCGAGCACCTGGGCGGGCTCGCCGACGCGGTCGGCGCCAAGCCGGGCGACGCGGTCTTCTTCGCCGCCAGCGCCACGACCCGGGAGGCGCAGGAGTTGCTGGGCGCGGCCCGCGTCGAGATCGCCAAGCGGGCCGGCCTGATCGACGAGAGCGCGTGGGCGTTCTGCTGGGTCGTCGACGCGCCGATGTTCGAAAAGACCGACGACGGTGGCTGGACGGCCGTGCACCACCCGTTCACCTCGCCGAACGCCGAGTGGGTGGACCGGTTCGAGGAGGCGCCGGACCGGGCTCTCGCGTACGCGTACGACATCGTCTGCAACGGCAACGAGATCGGCGGCGGGTCGATCCGTATCCACCGGGGTGACGTGCAGAAGCGGGTCTTCGACCTGCTCGGCATCACCCCGGAGGAGGCGCAGGACAAGTTCGGCTTCCTGCTGGAGGCGTTCAAGTACGGCGCTCCGCCGCACGGCGGCATCGCCTTCGGCTGGGACCGGGTCTGCATGCTGCTCGCCGGCGCGGACTCGATCCGCGAGGTGATCGCGTTCCCGAAGACCCGGGGCGGCTTCGACCCGTTGACCGGCGCGCCGACGCCGATCACCGGCCAGCAGCGCACCGAGGCCGGCATCGACGCCAAGCCCAAGCCGGCCGCCACCCCGCACACCGGCACCGCCGGCCCGGCGGCCCCGGTGGCCGACCCGGTCTGACCCCACTCGCCCCGTCGTTTGGTTGATCAAGAGGTTTGCGTCATCATCGCCCGGCGAGATGACGCAGACCTCTTGATCGTCGACGGGGGAGTGGGCTGGGATGCGGGTACTTGTTGTTGGGGGTAGCGGTTTTCTGGGGCGGACCGTCTGTCGGCGGGCCGTCGATGCCGGGTGGTCGGTCGTCGGGACCTTTCACTCCGGTGAGATCGCGGTGCCGAAGGTCGCCGCGCGACGGCTGGACGTGACAGACCGGGCCGCCGTGGGCGCGCTTGTCGCGCAGGTGCGGCCGGACGCCGTGGTGAGCACCCCCTACCGGTACGGGGACTGGGCGGTCACCGCCGACGGGGCCGCGCACGTGGCCGTCGCCGCCGCCGAGGCCGGTGCCCGGCTGGTGCACCTGTCCAGCGACGCGCTGCACGCCGGCCGCCCGTCGCCCTACCTCGACGACGACGTGCCCACCCCGATCCACGCGTACGGGGCCGCGAAGGCGGCGGCGGAGACCGCCGTGCGGGCGATCGACCCGGGCGCGGCGCTGGTGCGTACCTCGCTGATCGTGGGGGAGGGCAGTAAACAGATCCAGCTCTGCAGGGACGCGCTCGCCGGCCGGGCCGTGCTGTTCACCGACGAGACCCGCTGCCCGGTCGACGTCACCGACCTGGCCGACGCCGTGCTGGAGCTGGCCTGCTCGTCGTACGCCGGCCTGCTCAACGTGGCCGGCCCCGACGCCGTCAGCCGAGCCGAGTTGGGCCTGCTGGTCGCCGCGCGGTTCGGCCTCGACACGGCCGCGCTGAAGACCACCACCGGCGGCGCCGCCGGGGTGGTCCGCCCCACCGAGGTACGCCTGGACTGCTCCCGCGCCGCCGGTCTGCTGCGGACCCGGCTGCGGGGAGTGCGCGAACTACTGGCCCGCTGAGCACTCGATCCTCTGCATACTTCTTGTGCATACATGTTGTGCACAAGAAGTATGCAGAGTTATTGTGCATGCATGGCGAACGACGGAGAGACCCCGCGGCCAGCGCCGCGCGAGGTGCGAATCGACAAGCGGCAGGTCCGGGTGCTCGCGCACCCCCTCCGGATGCGACTGGTCGGGGCGCTGCGGGTGAACGGCCCCGCCACCGCCACCACGCTGGCCGAACTGCTCGGCACCAACACCGGCGCGACCAGCTACCACCTGCGCCAGCTCGCCGAGGTCGGGCTGGTCATCGAGGACCCTGACCGGGGCAGCGGCCGGCAGCGCTGGTGGCAGGCCGCCCACGACGTCACCAGTTGGGAGCCGACCGACTTCGATGACGACCCCGATGCCCGAGCCGCGATCGAGTGGATCCAGGGCGACCAGGTGCGCCTGCTCGTCGAGCACGCCGAGCGCTGGTTCGCCACCCAGCACGAGTGGTCCCCCGCCTGGCGGGACGCCCTGGGCATGGGAGACATCTTCATGACCATCCCGCCGGCCCGGCTGGAGGAGCTCAAGGCGGAGGTGTGGCAGGTGCTGGAGCGGTACCACCGCGAGGCCGAATCCGTCGACCCCGTCGACCCGGAGGCACGCCCGGTGCAGGTCTTCCTGGCCGCCTACCCGTTACGGGAGGGCCTCCGGTGAGCGCGCTGACCGTACGTCAGGTCCGGCACCGGTTCCTGCTCCTGCACGGGCTGCGCTGGCTGCCCAGCGGCCTGATCATTCCGGTGATGATCCTGTTGATGCAGGAGCGTGGCCTGTCGCTGTCCCAGATCGGGTTGGTCACCGTCGCCCAGGGGCTGGTCGTGTTGGCGCTGGAGTTGCCCACCGGCGGCCTCGCCGACGCGCTCGGCCGCCGGCCGGTCCTCCTGGTGGCCTGGACACTCGGTCTGGCCTCCCTGCTGATCTTCGCGGTCGCCGACTCGTTCGCGGTCTTCGTGCTGGTCTGGGCCTTGCAGGGGGTCTTCCGGGCCCTTGACAGCGGCCCACTGGAGTCCTGGTACGTCGACGCCACCCTCGCCGCCGACCCGGAGGCGAAGTACGAGCCGGGCCTCGGCTACGCCGGCACCGTCATCGGCGTGGCCATCTCCGTCGGCGCGCTGCTCGCCGGCGGCCTGATCGCGCTCGGCCCGATCGGACCGGTCAGCGCGCTCACCGTCCCGGTGCTCGTCGCCGCGGCTTTCCAGGTGGTGGCCCTGGCCGCCCTGGTGACACTGCTGCGGGAGGTCCGCCCGGCCAAGGGCGCTGGGGCGTTGCGGGCGTCGATCGTCGAGGCGCCCCGGATGGTCGGCCAGGCGTTCGGGCTGCTGCGCCGTTCCCGGGTGCTGCTGGCCCTGGTCGCGGTGGAGCTGTTCTGGGGCTTCGGCATGGTCACCTTCGAGTCGCTGCTGCCGGTCCGGCTCGCCGAGGTGGTCGGAGATCCGGACCGGGCGGCCGCGCTGCTCGGACCGGCGAACTCGGCGGCCTGGCTGGCCAGCGCGGCCGGTGCCGCCCTCACCCCGCTGCTGCTGCGCTGGCTGGGCGCCGCGCCCAGCGCCGCTCTGCTGCGCATCCTGCAGGGTGCGACGGTGGTCGGGATGGGTCTGTTCGCAGGCCCGGTCGGGGTGCTCGTGGCCTACCTCGCCTGCTACAGCATTCACGGGGCGTCCAACCCGGTGCACATGGGGCTGCTGCACCGCCAGGTCGACGGGCCGTACCGGACCAGCGTGATCTCGCTGAACTCGATGATGGGCCAGCCCGGCTTCGCGGTCGGCGCGGTCGTGCTCACCGCCCTCGCCGACAGAGTCAGCGTCACCGCCGCGATGCTCGTCGGCGCGGTCGTGCTCGCCGTGGCCGCCCCGCTCTACCTGCCGGCCTGGCGGGCCGGTCGCCGGCCCGCGGACCCGCCGGCCGACCCGGGCGTGGTTCCCGTGCCCGCCGAGCCCTCGGCCAGTCGCTGAAGCCCAACACCTCACCAGCTCGCGGGACCGCGCCTCCCGGCCGCCGCGACCCGAGGGGGTCGCGCGTACCGCTCCGGCCGCGAGGGAAGGGGCCCTGCCGACGGCCGCCCGCACCGCTCTGGCCGTCGGCAAGGGACTCCTGCTGACGGCCGGAGCTACCGGCCCCGGCGCCTCGTCTCAGGCGAGGCGCACCGAGGTGAGGCTGAGGGTGCTGGTGAAGCCGAGGCGCTGGTAGAGCCGTGCCGCTCCGACGTTGTCCAGGTAGACGCCGAGCGCGACGGTGTCGTGGCGTGCCAGCAGCGCCCGGGTCATCCCGGCGGTCAACGCCGCGCCCAGTCCTCGGCCACGCTGGTCGGGAGCGACGGTCAGGCCGGCGAGGAACCCGACGTCGCCCCGGCTGCGGTCCGCGCCGCACGCCACCAGCCGGTCGCCGGCCCGGATGCCGTACCAGTCCACGACCTGGTCGTCGCCAGGGCGGGAGGTGCTGCTCGGGAAGGCCTCGTCGATCAGCACCTCCAGCGCCGGGTGGTCGGCCTCGGTGAGCCGTACGACCCGGTGCTCGTCCGGTTGCGCCGGCGGCGGTGTGTCGGTCCAGTGGAAGTCCCAGTCCGCGTGCCGGTCCACCGGCAGGCGGCCCGCCCGCAGAGCGGGATCGTGCCGGGGCAGGTGCAGCCGGTCCTGTGGGCGCAGCACCCCGTCGGCGATCAGCGCGACGCAGACCTCGATCGCCGGACCGGCCGGGCCGACCGCGCTGGCGGCGGGACCGTGCGGGGACGGCGACAGCCAGAGCACCGTGTCGTCGCGCTGGTAGCCGCTTGCCGGCGCGTCGAGCCCGAGCGCGTACCGGGCGTACGGGTGGTGACCGGTGGCGGCCAGGATGGCGGTCCGGTCGTGGAGCAGCTGGTCGGAGATGATCATGGCGGTCAGCCTATGAAGCCGACCCACGGGCGACCGCTCCGGGTCGGGTGGCCGGGCCCGATCCACGATGGAGATTGACGAGTCGACCGATTGGGTACATCACGCGCCGACCTACTGGGAACCCCCACCGGAGGACCGACATGCTCGCCATTCTCGCGGCCATCGTCTTTGGCTTCGCCCTGCTGCTCGACCTGCTCAACACCGACTTCGGCGCACCGGACCTGTTCAACTGGAACACGCTCGTGCTCATCGGGCTACTCCTGCTCTCGCTCTACCTGGCCGGTGTGGGCAGCGGCCCGCGCGGCGGTGGCGGCGGCCGCTGGTACCGGGGTCGTCGCCCCGGCCGTGGCTGACCGGAACCGATCATCGGTGGCCCGGTCCGCAGCGCGATTCCGGCGTCGCGGACCGGGCCCGGTACTGTCGTCGTGATGGAGTCCGACGCCCTCTTCACCCTCGGTGTGCCCACCGGGTCGCGCAGCGCGCCCGAGGGTCCTGCCGGTGTCGGCGGCTTCACTCCGGTAGCGGACGATTCGCCCCTGCCCGTCCGGATGCGCCCGGCGACCCTCGACGAGTTGGTCGGCCAGGACCACCTGCTCGCCCCCGGCGCGCCGCTGCGGCAGCTGGTCTCCGGCGGCGCCCCGCTGTCGGTCATCCTCTGGGGACCGCCCGGCAGCGGCAAGACCACCATCGCGCACCTGGTGGCCGGGGCCACCGAGCGCCGGTTCGTCGCCATGTCGGCGCTCTCCGCCGGGGTCAAGGACGTCCGCGCCGTCATCGAGACGGCCCGTCGCCAGCGCCGCTCCGGCGGCCCGCAGACCGTGCTCTTCATCGACGAGGTGCACCGCTTCAGCAAGACCCAGCAGGATTCGCTGCTCGCCGCCGTCGAGGACCGTACGGTGACGCTGCTCGCGGCGACCACCGAGAACCCGTACTTCTCGGTCATCTCCCCGCTGCTGTCGCGGTGCGTCCTGCTCACCCTGCAACCGCTCGACGACGACGCGGTGCGCGGCCTGCTGCGCCGGGCGGTCGCCGACGAGCGCGGCCTCGGTGGCGCGTTCACCCTGGCCGACGAGGCCGAGGACCATCTGGTCCGGCTCGCCTCCGGTGACGTCCGCAAGGCGCTGACCGCGCTGGAGGCGGCGGCGGCCTCCGCCACGGCGCTCGGCGTCGGGCGGATCGACCTCGCCACCGCCGAGCAGGCGGTCGACGTGGCGGCGGTGCGCTACGACCGGGACGGCGACGCCCACTACGACGTGGTCAGCGCGTTCATCAAGAGCATGCGCGGCTCGGACGTGGACGCCGCGGTGCACTGGCTGGCCCGGATGCTGGTCGCCGGTGAGGACGCCCGGTTCATCGCCCGCCGGTTGGTCATCTTCGCCAGCGAGGACGTGGGCATGGCCGACCCCGGTGCCCTGGGCGTGGCCACCGCGGCCGCGCACGCCGTCGAGTACGTCGGGCTGCCCGAGGCGCAGCTCAACCTTGCCCAGGCGGTGATCCACCTGGCCACCGCCCCCAAGTCGAACTCGGCGACCACCGCGATCGGTGCCGCCATCGCCGACGTACGGGCCGGCCGGGGCGGCCCGGTGCCGCGCGGGCTGCGCGACGCGCACTACGCCGGCGCCCGTGGGCTGGGCCACGGCACCGGCTACCGCTATCCGCACGACGACCAGCGTGGCGTGGTCACCCAGCAGTACGTCCCGGACGACCTGGTGGGCACCGACTACTACCAGCCCAGCCCGCACGGGGCGGAGCGGTCGGTGGCGACCCGGTTGCCGCTGCTGCGCCGGATCGTGCGCGGCCTGCCGGCGCCGCCCGCCCGACCGGAGGCCCCGACAGCCGGGCCACCCGTAACGGGGCGGACCCCACCGGCGCTTGCGGGTGAGAACGGTCGCCCGATCACGGACACGGGCGGTCCCGGCACGATGCAGGACAGCGGCACGGACGCCGCAGGAGAGGGTCAACAGTGAGATCGCGTGGTGCGGACCGCCCGGACGAGGGCCCGGACGAGCGGCGTGATCCCCGCGCCAAGGGCCGCCGCTGGGGTCGAGGCCGAGCCGAGGCGGAGCCGGAGGAGCCGGTATCCGGCGAGGAGTTCGGCTGGATCGACGACCTGCGCTCGGCCAAGCAGCAACGCACCGAGTTGGGCCCGGACGGTGCGCCGGCCGAGCCCGTGCCGCCGCGCGCGGGTGCGCCCACGGCGCCGGACGCGCCGCCCGGTCCACGCCGGGGCGACCCGGACGGCACCGGGGCGCGTCGTCCGACTGACGGCCCCTGGCCGGGTGAGCCGCCAGCGGTTCGCCGCCCGGACGAGCGGCCACCCGCCGACCGTCCCCGCGCCACCGGTCCCGGCGCCCCCACTCAAGGTCAGCCGCCGCGCGGCGCACAGCCGGTGCCCGGCACCGGTCCCCGCGCCGCCGGGCCGCCGCTGGCGCCACCCGCCGCCCGCCCGGCCGGCGGTGACCCGGCAGGACCGCCCGGGCCGCGTCCTTCGTCCGGTGCTCCCGCCGGCGCGGCACGACCGCGTCCGGCGACGGCTCCGCCCGGCCCACCCGTGGGCCCACCGACCTCGGGCGCCCCGACCGGTCGCCGCCCGGATGCTGCCGCGCCGGCTGGCCGGGCGGACGCGATGCCGCCGCTGCGCCGCCCGGACGCCGTCCCGCCGAACCGCCGCCCCGGCGCGGAGCCCACCGAGCCCGGCCGTCCACTGCCCACCGACGGCCCGCCCACGGGTCGGCGCACCGCCGGGCCCGTCGCCGGTCCGGCGCGCACCGCCGGGCCACCCGCCGCCGCTGGTCCGGCCCGGTTCGACGGGCCGCCGCCCGGAGTCGTACCGCCGGTCTCCGACGGCCCGCGACCCGACCCCGCGATCGACCGCGACCCGCGCGGGGCCCAGCGTCGTCCCGGCCCGGTCGATCCGGGGGCGCCGCAGCCACCCGTTCCCCCCCGCTCGGCCGCGGGCGGTCGCCGCCGCGCCGCTGAGCAGCAGGAGCCCGTGGTGCCCCGCTCGGGCAACGCGCCACCGATGCCTCCCGCGTCCGCCGCGCAGCGCGGTGCCGCGCAGTCCGGCCCGCTGCCGACCGGTCTCGCGCCGTCCGTCCCCGCACAGTCCGGCCCGCCGCCGACCGGCCAGGGGCAGCCCGGCCCCGCGCAGCCCGATGCCGCGCCGGCTGGTCACGCGCGCACGGGAACCCCGCCGGCTGGCCCCGCACGCCCGGGGGCCGCGCCCACCGACGGCGCCGGCCGCCGCCGGGCAGCTTCCGACGAGCAGGGCCGGCGCGCTCCGGCCGGCGCTGAACCCCGGGCGGACCGCCCGGAGCGACCGGCCGACTGGCTGCGTCAGGCCGGCCGGCTGCCGCACACCGACCCCGGCCTTCCGGTGGTCAACCGGCGCGGCGGCGGTGCACCCGCTCCGGTCGGCAACCGGCCCGCCGGGCGTCGTCCGGCGCCGTCCGGCGGCGACCTGACCGGCTCCACCGGCCCGCTCGCCGTGCCGGACCCGGCTGCGGACCGCACCGCCGGCCAACGGCCCGTCGGGCCACCACCGGATCCGGGCGCGCCCGCTCGCGCCGCCCGGCCAGGCCTGGCGGAGTCCACCGGAGAACAGCCGAGCGGTGCCGCGCCGCCGGTCAGCGGCGAGCGGCCCGCCGGCCGCCGGGGCGCTCCGGCGCCCACCCCGGATCCGACCGGTCGGCGCAGACCCCACGCCCAGCCCGGCCCCGACGCAGCGGCCGCTGCCCGCCCCGGCGAGCGCGGCGACGACCCGTACGCCGGTCCCGCTGGCGGCGTGCCCGGCGCGCCCGCCCGGGGCGGCGCACGCTCCACCCCGCCCGGCGGGCGGGCACGGGTCGGCCCTGGCGACGCGCCGATCGCCGGCGCCGGTCGCCGGGGCCCCGACGGCCCACCCCGCCCCGGAACCGACGTACCCGACCGGGGCGCCCCACGCCCGGACGGTCCGGCTCGTGCCGCTGTCCCGCCGGGTGCCGGCCCGGATGGCCTGCCCCGACCGCGCCCGGACGGTCCGGCTCGTGCCGCCGTCCGCCCGCCGAGCGCCGGGCACCCGCCCGTCGGCGTCGTTCCGCCCGGCGGCGAGCCCGGCACCGGTCCCGGGTCGCCCGTGGCGGCGCGCGGCGGTGCCTCGCCCGTTCGCCCGGCGGATCGCGCCGCCGGCCGTGCCCTTCCGCCGCACCGGGAGCCTGGCCGCCCCGAGCCGAGCGGCGTCGCGCCCGTGCCGCCGCCCGGACGCCCCGGCGAGCCCGTCGGCGTGGCCCGTGCCGCCGCCGTGGTGCCCGCCGCGACCGGGCCGGCGGACCGCCCGACCCCCGAGCCAGCCGGCGGGGCCGCGCTGCGCGCGGCCAACCAGGACACCCCCGACGACGACGGGGCCACCCCGGGCGCCCGGTCCGAGCTGCGCCGGCAGTTGCGCGAACGACGCCGACTGCGGGCGGCGGTGCTGGTGCTGGTCAGCGTCGTGCTGCTCGGCGCGGTGCCGCTCTTCTTCGGCGTCCGTACGCTGAGCCGGGACCCGGTCTTCGACAACCTGGACCAGCTCAACGTGCCCGGCTGGGCCGCGACGAAGACGGTCGACGACGTCAGCGGCAGCCGTTGGTGCCTGCTCGACTGCCGGCTCCGTGAGCGCACCGTCACCTCCGACAAGTCGCCGGAGGAGACGACGACGGTGTACGAGACGGCGCTGCGCCAGGACGGCTGGCAACCGTGGAAGGTGAGCCGCTGCCCGGAGCAGGAGACCAAGGGCACCTACACCTGCTGGCGTCGGGACGAGCTGACCCTCGACCTGTGGGTGCGTTCGCCGACCTGCGTGCCACCACCGGTCGACGGCGAGCCGGCGCTCGTGCCGTCCCCGGAGCCGTCGGCCGCTGCGGCGGAGTGCACCGGCTCGTTGGTGTCGGTGAAGGTGCGCAATGCGATCGACGACGAGCGGACCAGGCCGCAGCCCGCCACCGACCCGTCACTGACCGGCGAGGATCCGTTCCCGACGGTCAGTGCGGATCCGCTCGGCGACGTGACACCCTCACCGTCCTGAGCCGGTCTCCATCACGGACGGTAGGGTCTGGGGCTGGCGGGCCCGCCCGCGACCGTTGACTGGCGACAGTTCGGTGCGGGTACAAGGTGGTGCGTTCCGGGGACGTCGGGTCCGGCGGAACTCTGTATGAGGAGGACAGGCGTGGGCGACATTGGAGAGGTCGCGGCGCTGATCGCGGCGTCGGCGTTCGCGGTGCTGGTGCTCATCCTGACGCTGCCGATTCTGCGGCTGCGGCACACGGTTGACGCCACCACCCGGATGATCAACGACCTCAACGATCGGACCGCGCCGCTGCTCAGCGACGTGAACACCACGGTGAAGAACGTCAACACCGCGCTGGAGCAGGTGCAGACCTCGCTCGACGGCGTGAACCTGCAGCTGGCGAAGGTCGACACCATGACCAGCCACGCGCAGAACGTCACCGCCAACGTCGCCAACCTGGCCACGGTGGTCTCCGCCGCTGCCGCCAATCCGCTGGTCAAGGTGGCCGCGTTCGGCTACGGCGTGCGCAAGGCCGCCGCCGGCCGTCGGGCCGCCGAGACCGAGCGCGAGGTACGCGACACCATCAAGCAGCAGCGACGGGCCGCCCGGCGCGGCAACCGCTGACCAGCCGGCGTACCAGGAGGTAGCGAGACATGAGGCGCTTGTTCTGGCTCGGCATCGGCGTGACCGTCGGCGTGATCGTGGTCCGCAAGGCGACCCGGACCGCCCAGTCGTACACGCCGGCCGGTATCGCCAGCACGTTGTCGGAATCCGCTGGCGGCCTGGTCGAGTCGCTGCGTAGCTTCGTGGAGGACGTCCGAATCGGGATGGCCGAGCGCGAGCAGGAGATCCACCAGGCGTTCGCCCAGGGCGAGGCGTTCGACGACCAGTTCGCCGAGCTGCGGGAAGACCCGCGGATCGGCGATCGAGAAATCTTTCCGGAGGAACACCAGCGATGAAGACGGCGGAGATCAAGCGGCGGTACCTTGCGCATTTCGAGGCGAACGGCCACGCCGTGGTGCCGTCCGCTCCGCTGCCCGCCATCAGCGATCCGAACCTGCTGTTCGTCAACGCCGGTATGGTGCAGTTCGTCCCGTACTTCCTGGGTCAGCAGACCCCGCCTTACCAGCGGGCGGTCAGCGTGCAGAAGTGCATCCGTACCCCGGACATCGACGAGGTCGGTAAGACCAGTCGGCACGGCACGTTCTTCCAGATGAACGGCAACTTCTCCTTCGGCGACTATTTCAAGGACGGCGCGATTCCCCTCGCGTGGGATCTGGTCACCAAGTCGCAGGCCGATGGTGGGTTCGGTCTGGACCCGGAGCGGGTCTGGCCGACGGTGTACCTGGACGACGACGAGGCGTACGAGATCTGGCGGTCGGTGGGTGTGCCGGCGGCGCGGATCGTGCGTCGGGGTAAGGCGGACAATTTCTGGTCGATGGGGATTCCGGGGCCGTGCGGTCCGTGCTCGGAGCTGTTCTACGACCGGGGTCCGGAGTACGGCCGCGAGGGCGGCCCGGCGGTCGACGAGGACCGCTACATGGAGTTCTGGAACCTCGTGTTCATGCAGTTCGAGCGGGGTCCGGGCACGACGAAGGACGACTACCCGATCCTGGGGGAGTTGCCGGCGAAGAACATCGACACCGGCATGGGCCTGGAGCGGATGGCCTCGATCCTGCAGGGCGTCGACAACCTGTACGAGATCGACGAGGTGCGGCCGATCCTGGACCGGGCGGCCGAGCTGACCGGTAAGCGGTACGGCGCGCACTCCGGGCACGTGGCGAGCGAGTCGCACCCGGACGACGTACGGCTGCGGGTGGTCGCCGACCACGTGCGGACCGCGTTGATGCTGATCGGCGACGGTGTGACCCCGTCCAACGAGGGTCGCGGGTACGTGTTGCGTCGGATCATGCGGCGGGCGATCCGGTCGATCCGGCTGCTCGGCTGGCAGGACCGGGCGCTGCCCGAGTTGCTGCCGGTGGCGCGGGACTGCATGGCGCCGTCGTACCCGGAGCTGGCGAGCGACTTCGACCGGATCTCGCAGTACGCGTACGCGGAGGAGGACGCGTTCCTGTCGACGCTGCGCGCGGGCACGACGATCCTGGACACGGCGATCGCCGAGACCCGCACGGCGGGCGGCAGCGCGTTGTCGGGTGCGAAGGCGTTCCAGTTGCACGACACGTACGGCTTCCCGATCGATCTGACCCTGGAGATCGCGGCCGAGCAGGGCCTGAAGGTCGACGATGAGGGTTTCCGGCGGTTGATGGCCGACCAGCGGACCCGGGCGAAGGCCGACGCGCAGGCCCGCAAGACCGGCCACACCGACGTGTCGGCGTACCGGTCGGTGCTCGACTCGGGTGGCCCGGTGACGTTCACCGGGTACAGCGAGGTGGCCCGCGAGTCGCGGGTGCGGGCGCTGCTGGGCGGGTCCGGCCCGCTCCAGGCGGCGACCGAGGGCGAGACCATCGAGCTGGTGCTCGACACGACCCCGTTCTACGCCGAGGGCGGTGGCCAGCAGCCCGACCACGGCATGATCACCGTCGGCGACGGCCAGGTCGAGGTGCTCGACGTGCAGCAGCCGGTGCCCGGCCTGATCGTGCACCGGGCCCGGGTGGTCCGGGGTGAGGTGCGCGCGGGCGACACCGGCTACGCCGAGATCGACACCACCCGGCGGCGGGCGATCTCCCGGTCGCACACCGCCACCCACCTGGTGCACCAGACCATGCGTAACTTTCTCGGGGAGTCGGCGACCCAGGCGGGTTCGTTGAACGCGCCCGGTCGGCTGCGGTTCGACTTCAACACCCCGACCGGTGTCTCCCCGACCGTGCTGCGGGACGTGGAGCAGCAGGTCAACGAGGTGCTCCTGGCCGACCTGGAGGTGCACGCCTTCATCACGTCGCTGGACGAGGCGCGGCGGATCGGGGCGATGGCGCTCTTCGGTGAGAAGTATGGCGAGGAGGTGCGGGTCGTCGAGGTGGGCGACTACGCCCGGGAGCTGTGCGGTGGCACGCACGTGGCGCGCTCGGCGCAGCTCGGCCTCGTGAAGATCCTCTCCGAGTCGTCGATCGGTTCCGGTGTGCGCCGGGTCGAGGCGCTGGTCGGCATGGACGCGTTCGGCTTCCTGGCCCGCGAGCACCTGCTGGTGTCCCGGCTGGCCGAGCTGTACCGGGTGCCCAACGACCAGGTCGCTGACCGGGTGGAGCAGACCGTCACCCAGCTCCGGGACGCGGAGAAGGAGCTGGAGAAGCTGCGCGCCCAGTTGGTGCTGGGTGGTGCGGGTGCGCTCGCCGCGCAGGCGAAGGATGTGCGCGGGGTGGCGTACGTGGGCACCGAGGCGCCGGAGGGCGCGGCCGGTAACGACGTGCGGACCCTGGCCCAGGAGATCCGCGGCAAGATCGACCCGGCGCGGCCGGCGGTGGTCGCGGTGGCGGCCCGCGCGAACGGCAAGGCGTCGCTGGTGGTGGCGGTCAACGCCGCCGCGCGCAGCCGGGGCCTGGCGGCCTCGGATCTGGTGAAGGCGGCGTTCTCCGGGCGCGGCGGGGGCAGCCCCGACCTGGCCCAGGGCGGCGGGCTGCCCGCGGCCGAGGCACCGAACCTGCTCCTCACCGTCGAGAAGGCGATCACTGAAGCGTGATACCACGATCGTTGTCAGCCAGGGCGGACCGATTGGTCCGCCCTGGCTCGTCTGGCCCTCAGGTGACCGTCGGTGAGTGAGCGCATGCGTGGTGTACGGATCGGCGTGGACGTCGGTCAGGTGCGGGTGGGGATCTCCCGCTCGGATCCGGATGGCATCTTGGCCACGCCACTGGTCACCCTCGCCCGGGACCTCACCGCCGCGCCGGACGCGGTGCCCAGTGACCTTGCCGAGCTGGCGGCGCTGGTGGCCGAACATGAGGCCGTCGAGGTTGTCGTCGGCCTTCCGGTCAATCTCGCCGGCAAGCATGGTCCGGCGGCGGTCCATGTGAAGGCGTACGCTGACCGACTGGTCGATGTGATAGCGCCCGTCCCGGTAACGCTCACTGACGAGAGGATGTCGACCGTGGTCGCTTCTCGTAGGCTTGCCGAGCGTGGCGTTCGGGGCAAGCGTCAACGTGCGGTTGTCGACCAGGCGGCCGCGGTGGAGATCCTGCAGAGCTGGCTGGACGCGCAGCGGAGGCGGACGTAATGATCGACGATCTGGACCTTGGGTTCGACGAGCCGGAGCGCGGGGAGAAGGGGCGCCATCGGCGCGGCTTCCGCAAGCGCAAGGGCGGGTCCGGTGGCGGCCGGGGCAAGACGTTCCTGGCGCTGATGATGGCCCTGGTCCTGCTCGGCACCATCGGCGGCGGGGCGTTCTACGGTTTCGACCGGATCCAGAACTACTTCGTCACGCCCGACTACGACGGCGCCGGGTCCGGCGAGGTCACCGTCGAGATCAAGAACGGCGCGCTGCTCGCCGACATGGCCGCCGCGCTGGTCGCCGCCGACGTGGTGAAGAGCCAGAAGGCGTTCATCGAGGCCGCCGAGGCCAACTCGCGCAGCAAGAACATCCAGCCGGGCACGTACAAGCTGCGCAAGCAGATGAGCGGTGAGAGCGCCGTCACCGCGATGCTCGACCTGAAAAACAAGATCGTCAACGGGTTGACCATCCCCGAGGGGCGCACCAGCAAGAACATCTACAAACTGCTCTCCGAGAAGACCAAGATTCCGGTGAAGGAGTTCGAGGCCGCCGCGAAGGACCCGGAGGCGCTCGGCGTACCGGAGTGGTGGTTCACGCGCGACGACGGCAAGAAGGTCGTCAAGTCCATCGAGGGTTTCCTCTACCCGGACACGTACGAGATTCCGCCGAAGGCCACCGCGGAGAGCATCCTCAAAATGATGGTGGACAATTTCCTCTCGGTGACCGGTGAGATGAAGTTCGCCGACCGCGTGCAGAAGGAACGCAGGGTCAGCCCGTACGAGGCGCTTATCGTGTCGTCGCTGGCCCAGGCCGAGGCGGGCAACAAGGACGACCTGGGCAAGGTCGCCCGAGTGGCCTACAACCGGGTGTACGGCGAGTTCAACTGCAACTGCCTGGAGATGGACGTCACGGTCAACTACTACCTGGAGTCGATCGGCAAGCCGACCAAGACCTCCGCGCAGATGACGGCGTCGGAGTTGGACGACCAGAAGAACCCGTACAACCGTAAGCTGCGGGGTCTGATCCCCACCCCGATCAACAACCCCGGCAAGCAGGCCCTGGAGGGGGCGATGGCCCCGCCGGCGGGCAAGTGGCTCTACTTCGTGGCCATCGACAAGCAGGGTCACTCCGCCTTCGCCGAGACGTACCCGGAGCACCAGCGCAACGAGGCCAAGGCCCGCGAGGCCGGCATCATCTGATGGCGCCGCGTCGGAGGGCCGCCGTCCTGGGTAAACCGATCGGGCACTCGCTCTCCCCGGTGATCCACAACGCCGGCTACGCCGCCGCCGGGCTGGCCGGGTGGTCGTACACCCGGATCGAGTGCGCGGCGGCGGAGCTGCCGGCCCTGGTCGCCGGCCTGGGCCCGGAGTGGGTCGGGTTGTCGGTGACCATGCCGGGCAAGGAGGCGGCGCTCGCGGTGGCCTCGGAGGCCTCGCCGGTCGCCGCCGCCGTCGGTGCGGCCAACACGTTGGTACGGCGCCCGGACGGCTCCTGGCACGCCGACAACACCGACGTCGCCGGCATGGTCCAGGTGCTGACCGACGCCGGGGTGCGCGCTGGTGCCGCCGTGACGGTGCTGGGCGCGGGCGGTACGGCCCGCGCAGCGCTCGCCGCCGCCGCGCAGCTGGCCTGCTCCTCGGTGACGGTGGTGGCGCGCCGGGCGGAGGCGGTCGACGACCTGCGGCCGGTGGCAGACGCGGTAGGTGTCGTGCTGAACGCCGGGGCCTGGGGCGACGCGCCCCGGCACCTGGGCGCCGAGGTGGTCGTCTCCACCGTGCCGAAGGGGGTCGCCGACCCGTTGGCCGAGGCGGGGACCTGGTCGGCGGGCGCGGTGGTCTTCGACGCGCTCTACGATCCGTGGCCGACGCCCCTGGCGGCAGCCGCCGTCGCGGCGGGCCTGCGGGTGGTGTCCGGACTGGACCTGCTGCTGGCGCAGGCGGTCGGCCAGTTCGAGCAGTTCACCGGTGTGGCCGCCCCGGTCGAGGCGATGCGGGAAGCGCTGCTCGCGGCTCGACGCTGATAGTTTTGCCCCACAGGGATCTGTCCGATGTGCTCCGCGCCATTCGCCACCCGCCTCTGTTGAGCGACTGCCCAGCGCAGAGTCTTAGCTGACGCTTAAGACGCGCTTACGGAAATCTGTCCTGCCCGCGACTGTCCCTGGTCATGGATACGCTGCTCACCGTTACGCCAGCAGACACAGGGAGTTTCCTTGACCAGGCACGGACTGCACCGCATGGCCCGGTTCCGCTCCGGCCCCCGCCGCAAGGCGATCGCCCTCGGCGTGGTCGGAGGCTCCGTGGTGGCCGGCATCGTGGCGACCACGCTGCCGCTGCTGGCCAGCGACGACCTGTCGATCCGCGCGGTGGCGGACACCACCGCGACCGCCGTGTCCCAGGACGGCGACAACGCCGCCAAGACGACCCTGGCCACCTGCCCGGCGCGCTGTGACGGTAACCCGCGGGGCGGCCGGGAGGCCGTCATCGAGTTCGCCGTGACCACCGTGCCGGCAGCAGCCGTCAACGTCCGGGCGACCCTGCGGGTGCACGCCTGGCAGCAGTTCGCCGCCACGGTGACGGCGCACGCCTCACCGCTGAGCGCCCGCGAGACGCGGCCGCGCGTCGCGCCGGCCGGCACCGCTCTGGACACGGTGACCGGCGTCGCCAAGGGCGCCAACGAGTGGGACATCTCCAGGCTGGTCACGGGCAACGGCACCTGGACGGTCTCGCTGGCCCAGAGTGGCCTGGACACCCGGATCTACTGGGCGTCGGTCGAGAACAGCAACCCGGACCTGCGCCCCAGCCTGGTGATCAGCTACGACATCGGCACCGCGCCGTCGTCGGCGCCGACCACCCGTCCGGCGCCGCCGCCGACGACGCCGAGCGCGCTGCCGACCACCGCCGCGCCCAAGCCGTCGCCGACCGTCGCGCCGACCCGGACGCCCACCGCGACGGCGAGCCCGGCTCTTCCGTCCGGCAAGTGCGGCTCGGTGTCGGACAAGCTCGTCCCCTCCTGCGGCGCTTGGTGGGGCATGTACTCACCCGCCGGGGCGGCCGGCGGCTGGGACCACGGCAAGGCGGTCACCGACGTGGAGGCGCAGGTCGGCCGCAAGTTCGACATCGTGCACCGCTACCACGACTTCTCCAACGCGGGCAGCAACGGCGCCTTCCCCGACGCGTACGAGCAGCAGCAGATGCGCGAGGGCCGGTTGATGTTCTTCGCCTGGGAGTCCCGCAACTTCTCCGCCGGCACGACGATGAAGTGGGCCGATGTCTACAGTGGGCGGCAGGACGCGACGATCGACGCGGTCGCCGGTCGCATCCGGGCCGCCAAGGTGCCGGTGTTCATCGGCTTCGACCACGAACCGGAGGACGAGCCGGAGAAGGGCAGCGACGCCGAGTTCGTCCGCGCCTGGCGGTACGTGCACGAGCGGTTCGCCAAGGCGGGCGCGGACAACGCCGTCTGGGTGTGGACGATGATGGGCTGGTCCGGGCACTACTCCCGGTACGCCGGCCTCTACCCCGGTGACCGCTACGTCGACTGGGTGGCCTACGACCCGTACAACTTCCACGTCTGCAACGGCAGCACGGTGTGGAAGAGCCCGAGCACGACGGTGGGCAGTTTCTATCGCTGGCTGGACCAGAACGGCATCGGCGCCGGCAAGCCCCGGATGCTCGCCGAGTTCGGCACGAACTTCAACTCCGCCGACCCGGGCGCCAAGCAGCGCTGGTTCCAGGAGTTCCCGGCGGCCCTCAAGGCGCACCCGAAAATCAAGGCCGCCATCTACTTCAACTCGCCGGGCATGACGACTCGTACGGCGACCTGTGACATGACGATGAATCACAATGCCTCGGCATTGGCGGGCTTCGCTCAGGCCGGCCGGGATTCCTATCTGCGGCAGCCGACCGGAGGGAGCCGTTGATCACAAAGATGCCCTGACAGCACGCCGTTTACCGGGATCGGGCAGCCGATTCTCCGGCGTCTGTCGGTTTGCAGATTCATGCACCGCCCAATCGGCGGATGCGCCTGACAGGGTGGACGAGGCAGGCTACCTCGGGTTCTCATCCATCTTGGAGGCGCAGCGTGCCTAAAATTCCGCCCTTGTGGCGTTTGTCAGGAAGACGTCGTACCCGGGCGGCGGTCGTCGTGCTGGCGGTCGTCGCCGCGGCACTCAGCGTGCCCACGGCGTCCTCAGCGGCGGTGGTTCCGGTCCCGACGACGCAGACCCTGGTGTCCACGAATCCCGCCGACCAGACCCCGCACGCCCGCGACGGTGAGACCCGCGCCTTCGCGCAGGTCGGCAACACCGTGTTCGTCGGCGGCAGCTTCACCCAGATCCGGCAGACCGCCACGTCCGCCTGGGTCACCCAGCGTTACCTCTTCGCGTACGACCGCACGACCGGCGCCATCTCCACCACCTTCCTGCCGGTGCTCGACGGCGCGGTCAACACGCTGATCGCCGGTCCCGGAGGCACGCTGATCGTCGGCGGCGCCTTCAAGAACGTCAACGACGTTTCCCGCAAGAACCTGGTCGCGCTCGACCCGAGCACCGGTGAGATCATCGACAGCTGGGTCGGGCGCTCCGACGGCGGCAACGTCCGTGACATGGCGTTGAACGGCAACTGGCTCTACGTGGCCGGCGCGTTCAACTGGCTCAACGGCACCGCCCACGCCGGCCTCGCCCGGATCAACGCGACCACCGGTGCCATCGACCCGACCTTCAACATCAACGCCAGCGTCGGGCGGCGCGGCACCAACTCGTACGTGTGGGCGATCGACGTCGCGCCGGACGGCAACACGCTTGTCGTCGGCGGTAACTTCACGCTCGTCAACGACCTGCCGCGCAACCAGATGGCGCTGGTCGACCTCTCCGGCACCCCGACGGTGCTGGACTGGAGCACCGAGAAGTTCGTTCCGCCGTGCGCGGACCCGGCGACCTTCGTGCACTACGTGCAGGACGTGCGGTTCGGCGAGGACGGCAGCTGGTTCGTGGTCGGCACCAACGGCGGCTCCGGCTGGCCGGCCGCGTACTGCGACGCGCTGGTCCGCTTCGAGACCGCCGCCCGGGGCAGCGGTCAGCTCGCCACCTGGGCCGACTACACCGGCAACGACACCATCACCTCGGTGGAGGTGGCCGACAACGTCATCTACCTGGGCGGGCACTTCCGCTGGCTGAACAACCCGAACGCCAGTGACCGGGCCGGCAACGGCGCGGTCGACCGGCTCGGCATCGCCGCGGTCACCCCGGCCACCGGCATGCCGGTGAACTGGAACCCGCGTCGCAGCGGCAGCGCCTCGATGCCGTCGGGCACCAGCAACTGGGGCTCCGCGGTGCCGGTGCTGTGGCGTGGGACGGACGGCCTCTACTTCGGCCACAACTCCGACGGGATGGGCAACGAGTACCACGGCCGACTGGGCATGTTCCCGCTCGCCGGCGGGCGCACCTTCACGCCGAAGAACCCGCCGACGGCGACCACCGGCAACCTCTACCTGGGCACCGGCCCGGGCACGTTGGCGAAGGTGCCGTTCGACGGCACCACGCTGGGTACGGCGGACACGGTCAGCCAGCCCAACTACACGGCGGCCGGCGCGACCTGGCGGGTGGCCGACCGGATCTACTGGTCGCACACCGTGGCGGGCACGCCCACCGGCAGCCGGATCGACATCTCGATGTTCAACGGCGGCGCGATCGGCGCGCCGTGGGAGGCGTCCGGCTACAACGACTGGTTCAACGCGGCGGCGCTGACCGGCGCGTTCTTCCTCGACGGGCGGCTCTACTACACCCGTACCGGCGCCAACAACCTCTACTACCGCTTCTTCGAGATCGACGGCAACTACCTGGGTGCCACCGAGTTCGCCCTGCCCACCAGCGGCGTCACGTGGTCGACGGTGCGCGGCATGGCATGGGTTGACGGCAAGATCGTCTACGGTGCGACCGACGGCACGCTGCGCAGTGTGCCGTTCGACCCGACGGCCGCGCCGGCCGCGGTGGTCGTGGGGACGACAGCGACGGTGATCGCTCCGGCGACCACCGAGCTGTCCTGGTCCACCCCGTCGACGTTCTTCTCGGTGCAGTAGCGGTTAACCGTTCGTAACGGAACATCGGTAGATTGTTCACGTTGGGCCGGCGGCGGTGTCACCGCCGCCGGCCCCGCGACATGGGGAGGGTCGTTGGTCGGCGCCGCTGGCATCCGCGCGAAGAGCGCGGTGCGCCTGGTCTTCGCGGTCAAACGCGGTTGGTACCGGCTCCGCTACCGCCGGCTGACACTCGGCCGCGACGTGGAGATCCGGGGGCGGATCCGGCTGCGTCGCGGAGTGCGGGTGACCATCGGCGACCGGACCCGGATCAACAAGCTGGTCCGCTTCGCCGGCCCCGGCGAGGTGCGCGTCGGCGCCGACTGCCTGCTCAACGCCACCTGGATCGGCACCTGGACGTCGGTGACCGTGGGGGACCGGTGCCTGCTGTCCGACTGTGAACTTCTGGACAACGACTTTCACAATCTGCAACCCGAGCAGCGGCACGCGCCGCCCAGCCCGGCTACACGCGCCCCGATCGTTGTCGAGGAGAATGTGTGGATCGGCGCGCATGCCCTCGTGATGAAGGGCGTCCGCGTCGGTCGGGACAGCGTCGTGGGCGCGGCGACGGTGGTCCGCACGGACGTGCCACCCCGCGTCGTCGTCGTCGGCAACCCCCAACAGACGGTGAAGAAGTTCCATGACTGACGCAGCACCCGCCTCCTGGTCGACGGACGGCCCGCCCACCGGTGCCGCCCGGTCCGTCACGCTGACCGACCTGCTGCGGGTGCCGCTGCACCGGCTCCGCCTGGTGGGCGCGGTCGCCCTGGTCGGCCTACTCGCCGCGCTCGGCTACGTGCTGCTGGTGCCGGCGGCGGTGACCGCGAGCGCGGTGGTCGCGGTCCGGCCCGTGGTCACCGACGCCTTCACCCCCAGCGGTGCGAGCGCCGACCGCGCGGTCAACATGAACGTCGAGAGCCGCATCGCCACCGGCACCGAAGTGGTCCAGCGTCTCGCCAGCGGGGTCGGCGGCGACCCGCGCGACATCCGCGACGCACTCGAGGTCGAGGTCCCCACCGGCGGGCAGATCCTGCGCTTCAGCTACCAGTCGAAGGACGCACAGCGTGCGGTGAGCGGCGCCAACCTCGCCGCACAGGCATATCTGGACGTGCGACGCGCCATGTACGAGCAGCAGCGCACCGAGATGGTCCGCTCCTACGACGAGAGCATCACCAAGGTCGCCGCCCAGCAGACCGCCGTGCAGAAGCGCGTGAGCACCGCCAAGGACTCCGCCGCCGGAGACGCCGCGCTGGCCGAGCTGGCCGGGATCAACAACCAGCTCACCCAGCTCAACTCCTCGCGGACCGAGATCGCGGCGGTCGACGTCAACCCCGGCTGGATCACGCAGACCGCCGAGCGGGCGCTGGCCAGCTCTGCCGGGAACCGGCCGCTCTACCTGGTCGCCGGCCTGCTCGGCGGCACGCTGCTCGGCGTCGTGCTGGCGTACGCCTGGGAGGCGACCGACCGGCGGGTGCGCTCGGTCGCCGACGGCCGGGACGCCACCGGCCTGCCGCTGCTCGGCACGGTGCGTCGCCCGACATTCCGGGGCAGCCCGCGAGCCGCCGACGCGGACATCCGGTACGTGGCGATGGCGGTCGCCGAGCGGGTTCGCCAGCCGGCCCGGGTGGCGCTGGTCACCGCCCGCGAAGACGCCACGGCGCTCACCGCCGGGCTCGCCGTGGCGCTCGCCGTCGACGGTCGGGAGGTCTTCGTCGCCGACGACAGTGGGCGGGCCGACCGGCTGCGCGCCGCCGTGCTCGCCGACCGTGGGCGGCTGCCCATCGACCCGTCTCGGCCGCAGGTGCCCAAACCCCGTCCGGCCGTCAGCCCACCCGCGGCAGCCACCCCGGACAGCGCCGCCACCCGGCGGCCCTCCCCGCACCCGCCCGGCGCCCGCCCGTCCACCGACCCGGACGCCACCCTGACGCTGCCCCGGGTCGCCTCCGCGCGCACCGACAACAGCCGACCGGTCGCCCCGGACGAGGTGGCCGTGGGCGTGGGCACCGTCCGCTTCGGCACCTGGCGGCAGGGCGCGGACCACGGGCTGGTGCTGTACAACGCCCCACCCGGGGAGTCCGACGAGCGCGGTGTCGCGGTGGCCCGCCAGGGCAGCGCGGTGGTGGTCGTCGAGCGGGACCGCACCCGGCAGAGTGACCTGCGACGGCTGGTGGAGCGGCTGCGGGCCGCCGGCGTCACCCCGCTGGGCTTCGTGCTCACCCGCAACGGCCGGGCCTGACGGGTGTCGGTCACCCGCGCCCCGGCGACCGAACCGCCGCCCGGGGGCGCCCCGTCCGCTGGCGTGCCCACCCCGCCGACCCCGCCGCCCGCCCTGCTGCCGCTCTGGCCGCTGGCGATGATGTTCGGTCTGGTGCCGCTCTGGTGGCTGCTCGGAGCGTTCTACCTCGGCTGGCCGCTGCTGGGGGCGCTGCTGCTCGCGCTGCTGTTCACCCGGGGCCGGGTGCCGCTGCCGCCGGCCGCCGGCATCTGGCTGCTGTTCCTGGCCATCGTGGTCGTCAGCGCCACCCAACTGTCGTCGCCGGCCTCGCTGTTGACGTTCGGCCTGCGGCTGGCCTTCTACCTGACCGCGCTCGTGGTCGGCGTCTACGTCTACGCCGCCGCCCGGGAACGCGCCGACCTGGTGCCGGTGCTCATACCGCTCTGCGCGTTCTGGCTCGCGCTGGTGGTGCTGGGCTGGCTCGGGGTGCTGGTGCCCCGCCTGGCGATGACCACCCCGATGGAGGTGCTGCTGCCCGGCGGGGTGGCCGGCACCCCGTTCATCCAGGACATGGTGCACCTGACCACAGCGGAGTACAGCGCACGCTCGCTCAACCCCATCTACCGGCCGGCCGCGCCGTTCGCGTACACCAACAACTACGGCAGCGCGTACGCCATGACCCTGCCGTCCGTGGTGGCGTTCACCATGCTGTGCCGGCGAGGGCTGCTGCGCTGGGTGCTGCTGGTGTCGCTGCCGTTGTCGCTGGCGCCGGCGTTCCTCACCCTCAACCGGGCGATGTTCCTCAGCCTCGGTGCCGGGCTGGCGGTGCTCGGGGTGCGGGCCAGCCTGCGCGGCAACGTCCGGGTTGCCGCGTCCATCGTCGGCGTGGTGGTGATCGGCGCGCTGGCCACACTTGTCATCCCGATCACCGACCTGATCAGCCAGCGGGTCGACTCCAGCGACACCAACACCGACCGGCTCTCGCTCTACAGCGAGGTGATCCGCCGCGTGCAGGAGTCGCCGTGGCTGGGCTACGGCGCGCCGGTGAACGTCGACACCGTCTCCGCCGCCGCGCCGATCGGCACCCAGGGGCAGTTGTGGATGGTGCTGTTCAGTCACGGCGTACCGGCGCTGGTCTGTTTCCTGGCCTGGTTCGTCGCCGCCGCGGTGATCTGCGCGCGGGCGACCTCACCGGCCGGTCAGTGGCTGGCCGTGGTGCCCGTGGTCTGCCTGGTGCAGATCCCGTTCTACGGCATGGCCAACCAGAATCTGGCTGTCGCGTTCTTCGCGGTCGCCTTCGCGATGGCGCTGGCCGAACGGGAACGGCTGGCCCGGTCGGGCCGGTGGCATCCGCCGGCCGCTCGTCGTACGGCGGTGTCGGCATGACCGCCGCCACCCGAGGGCCGGCCGACGCCGGCACGGGCCACCCGGCGCCGCCGCCCGACGCGGCCGACGTCGGCGCGGCGGAGACGCGGCGCAGCGCGCGCAGCGGGGTCGCCGGGCTGCTCGGCGCCGCCACCAGCGGACTGTTCGGCTTCGTGTTGGCCGTGGTGATCACCCGGGGGTACGGCACCGCTGGCGCGGGCGCGTTCTTCGCCGCGATCGGGGTGGTCACCGTGGCCACCGCGGTCTGCACGCTCGGCGCGGAGACCGGCCTGATGTGGGCACTGCCCCGACGCCGGATCGGCCGACGGGGGGACGCCGCCCGGCTGCTCCCGGTGGCGCTGATCCCGCCGCTGCTGGCCGGGCTCCTGGTCGCGGGCGTCGGGATGCTGGCCGCCGACGCGCTCGCTCCCCAACTGTTGCAGGGCTCCGGCGCGGACGGCCAGGCGCTGCTCACGGTCACCTTCGCGGCGGTGCCGGTGGTGGTGGCGATGACGTTGCTGCTGGCCACCCTGCGCTGCGTGCGACCCATCCGCGCGTACGTCGGGGTGCAGTTCCTGCTGCTGCCGGTGGCCCGTCCGGCGCTGGTCGGTGCCGCCGCGCTGGCCGGCGCCGGCCTGCTCGCCGGCATGACCGGCTGGCTGGTGCCGGCGGCGCTGGCGCTGCTGGTCTGTCTCATCCTGGTGGCCGGCCCGCTCGGGCTGGGCCGGGGTGCGCCGCTGCGGTCCAGTCGCGCCGACTGGTCGACGTTCTGGCGCTTCGCACTGCCCCGGGCCGCCTCGGCGGCCATCGACGCGGGCAGCATGTGGGTGGGCGTGCTGCTCACCTCGGTGCTGGCCGGCCCGGAGGACGCTGGCGTGTTCGGCGCGGTCGGCCGGTACGTGCTGGCCGGTCAGTTGGCCATGCAGGGGCTGCGGGTGGCGGTGTCACCGCAGTTGTCCCGGCTGCTCGGGCGGGGCGAGCGGGCCGCCGCCGCGGCCGTGCACCGGCAGTTGACCAGTTGGGGTCTGGTGCTGTCCTGGCCGGTGTACCTGCTGCTGGCGGTGTTCGCGCTGGCCTTCCTGCAACTGTTCGGCCCGGAGTTCACCGCTGGCGTGCCCGCGATGACGGTGCTCGCGCTGGCGATGCTTGTCAACACTGGCGTGGGCAACGTGCAGAGCCTGCTGCTGATGGGCGGGCGCAGTGGGCTTCATCTGGTGTCCACCCTGGCGGGGCTGACCATGACCGTCGCGCTGGGGCTCTGGCTGATCCCGGAGCACGGCGCCACCGGCGCCGCGCTGGCCTGGGCCGCCGGCATCGCCACCGAGAACCTCAGCGCGGCAGGCTTCGCCCGGTCGGTGGTCCGGGAGCCGCTTGTCGACCGCATGACGCTGCGCGCGGCGGCGGCCACGGTCGCCGGTGTGGGTCTGGCGTCCGGCGTCGGCGTGCTGTTGGGCGGGCGCGGCCTGCCCGGCCTCACGGTGGCGCTGGGAGTGCTGCTGGCCGGTTGCGTCGGCTTGTTGACGTTGCCCCGGGTGCGCGCCGGCATCCGGGTGACCATGAGGCAGATCCGTGGGCGGGACGACGCGGCGCCGACCGCCGAACCCACCCCGGTCTCGACGAGAGGTAGGTGAGGTCCGTCGTGGCGTCCATCCGTGACCGGGTCAAGCAGTTGGTTCCGACCCAGGTGACCACCCGGGTGAAGGAGTCCCTGGTCGACTACGGGGTCCGTACCAGTGACCGGCGGCCACTGCCGGACTTCCTCATCATCGGCACCAAGCGGGGCGGCACCACCTCCCTGTGGAACTACCTCATCCAGCACCCCCTGGTGCCCCGGCTCTTTCCCGCGTGGAACACCAAGTCGGCGCACTACTTCGAGGAGCACTGGGGTCGCGGCGAGGCGTGGTACAGGTCGCACTTCCCGACCGAGCGGCACCGCGAGGCCCTGGAGAGGCGGCACGGTGGGCCGGTCCGGGTCGGTGAGGCCGCGCCGCTGTACATGTTCCACCCGCTCGCCGCGCAGCGGGTCGCCGCGCTCATGCCGACGGTGAAGCTGATCGTGCTCCTGCGCGACCCGGTGGAGCGGGCGTACTCGCACTGGAAGGAGCGCCGCACCCACGGCATCGAGCCGTTGGACTTCGCCGCCGCGCTGGCCGCCGAGCCGGAGCGCACGGCGGGGGAGCGGGAGCGGCTGATCGCCGAGCCGGAGGCGTTCAGCGAGGCGTACGACTGGTACACGTACCGGGCTCGGGGGCGCTACCTGGAGCACCTGGAGCCGTGGCTGGAGCGCTTCGACCGGTCGCAGATCCTCTTCCTGCCCAGCGAGGACCTGTACCGCGACTCGCGCGCCACCTACCGGCGCACCCTGGACTTCCTCGGGCTGCCGCCGTACGACCTGCCGGACTTCAAGGTGTACAACGACCGGCGTTCGGCGCCGTTGGAGCCGGCGGTACGCGCCGAGCTGACCGACTACTACCGGCCCTACAACGACGCGCTGCGCGAGCGGCTCGGGTTGGACCTCGACTGGGCGGACCGGGCAGCGTGACCACGGAGGTCGCCCCCGCCACGGACCCTCGGTCCCGGCGCGACGGTCTGGGCTGGGTGAGTCGCGCGGTGTTCCCGGACGACCGGGTCGGCCTGACCGTGGGCGGCGCCCTGCCGGCCGGCCATCGGGCGGTGGCCCGGTACGCGGTGGTGCCGTCGGTGGCCCGTGCCCGGTTCCTGGTGCCGTTGGGCGCGCCCCGGGCCGGCGCGGCGTCGCTGCTGGCGTACAACGCGTTGCGCCCGCCGAAGGTGCGTGCGCTGCGGGCGGCGCTCGGTGGGCTGGCCCGGTTCGGCGAGGCGGGCCTGGCGCCCTTCCCGACGCTGACCGTCTCGGTGCCGGCGGGGACGCCGGCGGTCGATCTGCTGCTGACCGAGCGGCTCGCCGCCGCGCTCGGCGGTACGCCGCTGCTGGCCGCCTTCGGGGTCCGCCCACCGGACCCGAACGGCAAGCCCACCCTGCAACTGTTCGACGCCGACGGTCACCCACGCGGTTACGCGAAGATCGGCTGGAATGACGCCACCCGCGCGCTGGTCACCGCCGAGGCGGCGGCGTTGCGGGAACTGCGCGCGGTGACCGGCGTCGCCGACCACCCGACACCGCCGGGGCTGCTCACCGAGACGGCGTGGGCCGGCCAGGTGGTGGCGGTGATCGAACCGTTGCCGCCCGAGGTGCGCGGCGTACCGGTCGACGACCCGCCCCGGATCGCGGCGCTGCTCGCGGTGGCCCGCCGAGGCGCCCCGGCGGGTGTGCCCCGACCGCTGGCCTCCTCGACGTTCCTGGCCCGGCTGGCCGCGCTCGCCGACCGGGCCGCCGTGGCCGAGCCGGCCGGTGCGCGGGCGGTCGCCGCGGTCGCCGCGCTGGCCCGCCGGCACGGCGACACCGCCGTCGAGTTCGGGCACTGGCACGGCGACTGGGTGCCGTGGAACCTGGGCCTGCACGCCGGCCGGCTGGTCGCGTGGGACTGGGAGCACAGCGCGCCGGACGTGCCGGTCGGCTTCGACCTGGCACATGACGCCTTCCAACGGTCGCTGGTGCTGCGCGGGGAACCGGCCGCCGTGGCCGCCGCGGCCGTCGACGAGCACCTGGGTCGGCACGGTGAGCGGCTCGGCCTGCACCCGGGGCAGCGCCGGCTCGTGGCCGACGCGTACCTGGTGGAGATGTGGCTGCGGACCTGGCGGTTGGCCGATGCCGGCGCGGGCTGGAACGCCGCGCTGCATCCCGCACTGTTGGACGTCATCGAGAAACGACATAGCGCCTGAACTGGGGAAACCGTGACGCGGTGAATGTGTCGTAGAGTGACGACGAACTAGCAGGTCGTGACGGTTGTCGATGGGTCCCGGACGGACGGTGGGCCCGGGCGCACCGGGTGGAGATCGTCACCTCGTCCGGTCGCGCTATTCAACGTCCG
Source organism: Micromonospora sp. NPDC047467 (assembly GCF_040643095.1). Lineage (NCBI taxonomy): Bacteria > Bacillati > Actinomycetota > Actinomycetes > Micromonosporales > Micromonosporaceae > Micromonospora > Micromonospora sp. NPDC047467. The sequence continues at coordinate 77,787 of NZ_JBEYTO010000009.1, read as the reverse complement.
CGCAACGTGTGATCTGCTTCTGGCTGGCCTGAACCTGAATTCCAAGCGAACTTGTGGGGAGTCGCGTGGACGCGAACGACGACGACGGCGATTCGCCGGTGCTGCTGCTGGTGGGATCCAGCGGCGGACACCTGGCCCAACTGCTCGCTCTGCGACCCTGGTACGAACAGTGGCCGCGCCGCTGGGTCACCTTCGACACCCCCGAGGCGGTGTCGCTGCTGGCCGGCGAGGACCTGGTGCCCGCGCACCACCCGACCACCCGCAACATCCCGAACCTGTTGCGCAACGCGCTGCTGGCCTGGCGGGTGCTGCGGGGCCGGCGGGTCGCCGCGGTGGTCACCACCGGCGCCGGCGTGGCCGTGCCGTTCGTGGTGCTGGCCCGCCTGCGACGCATCCCGACCGTCTACATCGAGGTGTACGACCGGATCGACACCCCGACGCTGACGGCCCGGCTCTGCCGCCCGTTCCTGTCCGCGATGCTCGTGCAGTGGGACGAGCAGCGCCGGCAGTACCCGGAGGCCACCGTCGTCGGAACGCTGCTGTGAGCGGGGAGACGGGCACCGCCCGGCGTCCGCAGGCGCCCCACCCCGACGGCACCTCGGAGCCGGCCCGGCTGCCCCGCCAGCGCGACACCGCGCCGGCCGCGCAGACCCGACTGCTCGTCGCGGTGGGCACCGACAAGCACCCCTTCGACCGGCTCGTCGACTGGCTGGCGCAGTGGCACACCGGTGCCGCCCAACCGGTCGGGCTGACCGTGCAGCACGGGCACACCCGGGCGCCGCACCTGCCCGGGGCGGTGCCGTTCCTCGGCCACGACGCTTTGCAGCGGGCGATGGCCGACGCCGACCTGGTGGTCTGCCACGGCGGCCCGGCGACGATCCTGGAGGCCCGCCGGCACGGCCACCTGCCCATCGTGGTGCCCCGCGACCCGGCGCGCGGGGAGCACGTCGACGACCACCAGCAGCTCTTCGCCCGCCGGCTCGGCGCGGCCGGGCTGGTGGCGCTCTGCGAGACCCGCGAGGCGCTGCACGACGCGCTCACCGCCGGGCAGGCCGACCCGTCCCGGTACGCGGTCGCCGCCGACCCGGACGCCCACGAGGCGCGGCGGGCGGCGGTGGCCCGGGTCGGGCAGATCGTGGAGGACCTGGTGGCCCGGTCGACCCGGCGCCGCCCCCGCTGGCGGACCTGGCCGCGTTCCGGCCGGGGTACGGAGGAGATTCGATGACCCGGCAGCCGACCGTCAGCGTCGTGGTGCCCACCCGGGACCGGCCCGAGCTGCTGCGCGCCGCGTTGGCGGCGATCCTCGCCCAGGAGTACGCGGGCGGAATCGAAGCAGTGGTCGTGTTCGACCAGTCCACGCCCGACGAGTCGCTGACCGGGCTGACCGGTCCGGACCGCACCGTGCGGGTGATCCGCAACGAGCGCACACCGGGGCTCGCCGGGGCCCGCAACAGCGGCACCCTCGCCGCCGAGGGTGAGCTTGTCGCCTTCTGCGACGACGACGACGAGTGGCTGCCGGGCAAGCTGGCCGCCCAGGTCGACGCGCTGGCCGCCGACCCGGCGGCCGAGTTCGTCTGCTGCGGCATCCGGGTCAGCTACGACGGGCACACCGTCGACCGGGTGCTCGACAAGGACCGGATCACCCTGGCCGACCTGCTGCGGGACCGGATGACGGAGCTGCACCCGTCCACCTTCCTGATCCGCGCGGCAGCGCTGCGCGGCGGGTTCGGCCTGGTCGACGAGGAGATCCCGGGCAGCTACGCCGAGGACTACGAGTTCCTGCTGCGGGCCGCCCGCAGCGCGCCGCTGATCAACCTGCGTACCCCGTCGGTGCTGGTCCGCTGGCACAAGCGCTCGTATTTCGCCCAGCGCTGGGACACGATCTCCGAGGCGTTGCAGTGGTTGCTGCGGCGCTACCCGGAGTTCGCCGACCAACCGGCCGGTGAGGCACGCGTCACCGGGCAGATCGCGTTCGCCCGGGCCGCCTCCGGCGACCGGCGGGGCGCGCTGCGCTGGGCTCGGCGAACCCTGCGCCGCAACCCCCGCGAGCCGCGCGCCTACCTGGCGCTCGCGGTCGCCGGCCGGGTGGTGCGCGCCGACGCGGTGCTGCGCACCCTGCACAAACGCGGCCGGGGGATCTGATCCGTCACCGACGGTGGCCCGGCGGGGAGCTCCCACCCGGCCACCGCCGGCGGCTGCCCGCCGGCCTTCGCCGTCCGCAGGGCGGGACGCGGCGGGCAGCCCACCGGGCCGACGGCCCGGCGTGACAGACTGATCGCTGTGTTGCGCTGGTTGACTGCAGGTGAATCGCACGGTCCCGCCCTGGTCGCGATGATGGAGGGGGTGCCGGCCGGCATCGAGGTGACCACCACCGAGATCGCCGACGACCTGGCCCGCCGCCGGCTCGGCTATGGCCGCGGCGCCCGGATGTCGTTCGAGCGGGACGAGGTCGAGGTGATCGGCGGGCTGCGGCACGGCGTCACCCTGGGCAGCCCGGTGGCGATCCGGGTGGGCAACTCCGAGTGGCCGAAGTGGCGCACGGTGATGGCCGCCGACCCGGTCGACCCGGACGAGCTGGCCCGGCAGGCCCGCAACGCTCCGCTGACCCGCCCCCGGCCCGGCCACGCCGACCTGGCCGGCATGCAGAAGTACGGCCACACCGACGCCCGCCCGATCCTGGAGCGCGCCAGCGCCCGGGAGACCGCCGCCCGGGTCGCCGTGGGCGCGGTCGCCAAGGCGCTGATCCGGCAGGCACTCGGCATCGAGATCGTCTCGCACGTCGTCGAGCTGGGTCCGGTGGCCGCGAAGCCCGGGCTGCGCCCGAGCCCGCAGGACGCCGCCCGGATCGACGCCGACCCGCTGCGCTGCCTCGACCCGGAGGCCAGCGCCCTGATGGTCGCCGAGGTCGACGCCGCGAAGAAGGCCGCCGACACTCTCGGCGGCGTGGTCGAGGTGCTGGCGTACGGGGTGCCCCCGGGGCTGGGCAGCCACGTGCAGTGGGACCGCAAGCTCGACGCCCGACTCGCCACCGCGCTGATGTCCATTCAGGCGATCAAGGGAGTGGAGATCGGCGACGGGTGGCAGCAGGCCCGCTCGCGCGGCTCCGAGGCGCACGACGAGATCATCCCGTCGGCCACCGGTGTCCGCCGGGTCACCGACCGGGCCGGCGGGCTGGAGGGCGGCATCACCACCGGCGAGCCGCTGCGGGTCCGCGCCGCCATGAAGCCGATCTCCTCGCTGAACCGGGCCCTGGCGACCGTGGACGTCACCACCGGCGAGCCGGCGACCGCGATCAACCAGCGCTCGGACGTCTGCGCGGTGCCCGCCGCGGCGGTCGTCGCCGAGGCGATGGTGGCGCTGGTGCTGGCCGAGGCGGCCACCGAGAAGTTCGGCGGTGACTCGGTCGCCGAGATCCGCCGCAACCTCGCCGGCTACCTCGACGCGCTGGTCATCCGCTGATGGCGCCGGTCGTCGTGCTGGTCGGCGCGCCCGGCTGCGGCAAGACCACGGTCGGGCAGGCCCTGGCCGCCGCCCTCGGTGTGGAGTTCCGTGACACCGACGCCGACATCGAGCAGATGGCCGGCAAGCCCATCCCGGAGATCTTCATCGACGAGGGTGAGGCGCACTTCCGTACGCTGGAACGGGCCGCCGTGGCCGCGGCGCTCGCCGCCGGCACGGGCGTGCTCGCCCTCGGCGGCGGCGCGGTGCTGGCCGAGGAGACCCGCGCCGCCCTGGTGGGGCACCGGGTGGTGCACCTGTCGGTGGAGTTGCCCGACGCCGTGAAGCGGGTCGGGCTCGGTGCGGGCCGGCCACTGCTGGCGCTCAACCCGCGGGCCACCCTCAAGCACCTGCTGGACCAGCGTCGGCCGCTCTACGCAGAGGTGGCCACCGAGACGGTGACCACCGACGGCCGGACCCCGGCGGAGGTCGTCGCCGACGTCGCCGCGCTGCTGCCCCGCTGACCCGGTCAGCCGCCGAGCGGACGGCGGGCGGGGCCGTTGTCGACGAACCGGAACGTGCTGCGCAGCGGTGCGTCACCGACTTCCTCGAGGATGATGCCCCTGGTGGGGGAGTGCTGGAGGTACGCCGACGCGTTGCTGATGGCGTACGCGCCCTTGCCGCTGGCGGTGATGGTGAAGCGCTGCGCCGGGTTGTTGTTGTCGCAGACCGCCCCCTCGACCGTCAGCGGCCCCGAGTTGCCCGGGTTGTAGGCCTGCCAGCAGGCCGGCTCGTCGTTGGCGGGGTGGTAGTCGACCTTGCCGTATGCCTTGATCAGGTAGGTGTCGCCGCCGAGCGGGGTGGGGACGAACAGTTGGCGGCCACTGTTGTCGTCGACCTCCATGAGCTCGCCGTCGAGGGCGATGCCGCCTTCGGTCGCCTGCACCCGAACGATGGTGACCTCCCGCGTGCCGGAGAGCACCGGGTCGGTCGGGCTCGACGGGGTGGACGGCGGCCCGACGGGCGGCGTGACCGTCGCTGTCGTGGTCGGTGACGGTGTCGTGGTCGGCGTCGCGGGCGCGGAGGGCGAACCGGATGCGGGAGGGCCGACCGGTGACGTGGGTGGACCTGCGTTCGGCCGGCCCACCGCTACGCCCACGGTGAGCAGACTCACCAGCGCGACACCGACCGCTACCGAGGCCGCGTGCCGCCGCGCGCGGTGCGCGTCGCCGCGTTGACGGATGACCGCGGCATCGGCGAGACGGCCGCGACGCGCACCGTCCTCGGCGAGCGAACGCAGGCCGTCGTCGAGGTTCTGGTCGGACATCAGGACCGCGTCCCGTCCAGGACGTCCGGCTCGGCGCCGGTGACGTGCTCGGCTAGGGCTCGGCGGCCCCGCGCGAGCCAGGTCTTGACCGTGTTGGGCGACGTTCCGGTCTCGGCGGCGATCTCGGCGACGCTGAGACCGACGAGGTGATGCAGGACGATGACCCGACGCTGGTCGGCGGAGATCAGGCGGAGGCCCCGCACCAGCGCCACGTGATCGGGGCCGACCGCGTCGACGTGCTCCTCGGTCGTATCCCGGTGGTGCGCTCGGAGTCGGTTCACCGCCTTGCGCCACGCGGAGACCGCGATGCGGTAGGCGACACGACGCACCCACGCTTCGGGACTGTCGCACTCACGCACCCTGTTCCACCGATCCCACGCGCGGAGGTACGCCTCTGCCACGGCGTCTTCGGCCTCGGCGTGACTGCCGATCATCGCGTACACCTGACCCAGGACACGGCGGGAGGAGGCGGCGTAGAAGTCGTCGAACTCCTTCGCGTCGCGCATGTGCCGCTACTCCCGCCTGGACCGGACCGCGCTCCGGGTGATCCACCTGCCCGGCCCGCGGTCCGGTGCTCGCTGACCGTCCCCGACTGCCGTGCAGAAGGATAGATCATCCACAATGAAGGTCAGCCGCCGGCGGGGCGCCGGGCGGGACCGTTGTCGACGAACCGGAACGTGCTGCGCAGCGGTGCGTCACCGACTTCCTCGAGGATGATGCCCCTGGTGGGGGAGTGTTGGAGAAACGCTGACCTGTTGCTGATGGCATACGCGCGCTTGCCGCTGGCGGTGATGGTGAAGCGCTGCGCCGGGTTGTTGTTGTCGCAGACCGCCCCCTCGACCGTCAGCGGCCCCGAGTTGCCCGGGTTGTCGACCTGCCAGCAGGCCGGCTCGTCGTTGGCGGGGTGGTAGTCGACCCTGCCGTACGCCTTGATGAGGTAGGTGTCGCCGCCGAGCGGGGTCGGGACGAACAGTTGGCGACCACTGTTGTCGTCGACCTCCATGAGCTCGCCGTCGAGGGCGATGCCGCCCTCGGTCGCCTGCACCCGCACGATGGTGACCTCCCGCTTGCCGGAGAGCACCGGGTCGGTCGAAGCGGCCGGGGTGGACGGACCCGACGTGGACGACGACGGGCTGGGCGATGCTGGCATCGCCTCGGAGGCGGTGGCCGAGGCGGACGTGGAGGGCCCGCTGGATGCGACCGGAGCCGTGGTCGGATCGGACTGGCACGCCACCAGCGCGCTGCCGCACACCATCAGCACCGCGCCGGTGGCCCATTTCACCTTGGACATGCCCAACTCCTCACCTGCTGCCCCGCGGCTGCCCGCCGGGAGTCGCCATGGACGCCACGCCGGCCCTTCTCGCCAACGCGCCCCCAACACGCCTGCTCTCGCCCGGCGGTTTCACACGGTGCACAGGGAATCTCGGGTGGCGGCCCGGCCCGCTCAGTCGCGGGCGGCCGTGTCGAGCACGTCGGCCAGAGCCTTGGGCTCGCTGAGCATCGGCCAGTGCCCGGTGGGCAGCTCGAACAGCCGACCACCGGTCAGCCCGGCGAAGAACGGGTGCCCCTGGCCGATCATCTCGCGGACCACGGTGAGCGGGAAGGTGCTGGCGACCAGGGCGGTCGGCACCGGGCGGCCGCCGGTGCGGCGCACCGGGTCGGTCGCCGTGCGCAGCGGCTGCGGGGTGGCCCGCTCACGCAGCAGGGCCAGTGTCGGCTCGTCCAGCCCGGCCAGGTTGGTCGGGTCGGCCGCCGGGTCCCAGGCCGGCGGCGGCAGCAGATGCCCGGCGCCGATCACGGCCCGCAGCCGCTCCTGCTCCTCCGGCGGCACCGTGTCGAACTGCCCCGTGCCGTCCGGCAACGGCCCACTCTCCACGTAGACCGCTCGGGCGATGCGGTCCGGGATGCGGTCCGCCGCCTGGGTGACCGGCATCCCGCCGCCGGAGTGGCCAACCAGCACCACATCCCGCAGGGCCTCGACCTCGATCAGCCGGACGATGTCGGTGGTGTGCGTGTCCAGGCTCACCTCAGGCCCGGCGAGGTGGTCGCGCTCGGCCAGCCCGGTCAGCGTCATCGGGTAGACCTCGTGCCCCTGCGCGCGTAGCGCCCCGGTCACGTCCCGCCACGCCCAGGCGCCCAACCAGAACCCCGGCACCAGCACGAACGTCGCCATCTGTCGCTCCTTCTCTCGGTTGTCGAGCCGACCCTACGGCCGACGGCCGACAGTTCTGTCCGGTTTCACCCTGTGGTCGCGGTCGTCTCCCGCCGCCGTCGCGCCACGTGCTGGACTAGGCTGCCGGCGATGGACGACGTGACCCGGATCCCGGTCGGCGGCGAGCGGCCGTACGACGTGCTGGTCGGACGCGACCTGCTGGACGCGCTGCCCGGGCTGCTGCCCGGCGCGACCCGGGCGGCGGTGCTGCACGCGCCCCCGCTCAAGACCCTGGCCGACGCGCTCGGCGAACGGCTGCGCGCGGCCGGGGTCGAGCCGCTGCCGATCGAGGTGCCCGACGCCGAGTCGGGCAAGCAGATCGACGTGGCCGCCGCCTGCTGGGACCGGCTCGGCGCGGCGGGCTTCACGCGTACCGACGCGGTGGTTGGCGTGGGCGGCGGCGCGGTGACCGACCTGGCCGGCTTCGTCGCGGCCTGCTGGCTGCGCGGGGTGCGCTGGGTGCCGGTGGCCACCTCGCTGTTGGGCATGGTGGACGCCGCCGTGGGCGGCAAGACCGGGATCAACACCGCCGCCGGCAAGAACCTGGTGGGCGCCTTCCACCCGCCGGTCGGCGTGCTGGCCGACCTGGCCACCCTGGACAGCCTGCCGGCGATCGACCTGGCGGCCGGTCTGGCCGAGGTGGTCAAGTGCGGCTTCATCGCCGACCCGGTGATCCTGGACCTGGTCGAGCGTGACCCGGCGGCGGCCACCGACCCGCGCGGGCCGGTCGCCCGGGAGCTGATCGAGCGGGCGATCCGGGTCAAGGCCGACGTGGTCGCCGGTGACCTGCGCGAGTCCGGCCTGCGGGAGGTCCTCAACTATGGGCACACCCTCGCGCACGCGATCGAACAGAACGAGGGCTACCGCTGGCGGCACGGCCACGCCGTGTCCGTGGGTCTGGTGTACGCCGCGGCGCTGGCCCGCCTCGCCAGCCGGCTGGACGCGCCGACCGCCGACCGGCACCGGAGCGCCCTGGCCGCGCTCGGCCTGCCGGTGAGCTATCCGGCCGAGGCGTGGGAGCGACTGTTGGCCGTGATGCGGGTGGACAAGAAGGCCCGGGGCAGCAAGCTGCGTTTCGTGGTGCTGGACGCGCTGGCCCGTCCAGCGATGCTGGAGGGCCCGGACGACGCGCTGCTCGAGGCGGCCTACCGCGAGGTGTCCGCGCCGTGAGGGTCTACGTGTTGAACGGGCCGAACCTGGGCCGACTGGGCACCCGGGAGCCGGCGGTGTACGGCTCGACCAGCTACGCCGATCTCGTGGCGCTCTGCGAGGCCACCGGCCGGGAGTTGGGGCTGGACGTGACGGTCCGGCAGACCGACGCCGAGCACGAGCTGCTCGGCTGGCTGCACGCCGCCGCCGACGAGAGCGCGGCGGTGGTGCTCAACCCGGCCGCCTGGTCGCACTACTCGTACGCGGTCCGCGACGCCTGCGCGATGCTGCGCGGGCCGCTGGTCGAGGTGCACCTGTCCAACATCCACGCCCGCGAGGAGTTCCGGCACCACTCGGTGGTCTCGGCGGTGGCCACCGGGGTGATCTGCGGCCTCGGTATCGACGGCTACCGCCTCGCCCTGCACCACCTCGCCACCCGCGCCAGCTGACAAACGCCCGACGCCTCCGTCGCGCTCCCGCCCGCCGGGCCCAGCCCCTCCCGCAGCCTCGCCGTCTCGGCGCACCGAGCGTGATGCCGGCCCCCGAGCGCCGACTGTCACCGTCGGTTGCCCCCGCCCCGCCCGACTCCGGGGAGCACCCTCCCGGTTCGCTGCCTTTGCTCTGCTTCAACGGACGCAACACCGGCGGTGAGCTGCGCGTACCCGATGGTTGGTGTCGATCGGCCCTGCCCCTCGGGGTGCACGAAGGGTGACTGTTGCGTCAGGTGAAGCAGCGCAAAGGACCGGAGAGGGTGGGGCCACCGTGACGCGTGGGTGACGGCCCGTCACCGCTGTCGGGTGCCGCCCCTGCGGCGGATGAGGCGGCCGACCACGGCGGGTAACACGTCTCGGTGCAGCTTGTAGACTTGGCAGGTCTGTCCGCCAATTGATGATCAAGGCAGGAAATGGCCTCCACCAACGACCTGAAAAACGGCCTGGTACTCAACCTTGACGGCGAGCTCTGGTCCGTCGTCGAGTTCCAGCACGTCAAGCCCGGTAAGGGTGGTGCCTTCGTGCGCACCACGCTGAAGAACGTGCTGTCCGGGAAGGTGGTCGACAAGACCTTCAACGCGGGCACCAAGGTCGAAACCGCGACCGTGGACAAGCGCACGATGCAGTACCTGTACGCCGACGGCGAGGACTACGTCTTCATGGATCTGGAGACCTTCGACCAGATCACCGTTCCCGGCGGCACCGTCGGGGAGGCAGCCAACTACCTGCTGCCCGAGGCGGAGGCGACCGTCGCCACCCACGAGGGTGTGCCGCTCTACATCGAGCTGCCCACCAGCGTCGTGCTGGAGGTCACCTACACCGAGCCGGGCCTGCAGGGCGACCGGTCGACCGGCGGCACCAAGCCGGCGACCGTCGAGACCGGTGCCACCGTGCCGGTCCCGCTGTTCATCACCACCGGTGAGAAGATCAAGGTCGACACCCGCGACGGCCGTTACCTCGGCCGCGCCTGATGGCTGAGGGTCCCAAGCAGCAGATGCCGGCGCGCCGCAAGGCGCGCAAGCGGGCGCTGGACGTCCTCTACGAGGCCGACCTGCGGGACCGGCCCCCCGTGGAGGTGCTGGCCGGCTACCTCCAGCGCATCGAAAAGCCCCACCCGGAGCATCTGGGTTACGCGGTGGGCCTGATCGAGGGGGTCGCCGAACATCTCAACCGGATCGACGAGCTGATCGCCAGCTACGCCGAGGGCTGGACCCTGGACCGGATGCCGGTGGTCGACCGCAATCTGGCCCGGGTCGCCGTCTACGAGTTGCTCTACGTCGACGAGATCGACGACGCGGTGGCGATCAGCGAGGCCGTGGAGCTGGCCCGACAGATGTCCACCGACGATTCGCCGCGCTTCCTCAACGGCCTGCTCGGCCGCATCGCCGAGTACGCCACCCGCTGAGGTCAGGCACCCGCACCAACGAAAAGGCCCGTGCCGGATGGCACGGGCCTTTTCGGGTGGAGCGACAGCTCAGGAGGCGAAGAACGCCCGTGGGTCGGCGACCAGCACACCGTGCTCGGTGAGCCGCTCGATCAGCCCCGACGGCGAGGCGTCGTAGACGATCGCGAGCGCCCGCAGGTCGTCGGCGCGGATGGAGAGCACCCGACCGTTGTAGTCACCGCGCTGCTGCTGGATGGCGCGGGCGTAGCGGGCAACGTAGGCCAGGTCCTCGGAGGCCTCGTCGTAGAGCCGCTCCAGGTCCAGGACGATCTTGCTGGTGGGCTCGTGACGGACACCACTGCCGTCGGGCAGCAGCTCCGAGACGGGGACACGGTAGAACTCGGCCAGCTCGGCCAGACGGGAAACCGTCACGGCCCGGTCGCCACGCTCGTACGAGCCGACCACCACGGCCTTCCACCGCCCGTTCGACTTCTCCTCCACACCCTGCAGGGACAGGCCCTGCTGCTGGCGGATGGAGCGCAGGCGGGCGCCCAGAGATTTGGCGTATTCAGAGGGCATTCGGACACTCCCAGTGCTGCTCGGGGTTCTCCCGTCGATCGCTACGGAGCGTGACGGTACGGGGAATGCGACACGTGGTCAAGTGGTCGGGACCCCACCGTTGGGGAGCGCTGGGGGAGTTATCCCCATTCGTCGGCCTGATCCGATGGTCAGCAGCCGCCGTCCATCGGCGGGGTGACCACTGGTAACGTGGCGTGAAGCCCCGGCCCGAGTTGCGTCAGCGGTCCGGCCGGAGGTGCCCGACATCCTTTAACGACCCGTCCCGTGAGGCGGGGAAGGAGGTCTGCCGTGGCGTACCCACCGGCGGCCCGCTCGTCACCACCGCGACAACCCTCGGTGAAGGTCATCCTCGACAGCGCCGACGTGCAGCGCGTGGTCGACCGCATCGCCCACCAGATCCTGGAGAAGACCCAGGGCGCCGCCGACACCGTGCTGCTGGGGATTCCCACCCGCGGCGCGCCCCTGGCGCGGCGGCTCGCGGCCCGGATCAGCACCTTCGAGGCCGTCGACATCCCGGCCGGTGTGCTCGACATCACTCTCTACCGTGACGACCTGCGTCGGCACGGCACCCGCGCGGTCGGCCCCACCCAGGTGCCCAGCGGCGGCATCGACGGCAAGCGGGTCATCCTCGTCGACGACGTGCTCTTCTCCGGCCGCACCGTCCGGGCCGCGCTCGACGCGCTCAACGACGTGGGCCGCCCGGCGTCCGTGCAGCTCGCCGTCCTGGTCGACCGCGGCCATCGGGAGCTGCCGATCCGCGCCGACTATGTGGGCAAGAACATTCCCACCTCGCTCGCCGAGAGTGTCAAGGTGACGCTCGCCGAGACCGACGGTGTGGACGAGGTCAAGCTCTACGGAGGGGCAACGGCATGATCAGGCACCTGCTCTCGGGCGCGGACCTGGACGCCGACACCGCCACCGAGATCCTGGACACCGCCGCCGAGATGGCCACGGTCGCCGGCCGCGAGATCAAGAAGCTGCCCGCGCTGCGCGGCCGTACGGTGGTGAACCTCTTCTACGAGGACTCCACCCGCACCCGGATCTCGTTCGAGGCGGCGGCGAAGCGGCTCAGCGCCGACGTGATCAACTTTTCCGCGAAGGGGTCCAGCGTCACCAAGGGCGAGAGCCTGAAGGACACGGCGCTGACCCTGCAGGCCATGGGCGCCGACGCGGTGGTCGTCCGGCACCCCGCCTCCGGCGCGCCGCACCGCCTCGCGAACTGGGTGGACGGGTCGGTGGTCAACGCGGGCGACGGCACCCACGAGCACCCCACCCAGGCGCTGCTGGACGCGTTCACCATGCGGGCCCGGCTGGGCCGACTCGCCGGTCTGTCCGTCGCCGTGGTCGGGGACGTGCTGCACTCCCGGGTCGCCCGCTCGAACGTCCTGCTGCTGTCCACCCTCGGCGCGAAGGTCACCCTGGTCGGCCCGCCGACCCTCATCCCGGTCGACATCGCGGGCGCCCTCGCTCCCGGCACCGACGTCTCCTACGACCTCGACGCGGTGCTGCCCAACGTCGACGTGGTGATGATGCTGCGGGTGCAGCGGGAGCGGATGAAGGACTCCTACTTCCCCTCCGCCCGCGAGTACGCCCGCCGCTACGGCCTGGACGGCCCGCGCATGCGCCGGCTGCCCGAGCACGCGATCGTCATGCACCCCGGCCCGATGAACCGGGGCATGGAGATCACCCCCGAGGTGGCCGACTCACCCCGCTCCACCATCGTCGAACAGGTCACCAACGGGGTCTCCGTGCGGATGGCCGTCCTGTACCTGCTGCTCGGAGGAAACAACCGGTGACCGCGTACCTCATCACCAGCGTGAGCGTCGTCGGCGCCGCGCCGACCGACGTCCTGATCCGCGACGGCGTCGTCGCCGAGGTCGGGCCCGGCCTGTCCGCGCCGGACGCCACCGTCGTCGACGGCACCGGGCTGGTCGCCCTGCCGGGCCTCGTCGACCTGCACACCCACCTGCGCGAGCCCGGCCGCGAGGACGCCGAGACCGTCGAGTCCGGTTCCCGGGCGGCGGCGTTGGGCGGCTACACGGCGGTCTGCGCGATGGCCAACACCTCCCCGGTGGCCGACACGGCGGGCGTCGTCGAGCAGGTGTGGCGGCTCGGTCGCGAGGCCGGGCTGGTCGACGTGCAGCCGATCGGCGCGGTCACCGTCGGGCTGGCCGGCGAGCGCCTGGCCGAGTTGGGCGCGATGGCCGATTCGGCGGCCCGGGTGCGGATCTTCTCCGACGACGGGCACTGCGTCGCCGACCCGTTGCTGATGCGCCGGGCCCTGGAGTACGTCAAGGCGTTCGACGGGATCATCGCCCAGCACGCCGAGGAGCCCCGGCTCACCGAGGGCGCCCAGATGCACGAGGGCGAGGTCTCCACCCGGCTCGGGCTGATCGGCTGGCCGGCGGTCGCCGAGGAGGCGATCATCGCCCGGGACGTGCTGCTCGCCGAGCACGTGGGCAGCCGACTGCACGTCTGCCACGTCTCCACCGCCGGCAGCGTCGAGGTGCTGCGTCAGGCCAAGGCCCGCGGGGTACGCGTCACCGCCGAGGTCACCCCGCACCACCTGCTGCTCACCGACGAGCGGGCCGAGAGTTACGACCCGGTCTTCAAGGTCAACCCGCCGCTGCGGACGGCCGCGGACGTCGCCGCGCTGCGCGCCGCGCTCGCCGACGGCGTCATCGACATCATCGCCACCGACCACGCCCCGCACGCCGTGGAGGACAAGGAGTGCGAGTGGGCGTACGCCCGACCGGGAATGCTCGGTCTGGAGACGGCCCTCTCCATCGCGCTCGACGTGCTGGGCCCCGAGTGGGACCTGATCGCCGAGCGGATGTCACGCACCCCGGCCCGGATCGCCGGGCTCACCGGGCACGGCGTCGACCCGGCACCCGGTGTGCCGGCGAACCTGACCCTTGTCGACCCGACCGCCCGCCGCACCATCGAGCCGGCGGAGCTGGCCAGTCGCAGTCGCAACACCCCGTACGCCCGCATGACGCTGCCAGGTCGCATCGTGGCGACCTTCCTGCGCGGCGAGCCGACGGTCCTGGACGGAAAGGCTGTCAAGTGAGCAAGCGCAGGCCCGCGATCCTCGTACTCGAGGACGGGCGCACGTTCCACGGCGAGGCGTACGGCAGTGTCGGGGAGACCTTCGGCGAGGCCGTCTTCAACACCGGCATGACCGGCTACCAGGAGACCCTCACCGACCCCTCCTACCACCGGCAGGTGGTCGTGCAGACCGCCCCGCACATCGGCAACACCGGCGTCAACGCCGAGGACGACGAGTCCGACCGGATCTGGGTGGCGGGGTACGTGGTGCGCGACCCGGCCCGCATCGGCTCGAACTGGCGGGCCACCGGCGGTCTGGAGGACCGGCTCGCCACCGAGGGCGTGGTGGGCATCAGCGGGGTGGACACCCGTGCGCTGACCCGGCACCTGCGCGAGCGGGGCGCCATGCGGGTGGGCATCTCCAGCATCGACACGCACCCGCAGAGCCTGCTGGCCCGGGTCCTCGCGTCACCGCAGATGGTCGGCGCGGACCTCTCCGCCGAGGTGACCACCGCCAAGCCGTACGTCGTCGAGGCGATCGGCGAGCGGCGGTTCACCGTCGCGGCGCTGGACCTGGGCATCAAGCGCAACGTGCCACGGCGGCTGGCCGAGCGTGGGGTGACCACCCATGTGCTGCCGGCCTCGTCGAGCATCGAGGACCTGCTCGCCACCGGCGCGGACGCGGTCTTCTTCTCGCCCGGTCCGGGTGACCCGGCGACCGCCGACGGGCCGGTGGCGCTGGCCCGGGAGGTGCTGACCCGGCGGATCCCGCTGTTCGGCATCTGCTTCGGCAGCCAGATCCTCGGCCGGGCGCTGGGCTTCGGCACGTACAAGTTGGGCTACGGCCACCGTGGGATCAACCAGCCGGTGCTCGACCGGGTCACCGGCAAGGTGGAGGTGACCAGCCACAACCACGGCTTCGCGGTGCAGGTGCCGGGTGCCGGTGACGGCGCGGTCGTCCCCGACCAGGTGATCGACACCGAATTCGGCGGTGTGCGGGTGTCGCACGTCTGCCTCAATGACAACGTGGTCGAGGGGCTGCGTGCCGTGGACGTGCCCGCGTTCACCGTGCAGTACCACCCGGAGGCGGCGGCCGGCCCGCACGACGCGGACTACCTCTTCGACCGATTCGCCGAGCTAATCGAGGGCCGTGACCTCGACCAGCAGACCAGCGAGGGCCGTGCTCTCGACCAGCAGACCAGCGAGGGCCGGAACCACAGCGAGGGGCGCAGCAATGCCTAAGCGGAGCGATCTCAAGCACATCCTGGTGATCGGCTCGGGGCCGATCGTCATCGGGCAGGCCTGCGAATTCGACTACTCCGGCACCCAGGCGTGCCGGGTGTTGCGCAGCGAGGGGATCCGGGTCAGCCTGGTCAACTCCAACCCGGCCACGATCATGACCGACCCGGAGTTCGCCGACGCCACGTACGTCGAGCCGATCACCCCGGAGTTCGTGGAGTTGGTCATCGCCAAGGAACGCCCGGACGCGATCCTGGCGACCCTCGGCGGGCAGACCGCGCTGAACACCGCCGTCGCCCTGCACGAGAACGGCGTCCTGGAGAAGTACGGCGTCGAGTTGATCGGCGCGAACATCGACGCGATCAACCGGGGCGAGGACCGCCAGCTGTTCAAGGAGATCGTCGCTAAGGCCGGTGTCCGGCTCGGCGTCGACGACCCAACCGGGCTGGTGCCCCGCTCGCGGGTCTGCCACTCGATGGACGAGGTCGAGGAGACCGTCGCCGAGCTGGGCCTGCCGGTGGTGATCCGGCCGTCGTTCACCATGGGCGGTCTGGGCTCCGGCATGGCGCACACCGCGGAGGACCTGGCCCGCATCGCGGGCGACGGCCTGGCCGCCAGCCCCGTGCACGAGGTGCTCATCGAGGAGAGCGTGCTCGGCTGGAAGGAGTACGAGCTCGAGCTGATGCGCGACCGGCACGACAACGTGGTGGTGGTCTGCTCGATCGAGAACATCGACCCGATGGGTGTGCACACCGGCGACAGCGTCACCGTGGCCCCGGCCATGACGCTCACCGACCGGGAGTACCAGCGGCTGCGTGACCTGGGCATCGCGGTGCTGCGCGAGGTCGGTGTGGACACCGGCGGCTGCAACATCCAGTTCGCGGTCAACCCGGCCGACGGCCGGATCGTCGTGATCGAGATGAACCCGCGGGTGTCCCGCTCCTCGGCGCTGGCCTCCAAGGCGACCGGCTTCCCGATTGCCAAGATCGCCGCGAAGCTGGCCATCGGCTACACCCTCGACGAGATCCCCAACGACATCACGTTGAAGACCCCGGCGGCGTTCGAGCCGACCCTGGACTACGTGGTGGTGAAGATCCCCCGGTTCGCGTTCGAGAAGTTCCCCGGCGCGGACCCGGAGCTGACCACCACGATGAAGTCGGTGGGCGAGGCGATGAGCCTCGGCCGTAACTTCACCGAGGCGCTGAACAAGGCGATGCGCTCGATGGAAACCAAGTCGTCTGGTTTCTGGACCGTGCCGGACCCGGCCGGCGTGACCCTCGCCGACACCCTCGCCGCGCTGCGCATCCCGCACGACGGTCGGCTCTACACCGTCGAGCGGGCGCTGCGCCTCGGCGCGTCGATCGCCGAGGTCAACGCGGCGTCCGGCGGCATCGACCCGTGGTTCCTGGACCAGATCGTCGCGCTGATCGAGCTGCGGGCGGAGATCGTGGACGCCCCGGTGCTCGACGCCGAGCTGCTGCGCCGCGCCAAGCGGGCCGGCCTGTCCGACCGGCAGCTCGCCGCGCTGCGGCCGGAGTTGGCGGCCGAGGACGGCGTACGGACCCTGCGGCACCGGCTCGACGTGCGCCCCGTCTACAAGACCGTGGACACCTGCGCGGCCGAGTTCGAGGCGACCACGCCGTACCACTACTCGACGTACGACCTGGAGACCGAGGTCGCGCCGTCGGACCGGCCGAAGGTGCTGATCCTGGGCTCCGGCCCGAACCGGATCGGGCAGGGCATCGAGTTCGACTACTCCTGCGTGCACGCCGTTCAGGCGCTGCGGGCGGCCGGTTACGAGACCGTCATGGTCAACTGCAACCCGGAGACCGTCTCCACCGACTACGACACCGCCGACCGGCTCTACTTCGAGCCGCTGACCTTCGAGGACGTCCTGGAGGTTTGGCACGCTGAGGACTCGTCCGGCCGGGCGGCCGGCGGGCCGGGCGTGGTCGGGGTGGTCGTCCAGCTCGGCGGGCAGACCCCGCTCGGGTTGGCGCAGCGGCTCAAGAACGCGGGCGTGCCGGTCGTCGGCACCTCCCCGGAGTCGATCCACCTGGCCGAGGAGCGGGGCGCGTTCGGCGCGGTGCTGGCCCGGGCCGGGCTGCGTGCGCCGGCGCACGGCATGGCCACGTCCTACGACGAGGCCAAGGCGATCGCCGACGAGATCGGCTACCCGGTGCTGGTCCGGCCGTCGTACGTGCTGGGCGGGCGGGGCATGGAGATCGTCTACGACGACCCGACGCTGCGCGACTACATCGGTCGGGCCACCGACATCTCCCCGGACCATCCGGTGCTGGTGGACCGGTTCCTCGACGACGCCATCGAGATCGACGTGGACGCGCTGTGCGACGCCGACGGCGAGGTTTACATCGGTGGGGTGATGGAGCACATCGAGGAGGCCGGCATCCACTCCGGTGACTCGTCGTGCGCGCTGCCGCCGATCACCCTCGCGGGGTCGCACCTGGCCGAGGTCCGCCGCTACACCGAGGCCATCGCGCGTGGTGTCGGCGTCCGCGGCCTGCTCAACGTGCAGTACGCGCTCAAGGACGACGTGCTCTACGTGCTGGAGGCCAACCCGCGCGCGTCGCGGACCGTCCCGTTCGTCTCGAAGGCCACGGCGGTGCCGCTGGCCAAGGCGGCGGCCCGGATCGCGCTCGGCGCGACCATCGCCGAACTGCGCGCCGAGGGCCTGCTGCCGGCGACCGGTGACGGCGGCACGATGCCCGCCGACGCGCCGATCGCGGTCAAGGAGGCGGTGCTGCCGTTCAAGCGCTTCCGTACCCGCGCGGGCAAGGGGATCGACTCGCTGCTCGGGCCGGAGATGAAGTCGACAGGCGAGGTGATGGGCATCGACACCAACTTCGGGCATGCCTTCGCCAAGAGCCAGTCGGCCGCGTACGGTTCGCTGCCGACCGCCGGGAAGATCTTCGTCTCGGTGGCCAACCGGGACAAGCGGGGCATGATCTTCCCGATCAAGCGGTTGGCCGATCTGGGCTTCGAGATCGTGGCGACCACCGGCACCGCCGAGGTGCTGCGTCGGCACGGCATCGCCTGTGAGCAGATCCGCAAGCACTACCAGGCCGGTGAGGGGGACGACGCGGTGTCGCTGATCCTCGGAGGCCAGGTGGCCCTGGTGATCAACACGCCGCAGGGTTCGGGTGCCAGCGCCCGCTCCGACGGCTACGAGATCCGCAGCGCCGCCGTCACCGGGGACATCCCCTGCATCACCACGGTCCCCGGCGCCGCCGCGGCGGTGATGGGCATCGAGGCGCGGATCCGGGGCGACATGCAGGTCCGCCCGCTACAGGACCTGCACGCCATGCTGCGGGCCGCCCAGTGACCCTGTTCGAGCGGGCGGTACGGCCCGGGCTGTTCCGGATCGGCGGCGGCGACGCGGAGGCCGCGCACGAGTGGACACTGCGGCGGCTGGCCGCGCTGTCCCGGCGTCCGGCCGCGCTCGCCGCGCTCCGCGCCCGGTACGCGGTGAGCGCGCCCCGCACGGTCTTCGGCGTCCGGTTCCCGAATCCCGTCGGGCTGGCCGCCGGCATGGACAAGGACGGCGCGGCCCTGCCGGCCTGGCCGGCGCTCGGCTTCGGCTTCGTCGAGGTGGGCACGGTCACGGCCCACGCCCAGCCGGGCAACCCCCGGCCCCGGCTGTTCCGGTTGCCGGCCAGCGAGGCCGTGGTCAACCGGATGGGCTTCAACAACGCCGGTGCCGCCGCGCTGGCCGCCCGGCTGGCGGCGCTGCCGCGCCCGATCGGCGTGCCGTTGGGCATCTCGCTCGGCAAGTCCAAGGTGACTCCGCTGGACGAGGCGGTCGAGGACTACCTGACCTCGTACCGCGCGCTGCGCGGGCACGGCGACTACTTCGCCGTGAACGTCTCCTCGCCGAACACGCCGGGACTGCGCTCGTTGCAGGACCGCACACACCTGGACGCGCTGCTGGCCGCGCTGGTGGGGGAGAAGCCGGTCCTGGTCAAGATCGCCCCTGATCTGACCGAGGCGGCCATCGCCGAACTGCTGGAGGTCTGCCTGGCCCGGGGCGCGGCCGGGGTGATCGCCACCAACACCACCCTGGGCCGGGATGGGCTGGCACCGGTGGACGCGGAGCGCGGTGCGCAGGCCGGAGGTCTGTCCGGCCGTCCGCTGACTGGGCGGGCCCGGGAGGTGGTCGCCTTCGTCCACCGGGAGACCGGTGGCCGGTTGCCGATCGTCGGGGTCGGTGGAGTGCTGGACCCGGACGACGCCGCCCGGATGTTCGACGCCGGTGCCGCCCTGGTGCAGCTCTACACCGGCTTCATCTACCGGGGCCCCGCCCTGGTCCGGGCCGTCGCCCGCGCGACCGCCGCCACCAGAGCACCTGATCCGGTCACCGGCCGGTGACCGTCGGGGCCGCTGTGCCGACTGCGGCCATCGTGCCTCGTGGCGGCGGCGGTGGCGGTCGTGGCCGTGGTCGTGGTCGCCGTGGCGGTGGCGTCGCGTGTCACGCCGCTGCGGCCCCTGCCCTGTCCCTGCAGCCTTTGCTCTGCTTCAACCCACGCAACGGCCGACGTCCGGTATTCGGACACCGGGTGTTGCGTGGAGTGAAGCAGAGCAAAGGCTGTGCACACGTGGCCCGGCACCGCCGCGCCACGCCCGGCGTCCGGGCCGTGCTGACTGTTCGGGCCGTGCTGACTGTTCGGGCCATTCCGGCTGTCGGGGCCATTGGGGGCGACCGGCCCGTCCACGTCTGGAAGGAGTGCACGTGACGCCCGAGGAGATCCTGGCTGCCGACCGGGCGCACGTCTGGCATCCGTACACCGCGCTGCCGCCGGCGAACCCGCCGTACGTGGTGCACAGCGCCGAGGGGGTGCGGCTGCGGCTGGCCGACGGCCGGGAACTGGTGGACGGGATGTCGTCCTGGTGGGCGGCGATCCACGGCTACCGGCACCCGGTGCTGGACGCGGCCGTGACCGACCAGCTCGGCCGGATGAGCCACGTGATGTTCGGCGGCCTCACCCACGAACCGGCGGTGCGGCTCGCCCGGACCCTGGTCGAGCTGGCCCCGGAGGGTCTGGAGCACGTGTTCCTGGCCGACTCCGGCTCGGTCAGCGTCGAGGTGGCGGTGAAGATGTGCCTGCAGTACCAGCGGGCGGTCGGCCGGCCGCAGCGGCGCCGGCTGGCGACCTGGCGGGGCGGCTACCACGGCGACACGTTCCACCCGATGAGCGTCTGCGACCCGGAGGGCGGGATGCACCACCTCTGGGGCGACGTGCTGCCCCGGCAGGTCTTCGCCCCGGTCCCGCCGGGTGGCTTCACCGATCCGCCCGACGACGCGTACGTGGCGGCGTTGGCGGACACGATCGAGCGGCACGCCGACGAACTGGCCGCCGTGATCGTGGAGCCGGTGGTGCAGGGCGCGGGCGGGATGCGCTTTCACCATCCCGGGTACCTGCGGGTGCTGCGCGAGGTGACCCGTGCGCACGGGGTGTTGCTGATCTTCGACGAGATCGCCACCGGGTTCGGCCGTACCGGCACCATGTTCGCCGCCGAGCACGCCGGGGTGGCCCCGGACGTGATGTGCGTGGGCAAGGCGCTCACCGGCGGCTACCTGACCCTGGCCGCGACCCTGTGCACCCCGGAGATCGCCCGGGGCATCTCCGCCGCGGGCGTCCTGGCCCACGGGCCCACCTTCATGGGCAACCCCCTGGCCTGTGCGGTGGCCAACGCCTCCATCGGGCTGCTGCGGGCGGGGGACTGGGCGGGGCAGGTCGCCAGGGTCGGCGAGGGGCTGCGCATCGGCCTGGAGCCCCTGCGCGGCACGCCCGGCGTGGCCGACGTGCGGGTGCTCGGCGCGATCGGGGTGGTCCAGCTCGACCACGAGGTCGACCTCGGCGCCGCCACCACGGCGGCGGCCGAGCAGGGGGTGTGGCTGCGGCCGTTCCGCGACCTGATCTACACGATGCCGCCGTACGTCACCGACGACGCCGACCTGACCCGGATCGCGGCCGGGGTGGCGGCGGCGGTGGCGGCCGGCTGAGGCGGCCCGGCTGTCGGGTCGACGGGGTACTCCGGGCGGGTCGCCGCCCGGACGAGGAGAGGGGAAGTACCGGATGGAGAGTTTCGGCGCCCGACTGCACCGCGCCGTCGGCGAGCGAGGGCCGCTCTGTGTGGGCATTGATCCGCATCCCGGTCTGCTGGCCCGTTGGGGTCTCGCCGACGACGTCGACGGTCTTGACCGGTTCACCCGGACCGTCGTGGACGCCCTCGGTGACCGGGTTGCGGTGGTCAAGCCTCAGTCGGCCTTTTTCGAGCGTTTCGGGTCCCGCGGTGTGGCGATCCTTGAGTCAACTATCCGACAGTTACGGGAAGCCGGTTCGCTCGTTTTGTTGGACGTCAAGCGTGGCGACATCGGCTCAACGGTCAGCGCGTACGCCTCGGCCTACCTTGATCCATCCAGCCCCTTGTATGTCGACGCCGTCACAGCGAGCCCCTACCTGGGAGTAGGTTCGCTGGCCCCGATGTTCGAGTTGGCCGCCGAGCACGGCGGCGGTGTCTTTGTGCTGGCCCTCACCTCGAACCCCGAGGGAGCCGCCGTCCAGCGGGCTCGCACCGCCGACGGGCGCACCGTCGCGCAGACCGTGATTGACGAGATTTCCCAGCTCAACAGGGGTGCGACCCCGCTCGGAAGCTTCGGTCTGGTGGTCGGCGCGACCATTGGGGACACCGGTCACGACCTATCCGGGGTGGGGGGTCCGCTGCTCGCGCCGGGGCTCGGAGCGCAGGGTGCCGGCGCTGCCGATCTGCGGACCGTGTTCGGTTCGAGCCTCACCTCGGTGCTCCCGTCGTACTCCCGCGAGGTGCTCTCGGCCGGCCCGGATGGCACCGCCCTGCGGGCCGCCGCCGACCGGGTGCTGGCCGAGTGCAGGGCCGTTCTGGCTGCCCGGTGACTGACTGACGGCTCGGTCACTCTGCGATGATCATCGCGCGCCCACGTTGCCGAAAGCTCCGCTGACCGCTAGTTTTCCCCGCGCTGGGAACCACGGACCCCTTGGTTCACAGCGACACCACGTTTCACAGATGCGGCGGTGCGCCCCGCCCGCCGCGATAGGGACCTGAGGAGAACTGGTGCCGCTCCCGTCACTGACCCCCGAACAGCGCGCTGCCGCGCTCGAGAAGGCCGCGGAGATCCGCAAGGCCCGCGCCGAGCTGAAGGAGCAGCTCAAGCAGGGCAAGACCACCCTCGGTGCCGTCCTTGAGCGGGCCGAGGGCGACGATGTCGTCGGCAAGCTCAAGGTCTCGGCCGTCCTGCAGGCGATGCCGGGCATTGGCAAGATCCGGGCTACCCAGATCATGGAGAAGCTCAAGATCGCCGACAGCCGTCGCCTGCGCGGCCTCGGCGAGCAGCAGCGCAAGGCACTGCTTGGAGAGTTCGCCGCCAACTGAACCTGGCAGCGTGTAGAAACAAGCAGTGAGCACGGATGACGAGGCGCGCCCGGCGGCTCGGCTCACTGTCCTGGCTGGACCTTCGGGTTCCGGCAGGGAGAGTGTCGTCGAGCTTGTCCGGGCGCGTTCTCCGTCCGTGTGGATCCCGGTGCCGGCAACTACCAGGCCGCGCCGGGAGCCGGAGGTGGACGGGGAGGACCGTGTCTTCCTCGCCGCCGCGGAGTTCGAGCGCCGGGTGGCCGCCGGTGACCTGCTCGAGTGGTCCCGGATCGGCCCGTACCGCCGGGGCACCCCGTACCCCCCGCTGCGCGCCCGGCTCGACGCCGGGCAGCCGGTCCTGCTCCCGCTCGACCTGGCCGGCGCCCAGCTGGTCCGGGCGCGACTGCCCGACGCCCGGCTGGTGCTGCTGAGCCCACCCGGGCACCGGCCCGACGCCGCCGTGGTGGCGGCCTTCGCGTACGCGCTGACCCACGACCTCACCGATCGGGTGGCTACCGAGCTGGTAGGCTTACTCGGTTCTTCTTATCCGGATCCGGCCTGGTCGCGCGTGCGTGGCTGACGCCGGCCGCCGTTGAGACTCAGCACCGCGTCCGCGCGGCTCGAAAGACGCAGAGGTTAATTCGTGGGATCCATCGCCAACCCCGAAGGCATCACCAACCCGCCGATCGACGAGCTCCTCGAGAAGACGACGTCGAAGTACGCGCTGGTCATCTTCGCCGCCAAGCGTGCGCGCCAGGTCAACGCCTACTACAGCCAGCTCGGTGAGGGCCTCCTGGAGTACGTCGGCCCGCTCGTCGAGACCACCCCGCAGGAGAAGCCCCTCTCCATCGCCATGCGCGAGATCAACTCGGGCCTGCTCACCGCCGAGCCGACCGACCAGCCATAAGCGTCGGCACGCCGATGTCCGCTCGGATCGTCCTCGGGGTCGGTGGCGGCATCGCCGCCTACAAGGCATGTGAGCTCCTGCGGCTCTTCACCGAGTCAGGTCATCAGGTCCGTGTCGTGCCGACCGCGTCGGCGCTCCGGTTCGTCGGGGCGCCGACCTGGGCGGCGCTCTCCGGCCAGCCGATCGCCGACGACGTCTGGTCCGACGTGCACGAGGTGCCGCACGTCCGGCTCGGTAAGCAGGCCGACCTGGTGGTTGTCGCGCCGACCACCGCGGACCTGCTCGCCAAGGCCGCGCACGGGCTCGCCGACGACCTGCTGACCAACACGCTGCTGACCGCGCGCTGCCCGGTGGTGCTGGCCCCGGCCATGCACACCGAGATGTGGGAGCACCCGGCCACCGTCGCCAACGTCGCCACACTGCGCGCCCGAGGTGTGCGGGTCATCGAGCCGGCCGTCGGTCGACTCACCGGCGCCGACACCGGCAAGGGTCGGCTGCCCGATCCGTCGGAGATCTTCGCGGTCGCCCGTCAGATCCTGGCCCGCGGCGGGCCGGCGCCGGCCGACCTGACCGGTCGCCGGCTGGTGGTCACCGCGGGCGGCACCCGCGAACCCCTGGACCCGGTCCGCTTCCTCGGCAACCGTTCGTCGGGCAAGCAGGGCTACGCGTTCGCCCGCGCGGCCGTCGCCCGGGGCGCCCGGGTCACGCTTATCGCCGCGAACGTCTCCCTCGCCGACCCCGCGGGGGTCGACCTGGTCCGGGTGGGCTCCACCGCCGAGCTGCGAGAGGCCACGCTGAAGGCCGCCGTCGAGGCCGACGCGGTCGTGATGGCGGCGGCTCCGGCCGATTTCCGGCCGGCGACGTACGCGGCTGGCAAAATCAAGAAGTCGGACGACGGTGTCGCGCCGACCATCGAGCTCGTCACGAACCCGGACATCGCGGCGGAGCTCGGCCAGCGCAAGCGGCCGGAGCAGGTGCTGGTGGTGTTCGCCGCCGAGACCGGCGACGCGGAGGCCAACGGTCGGGCGAAACTCGCCCGCAAGCGGGCCGACCTGATCGTGGTCAACGAGGTCGGGCCCGACAAGGTCTTCGGCGCCGACACCAACACCGTGACGGTCATCGGAGCGGACGGCTCGGTGAGCCGGCTGCCGGAGCAGGCCAAGGAGGCCGTGGCCGACACCGTGTGGGATCTCGTCGTGGCGCGGCTGGCCGACCGCTCCTGACGGGTGGAACAGGAAGCGACCGATCCCGACACCGGCCGCAGTGGTGACTAGACTGCCGCGGAACGACTTCACACGCTTAGGAGTGCCGTGACACGCCGCCTCTTCACGTCCGAATCGGTCACGGAAGGCCACCCGGACAAGATCGCCGACCAGATCAGCGACGGTATTCTCGACGCGCTGCTCACCGAGGATCCACACAGCCGGGTTGCGGTGGAGACCATGATCACCACCGGCCAGGTGCACATCGCCGGTGAGGTCACCACCAAGGCGTACGCCGACATCCCGACGATCGTGCGTCGGACGATCCTCGACATCGGCTACGACTCGTCGAAGAAGGGCTTCGACGGCGCGTCCTGCGGCGTCAGCGTCTCCATCGGCGCGCAGTCCGAGGACATCGCGCAGGGCGTGGACAACGCCTTCGAGTTGCGCACCGGCGCGTCGGAGAGCGCGCTTGACGCGCAGGGCGCCGGCGACCAGGGCATGATGTTCGGCTTCGCCTGCTCGGAGACACCGGAGCTGATGCCGCTGCCGATCGCCCTCGCCCACCGGCTGGCCCGCCGCCTCGCCGCGGTGCGCAAGGACGGGGTCATCCCGTACCTGCGCCCGGACGGCAAGACCCAGGTCACCATCGAGTACGAGGGGCTGCGCCCGGTCCGGTTGAACACCGTGGTCGTGTCCAGTCAGCACGCCGCGGACATCTCGCTGGAGTCGCTGCTCACCCCGGACGTCCGCGACCACGTCATCGCCCCGGAGCTGGAGAGCCTCGGTCTGGACACGGACGGCTACCGCCTGCTGGTCAACCCGACCGGCCGGTTCGAGATCGGCGGCCCGATGGGTGACGCCGGCCTGACCGGCCGCAAGATCATCGTTGACACCTACGGCGGGTACGCCCGGCACGGCGGCGGCGCGTTCTCCGGCAAGGATCCGTCCAAGGTGGACCGCTCGGCGGCGTACGCGATGCGTTGGGTGGCCAAGAACGTGGTCGCCGCCGGCCTGGCCGAGCGGTGCGAGGCGCAGGTCGCCTACGCCATCGGCAAGGCGCACCCGGTGAGCCTGTTCATCGAGACGTTCGGCACCGAGACGGTGCCGGTCTCCTCGATCGAGAAGGCCGTGACCGAGGTGTTCGACCTGCGCCCGGCCGCGATCATCCGGGACCTCAACCTGCTCCGCCCGATCTACCAGCAGACCGCCGCGTACGGCCACTTCGGCCGGGAGCTGCCGGACCTGACGTGGGAGAGCACCGACCGGGCCGCCGACCTCAAGTCGGCCGCGGGAGCCTGACCGCCACCAGGCGTAGCGACCGGCGACCCGCAGCGGGGTCGCCGGTCGCGCGCGTCTGCGTGGATGTCCCGTTGGCGCACCTGGACCGGCCGTTCGACTACCTGGTGCCGGCCGACCTGGACGACGTGGCCGTGCCCGGCACCCGGGTGAAGGTGCGCTTCGCGGGGCAGCTCGTCGACGGCTGGCTGCTGGCCCGCGCCGACGACTCCGGGCACACCGGCCGGCTCGCCTACCTGGAGAAGGTGGTCTCGCCGGAGCCGGTGCTGTCGCCCGAGGTGGCCCGGCTGGCCCGAGCGGTCGCCGACCGGTACGCGGGCAACCTCGCCGACGTGCTCCGGCTCGCCGTGCCGCCCCGGCACGCCCGCGTGGAGAAGGAAGCCCGCGCCGACCAGCCCGCCCCCACCGAGGCCGCCGCTCGCCCTGTCGACGAGGGCGGCGATCACACCGTCGACGCGACCGAGGCGGCCGGACGGGGTGCGGTCGCCGACCCGCAGGCGTCCACGGCCGGTGTCGACGCCGACCCGGCGGCTGGATCCGCGCCGGTGGATCCGCGCGGGTGGCGCGACTACCCGACCGGGCCGGCCCTCCTGACGGCGCTCACCGACGGCCGGGCGCCCCGCGCGGTCTGGTCGGCGCTGCCCGGCGAGGACTGGGCGGCCCGCTACGCCGACGCGGTGGCTGCCACCGTCGCCGGAGGGCGCGGCGCGGTGGTCGTGGTGGCCGACGCCCGTGACCTCGATCGGCTCGACGCTGCGCTGACCAGCGTGCTCGGGTCGGGACGGCACGTCAGTCTCTCCGCCGCGCTCGGGCCGGCCCGGCGCTACCGGGCGTTCCTCGCCGCCCGGCGCGGGGAGGTGCCGGTGGTGATCGGTACCCGCGCGGCCATGTTCGCCCCGGTGGACCGACTCGGCCTGGTCGCGGTCTGGGACGACGGCGACGACCTGCACTCCGAACCCCGGGCGCCCTATCCGCACGCCCGCGACGTGCTGCTCACCCGCGCCCAACTCGCCGAGGCCGGCGCGCTGGTCGGCGGGTACTCCCGCACGGCCGAGGCGCAACTGCTGCTGGAGACCGGGTGGGCCCGGGAGGTGGTCGCCGATCGGGCGACGGTGCGGGCCCGGATCCCGGCCATCGCGCCGACCGGTGACGACCCGCAGTTGGCCCGTGACCCGGGGGCGGCCACCGCGCGGCTGCCCAGCCTGGCCTGGACGGCCGCCCGGGACGCCGTCCGGGCGGACCTGCCGGTGCTGGTGCAGGTGCCCCGCCGCGGCTATCTGCCCTCGATCTCCTGCGCCGACTGCCGGACCCCGGCCCGCTGCGCGCACTGCGCCGGCCCGCTCGCGTTGCCGTCGGCCGGTGGCACCCCGGCCTGCCGCTGGTGCGCCCGGGTGGCCGCCGCGTACGCCTGCCCGGAGTGCGGTGGGCGGCGCCTGCGGGCGGCGGTGACCGGTGCCCGACGTACCGCCGAGGAGTTGGGCCGGGCTTTTCCCGGCGTGCCGGTGCGGACCTCGGGCCGGGAGGAGGTGCTGACCGACGTGCCGGGCGGCGCGGCCCTGGTGGTGGCCACGCCCGGTGCCGAGCCGGTCGCCGAGGGCGGCTACGGCGCGGTGCTGCTGCTTGACTCGTGGGCCCTGCTGACCCGGGCCGACCTGCGCGCCGGTGAGGAGGCGCTGCGTCGCTGGATGGCCGCCGCGGCCCTGGCCCGGCCAGCCCCGGCCGGCCGGGTGGTGGTGGTCGCCGACGGCGCGCTCGCCCCGGTGCAGGCTCTGCTGCGGTGGGACGCCGCCTGGTTCGCCGGCCGGGAGTTGGCCGAGCGCCGGGAGTTGGGTTTCCCGCCGGCGGTACGGATGGCAAGCGTCACAGGCCCGGCCGAGGCGGTGGCCGACCTGCTCGCCGCGGCCCGGCTGCCCGGCGACGCCGAGGTGCTCGGCCCGGTGCCGGCCGACGAGGGCCGGGAGCGGATGCTGGTCCGGGTGCCCCGCGCCCGGGCCGCCGCGCTCGCCGAGGCGCTGCACTCGGCCGCCGGCGTGCGGGCCGCCCGCAAGGCCGCCGACCCGGTCCGTCTCCAGGTCGATCCGTTGAGCCTCTTCTGACCGTTCCGGTCCGCACCGACGGCTCCCGGCCTGGTCCGGGACGGTGGCGCTCGCACACCGCGTCCGGCAAAGCGGTGGCGCCCAAGTGGTAGCATCGCCCGTCATGCCATGGCGTACGACGGCTCCAGGTCGCGACGGGGCGTCAGACGCGCCGAGCTGGGTCCTCGCAGGATGGCGGGAACGCGTCGGTCGGGCGCGATGTCGATGATGTCAATGAGCCGGTGATCAGGGGTGGACCAGTCGTGACCGTTCGACAATCGATCGTCTTCAACGGCGACCTCGGCAGCGGCAAGAGCACGGTTTCGGTGGAGATCGCCAAACGGCTCGGGATGCGCCGGGTCAGCGTGGGTGACCTCTACCGGGAGATGGCGCAGCAGCGGCAGATGACCGCCCTGCAGCTCAACCTGCACGCCGAGCTCGACCAAGCCGTCGACGGCTACGTCGACCAGCTCCAGCGGGACATCGCCGCCTCCGGCGAGCACCTCGTCATGGACTCCCGCCTGGCGTGGCACTTCTTCACGGACGCGCTCAAGGTGCACATGATCACCGAGCCGGGGGAGGCGGCCCGGCGGGTGCTGGCCCGCCCGTCCGGGCCGGCGGAGAGCTACGCCTCGCTGGAGGAGGCCAAGGCCAAGCTCCGCGAGCGCAGCGAGAGTGAGCGCAGCCGGTTCATCGTCCGCTACGGGGTGGACAAGGCCCGCCTGCGTAACTATGACCTGATCTGCGACACGACCCGGGCGTCCGCCGCCGAGGTGGTCGAGCACATCATCGCCGCGTACGAGGGCACGCTCGGCGCCGACGTGCTGCGGGAGGGTCCGCCGCTGCTGCTGCTGGACCCGGCCCGGGTCTACCCGACCGAGGACATCGCGACCCTGCGCGGTCTGTGGGACACCGAGTTCGTCGGCGATGTGGCCGAGGCCGGTGACGAGTCGCTGGAGCCGCTGAAGATCGGCTTCACCGGCGAGTACTTCTTCGTCGTCGACGGTCACCGCCGGCTCAGCGCCGCTCTGCAGAACAGCTTCTCCCTGGTGCCCGCCCAACTGGTCGCCGAGGTCGACGAGCCGGTGGTGGGCGGCATGAGCGCCATCGACTACTTCGCCGCGCAGGTGCGCCCCGGCCTGGTCTACGACTGGGAGTCCGCCCACAAGATCCAGCTGCCGCTGCCGGAGCCCGCGCTGCTCGGCGGCGACGCGGTCCTCGCGGGCGACACGGGCGTCAGCGCCTGAAGCAGGGCTGAGCCCGTGACGCTTGGCACACCGGCGGTGGTCGATCGAGGTACGCCGGCCGGTGCCCGACCGCGCACTCCGTAGACTGGTACGGCACCGCACGTCCCACCCATGAAGGAGCCGTCCCGCGTGACCGTCCAGCCCATCCGTCTGTTTGGGGATCCGGTGCTGCGCACGCCGGCCGATCCGGTGGTCGACTTCGACGCCGAGCTGCGTCGGCTTGTGGCCGACCTGACCGACACGATGCGTGAGCAGGGCGGCGCCGGCCTGGCCGCGCCGCAGCTCGGTGTGAGCCTGCGTGTCTTCACCTTCGACGTCGACGACGTGCTCGGGCACCTGATCAACCCGGTGCTGGAGTTTCCCGACGAGGAGGAGCAGGACGGCCCGGAGGGCTGCCTGTCGATCCCCGGGCTCTACTTCGACACCAAGCGTCGGCAGAACGTCATCGCCAAGGGCTTCAGTTCGTTCGGCGACCCGATGCAGATCGTCGGTACCGGCCTGATGGCCCGCTGTGTGCAGCACGAGACCGACCACCTCGACGGGGTGCTCTTCCTCGACCGGCTTGATCCGGAGGGGCGTAAGGAAGCCATGAAGGCGATCCGTCAGGCCGAGTGGTACGACGCGGCAGCCCCGCCGACGGTCAAGTTGAGCCCGCACCTCAGCGACCCCTTCGGTCTGGGTCGGTGACCCGGATGCGTGTGATCTTCGCCGGTACGCCGGCCGTGGCCGTTCCCGCGCTGGCCGCCGTCGCGGCCTCCCCGCACGAGCTGGTGGC
Source organism: Micromonospora sp. NPDC047467 (assembly GCF_040643095.1). Taxonomy (NCBI): domain Bacteria; kingdom Bacillati; phylum Actinomycetota; class Actinomycetes; order Micromonosporales; family Micromonosporaceae; genus Micromonospora; species Micromonospora sp. NPDC047467. The sequence continues at coordinate 48,008 of NZ_JBEYTO010000009.1, read as the reverse complement.
CGTGGTCACCCGGCCCGACGCGCCCGCCGGGCGGGGGCGCGGCCTGTCCCGCTCCCCGGTCGGCGCGTGGGCCGACGAGCACGGCGTCGAGGTGCTCACCCCGGCCCGCCCCCGCGACCCGGAGTTCCTCGACCGGCTGCGCGAGCTGGCACCGGACTGCGTGCCGGTGGTCGCCTACGGCGCGCTGGTGCCGCCAGCGGCCCTGGAGATCCCCCGGTACGGCTGGATCAACCTGCACTTCTCCCTGCTGCCCGCCTGGCGCGGCGCCGCGCCCGTGCAGCACGCGGTGCTGCACGGCGACGAGCTGACCGGTGCCAGCGTCTTCCAACTGGAGCAGGGTCTGGACACAGGCCCGGTCTACGGCACCCTGACCGACGAGATCCGTCCCGCCGACACCTCCGGCGACCTGCTGGAGCGGCTCGCCGACTCCGGCGCCGGGCTGCTGGTGGCGGTGCTCGACGCGATCGCCGACGGCACCGCCCGGGCCGAGCCGCAGCCCGCCGACGGCGTGTCGCTGGCGCCGAAGCTGACCGTGGAGGACGCCCGGGTGCGCTGGGCTGACCCGGCCTTCGCCGTGGACCGGCGGATCCGCGCCTGCACTCCGGCCCCGGGCCCGTGGACGACCTTCCGGGACGAGCGGGTGAAACTCGGCCCGGTCACGCCGGTGGCCGACGGCCCGGACCTGAAACCAGGGGAGCTGTTGGTGGAGAAGTCCCGGGTGCTGGCCGGTACGGCCACCGTGCCGGTACGCCTCGGCGAGGTTCGAGCCGCGGGCAAGCGGGCCATGTCGGCGACCGACTGGGCGCGCGGCGTCCGGGTCGGCACCGGCGAGGCGTTCGCGTGACGGCCCCGGAGGGGACCCGCCCGAGCCGTGGTGGCCCGTCGGCCGAACGCGGTGCGGACCGCCGGCCCGTTCGGCCTCCGCTGGACCGGCCGCGACGCGCGGCGTACGAGGCGGTGGCCGCCGTGCACCGCGACGACGCGTTCGCCAACCTGGTGCTGCCCATCATCCTGCGCGACGAGGGGTTGTTCGGTCGGGACGCGGCCTTCGCCACCGAGCTGACCTACGGCACCCTGCGCCACGTGGGCACGCTGGACGCGATCCTCAGCGACGCGGCCGGCCGGGACGTGGCCCGGATCGACCCGCCGGTCCGCGACGCGCTGCGGATCGGGGCGTACCAGCTGCTGCACACCCGGGTACCCCCGCACGCGGCGGTCTCGTCGACCGTCGATCTGGTCCGCTCGGTCGCGCCGGGCGCCACCGGGTTCGCCAACGCGGTGCTGCGCGAGGTGTCCACCCTCGACTCCGACGGCTGGGTGGCGAAGCTGGCCCCACCGATGGAGACCGACCCGGTCGGGCACCTGGCGCTGGCGTACAGCCATCCACAGTGGATCGTGCGGGCCTTCTCCGAGGCGCTCGGCGGTGACTTGGGCGAGACGGCCCGGCTCCTGATCGAGGACAATGAGCGGCCTCCGGTGCACCTGTGCGCCCGTCCCGGCCTGATCGACCCGGTCGAGCTGGCCGATCAGGTCGGCGGTGCGCCAGGCGCCTTCTCGCCGTACGCCGTCTATCTGCCCGGTGGCGCGCCGGGCGACGTTCCGGCGGTGGTCGACGGCCGCGCCCACGTCCAGGACGAGGGCTCGCAGCTCGTGGCCGCGGCGCTCGCCGACGCGCCGTTGGACGGCCCGGACGGGCGCTGGCTGGACCTGTGCGCCGGTCCGGGCGGCAAGGCTGGCCTGCTCGGCGCGCTGGCCGCGCAGCGCGGCGCCCGCCTGACCGCTGTGGAGGTGGCCGAGCACCGTGCTCGGCTGGTGTCCCAGGCGACCCGAGGTCTGCCGGTGACCGTGCTGACCATGGACGGCCGTGAGGTCGGCGCGGACCCGAAGCTGCCGGAGGGGCACTTCGACCGGGTGCTGGTGGACGCTCCGTGCACCGGGCTGGGGTCTCTGCGCCGCAGGCCGGAGTCGCGTTGGCGCCGCCAGCCGTCCGATCTGCCGCAGCTGACCCGGCTGCAGCGGGAGTTGCTGGGTGCGGCGTTGCGGGCGGTCCGCCCGGGTGGCCTCGTCGCCTACGTCACCTGCTCGCCACACACGGTGGAGACGCACGTGACGGTGACCGAGGCGGCGCGTCGCAGCGGGGTGTCGGTGGACTTCGTCGACGCCCGGCCGTTGCTGCCGGCGGGCATGCCCGGCCTGGGTGACGGCCCCACCGTGCAGCTGTGGCCGCACCGGCATGGCACCGACGCGATGTTCATGGCCGTCCTGCGCCGAGGCTGAGTCGCACCGCGCCGACGAAGGGGGCCCCTGTCGACGACAGAGGCCCCCTTCGTCGAGCCGGGCCGGTCAGGTGACCGGGAGGCCCTTGGTGCCGGCGTTCTTCATCGAGCGGGTCAGGTCCCGGTCGCTGATCCAGAGGAAGCACTGCACGCCCCGGTTGCCGTTCTTCCACTCCTCCTCGTACGGCTGGTAGTAGATCGATCCGACGCGGAAGTCGAGTTGGGAGTTGTCCGGCACCTTGGCGTACTTGGCGGTCAACGACTGGCAGGCCCGGTGGGTCCGCTTGGTGGCGCGGTTGAACTCCGTGTAGCTGATGTCCGGGGCCTGCCAGATCCCGACGAACTCGGCGTGGTGCTTGGCGGTGCAGGAGACCGGCACCATCTCCTCGACCTCGTCCTTGACCAGCTTCGGGTTGAAGCAGCGGTACGCCAGTGGCGCCGCACCGGTGAGCGCCCCCCGGAGGCTGCCGGTGCGCAGGTCGACGGCGGTGTCGTCGATGCTGGCGATCTCCGCGACGTCGCAGCGGTACCAGCGGGCGCCACCGGCCCAGGCGGGTGCGGACGGCAGCACGACGGTCAGGGTGAGTCGCCCGGTGCGCCGGTCGGCGCCGACCGCCTTGCTGACCTCGGTCTCGCAGGCGTCCTGCGCGGCCCGCATGCCCACCGAGCCGGGCAGCGGGGGCGTGGCGCGGTCGGCGCCCGGACCGGTGAGCGTGCCGACGTGCATGGTCTCCACCCGGTGCGACTCGCCGCAGTCCATCGGGTTGTAACCGCTCAGGAAGCCCACCTGCTGCGAGGAGTGGTGGCAGACACCGGCGGTGGGCACGAACTGCTGCGCGGCGACGGGTGACGGCCAGTCGTCGGTGAGGTCACGGTCGACTCCGGCGGGTGCGCCACAACCGGCGAGCACCATGGCCACCGCCGCGCCCCCGACCACCGCCGTCAACCACCGTCGCATCTCCGACCTCCCGCCGCCGGTGGCGTCCGGCTGACCCCAGCCAGTCGGTAGCGCCACGGCGCAGGAGCATACGGCACCGTAGGTCAGATTGCGGGTAGTCCCTCGGGGCCGGCGCCGCGCATCGAACGGGTGAGTTTGCGGTCGTCGCTCCACAGGAAACAGCGCACCCCACGGTCACCCTCCTCCCACTCCCGCTGCGACGGTGGGTAGTAGATGGACCCGGCCCGGTACGGCAGGTCGCTGTTGTTCGGCACGGCGGCGTACGCGGCGATCAGCGCCATGCAGCGCCGGTGCGCCTGGTCGCCGGAGCGGGTGAACTCCGCCCAGGTCATGTCCTGTTCCTCGTAGACGCCGACGAACTCCGCGCGGTGCGGCTCGGCGCAGAGCACCGGCGCCATGTAGTTGAGGTTGTCACCGATCAGCTTGGGATCGAAGCAGCGGTGGAACAGCGGGGCGTCGCCGATCAACGCGCCGCGCAGGCTGCCGACGCGGTTGACCGGCCGGGTGTTGTCGATGCTGTCGGTCTCGCTGAGCTCGCAGCGGAACCAGCGAGCCCCGCCGGACCAGGCCGGCGCGGAGGGCAGCGAGACCGACAGGGTGAGCCGCGCCGTGTGCCAGTCGCCGCCGAGCATCTCCCGGGCCCGCTGGTCGCACTCGGCGCGGGCCGCGCGCAGTGTCGTCGAGCCGGGCCCCGGACGGGTGCCAGCCAGGGCGGCGGGGCCGGTGAAGGTGCCGACGTGGATCGCCTCGGAGAGGTGGCTGCGGGCACAGTCCACCGTCTCGTACGTGCTGGCCTGCACGATCGAGGTGATCCGGGGCAGGCAGGTGTCGGTGGCGGGGGTGAACGGAGTCGGAGCCCGCAGCGCCGGCCAGTCGTCGGTGAGGTCGCCGTCCGGGCCTCGCGCGTGCCCACAGCCTGTCAGCAGCATCGCCGTGACGCCGGCCAGCGCCAGCGCTGGAAGCCACCGTCGCATCGTCCGCCCTTCCGGAGCTGGCGGCCGGTCACCGCGCCCCGCGGCAAGACTCCGGCGGGCGTGCAGCCTACGGCACCGTCCCCGTTGGAGTGTTGTCGCGTTTCCGTCGATCGGCTAGCCGCTGATGTCTGTTCGTCCGGATTTGCCGATCCGGATCGGCCAATTCTGCACGACGGGTCACTGTCGCATCACATCGCGTTCCACATGGTGCCGCGATGCGGGCAGCGGATGGCCGCGTTCGTACACTGGCCCCGTGACCGTACCGCCGCCGATCGTCGCGCCGAGCATCCTGGCCGCCGATTTCGCCCGCCTCGCCGAAGAGGTCCGTGCCGTCGAGGACGCCGCGGACTGGTTGCACGTGGACGTGATGGACAACCATTTCGTGCCGAACCTGACCATCGGGCTGCCCGTGGTGCAGAGCCTGCGGGCCGCCACCACGATGCCGTTCGACGTCCACCTGATGATCGAGGACCCGCGTCGGTGGGCTCCCGGCTACGCCGACGCCGGGGCGTACAACGTCACCTTCCACGCGGAGGCGGCCGACGACCCGGTGGCGCTGGCGAAGGACCTGCGCGCGGCCGGCGCCAAGGCCGGGCTGGCCATCGACCGGGACACGCCGATCGAGCCGTACCTGGACCTGCTGCCCAGCTTCGACACCCTGCTGATCATGACGATCAAGGCCGGCTTCGGTGGGCAGCGGTTCATCCCGCAGATGCTGGACAAGGTCCGCGCCGTCCGCCGGCACGTCGACGCCGGGCACCTGGAGCTGCGCATCGAGGTGGACGGCGGGATCGCCGCCGACACCATCGAGCAGGCGGCCGCCGCCGGGGCCGACGCGTTCGTGGCCGGCACCGCCGTCTACGGCGCCGCCGACCCGGCGGAGGCGATCCGGCACCTGCGGGCGCTGGCGGAACGCGCCGCTTCCGGCGCCTGAGGTGGAACCCGACGGCGACCGCAAGGACGTCATTCTCGTCGTCGACGACGACGAGGACATCGCTCGGTTCGTCGAGTTCAACCTGCGCCTGCACGGCTTCGAGGTGATCCACGCCAGCGACGGCCAGGAGGCGCTCGACATGATCGAGCGGGAGCGGCCGGACCTGGCCGTGGTCGACCTGATGATGCCCCGGATCGACGGCCTGGAGCTGACCCGTCGGCTGCGCGCCGACCCGATGACCTCCGCCCTGCCGGTGATCATGCTGACGGCGAAGGGGATGACCGTGGACAAGGTCCACGGGCTCAGCGCCGGCGCCGACGACTATCTCGTCAAGCCCTTCGACACCGCGGAGCTGGTGGCCCGGGTCTCCTCGACGCTGCGCCGCAACAAGGAGTTCCGGGAGGTCTCCCCGCTGACCGGGCTGCCCGGCAACAGCCGGATCCGTCGGGAGATCAGCGACCGGGTCCGGCAGGGGGTGGACTACGCGGTCGGCTACGTCGACATCGACCGGTTCAAGAGCGTCAACGACCGGTACGGCTTCGTCCGCGGCGACGACTTCATCTCCACGCTGGCTCGCAGCCTGCACCGGGCGGTGGTGGCGGTCGGGTTGCCGCCGGCCTTCCTCGGCCACGTCGGCGGCGACGACTTCGTCATCGTCTGCACCCCGGGCCAGGTGCGCCCGCTGACCTCCCGGGCGGTGGTCGACTTCGAGAACTCCGCCGACATGCTCTACGACCCGACCGACCGCGAGCGCGGTTTCGTCGAGCTGAAGGACCGCCGGGGCACCATCCGCAGGGCTGCCCTGGTCACCCTCTCCATCGGCGTCTCCCTCTCCGACGCCGGCAAGCGATTCACCGACCCCCTTGAGGCCATCGCGGTGGCCTCGGAGATGAAGACGGTGGCCAAGAGCCAACCCGGGTCGTATGTCGCGGTGGACCGCCGCCGCGGCGTCCCGTGAGCGTGACGCCGCTGTGAAGTAGCTCGCCTGGAGTGGCGACGTATCCCCGTCGGCGTGTAAGACTTCGGGGTACCCACCACGCGCTGGCGGGACTCGGTGAAATTCCGAACCGGCGGTGATCCACGGTCCAACCGTGGTCAGCCCGCGACCCGGACGGCTCTGCCGCCCGGTGGACCTGGTGTAAATCCGGGGCCGACGGTTGGGAGCGGCTCGTCTGCTCCCAGACAGTCCGGATGGGAGACAGCGCGCGGGACGGACGGGTCCGAGCCGGCCGCTGGCTTCAGCGTGCCGGTCGACCCCCCGGGGCGGCTGTGCCGTACCCGGACTCCGCCGCCGCCTGCCCGCGGCCCCATGCCGCCTCCCTGACCGCCCGCGCGCGGACCGGCGAGTGAGAGGGCAGGGGCAGGGCGATGGCCAGCGTCTCCGTCGATGAGGCGATGCGGCGTGCGATCGAGCTGGCGGCGCGCGGGCTGGGCACCACCAGCCCCAACCCGGTGGTCGGCTGTGTGCTGCTCGACGCGGACGGCGAGGTCGTCGGGGAGGGCTTCCACGCCTACGCCGGCGGGCCGCACGCCGAGATCGTCGCGCTGGCCCAGGCCGGCCCACGGGCCGAGGGCGGCACCGCCGTCGTCACTCTGGAACCCTGCGACCACACCGGCCGCACGGGCCCCTGTAGCAGCGCGCTCGTCCAGGCCGGCGTGGCCCGGGTGGTGATCGCCGTACCCGATCCGAACCCGGTGGCGTCCGGCGGCGCCGCCACGTTGCGCTCCGCCGGGGTCCGGGTGGATCTGGGGGTACGCGGCGACGAGGCCCAGGCCGGCAACGTCGCGTGGCTGACCTCGATGCGCCGGGGCTGGCCGTACGTCATCTGGAAGTACGCCGCGACGGTGGACGGCCGGTCCGCGGCGGCGGACGGCACCAGCATGTGGATCACCTCGGAGGCGGCCCGGATCGACGTGCACGCGCTGCGCGGCACGGTCGACGCGGTCGTCGCCGGGGTCGGCACCGTGCTCGCCGACGATCCCCGGCTGACCGCCCGCAACCTGCGCGACGGCAGCCTGGCCATCCGGCAGCCGCTGCGGGTGGTGGTGGACAGCTCGGGGCGTACACCCGTCGACGCCCGGGTCCGCGACGGCGCCGCGCGGACGTGGATCGCGACCGCCGCCGAGGTGGGCGCCGACCCGGACGGCCGGGTCGACCTGCCGGCGCTGCTCGCGGCGCTGCACCAGCGTGGCGTCCGCGCGGTCCTGCTGGAGGGTGGCCCCCGGCTGGCCGGCGCGTTCCTGCGAGCCGGCCTGGTCGACAAGATCGTCGGGTACGTCGCGCCCCGGCTGCTCGGCGCCGGCCCGACCGCCCTGGTCGACGCGGGAGTGACCACCATCGCTGAGGCCATCGATCTGGAGTTCGTCGACGTTACGCAGATCGGTCCGGATCTCCGGATCACCGCATTGCCCCGCAAAAGGGAGGGCTGACATGTTCACCGGCATTGTCGAGGAGCTGGGCGAAATCGTCCGGGTGACGCCCACGGCGGACGATTCGGCGCTGGTCGCCGTACGCGGCCCGCTGGTCACCTCCGACGCCCGGCACGGCGACTCCATCGCCGTCAACGGCGTCTGCCTGACCGTCGTGGAGGCAGCCGACGGCGTCTTCACCGCCGACGTGATGGGCGAGACGCTGCGCCGCTCCGCGCTGGGCGCGCTGCGCCCCGGTGACCCGGTCAACCTGGAGCGGGCCGCCGCGCTCGGCAGCCGGCTCGGCGGGCACCTCGTGCAGGGCCACGTCGACGGCGTCGGTGAGCTGATCTCCCGGGAACCGGCCGAGCAGTGGGAGACGGTCCGGTTCCGGCTGCCCGCCGCCCTGGCCCGGTACGTGGTGGAGAAGGGCTCGATCACCATCGACGGCGTCTCGCTGACCGTGGCCGAGGTCGGTGCGGACCAGTTCGCCGTCGGGCTGATCCCGACCACCCTGAAGCTGACCACGCTCGGCGCGAAGGGCGTCGGCGACCCGGTCAACCTTGAGGTCGACGTGGTGGCCAAGTACGTCGAGCGGCTGCTCGGCGCCCGGCTCACCGACACCGCCGCCGGGGCGACCGGCGGCACGGGCGGGGTGGCCTGATGGGCCCGCTCGGCTGGTTGCTCGACGCCCAGGTGCAGGTGGCCGGCTCGCCGGTGCTGGCCCGGGAGATCGTCGGCAACGGCTTCGGGTTGATCTCCGCGCTGCTCGGGTTGCGCCGGGTGGTCTGGGCCTGGCCGGTCGGCATGATCGGCAACGCGCTGCTGTTCACCGTCTTCCTCGGCGGGGTGTTCGCCACCCCGCAGGCGCACGACCTGTACGGGCAGGCCGGCCGGCAGGTGTTCTTCTTCGCGGTCAGCGTCTACGGCTGGTGGCGGTGGCGGCGCAACCGCCGTGCCAACGCCGGGCAGGCCGCGGTGCTGCCGCGCTGGGCCACCGGGCGGGAGCGCCTGGCGATGCTGCTGGCCGCCGGGGTGGGCACCGCGCTCGCGTACCCGGTGCTCGCCGCGCTGGGCTCCTGGGGTCCGCTGCCGGACGCCTGGATCCTCACCGGCAGCCTGCTGGCCACGTACGGCATGGCCCGGGGCTGGGTGGAGTTCTGGCTGCTCTGGATCGCGGTCGACGCGGTCGGCGTGCCGCTGCTGCTGCGCGGCGGGTTCTACCCGTCGGCGGTCATGTACCTGGTCTACGGCGCCTTCTGCGCCTGGGGTTTCGCCGCCTGGTGGCGCACGTCGCGCGCCATTCGTCCCGTCACCTCGATCCCGTCCACCTACACGGAGGCCGTCGCATGACCAGCTTCGGAAGTATCGAGCAGGCGGTCGCCGACATCGCGGCCGGGCGGCCGGTCGTCGTGGTCGACGACGCCGACCGGGAGAACGAGGGCGACCTGATCTTCGCGGCCGAGTTGGCCACGCAGGACCTCATGGCGTTCATGGTGCGCTACACCTCCGGGTACGTCTGCGTGCCGCTGACCGAGAGCGAAGCCGACCGGCTCGACCTGCCGCCGATGCACCACACCAACCAGGACCGGCGCGGCACCGCCTACACGGTGACCGTGGACGCCCGGGAGGGTGTCAGCACCGGCATCTCGGCGGCCGACCGCGCGCACACCATCCGGCTGCTGGCCGACGCCGCCACCGACCCGACCGACCTGGCCCGACCCGGGCACGTCGTGCCGCTGCGGGCCCGCGAGGGCGGGGTGCTGCGCAGGCCGGGGCACACCGAGGCGGCGGTGGACCTGACCCGGCTGGCCGGTCTGCGCCCGGCGGGCGTGCTCTGCGAGCTGGTCAACGACGACGGCACCATGATGCGCCTGCCGGACCTGGAGAAGTTCTGCGCCGAGCACGGCCTCACCCTGATCACCATCGCCGACCTGGTCGCCCATCGGCGGCGTACCGAAAAGCAGGTCGAACTGGTCGCGGACGCCCGGATGCCGACGCGGCACGGGGTGTTCCGGGCGCTCGGCTACCGCGCCGAGCACGACCCGGCCGAACACATCGCGATGGTGCTCGGTGACCTCGGCGACGGCCAGGACGTGCTGGTCCGGGTCCACTCCGAGTGCCTGACCGGGGACGTGTTCGGCTCGCTGCGCTGCGACTGCGGCCCGCAGTTGGACGCCGCGCTGGCCCGGGTCGCGCGCGAGGGCCGGGGCGTGGTGCTGTACGTGCGCGGGCACGAGGGGCGCGGCATCGGGTTGCTGCACAAGTTGCAGGCGTACCAGTTGCAGGACCAGGGCCGTGACACGGTGGACGCGAACCTCGACCTGGGCCTGCCGGCCGACGCCCGCGACTACGGCACCGGCGCGCAGATCCTCTACGACCTGGGCGTGCGCTCGATGCGGCTGCTGACCAACAACCCGGCCAAGCGGGCCGGGTTGGAGGGCTACGGGCTGGCCATCACCGGGCGGGAGGGGCTGCCGGCCGGTGCGCACCCGGAGAACCTGCGCTACCTGCGCACCAAGCGGGACCGGATGGGGCACCTGCTGGACGAGTTGGATGAGGTGTCCGAGGCGCCGCTGGGGCGTCCGGTCGCCGACGACGAGATCGGAGTATGACGATGGCGGGTTTCGGTGAGCCGGGAGTCGACGCGGTGGACGCCGCAGGGCTGACCGTCGGGGTGGTGGCCGCCCGGTGGCACGGCGAGCTGACCGACCACATGCTGGAGCGCGCGGTGGCCGCCGCCGAGGCGTGCGGGGCGCGGTCCGTGGTGGCCCGGGTCGCCGGCTCCGTCGAGCTGCCGGTCGTCGCGCAGGCCCTGGCGCGCCGCTGTGACGTGGTGGTCGCGCTCGGCGTGGTGGTGCGCGGCGCCACCGCCCACTTCGACTACGTCTGCCGTTCGGTGACCGACGGTCTGACCCGGGTGGCGCTCGACGAGGGCAAGCCTGTCGCGCACGGTGTGCTCACCGTGGAGACCATCGAGCAGGCCCGGGACCGGGCCGGGCTGCCCGGCTCGGCGGAGGACAAGGGCTGGGCGGCGACCGTGGCGGCGCTCGACGCGGCGCTGGCCGTGCGGAACGTGGCCACGGGCAACGCCCAGCGCGTCGGCTTCGGCGGCTGACCCGCCGGGCGCGGTGCCGTCACAGGCGGCCGGCCTCGATGATCCGGTGCAGGAACTGCCGGGTACGGGGCTGGGTCGGCTCCCCGAACACCTGCTCCGGCGGGCCGCTCTCCACGACCCGTCCCGCGTCGAGGAAACAGACCTCGTCGGCGACCTCCCGGGCGAAGCCCATCTCGTGGGTGGCCAGCACCATGGTCATCCCGTCGGCCTTCAGGTCCCGGATCATCGACAGGACCTCACCGACGAGTTCCGGGTCCAACGCCGAGGTCACCTCGTCGAGCAGCATCAGCCGGGGCGAGTTGGCCAGCGCCCGCACGATCGCCACCCGCTGCTGCTGCCCGCCGGAGAGCCGGTCCGGGTAGGCGTCCGCCTTGTCGCCCAGCCCCACCCGGTCGAGCAGATCCCGGGCCTGGGCCTCCGCCTCGGCCCGTTCCCGCCGGTGTACGCGGCGGGGCGCGAGGGTGATGTTCTCCAGCACGCTCAGGTGCGGGAAGAGGTTGTACGCCTGGAACACCATGCCGATCCGCCGCCGGACCCGGTCCGGGTCCACCCGTGGGTCGGAGATGTCCTCCCCGTCCAGCTCGATGGTGCCGTCGTCGAGTTCCTCCAGCAGGTTCACACACCGCAGCAGGGTCGACTTGCCCGAACCGGAGGCGCCGATCAGGGCCACCACCCGGTGCTCGGCGACCGTCAGGTCGAGCCGGTCCAGCACGACGTGGCCGGCGAACTCCTTGCGCAGGCCCCGGCAGCGCAGCAGAGCCATGGTCAGCCTCCCGACTGTCGACGGGCCGAGCGCAGCGTCACCCAGTCGGTGACCGCGATCAGCGGGATCGCCAGCAGCACGAAGAGCACCCCGGCCACGACGTACGGCGTGTAGTTGAACGACTGGGCGGTGGCGATCTGGGCGGCCCGCACCGCGTCGATCGGCCCGGCCAGCGAGACCAGCCCGACGTCCTTCTGCAGGGCCACCACGTCGTTGAGCAGCGGCGGCGCCACCCGGCGGACGGCCTGTGGCAGCACCACGTGCCGCATCGTCTGCCGGTAGGTCAGACCCAGCGAGCGGGCCGCCGCGAGCTGGCTGGGGTGCACCGACTCGATGCCGGCCCGGAACACCTCGGCGAGATAACCGCCGTAGGTGAGGACCAGCGCGGCCCCACCGAGCACCAGCACCGGCGGCATGCCCTGCAATCGCAGGCCGGGCACGCCGAGGGTGAGCAGGTAGAGCACGATGATCAGCGGCAGGCCGCGAAAGGTGTAGGTGTAGCCGGCGGCCAGCGCCCGGACCGGGAAGAAGACCGGGCCGCGCAACGTCCGCAGCACCGCGATCACCAGCCCGAGCAGCAGCGCGCCGACCGCACAGCAGACCAGCAGTCGGACGTTGAGCCAGAGCCCGCTCAGCACCGCCGGCAGCGCGTCCCGGGCGATCTCCCGGTCCAGGAACGACCGCCGCACCCGGTCCCAGCCGGGCGCACCGGTCACCGCGACGACCAGCAGCGTGCCGAGCGCCGCCGTGGAGCAGGCCGCGACCACCACGCTCCGGACGGTCTGCCGATGCCGGTACGCGGACCGCCGCCGCTGTGCCTCGGAGGGAACGTGATCCAGGAGCGTCACCGCAGCTCGGCCGCCCCCGCCACCTGCGCGAGCCACTTCTGCTCCAACTGCTTGAGCGTGCCGGCCGCGGTGAGCTGACCGATCGCGCCGGTCACGCATTTGGTCAGCGGGGAGTTCTTGTCCAGCAGCAAACCGAACGCCTCGGGCGTACCGACCTGCGGCACCTGCCCGACGATCGTCGCGTCGGTGATCTCCGCTCCGGTGATGTAGAAGGCGGTCGGCAGGTCCACCACGAGACCGTCCAGCTGCCCGTTCTGCAGGGCCTTCTTGGCGTCGTCGTTGCTGTTGTAGACCTGCGGTTTGGCGGAGGGCTTGATCACATCGGTGATCGCCTGGTAGCTGGTGGTGCCGACCTGGGCGCCGAGCCGGGCGTCGCGCAGATCGGCCAGCGACGTCCTGCCGGCGATCTTCGAGGACTTCAACGCGACGACGGTCTGCCGCACCAGGTAGTACGGCGCGGAGAAGTCGACAGCCTGCTTGCGCTCCTCGGTGATGGAGAACTGGTTGATGTCGAAGTCGAAGTCCTTCGGCCCGGGCGCGATCGCGGTGTCGAACTTGACCCGGGTCCAGGTGACGTCGCCGCGGGCGTAGCCGAGCTTCTCCGCCACCGCGTACGCGACCGCGGACTCGAAGCCCTCGCCGCTCTCCGGCTTGTCCTTCGAGAACCACGGCTCGTACGCGGGCTGGTCGGTGGCGATGGTCAGCTTGCCCGGCGTACGGGTGGGCAGGCTGTCCCTGGCGCAGGACAGCGCCGCGGTGACAGTGGGGGTGGGAAGCTCCTTCTGTGGCGCGCATCCGGCGGTGGCGACGACGACGGCACCGGCGAGGGTGAGCGCGAGGAGACGTGAACTGCTGGCCATGGCCGACAGCGTAGAGCTCCATGGACATCGATCGAAGATTGTCCCACCATGCCGATAGGGAATTGCCGCCTCGATGTCCCGCTGACTGGGTGTCGGCGGACCCGGACGCGCGGTGCGAGTCGACCGGCTGGAAGAATCGTTCCCCGTGAAGACGTTCGAGGAGTTGTTCGCCGAGCTGCAGGCCAAGGCCGCCGCCGGCACCCCGGGCTCGGGCACCGTTGCCGCCCTGGACAAGGGGGTGCATTTCATCGGCAAGAAGGTCGTCGAGGAGGCGGCCGAGTCGTGGATGGCCGCCGAGCACGAGGGGCCGGAGCGCACCGCCGAGGAGATCTCCCAACTGCTCTACCAGGTTCAGGTGCTGATGCTCGCCAGCGGTCTCGAACTCAAGGACGTCTACCGACATCTGTGAGTGCCCCCACCCGTTGATCGCCATCCGGATCGAAGGAGCACTCCGTCATGTTGCGTGTCGCCATTCCCAACAAGGGCACCCTGGCCGAGCCGGCCGCCCAGATGCTGCGCGAGGCGGGCTACCGCCAGCGCACCGACCCCAAGGACCTCGTCTGCCGGGACGAGGCCAACGACGTCGAATTCTTCTACCTGCGTCCCAAGGACATCGCCACCTACGTCGGCTCCGGTGACCTCGACCTCGGGATCACCGGCCGGGACCTGCTGATCGACTCGGCGGCGCCGGCGGAAGAGGTCGTCGACCTCGCCTTCGGCCGGGCCACCTTCCGCTTCGCCGCCCGCCCCGACGACATCGCCTCCGTGCAGGACCTGGGCGGGCACCGGATCGCCACCGCGTACCCGGGGCTGGTCGAGCGGCACCTCGCCGAGGTGGGGATCAAGGCCGACGTCATCCGCCTCGACGGCGCGGTGGAGAACGCCGTACGCCTCGGTGTCGCCGACGTGATCGCGGACGTCGTGGAGACCGGCGCGACCCTGCGCCAGGCGGGCCTGGTCGTGTTCGGCGAGCCGCTGCTGCGCTCCTCGGCGGTGCTGGTCCGTCGTGCCGGCGCGCCCGCGCACGCACAGGCCGAGCAGTTGCTGCGACGCCTGCACGGTGTGCTGGTGGCCCGCCGATACGTGATGCTCGCCTACGACGTGCCGGCCGGCCTGCTGGACCGCGCCAGCGGGCTCACCCCGGGCATCGAGTCACCCACCGTCTCGCCGCTGCACCGCGAGGGCTGGGTGGCGGTGCAGGCGATGGTGCTCCGCGACGACGTCCACCGGATCATGGACGAGCTGTACGAGTTGGGCGCGCGCGCCATCCTCGTCACCAACATCCACGCCTGTCGGCTCTGACGAAGTGGGCGCGTCCGCCGCCGTGGGCGCGTCCGTCGCAGTGGCGCGCGCCCGCCGGGCTGGCGAGGTCGGCGGCCGGCTTGATCGACTCCATGTCGCCGATATGGGGGTATCGCCCGCGTGGGACACCCCCATATCGGCGACCTCGTGTGGATCTACCCCCGGTAGCGCCTGCCGTGGACAGCGGCCGCGCGACGACCACGCCCTGACGTCGGAAGATCGCGCAGGATCCTGGAAGTAGGGGCTTCGGTCGCGCCGGGAGGCCACTACTTCCAGGATCCTGCGCGGATCCCGTCCCCGGTGCTGTCGTGGTCGGCGGGTGGTGCGGTTGTCGCGCCGGGGTGGGTGGCAGACTGGTGGGGTGAGTGAAACCGAGCTGGTCCGCCTGAAGCCGCGCCGCATCCGGGTGGTCTGCTGGTCTGCGGCGATTGCCCTGGTGGTGGTGTTCGGCGTGATCGCCACCTCGCTGAGCGGCCCGACAGGCAGCGGCTACGGCACCTTCCAACGTGGCGACCAGCTCGCCATGGCTGGCCTGGGCGTGTTCGGCGCGCTCGGCTTCCTGCTCTTCACCCGCCCGAGGGTGGAGGCCGACACGCACGGCGTCCGGGTGCGCAACGTCATGAGCTCGTACCAGCTGCCCTGGGAGGTCATCCGGGGTGTCCGCTTCGACCGCGGTGCGCCCTGGGCCAGCCTGGAGCTGCACGACGACGACCTGCTGCCACTGATCGCCCTGCAGGCCGCCGACAAGGAGTTGGCCGTCGATGGGGTCCGCGCTCTGCGCCGGCTGCACGAGGCGCACCAGTCCCGCCTCGCCGAGCGCGCCAACCGCTAGCCAGCCCGCCCGCCGCCTGGCCGGCCGCTGGCCACGCACTCGCCAGCCAGCACCCCCACCCGCCGCCTGGCCGGCCGCTGGCCACGCACTTGGCAGCCAGCACCCCTAGCGGCCACCAGCCCGCCGCCATTGACCGCCTTCAGCGCCAGCGGGACGGGGGAACCAGCGGGACGGCGTGCCCGGTTTGAGGGTGACCAGGGCGGCGGTGTAGTGTTGTCGAGTCGACCAGGCTGTCTCCGCATGCGAGCAGGCAGCCACGAAAGCGGAGCGCCTGCTCCCACCCGAGTCGCCGCTACGGTGGCCGGGTCCGGTCCCCGATTCCGGGCATGTCCCGGCGTCGGATGCGCGATCCTGTGATCGTGCCGACCGGTCGAGCGGGCCCTGGCATCTGCCGGGGCCTTCTGCTTTCCAGGATGACCCCCACCCGGGGGCCGCAGGGGTCGGCAACTGAGCAGAAACGACTCGAGGAGGCCCCATCAGCGTCGAACCACGCGTGAACGAGCAGATCCGGGCACGTGAGGTCCGACTGGTCGGCCCCGAGGGTGAGCAGGTGGGCATCGTCCCGCTGGAGCGCGCCCTTCAGCTGGCCGCGGACGTCGATCTGGACCTGGTCGAGGTTGCGCCGATGGCGCGCCCGCCGGTGTGCAAGCTCATGGACTTCGGCAAGTTCAAGTACGAGAGCGCACTCAAGGCGCGCGAAGCGCGGCGTAACCAGCAGCAGACCGTCATCAAGGAAATGAAGCTCCGGCCGAAGATCGACCCGCACGACTACGAGACCAAGAAGGGTCACGTGGTGCGGTTCCTCAAGGCGGGCGACAAGGTCAAGGTGACGATCATGTTCCGCGGTCGCGAGCAGAGCCGCCCGGAGCTGGGTTACCGGCTCCTGCGTCGGCTCGAATCCGAGATCACGGAACTGGGATACGTCGAGGCCGCTCCGAAGCAGGACGGCCGAAACATGATCATGGTTCTCGCTCCGCATCGGGCCGTCAAGGCCTCCGCGGTCGCCGCTACGGCGTCCCGTGGTGCACCTCGGGAGCGGGCAGGGGACGAATCCGCCCCGGCAGCCGATGAGACCGCAGCGGCCGGCGAGACCGCAGCAGCCGTGGACAGCGGCATCGCCGCCGACACCAGCGGCGAGTAACAGGGGAGAGACGTTCCACATGCCGAAGATGAAGAGCCACACGGGTATGGGTAAGCGGGTCAAGGTGACCGGCAAGGGCAAGATCGTTGCCCAGCAGGCCGGCCTCCGTCACAACCTGGAGAAGAAGCCCTCCACCCAGACCCGCCGGCTGACCGGCACGGTCGTGCTGGCCAAGGCCGACGTCAAGCGCATCAAGAAGCTGCTCGGCCGCTGACGCGCGCCACCTTTACGTAATAAGGAGTTGAGATGGCACGCGTCAAGCGGGCTGTGAACGCCCAGAAGAAGCGTCGTACCCTGCTGGAGACCGCGAGCGGTTACCGCGGTCAGCGCTCCCGGCTGTACCGCAAGGCCAAGGAGCAGGTGCTGCACTCGATGCAGTACGCCTACCGGGACCGTCGTGACCGCAAGGGCGACTTCCGGCAGCTGTGGATTCAGCGGATCAACGCGGGTGCCCGGGCGAACGGGATGACCTACAACCGCCTGATCCAGGGCCTGCGTCTGGCCGGCATCGAGGTCGACCGCAAGATCCTGGCCGACATGGCTGTCAACGACGCCGCTTCGTTCGCGGCGATCGTCGAGCTGGCCCGGGCCGCGGTCGCGGCCGAGGGCACCGGCGGCGCGGCGGCTCAGGCCGCCTGATCCCCACGCACCAGAGCGAGGCGTCTCCCGTGTCGGCACCGCCGTCCGGGGGGCGCCTCAATCGTGCCGGAGGAGCGCACACCATGGCCTTCACACCGCGTACACCCAGGGTTGTCGCCGCCCGCCGGTTGCAGCGCCGCCGGGACCGCGACGCCACCGGGCGTTTCCTGGCCGAGGGGCCGCAGGCGGTCCGCGAGGCCCTCGCGCGGCCGGGGTTGGTCACCGAACTGTTCGGTACGCCCGCCGCCCTCGACCGTTACCCGGAGTTGGCCGCGACGGCGGCGCGGGCCGACGTGCCGGTCTCCGAGGTGACCGACGACGCCCTCGCCGCGCTGGCCGAGACGGTCGCCCCGCAGGGGCTGGTCGCCGTCTGCCGGCACCTGGACGTGTCGTTGGAGCAGGCCCTCGCGGGCGCGCCCCGGCTGGTGGCGGTGCTCGCCGAGATCCGCGATCCGGGCAACGCCGGCACGGTGCTGCGCACCGCCGACGCGGCCGGGGCGGGTGCGGTGGTCTTCGCCGGCGACGCCGTCGACCCGTACAACGGCAAGTGTGTGCGGGCCTCGGCCGGCAGCCTCTTCCACGTCGACGTGGTGCGCGCCCCCGACCCGGCCCAGGTGGTCGACGCGCTGCGGGCCGCCGGGCTGTCGATCTTCGCCACCACGGGGTACGGCGACAGCGACCTGGACGACCTGACCGACTACGGTCGGCTCGTCGGGCCCACCGCCTGGCTGTTCGGCTCGGAGGCGCACGGCCTGTCCGAGGAGTTGACCGCCGCCGCCGACGCCCGGGTGCGGGTGCCGCTGTACGGGCGCGCGGAGAGCCTCAACCTGGCTGCCGCCGCCGCGGTCTGCCTGTACGCTTCAGCGAGAGCACAGCGCTGATGGTGACCACACCCGGCGCGACTGACCGCAGGGGAGAGCGTCCGTCGATGAGCGCGCAACGGCGTTCGTTTAGCCAGCCCGCCGGTGTCGGCGGGCGGCGGGCCTGACCTGCTCCCTGCACAACTCCTACCGGCGGGCTGCGGCACAGCCGCGCGTCCGTAGACTCGCCTAGCCGCCCCGATGAGGGCTGGCGCCGCCGTGAGGGAGTGCCCGTACGCCATGAGCTACCGCAACGATCCGTACGACCCGAAGCAGGTCGCCCTGCTCGACCCGGCCGCCCTGGCCGAGGCTGTCGCCGACGCCACGAAGGCGTTCGAGGCCGCCGCCGACCCGGACGCGTTGACCGCGCTGCGTTCCGCGCATCTCGGTGACCGGTCCCCGGTGTCGCTGGCCCGCCGGGAGATCGGCGCGCTGCCGCCGGCCGCGAAGTCCGACGCCGGTAAGCGGGTCAACGAGGCCCGCCGGGCGATCGAGGCCGCGTATGCCGAGCGCTCCGAGGTGGTGGAGCGCGAGCAGGCCGAGCGGGTGCTGGTCGAGGAGCGGGTGGACGTCACCCTGCCGTACGACCGGCGCCCGCGTGGTGCCCGGCACCCGCTGAGCACCCTGATGGAGTCGATCAGTGATCTCTTCGTCGGGATGGGCTACGAGGTGGCCGAGGGCCCCGAGGTCGACCTGGAGTGGGTCAACTTCGACGCGCTGAACATCCCCGCCGACCATCCGTCGCGTGGGTTGATGGACACCTTCCACATCGCACCGCAGGGTTCCGGTCTCGTTCTTCGTACGCACACGTCGACCGTGCAGACCCGTACGATGCTCAGCCGCAAGCCGCCGATCTACGTGATCGTGCCCGGCCGCGTCTACCGCACCGACGAGATCGACGCCACCCACAGCCCGGTGTTCCACCAGGCCGAGGGTCTGGTGGTCGACAAGGGCATCACGATGGCGCACCTGCGGGGCACGCTGGACCACTTCGCCCGCGCGATGTTCGGCCCCGAGGCGAAGACCCGGTGGCGGCCGCACTACTTCCCGTTCACCGAGCCGTCGGCGGAGTTCGACGTGTGGTTCCCCGAGCACCGCGACGGCCCGCAGTGGGTCGAGTGGGGCGGTTGCGGGATGGTCAACCCGCGGGTGCTGCGCGCCTGCGGCGTCGACCCGGAGGTCTACTCCGGGTTCGCCTTCGGCATGGGCATCGACCGGACGCTGATGATCCGGCACGGGGTCAGCGACATCCGCCATCTCTTCGAGGGCGACGTGCGGTTCAGCCGCGCGCTCGGGACCGGGGCGTAGGCGATGCGGGTACGAGACACGGGAACGGTGGTCTGAAGTCATGCGAGTTTCTGTCAGCTGGCTGCGGGAGTACGTCGACCTCCCCGCCGACCTGCCCACCGGTGACCTGGAGCAGGCCCTGGTCGACCTCGGCATCGAGGTCGACTCCGTGGTGGACCTGCGCGAGACCGTCAGCGGTCAACTCGTCGTCGGCGAGGTGCGCGAGATCGAGGAGCTCACCGGCTTCAAGAAGCCCATCCGGTTCTGCCGCGTCGACGTGGGCCACGCCAACGGCACCGGCGAGCCGCAGGAGATCGTCTGCGGGGCGCGCAACTTCGCCCCCGGTGACCGGGTGGTGGTGATCCTGCCCGGCGGCGTGCTGCCCGGCGGCTTCGCGATCGGCGCCCGCAAGACGTACGGGCACAACTCCGCCGGCATGATCTGCTCGGCGAAGGAGTTGGGCCTGGGCGAGGACCATTCCGGCATCATCGTGCTGCCGCCGGACGTGACGGCCAAGCCGGGCGACGACGCGCGGCCCGTCGTGGGTCTCGACGACGTCGTGCTCGAGCTGGAGATCACCCCGGACCGGGGGTACGCGCTGAGCCTGCGCGGCCTGGCCCGGGAGTTGTCACACGCGTTCGACGTGCCGCTGCGCGACCCGGCCCTGGTGCCGGCGCCGCGTGGCACCGAGACACCGGCGTACCCGGTGGAGGTGCGCGACCCGGTCGGCTGCGACCGGTTCACCGCCCGCCTGGTCCGCGGTGTCGACCCGACCGCGCCCACGCCGTCCTGGATGCAGCAGCGGCTCGTCACCGCCGGCATCCGCAGCATCTCGCTGCCGGTCGACATCACCAACTACGTGATGTTGGAGCTGGGCCAGCCGATGCACGCCTTCGACGCCGATCGGATCGCCGGGTCGCTGGTGGTCCGCCGCGCCGAGGCGGGGGAGAAGCTGACCACCCTCGACGGTGTCGACCGCGTGCTCACCGCCGACGACATGGTCATCTGCGACGCTGGGCTGGACAACCCCGTCGCGGGCGAGGGCGCCGGCGTCCCGATCTCCCTGGCGGCGGTGATGGGCGGTGAGACCAGCGAGGTCGTCGCCGGCACCACCACCGTGCTCTTCGAGGCGGCGCACTGGGACCCGGCGATGGTCGGGCGGACGGCCCGCCGGCACAAGCTGTTCAGCGAGGCCGCGAAGCGCTGGGAGCGGGGCGTCGACCCGGCCGTGGCGCTTGTCGCGCTGGAGCGGGCCGTGCGGCTGCTCACCGAGCACGGCGGCGGCACCCCGAGCGCGGAGATCCTGGACATCGACCACGTCCGGCCGCGTACCCCGATCAGCCTGCCGGCGGACCTGCCGACCCGGCGGATCGGCGTCGAGTACCCGCCAGCGCGGGTGATCGCCCTGCTGGAGCGGGTCGGTTGCACTGTCGCGCAGGGCGCGGACCGGTTGGCCGAGGACCCGGGTGCGGTCGGCGTGGCCAGCGGGGCCGGGGTGGCGCTCAGCGTCACCCCGCCGACGTGGCGGCCCGACCTGACCGACCCGGCCGACCTGGTCGAGGAGGTGGTCCGCCTCGACGGGTACGACAAGGTGCCGTCGGTGTTGCCGACCGCGCCGCCCGGTCGCGGCCTGACCCCGCGGCAGCGTCGGCGGCGGGCGGTCGCCGGGTCGCTGGCCGAGCGGGGGTACGTCGAGGTGCTCGCGCACCCGTTCGTGTCGCCGCAGCTGGCGGACCTGCTCGGCCTGCCGGCCGACGACCCGCGCCGGCCGGCGGTGCGGCTGGCCAACCCGCTGTCGGACGAGGAGCCGCTGCTGCGCACCACGCTGCTCGGCCCGCTGCTCGGCATCCTCAAGCGCAACCTCGGCCGGGGCCACCGTGACCTGGCGCTCTACGAGATCGGTGCGGTGTTCCACCCGCGCCTGGACGCCGTGAGCCCGCCGGCGATGGGCGTCGACCGGCGCCCCACCGACGCCGAGTTCGCGGCCGCCGACGCGGTGGTGCCGGCACAGCCGGTGCACGTGGCGGCGGTGCTGGCCGGTGACGTGGATCCGGCCGGCTGGTGGGGTCCGGGTCGGCCGGCCGGCTGGGCGGACGCGATCGAGGCGGCCCGCGACGTGCTGGCCGCCGCCGGGATCCCGGACGAGCGGGTCGAGGTGCGTGCCGCCGAGTACGCCCCGTGGCACCCCGGCCGCTGCGCCGAGCTGCGGGTCGACGGCACGGTCGTCGGGCACGCCGGTGAGCTGCACCCGGCGGTGGTGGCGGCGCTGGAGCTGCCCCGGCGGACCTGCGCCATGGAGGTGAGCCTGGACGTGCTGCCGCCCGCCCCGGTCATGCCCGCCCCGGCGGTCTCCGGCTTCCCGCCGGCGCTGATCGACGTGGCCCTGGTGGTGGACGAGTCGGTGCCGGCGGAGCAGGTGCGCCGGGCGCTGGAGGCCGGCGCCGGCGAGCTGCTGGAGGACGTCCGGCTGTTCGACGTGTACGCGGGCGCGCAGCTCGGCGAGGGTCGCCGGTCACTGGCGTACAAGCTCACGTTCCGCGCGCCGGACCGGACGCTGACCGTCGAAGAGGCCCTGACAGCCCGCGACGCGGCGGTCGCCGTAGCGGCAGAGCGCTTCGGCGCGACCCTGCGCGGCGCCTAAGCCCTGACCCCTCGCGATCTTGCAGTTTGTGTCGCCGATCCGCGCCTTTCGTCGGCTATGCGGGGACACCAACTGCAAGATCGCGGGGGTGGGGGGTTGATTAGTTGCATATCACTATGCAGGCTGCTGTATTAAGTTGCAGCTGACCTGCGCCGCTGCTAGCCTTCGGTGCATAGTCATGCGGAGGTGGGTATGGGGATTCGAGTCGCGGTCGCCGGGGCGAGTGGTTACGCCGGGGGTGAGCTGCTGCGCCTGATCGCCGGGCACCCGGAGTTCGACCTGGTCGCCGCCACCGCCCACAGCCAGGCCGGGCACCGCGTCGACGTGGTGCACCCGCAGCTCACCGGGCTCGACCTGGTGCTCGGCACGACCGATCCGACGACCCTCGCCGACGCGGACCTGGTCTTCCTGGCTCTGCCGCACGGGGAGTCGGCGGCCATCGCGGCCCAGCTCCCGCCCGAGGCGCGGATCGTCGACCTGGGCGCTGACCACCGGCTCGCCGACCCGTACGCCTGGGCGCAGTACTACGGCGGCACCCACGCCGGGCAGTGGACCTACGGCCTGCCCGAGCTGCCCGGCCAACGGGAGCTGATCGCGAACTCCAACCGGGTCGCCAATACCGGCTGCTACGCCGCCGCGATCACCCTGGCGCTCGCGCCGCTGATCGCCGACGGCGCGGCCAACCCCGCCGACGTGGTGGTGGTCGCCGCCTCCGGCACCTCCGGGGCGGGCCGGGCGACGAAGCCGCACCTGCTGGCCAGCGAGGTGATGGGCGACCTGTCGCCGTACCGGGTGGGCACCCACCAGCACGTGCCGGAGATCAAGCAGGCCACCGGGGCGACGAGCTTGTCGTTCACCCCGGTCCTGGCACCGATGCCGCGCGGCATCCTGGCCACGGTCACCGCGGTGCCGGCGCGGGGCGTCGACCCGCAGCAGGTGCTGGCGCAGGCGTACGCCGACGCGCCGTTCGTGCACGTGCTGCCGGAGGGCAGGTGGCCGCACACCGCCGCCACGCTGGGCTCCAACTCCTGCCACCTGCAGGCCACCGTCGATGTCGACTCGGGTCGGCTGATCGTGCTCAGCGCCCTGGACAACCTGGGCAAGGGTGCCGCCGGCCAGGCCGTGCAGAACGCCAACCTGATGCTCGGCCTGCCGGAGACGACGGGCCTGTCCGTCTGGGGGGTCAGCCCGTGAGCGCGAGGAGTGCAGCGCAGCGGAGCCCCGCAGTCGCGAACGAAAGGCAGGCATCGTGACGGTCACCACCCCTCGTGGGTTTCGGGCGGCCGGGGTGGCCGCCGGGTTGAAGGCCAGCGGCGGCCCGGACGTCGCGCTGGTCGTCAACGACGGCCCGGACGCCGGGGTCGCCGGGGTCTTCACCACCAACCGGGTCAAGGCCGCGCCGGTGCTCTGGACCCAGCAGGTCGTGCAGGGCGGTGTGGTCCGCGCGGTGGTGCTCAACTCCGGTGGCGCCAACGCCTGCACCGGCTCGGCCGGCTTCCAGGACACCCATGCCACCGCCGAGCACACTGCCGCCGCGCTGACCTCGGTCAGCCCTCGGCTGATCCTCGGCGCGGGTGAGGTGGCGGTCTGCTCCACCGGCCTGATCGGTGAGCGGCTGCCGATGCCGAAGCTGCTGCCCGGCGTCCGCTCGGCGATCCGCGGGCTGTCCCGCGACGGCGGCCCGGCCGCCGCCGAGGCCATCATGACCACGGACACCCGGGCGAAGACCACGGTGGCTCGGGGCAGCGGCTGGACGGTCGGCGGGATGGCCAAGGGCGCGGGGATGCTCGCACCGGGCATGGCCACCATGCTCTGCGTGCTGACCACCGACGCGGTGGCCGGGCCGGCCGTGTTGGACGAGGCGCTGCGGGCGGCCACCCGGGTCAGCTTCGACCGGGTCGACTCCGACGGCTGCATGTCCACCAACGACACGGTGTTGCTGCTGGCCAGCGGCGCGAGCGGCATCGAGCCGACCCCGGCCGAGTTGGCCGCCGCGGTCACCGCGGCCTGTCACGACCTGGCCCAGCAACTGGTCGCCGACGCCGAGGGCGCCACCAAGCAGATCGCCATCGACGTGGTCGGCGCCGCCGACGAGGACGAGGCGGTCGAGGTGGGTCGCGCGGTGGCGCGCAACAACCTGGTCAAGACCGCGCTGTTCGGCAACGACCCGAACTGGGGCCGGATCCTCGCCGCCGTCGGCACGACCGCCGCCGCGTTCGAGCCGGACGAGCTGGACGTGGCGGTCAACGGTGTGTGGGTGTGCCGGGGCGGCGCCGCCGCCGAGGACCGCTCGAAGGTCGACCTCGCCGGTCGGGACGTGACCATCCGGATCGACCTGCACGCCGGGACGTCGGCGGCGACGATCTGGACCAACGACCTGTCCCACGCGTACGTGCACGAGAACTCGGCGTACTCCACGTGAGCGCGAGGAACGCAGCGCAGCGGAGTCCCGCAGTCGCGAACGAAAGGCTGGCCCGGTGAGCGCGAGGAACGCAGCGCAGCGGAGTCCCGCAGTCGCGAACGAAAGGCTGGCCCGGTGAGTCTCAGCACCGACCTCACCCGCGCCCAGGTCAAGGCGGAGACGCTGATCGAGGCGCTGCCCTGGCTGGCGCGCCTCTCCGGCTCCACGGTGGTCATCAAGTACGGCGGCAACGCCATGACCGACCCGGCTCTGCAGCAGGCGTTCGCCGCGGACATGGTCTTCCTGCGCTACGCCGGCCTCAAGCCGGTGGTGGTGCACGGCGGTGGTCCGCAGATCTCCGCCATGCTGGGTCGGCTCGGCATCGCCAGCGAGTTCCGCGGCGGTCTGCGGGTGACCACCGCCGAGGCGATGGACGTGGTCCGGATGGTGCTCGTCGGGCAGGTCGGCCGTGAGCTGGTCGGGCTGATCAACTCGCACGGCCCGTTCGCCGTCGGCCTCTCCGGTGAGGACGCCAGGCTGTTCACCGCGGTTCGCCGCCCGGCGTACGTGGACGGGTTGCCGGTCGACGTGGGTCAGGTCGGCGACGTCGAGTCGGTCGACGTGTCGGCGGTCACCGACCTCATCGAGGCCGGTCGGATCCCGGTGATCTCCACGGTGGCGCCGGACGTCGACGGGGTGCTGCACAACCTCAACGCGGACACCGCCGCCGCGGCCCTCGCGATCGCGCTGCGGGCCCGCAAGCTGGTCGTGCTCACCGACGTGGCCGGCCTGTACGCCGACTGGCCGGACACGACCAGTCTGGTCTCCGAGATTGTCGCGGACGACCTGGCCAAGCTGCTGCCCAGCCTGGAGTCGGGGATGGTGCCGAAGATGGAGGCCTGCCTGCGGGCGGTCCGCGGGGGAGTGCCCGCGGCGCACGTCGTCGACGGCCGGGTGGCGCACTCCACGCTGCTGGAGGTCTTCACCTCGGAAGGGTTCGGAACGATGGTGGTGCCGGGAGACGGGACGGTCGGAGCATGAGCAGCCTGGCGCAACGCTGGACGCAGTCGATGATGGACAACTACGGCACGCCGCCGCTGGCGCTGGTCTCCGGCTCAGGCGCCGTCGTGGTCGACGACGCGGGCAGGGAGTATCTGGACCTGGTCGGCGGGATCGCGGTGAACGCTCTCGGCCACGCCCACCCGGCGGTGGTGGCCGCCGTGTCGAAGCAGGTCGCCACCCTCGGGCACGTCTCCAACCTCTACATCGCCGAGCCGCCGGTGGCCCTCGCGGAGCTGCTGCTGGCGCTCGCCGGCCGGCCCGGCCGGGTCTTCTTCGCCAACTCCGGCGCGGAGGCGAACGAGGCCGCGTTCAAGCTGTCCCGGCGCACCGGCCGCAGTCACGTGGTGGCCACCAACGGCGGTTTCCACGGCCGCACCATGGGCGCCCTCGCGTTGACCGGGCAGCCGGCCAAGGCCGACCCGTTCCGCCCGCTGCCCGGCGACGTGACCCACGTCGACTACGGCGACGTGGCCGCGCTCGAGGCGGCGGTCACCGACGCCACCGCCATGGTGATCCTGGAGCCGATCCAGGGCGAGAACGGTGTGGTGGTCCCGCCGGCCGGCTACCTCGCCGCGGCGCGGCGGATCACCGACCGGCACGGCGCGCTGCTGGTTCTCGACGAGGTGCAGACCGGCATCGGCCGTACCGGCCACTGGTTCGCCCACCAGGCCGAGGGCGTGGAGCCGGACGTGATCACCCTGGCCAAGGGGCTCGGCGGTGGGCTGCCGCTCGGCGCCACGCTGGCCTTCGGGCGGGCCGCCGACCTGCTCACCCCCGGCTCGCACGGCACCACCTTCGGCGGCAACCCGGTCAGCTGCGCCGCCGCGCTCGCCGTGGTGTCGACCATCGCCCACGAAGGGCTGCTCGACCACGTCAAGCGGGTGGGCGAGCGGCTGCGCCGGGGGATCGAGGCGTTGGGCCACCCGCTGGTCTCCGATGTACGCGGCGCTGGGCTGCTGCTCGGCGTGGTGCTCACCGCGCCGGTGGCGGCGGCGCTCGCCGCGTCACTGCGGGAGGCCGGCTTCCTGACCAACCCGGTGCAGCCGGGCGTGCTCCGGCTCGTACCGCCGCTGATCCTCACCGCCGCCCAGGCCGACGCCTTCCTGGCCGCGCTGCCTGCCGCCCTGACCGAGGCAACTCCCACCAGCACGGAGCCGGACGGAAGAGCGGCACCGCAGAGGATCCCGACACCGCTGACCTCGCCCACCACCACCAGTACGGGGACGACCGCATGATCCGGCACTTCCTGCGCGACGACGACCTCTCGCCCGCCGAGCAGTCCACGGTGCTGGACCTGGCGGCGCGGATGAAGACGGACCGGTTCGGCCACCGGCCGCTGGCCGGCCCGCGTTCGGTGGCGGTGCTCTTCGACAAGCAGAGCCTGCGGACGCGGATCTCGTTCGACGTCGGCATCGCCGAGTTGGGCGGGCATCCGCTCGTCGTGGACACCCA
This sequence comes from Micromonospora sp. NPDC047467, assembly GCF_040643095.1. Lineage (NCBI taxonomy): Bacteria > Bacillati > Actinomycetota > Actinomycetes > Micromonosporales > Micromonosporaceae > Micromonospora > Micromonospora sp. NPDC047467. Next base: position 21,251 of record NZ_JBEYTO010000009.1, on the reverse strand, counting down.
GGTCACCCACTTCGGCCGGGGCGAGACCCTCGCCGACGCCGGGCGGGTGCTGTCCCGCTACGTCGTGGCCATCGTGCTGCGTACCCACGGCGACGACCGGATCGCCGAGGTCGCGGCGGGGGCGAGCGTACCGGTGATCAACGCGCTCACCGACGGCTTCCACCCCTGCCAGCTGCTGGCCGACCTGCTCACCATCCGCGAACGGCTCGGTGGCACGGCCGGACGCACCCTGACCTACGTGGGGGACAGCGCGAACAACATGGCGCAGTCGTACCTGCTGGCGGGGGCGATGGCCGGGATGCACGTGCGGATCGCCGGGCCGGAGGGTTTCGCGCCGGCTCCGGAGGTCGTGGCGCGGGCGGCGGAGATCGCCGCCGGCACCGGCGGGTCGGTACGGGTCCTGACCGACCCGGTTCAGGCGGTACGCGACGCCGACGTGCTGGCCACCGACACGTGGACGTCGATGGGGCAGGAGTCCGACGGGCTGGACCGGATCACCCCGTTCCTGCCCTACCAGGTCAACAAGGAGCTGCTCGGCCAGGCCGCGCCGGACGCCATCGTGCTGCACTGCCTGCCGGCGCACCGCGGCGAGGAGATCACCGACGAGGTGCTCGACGGGCCGCAGAGCGCGGTCTTCGACCAGGCGGAGAACAGGCTGCACGCCCAGAAGGCCCTCCTGACGTTCCTGCTGGACGCCGACGCCGTGAGCGGGGCGACGGGGGAGGCGCGGTGACCACCCCGCTGACCCGCGCCGCCCGGCACGCCCGGATCGTGGAGCTGATCCGCGACCGGGCCGTCCGCTCGCAGACCGAGCTGGCCGACCTGCTCGCCGCCGACGGGGTCGGCGTCACCCAGGCCACCCTCTCGCGGGACCTGGAGGAGCTGGGCGCGGTCAAGGTGCGCGGCGGCGACGGGCCGGCGGTCTACCTGATCCCCGAGGACGGCCACCGACCGCTGCGCGACGCCGAGGCCGCGCCGGCCCGGCTGGTGCGGCTGCTGCGCGAACTGCTCAACGGCGTCGACTCCAGCGGCAACATCGCCGTGTTGCGTACGCCGCCGGGCGCGGCCCAGTACCTGGCCAGCGCGTTGGACCGAGCGGGCCTGCCCGAGATCGTCGGCACCATCGCCGGCGACGACACCATTCTCGTCGTGGCCCGCGAGGCCGTCGGCGGAGCCGCACTCGGTGACAAGCTCTCCGGTTGGGCCCGTCGGGATGACACCGTTGAAGGGAACACCACAGCATGACCGAGCGGGTTGTTCTCGCGTACTCCGGCGGGTTGGACACCTCCGTCGCCATTCCCTACCTGGCCGAGCAGACCGGCGCCGAGGTGATCGCGGTGGCGGTCGACGTCGGGCAGGGCGGCGAGGACCTCGACGCCATCCGGCAGCGCGCCCTGGACTGCGGCGCAGCCGAGGCCGAGGTGGTCGACGCGCGCGACGAGTTCGCCGCCGACTACTGCCTGCCGGCCATCCGGGCCAACGCCCTCTACATGGACCGCTACCCGCTGGTGTCGGCGCTGTCCCGGCCACTGATCGTCAAGCACCTGGTGGCGGCGGCACGCCAGCACGGCGGCACGATCGTCTCGCACGGCTGCACCGGCAAGGGCAACGACCAGGTCCGGTTCGAGGTGGGCCTGAACGCGCTCGCCCCCGACCTGAAGATCATCGCCCCGGCCCGGGACTTCGCCTGGACGCGGGACAAGGCCATCGCGTTCGCCGAGGAGAAGGGGCTGCCGATCGACGTGTCGGCCAAGTCCCCGTACTCGATCGACCAGAACCTGTGGGGCCGCGCCGTGGAGACCGGCTTCCTGGAGGACATCTGGAACGCCCCCGTCGAGGACCTCTACTCGTACACCGACGACCCGGCGCAGGCCCGCGACGCCGACGAGGTCGTGATCACCTTCGACCGCGGCGTGCCGGTGGCTATCGACGGTGAGACCGTCACCCCGTACCAGGCGATCCGGGAGCTGAACCGCCGCGCCGGCGCCCAGGGCGTGGGCCGGCTCGACATGGTCGAGGACCGCCTCGTCGGCATCAAGAGCCGTGAGGTGTACGAGGCGCCCGGCGCGATCGCGCTGATCACCGCCCACCAGGAGTTGGAGGCGGTCACCGTGGAACGGGACCTGGCCCGGTTCAAGAAGGGCGTCGACCAGCGCTGGGGTGAGCTGGTCTACGACGGCCTGTGGTTCTCGCCGTTGAAGGACTCGCTGGACGCGTTCATCGACGACGCGCAGCGGCACGTGAGCGGCGAGGTGCGGTTGACCCTGCACGGCGGTCGCGCCACCGTCACCGGTCGGCGCTCCGAGGCGAGCCTCTACGACTTCGGGCTGGCAACCTACGACACCGGTGACACCTTCGACCAGTCCCTGGCGAAGGGTTTCGTACAGCTGTGGGGCCTGCCGAGTGGGCTGGCCGCCGCGCGTGACGCCCGGCTGGGCGGCTGAGGAGCATGGAGACCACAATGGGCCGGGTGGACGACAAGAGCCTGACCGAGAACAGCGCCGCCACCAACCGGACAAGCCTGTGGGGTGGCCGGTTCGCCGGTGGCCCCGCCGAGGCGCTCGCCCGACTGTCGGTGAGCGTGCAGTTCGACTGGCGCCTGGCCCCGTACGACATCGCCGGTTCCCGGGCGCACGCCCGGGTGCTGGCCGGCGCCGGCCTGCTCGACCCGGAGGAGTTGGGCCGGATCCTGGCGGCCCTGGACGACCTGGAGGCGGCCTGCGCCTCCGGGGCGTTCCGTCCGACGGTCGACGACGAGGACGTGCACACCGCGCTGGAGCGGGGCTTGCTGGAGCGGCTGGGCAGTCTCGGCGGCAAGCTGCGGGCGGGTCGGTCCCGCAACGACCAGGTGGCCACGGACCTGCGGCTCTATCTGCGTGATCACGCCCGGGGCGTGGCGAGTCGGCTGGTCGAGCTGGCCGAGGCGCTCATCGAGCAGGCCGAGCGGCACATCGACACGGCCGCGCCGGGCATGACGCATCTGCAGCACGCCCAGCCGGTCACGTTCGGGCACTGGCTGCTCGCCCACGTGCAGCCGCTGCTGCGTGACCTGGAGCGGCTGCACGACTGGGACCACCGGGCGGCGATCAGCCCGCTCGGCGCGGGCGCGTTGGCCGGTTCCGGGCTTCCGCTGGACCCGGTGGCCGTGGCCAAGGAGTTGGGGTTCCGCACGTCGTTCGCCAACTCGATGGACGCGGTGGCCGACCGGGACTTCGTCGCGGAGTTCCTCTTCACCACGGCCATGATCGGGGTGCACCTGTCCCGTCTCGGCGAGGAGGTGGTGCTCTGGACCTCGCACGAGTTCGGGTGGGTGGAGCTGGACGACGCCTTCGCGACCGGTTCGTCGATCATGCCGCAGAAGAAGAACGCGGACATCGCCGAGCTGGCCCGGGGCAAGTCCGGTCGGCTGGTCGGCGGTCTGGTGACGGTGCTGACCATGCTCAAGGGTCTGCCGATGACCTACGACCGGGACATGCAGGAGGACAAGGAGCCGGCGTTCGACGCGGTCGACACCCTGGAGCTGCTGCTGCCGGCCCTGGCGGGAATGATCTCGACGATGACGGTCCGGGTGGACCGCCTCGTCGCCGCCGCGCCGGTCGGTTTCTCGCTCGCCACGGAGGTCGCCGACTGGCTGGTCCGGCGCAACGTGCCGTTCCGCGACGCGCACGAGATCACCGGCCGCCTGGTGGCGCTCTGCGCGGTCCGCGAGTGCGAGCTGGAGGAGGTCTCCGACGCCGACCTGGCCGCGGTCAGCGAGCACCTCGACCCGTCGGTGCGTGACGTGCTGTCGGTCCGCTCGGCGCTCGCGGCCCGGACCACTCCCGGCTCGACCGGCCCCGGCCCGGTCGCCGACCAGCTCGCCGCCGCGGCGGACCGGGTGGCCGGCTGGCGGGACTGGGCCACCGAGCGGGTCGTCCCGCGCTGACCTCACCGTGGCGCCGGAGCTGCCCGCTTCCGGCGCCACGGCCGGTTCAGGCCGTCGGGCGCTCGCGCTTCGGGAGCTTGGCCACCACCATGTCGTACGACGAGTCGACCGCCTCGGTCAGCTCGTCGGGGTCGATTCCGCCGTCGAGGCGCAGCGTGTTCCACCCGGACCGGCCGATGTAGGCCATCGGGCGGGCGTCGTCGGGGTGGCGGTGCAGCCACTCGTCGGCGATCTCGCGGGTCGCGCCGCACTTCACGCCGACCGTCGGCTGACCGTCGCCGTTGCCGAGGAAGGCGAAGATCCGGCTGCCGACCTTCACCACCTCGTCGTTCTCCCACGGCCGGTCCAGCCACGCCCCCGGCTTGGCCAGGCAGTACGTCAGCATCTCCGCGCGGTCCATGGATCTCCTCCCGGAATCGTCGTGGGCACAGTGTGCCCGCCCGAGCGTCACCCGGCGCGCGACAAGCCGACCTGACCCCGGGGCGTGCCCCCTCACCGGCCCGGTGCGCCGGTCAGCCCTCCTGTCGCGGTGCGGGATCGGCGGTCTGCTCGGCGGAGCGGGCGGCGACCCGCTCGTAGCGCTGCCGGGCGGCCTGCGCGCTGCCCAGCCCCAGCCCGTACGCGATGGACTGCCAGGTGAGCCCCCGGTCGCGGGCCAGGGTCAGCAGCCCCGCCTCCAGCGCGTCGAGTTCGGCGCGGACGTGCGGCAGCAGGGTCAGCGCGGCGGTGAGGTCGGCGGCGTCGACCGGTTCCTCCGTCGGCTCCCGTTCGGCCCCGCCGGCGGCCAGTGCGGTGACCAGGGCGACCGCCTCCCACGGGTCCAGCACGTACGGGTGGGCCCAGCGCCCTCGCCGCGCGCCGGTGCCGGCGTGTCGCTCGCTGATGCGCTGTAGCGCCTCGTGGGTGCGGTGGGCGCGGAGCCGCGCCGGGTCGGGCGCGGTGAACGGGTCATCCGTGGTCGTCATGTCCCGAGCACACCCTATGAACGTAACCTTGTCAACAGAACGTTCAAAGCCTGCCCCTGGGTGACCGGTCGCGGTGGTAGCGTCCGACCGACTGCTGACCTGCGGGGGAGAGCAGATTGACGACGTCGGTGGAGACGCAGGCCCTGCGCGGCGCGGCCAAGGCCTACCTGGAGTACGGCAGGCAGCTGCACGACGATGTGGGCAGGGCCCTGCCCAGGTGCTCGATCCCGAGCACGGCGATCCCGACCCCTGACTGCGGGTCCACCGAGACGTACTCGGCCGCCTACACCGCCGCCGACCTCGGCGCACGCGCGTGCGCCGACGTGTTCACCGCGATCGGCAGTGCCCTGCTCCGGGTGGCCAACCACTACGAGGGCCAGGAAGCCGAGAACGCCAAGCTGTTCGGCGGCACGGCGATCCCGGCGCCGGCCTTCCCCGTGCCGCGCGAGATGTCGACGTCGCCCAGCGTCGGCGAGATGGCCCGGTTCGTCGCCGCGGAGACCGGCATCATCATCGCCCTGGAAACCGCGACAGTCGGCCTGATGGTCGCCGCCGCCGCGATCCCGGCGCTCTTTGTCCACTTCGCCGGTATCGCCGCGCTGGCCCTGCTCAAGGACCCGTTCCCCTACTTCGACGCGGCCGGCGGGTGGGGTGAGCTGGAGCAGCACCTGTCGCTCGCCGCCGCGCAGGTCCTTCCGCTCGCCGAGCGGGTCGTCAACGAGGCGAAATGGGAGGGCGAGGGCGCCAACGCGTTCCTCAACTACGTCGCCAACCAGTTCGATCCGGCCGTCAACCAGCTCTCCACGCTGGTCAGCGAACTCAAGAACCAGTGCCTGACGATGGGGGTGGTGATGTCGTTCGCCGACGCGAGCTACCTCGTCGGCACCGCCATCATCACCGGCGGGCTCGTCGCCGCAGCCCTCGACCCGGAGCCGATCACGCGCGAGGCGCTCGGCTGGACGCTCTCCGCGCAGTACGTGCTGGAGGTCGGTGCCCTGATCGTCGAGGTCGCCGGCGTCGCCGCCGCCGTGGCGGTGACCAACGGCGCGGTCGTCACCGAGACACAGAAGCTCAACGGATACTTCGGGCAGCAGAGCACCGAGATGACCGTCAACTCCGCCGCGCTCACCCCGCAGCGGATGACCGAGATCCAGACCTGGGAGGGCGGCGGTTGGACGAACACCAAGGTCCCCGACCCGGTGCGGCAGCCGTCATGACCGACCTCCGCGCCCAGCGCAACCGCGCCCTGGCCCGGGTGCTGCCGCTGCTCGCCCTGGCGTTCGTCGTCTCCGGCATCGCGGCCTATCTGCTGCTCGGCCCGTCCGAGGTCGCCGGCTGGCTCGTCGCCGCGCTCGGCCTGGCGATCGCGGTCACCGCGATCGTGCTGTTTCACCGTTTCCCGGACGCCGAGACCCGCAAGCGGTACCCGCCGGGCCAGCTCGGCCTCGCGCGGGTCGGCCTCTGGTGGCTGGCGGCACTGTCGCAGGGGCCGGCCTTCATCGCGCTGACCCTCCTCCTGGACCGGAGCTGATCCCCCGTGAACGAGTTCGTCGAACGGTTCCTCGACACCAGTGAGCGCCACTACCGCAGCGACAGCGCACCGCAGAAGCTCACCGACGCGGCGCGTGACTTCCAGGCCGGCCTGACCGAACTGATGAGCCAGACGGCGTCGGCGACGGACCAGCGCGGCTACGTGGAGGCGACGGTCTCCCTCGGCCGCACGGTCGTCAAGACGTACATCAGCCCGCACGCCATGCGCGACCTCGACGCGGGGGAGCTCGGCGAGGTCTGTGTGGAGGCGATCGCCGCGGCTCGGCTGGTCGCCGCCGAACAGTTCACGGCCCAGGTGGGCGACTTCCCCGACCGGCTCACGCACCTCGATCCGGCCGAGCTCATCCGCAGTGGCAGGGTGTAGACGTGACGACGAGGGACCCGTACGAGACCGTCGAGGCGCTGCGCGACCTGGTGGCCGATCCCGAGGGCCTCCAACGCCGCGTCCAGGGCCTCGTCAGCGACGTCCAGGGCGAGACCTTCACCGGCACCGCCCTCGACGGCGGCGTCACCGCCACCGTCAACGGCCTCGGCGCCCTCCAGTCGATCGAGATCAGCACCGTGGCGAAGCGCGCCACCGACAACCTGACCCTCGGCGACGCCGTCACCGAGGCGGTCGCTGCCGCCGAGCACAACGCCCGCGCCACCCTGGTCAGCCGCGTTGTCGGGGACGCCATGCACCAGCGTTTCGGCGTTCTCCTCGACGAGGCCCGCCTCCGCCGCTTCTTCCCCGAGTAGCCCGACCAGGTGCCGTGGCAGCGCTGCTGGTCAGCCGTTTGCTCGTGGTGGCCGTTCTAGCGACGGGCGGGTCCGCCACCCCTGCGGTTTCGGGGTGCGTGACGGCGGTAGGCGCTGACCGTCGGGTCGTCGGTGATCCAGAAGCGCCAGGGGACGTCGTGGGCGGCGGCTACTCCCACCCGGGGCCCGGCAGAGATCGCCGACGGGGCAACCGGGCGTGTCGGCGGGAGCAACAGAAGCGGACCGCTGCCGTCGAGCACGGAGGTTCCGTTCGCCTCCGCGGTGACTCCCAGCGCGACCACCAGCCGGGCTGGCCCACGCGCCAGGTCGCGGTCGGCGACCTCCCCTCGACGTTTGCGGGCGAGGTCGAATCCGTCGACGACCTCACCCGCCCGCAGCAGGACCGCCGCCGCCTCTCCCGTACGGCCGCAGACGATGTTCAGGCACCAGTGAACCCCGAACACGAAGTAGGTGTACGCGTGCCCCGCCGGCCCGAACATGACAGTGGTCCGGGGAGTTGGCCCCCGGTGAGCGTGCGAGGCGGGGTCCTCGCCGGTCCCCGCGTACGCCTCGACCTCGGTCAGCCGGACCCGGACGCCGCCGGTCGAGATCTCCCATCCCAGCAGCGCCCGCGCCGTCTCGGGCACCTCGGCGGCGGGGGCGTGCAGCCACGAGTAGTCCACCGGTCAAGGAAACGCCGGGTGGCGGAGATCGGCAAACCGGCGGCGGTGCTGACGGCGTGTGGCCGGGCCTGCCGCCGAGCGTGACTGTCGGCGTGTGCCTGACCGGATGTGTCGGGGGGTGTGGCCATAATCACCGCACCTACCCGAGGACGGTTCGGAGGACGTCATGGCAACGCTGCTCGCGATCGGCACGGCCAAGGGGCTGTTTCTCGCCACCAGCGCCGACGACCGGCACAGTTGGGAGATCACCGGCCCGCACTTTCCGATGACGGGTGTCTACGCGGTGGCGGTCGACACCCGGCGTTCCGCCCCCCGGCTGCTCGTCGGGATGACCAGCTCACACTTCGGCCCCAGCGTCGCCACGAGCGACGACCTCGGCGCCTCCTGGGCCGAGCCCGACCAGGCGCCCATCGCGTTCCCGTCCGACACGGGCGCGGCCCTGGGGCGGGTCTGGCAGCTGATGCCGGCCGGTCCCGACGAGCCGGACGTGGTCTGGGCAGGCACCGAGCCCTCGGCGCTGTTCCGCTCCGCCGACGGCGGTCGCAGCTTCGAGTTGGTCCGCTCGCTCTGGGACCATCCGCACCGGCCGCAGTGGGACGAAGGGTTCGGCGGCCAGGCCGTGCACACCGTGCTGCCCCACCCGCGTGACCCGGCTCGCCTGCTGGTCGCCATGTCCACCGGCGGGGTCTACCGCTCGCAGGACGCGGGGGCGACTTGGGCTCCGGCCAACACCGGCATCCGCGCCTACTTCCTGCCCGACGAGTGGCCGGAGTTCGGCCAGTGCGTGCACAAGGTCGCCCGGGACGCCGGCGACCCCGACCGGCTCTACGCGCAGAATCACCACGGCGTCTACCGCTCCGACGACGACGGCCGCACCTGGTCGTCCATCGCTGACGGGCTGCCCAGCGACTTCGGTTTCCCGATGGTGGCCCACCCGGGTCGGGCCGGCGTGGTGTGGACGTTCCCGCTGGTGGCCGACAGCGTGCGGTTCCCGGCCGACCACCGCTGCCGGGTGTACCGCTCGGTCGACGCCGGGGGCAAGTGGGAGCCACTGTCGGTGGGGTTGCCGGATGGGCCGTTCTATCCGGCGGTGCTGCGCGACGCGATGTGCGCCGACGACTCCACCCCGGGCGGGGTCTACTTCGGCACCCGCTCCGGCGAGGTCTATGCCAGTCGCGACGAGGGCGACTCCTGGTCACAGGTGGCGGCGCACCTGCCCGACGTGCTCTGCGTCCGGGCCGCGGTGATCTGAGTGGTCACCGTGCTGCTGCCCGGTCCGCTGCGCGGCGAGGCCGGCGGCGCCAGCCGGCTCGACGTCGACGCCTGTGGCACGCTGCGGGCGGTCCTCGACGAGTTGGCCGCCGCCCACCCCCGGTTGGCCCGGCGGATCCGCGACGAGCGTGGCGAGCTGCGTCGATACGTCAACGTCTACGTCGACGGGGAAGATTGCCGGCACTCCGGCGGGCTGGCCACGCCGGTCGGTGCGGGCGCCCAGGTGCAGGTGCTGCCGTCGGTGGCGGGCGGTTGACGGAATAGTTGACTCGTCAAGTATGTTGACCGGAGCGTCCGGGTAATCCACCAGGGCCCGGTCGACACGCGAGGAGCTGGTCATGCAGTTCGGAGTCTTCACCGTCGGGGATGTCACGGTCGATCCGACCACCGGTCGGGAGCCGACCGAGCATGAGCGGATCAAGGCGATGGTCGCCATCGCGCTCAAGGCCGAAGAGGTCGGGCTGGACGTGTTCGCCACCGGCGAGCACCACAACCCGCCGTTCGTCCCGTCGTCACCGACCACCATGCTCGGCCACATCGCGGCGCGCACCGAGCGGCTGCTGCTGTCCACCGCGACCACGCTGATCACCACCAACGACCCGGTGAAGATCGCCGAGGACTACGCGATGCTCCAGCACCTGGCCGACGGCCGGGTCGACCTGATGATGGGTCGCGGCAACACCGGCCCGGTCTACCCGTGGTTCGGCAAGGACATCCGCGCCGGCATCCCCCTCGCGATCGAGAACTACGACCTGCTGCGCCGGCTGTGGCGCGAGGACGTGGTCGACTGGAAGGGCCGCCACCGCACGCCGCTGCAGTCGTTCACCTCGACGCCGCGCCCGCTCGACGGCGTGCCGCCGTTCGTCTGGCACGGATCGATCCGCAGCCCGGAGATCGCCGAGCAGGCCGCCTACTACGGCGACGGGTTCTTCGCCAACCACATCTTCTGGCCCAAGGAGCACACCCAGCGGATGGTCGGGCTCTACCGCGAGCGGTTTGCGCACTACGGCCACGGCTCCGCCGACCAGGCCATCGTCGGCCTCGGCGGGCAGGTGTTCATGCGCCGCAACTCGCAGGACGCGGTCCGGGAGTTCCGGCCGTACTTCGACAACGCCCCGGTCTACGGCCACGGGCCGTCGATGGAGGAGTTCACCAGGGAGACCCCGCTGACCGTGGGCAGCCCGCAGCAGGTCATCGACCGCACACTGGGCTTCCGCGAGTACGTCGGTGACTACCAGCGCCAGCTGTTCCTGATGGACCACGCGGGGCTGCCGCTGAAGACGGTGCTGGAGCAGCTCGACCTGCTCGGCGAGGAGGTCGTGCCGGTGCTGCGCAAGGAGTTCGACTCGCTGCGCCCGGCGCACGTGCCGGAGGCGCCCACGCACGCCTCGCTTGTCGCCGCGGCGGGCGGCGGCACGGACAGCACCGTGCACGCCGTCGACGACGTCACGGGCAAGGCGCCCGAGGTGTCCCGATGAGCCAGCGCACCCTGGCCGTGGTCTCGGCGGGGCTGAGCCAGCCCTCGTCCACCCGGCTGCTCGCCGACCAGCTCGCCGCGGCGACCCGCGACGAGCTGGTCCGGCGCGGCTCCACCGTGCAACTACGCGTCGTCGACCTGCGGGAGTACGCCCACGACGTGGTGAACAACATGCTCACCGGGTTCCCGCCGGCGGCGCTGCGCGAGGCCACCGAGGCGGTGACCGGGGCCGACGGGATCATCGCCGTGACGCCGATCTTCAACGCCTCGTACAACGGGCTGTTCAAGTCCTTCTTCGACGTGTTGGAGGGCGAGTCACTGGTCGACCGGCCGGTGCTCATCGGCGCCACCGGCGGCACCGCCCGGCACTCGCTGGCCCTGGAGCACGCCATCCGCCCGATGTTCAGCTACCTGCGGGCGGTGGTGGTCCCCACCTCGGTCTTCGCCGCACCGGAGGACTGGTCCGGTGGCACCGCGGACGGCGCCCTGCGGGGCAGGATCCAGCGTGCCGGCGGCGAGTTGGCCGACCAGGTCGAGCGCCGGCCACCCGCCAGCGGCCCAGCCGACCCGTTCGCCCTCACCACCGACTTCCTCCAGATGCTCGGTCGGGGAGACGGCCCGGTCAACTGACCGGGTGGGCGACAAGCACCGGGCAGTGTGCGTGCTGGATCACCGCCTGGCTGACCGAGCCGAGCAGCAGACCGGTCAACCCGTGCCGGCCCCGGGTGCCCACGACCAGCAGCGACGCCGTGCCGCTGGCCTCGACGAGCCCCTGGGTCGCGTCGGCCGCCCGGACCGGATGTTCCCGCACCACCAGGTCGGGATGCTCGGCGCGCACCGTGGCCGAGGCGTCGGCCAGCAGCCGCACCGCCTCGGCCTGGTGCGCGGCCAGCGACTCCTCGATCTCCTCCGGCACCGGGCGGTCCTCCTCCAGCGGGCTGATGTGCACCAGCACCAGCGGGACCTTCCGTAGCGTCGCCTCGACGGCGCCGTAGCCGACGGCGAGCCGGGACGCCTCGGACCCGTCCACGCCGACCAGCACCGGCGCGTCCACACCGATCGCCTGCTCGTCCGGGCGGACCACCAGCACCGGGCAGTGCGCGTGCGCGGCCACCTGCGCACCCACCGAACCGAGCAGCAGCCCGACGAACCCGCCCAACCCTCGACTGCCCACCACGACGAGATCGGCCCGGCGAGACTCCTCGACCATGGTGGCACCGGGCCCACCCGCGACCTGGCGCACCTCGACGGTGAGGCCCGGCCACCGGTCGGCGAGGTCCGCCGCCGTACGCTCCAACATCTTCTGCGCCTCCTCGGAGGGCGCCGGAACCCCGAGGTCGTACGGGTTGAGCGGCACGCCGTAGCCGAGCGGGTGCAGGTAGCCGTGCACCAGCAGCAGCGGCCGGGACCGGAGCTGCGCGGCGTGGGCGGCGTGCTCCGCGGCGACGAGGCTGGACGGCGATCCGTCCACACCCACCACGACAGGTCGATTCATCAGCTCTCCCAGGGTCGGTCAGCTCATTGTCGGGGGCGCGCCGCTGCCGCGCCGCCGAACGCGCCGGCACGGACCAACCCAACGGCTCCGGCCGGCGCGAGCACCGAACACGGGTCCGCGCCGACCGGAGAGCGGCCGGCGCGGACGAAACGACGGGGTCAGCTCTTGCGGCTCTGCCGGACGACCGCCACCGGGCTCGCCGAGTGGTGCAGCACCGCGTGGCTCACCGAGCCGAGCAGTACGCCGGCCAGCGCGCCCCGGCCGCGTGCCCCGACGACGGTGAGCTGCGCCGCGGCCGACTCCTCCACAAGCAGCCGGGCGGGCGCGCCGTACGCCACCCGCTGCCGTACGTGCACGTCCGGGTACTGCTCGGACCAGCCGGCGAGCGCCTGGGCGAGGACGCGCTCCTCTTCGCCGGCGAGCGCCTGCACGTCGTAGCCCAGCGGCAGGAGGTCGCTCGGCGGGACGGGGATGGTCCAGCCGTGCACGGCCACCAGGTTGGTGCCCCGCAACGAGGCGGCCTCGTACGCGAAGCCCAGCGCCTCGGCGGACAGCGTCGAGCCGTCGACCCCGACCACGACCGGCCCGTCGGCGCGGGCCTCACCCTTGACGACGAGCACCGGGCAGTCGGCGCGGGCGGAGACCTGCACCGCCACCGAGCCGAGCAGCAGCCCGCCGAACCCGCCCAGGCCCCGGCTGCCGAGCACCAGCAGCTTCGCGTCCCTGGCCTCGGCCAGCAGCACCGGCGTGGCCGCGCCGTCGACCACGGCGCCGGTGACGGTGAGGTCCGGAGCGACCTTGCTGGCCTCGGTCACCGCTTCGGCGACGAGCTTCTCGGCCTGGGCGCGGAACCCGGCGTCGGCGGGAGCGCCCGGTGCCGGGGTCAGCGGCACCTCGTAGAGCGGCCAGATGAACGCGTGCACCACGCGCAGCGCCCGGCCTCGCGTTGAGGCCTCCCGGGCGGCGACCCGCACCGCCTCCAGCGCTGATGTCGAACCGTCAACAGCCACCACCACGGGGGCACCGGATCGCTTGGTCATCACGTTCCTCCTTCGTTCGAACTCCATTCTCCTACGGCGTCGGCCCGATGATCAGGGCAGGAGGGTAGAAGGCGGGGGGCCATTGGTCCCGTCGCCGGCCCGCGACCGCCGCCAGAAGGCGTCCGCGTGCCGACGACGGCGGCCCGGTGTCCGTCTAGCGCGACCCGTCGGTGGCGTCCGAGCGCCGCGACTGCGGCCCGGCATCCGCGTGCCGCAGCTGCCCTTCGGCGGCGTCCGAGCGTTGCGACTGCAGCCCGGCGGTGCCGTCCACAGCATCGTCGGACGGTGCCGACGGCGGCGTCGGGCGGCGGCGGGTCAGCCGCAGCACCAGGCCGGGCAGGGCGCTGGCGGCCGCGCAGGCCAGCAGCACGGTCGGCGTCAGCGGTTCGGTGTCGAGCAGGTCGCGCAGCGGGGCGAGCAGCACCCCGCCGACCTGGAGCAGCGCCGACACCGCGACGGCGACGAGGAGGCCGGGGTTGCCGCGTCGCGTACCGGCGGGGCGGGGTGCCCGCACCGCCAGCGCGACGCCGAGCTGGGCCAGCCCCAGCACCACGAAGACCACTGACTGCCAGGGCAGGTCCTGGGCGGCGGCGACCACGCCGGCACCGAGCACCACGGCGGCGATCAGCGCGCCGGTGACCAGGACGTCCCGGCCCAGCCCGGCGCCGAGCACCGACTCCTGCGGCGAGCGGGGTGCTCGACGCAGCGTGCCGGGTTCGGCCGGCTCCGCGCCAAGGGCCACCCCGGGCACCCCGTGGGTCAGCAGGTTCACCCAGAGGATCTGCGCGGGTTGCAGCGGCACGGCCAACCCGAATAGCGGGCCGACCAGCATCACCAGGATCTCGGCCACTCCGCCGGCGAGGGCGTACCGCAGGAACCGGCGGATGTTGTCGTAGATGCGCCGGCCCTCGCCGATGGCGGCGGTGACGGTGGACAGGTCGTCGTCGACCAGCACCAGGTCGGCGGCCTGCCGGGCGACCTCGGTGCCGCCGCCCATCGCCACCCCGATGTCGGCGCGGCGCAGCGCTGGCGCGTCGTTGACCCCGTCACCGGTCATCGCCACCACGTGTCCACGGGACTGCAGGTCGGCGATGATGTCGAGCTTCTGTTCCGGCTGGGTCCGGGCGAACACCCGGGTGTCGGGGTGCGCCGGCGTCGATCCGTCGTCGCCCCGGGCGAGGGGGTCACCGTCTCGCCACAGGCCGAGCTGCGAGCCGATCGCGGCGGCGGTGGCCGGGTGATCCCCGGTGATCAGCAGCAGCCGTACCCCGGCGGTGTCGAGGCTGTCGGCGATCTCGGGGGCGCCGGCGCGCAGCGGGTCGCCGACGGCGGTCAGCCCCAGCGGGCGCAGGCCGGTCGGTGCGGCGAGGTCCGGCAGTGTCTCCACCAGGGCGGCGGCGACGGCGAGCACCCGCAGCCCTTCGGCGGCGAGCTGGTGGGCGCTGCGGGTCAGCGCGGCGATCTCGTCGTCGGTGGCGTCGAGCAGGGTCGAGTTGAGGACACTCTCCGGGGCGCCCTTGCAGACCACGAGGTAGCGCTGGTCGCAGGACCGGTGCGCGGTGACCATCCGGCGTTGGGCCTGGTCGAAGGGGTGTTCGGCGACCCGCGGCCAGGCGCCGCGGGTGGTCTGCGGGTCGAGGCCGGACCGGGCGGCGAAGGCGACGAGCGCCGCTTCGAGGGGGTCGCCCACGGCGCCCCAGTCGGGTCGCTCGTCGTCCGGGGGTGACAGGGCGGCGTCGTTGCAGAGCAGCCCGGCCCGCGCCAGTCGGCGCAGCTCCTCCGGTACGGCCACCGCGGCGCCATCCCGATGTACGGCGCCGTGTGGGGCGTACCCACTGCCGGTGACCTGGTACCGCGCCCCGTCGGTGGTGACGACCTGCTGCACCGCCATCCGGCCCTCGGTGAGGGTGCCGGTCTTGTCGGAGGCGATCACCGTCACCGAGCCGAGGGTTTCCACCGCGTGCAGCCGGCGCGGGATGGCCTTCGATGCGGCCATCCGGCGTGCGCCAAGCGCCAACGCCAGGGTCACCACCGCCGGCAGCGACTCGGGCACGGCCGCGACGACCAGGCTCACCGCTGTGACGGCCATCTCCACGACCGGTCGGCCGCTGATCACCCCGATCGCGAAGACCAGCCCGGACAGCGCGACCGCGACCAGCCCGAGCGTGCGGCCCAGAGCGGAGAGCCGGCGCTGCAACGGTGTGGCCGAGGGACGGGTGCCCGCCACCAGCGTGCTGATCCGGCCCAACGCGCTCGCCGGCCCCGTCCGGAGCACGGTGCCGTCCGCGCGTCCGGTGGTGACCACCGTCCCGGCCAGCGCCTCCTGGCCGACGGTCCGCCCCACCGGCACCGACTCGCCGCTCAACGCGGATTCGTCCAGTTGCAGACGGTTGGCCTCGACCAGCAGCAGGTCGGCCGGCACGATGTCACCGGCCTCGATCCGGACCAGATCGCCGTGCACCAGGTCGGCGGCCGGAACGGCCAGATCCCGGCCGTCACGCACCACCCGGGCGGCGGGGGCGGCGAGTTGGCCCAGCGCCGCGATGGCCCGGTCCGCGCGGATCTCCTGCACCAACCCGATGACCGTGTTCACCAGCACGACCAGGAGGATCACCGCGGTGTCCGGGTAGTCGCCGAGCACGGTCGTGACCACGGCCGCGGCGAGCAGCAACGCCACCAGCGGGTCGGTCAGCTGACGCAGGACCCGTACGGCCACATGCCGGCGCGGTGGCGGCGCCACCGAGTTGGGCCCGTTCGCCCGCAACCGGGCGGCGGCCTCCGCCGAGTCAAGCCCGACCGGGACGGGCACGTCGACGGTGTCCTCCAGCGTCCGGCCCTGCACGCCGGTATTCGCCACCGTGAGCTCCCCTACCTCGCGCGGCGTGTCTCGGGCACGCCATCTCTCTCCACCCTCCCGCCGTGTGGGCCCACCCGGCAGGGGCGTTGCGCCCGCCCAGCCCGGGACCAACGGCCCCTATGACGGTGGAACGGACCTGCCGGCGAAGGTGAGGCCGGTCACCGCGCGGTAGCGACGCCGGGGACGGGTCCCGCGTACCCTCGTCGGATGATTTCCGACCTGCGGCTGCGCCCGGTTGGCGCGGACGACCTCGTGGAGTTCTTCCTGCACCAGCAGGATCCGGAGGCCAACCGGATGGCCGCGTTCGGCCCGGCCGACCCGGCCGACCACCGCGAGTTCGCCCGACACTGGGCGCGGGTGCTCACCGACCCGGCGAACCTGGTCCGCACCGTCGAGGTCGACGGCGAGGTCGTCGGCCACGTCACCGCCTTCCCGGTGGGCGACCGCACCGAGGTCAGCTACTGGATCGACCCGGCGCGTTGGGGCCGGGGTCACGCCACGGCGGCCCTGGCCGCCCTGCTGCCCGAGTTGCCCCGGCCGGTGCACGCCCGCGCCGCCAAGGACAACGCCGCCTCCCTCGCGGTGCTGCGCAAGTGCGGCTTCGTCGTGGTCGGCGAGGACTCGGGGTACGCCAACGGCCGCGGCGTCGACGTCGAGGAATGGCTGCTCGAACTGCCCACCGATGGGCCTGACCTGGGCGGGCACTAGTCTCGCGGGGTGAACTGGTTGGATCTGGTCGGCTGGGCCGGCTCCGCGGTGCTGGTCTGGTCGCTGCTGCAGTCCCGTGTCCTGCGGCTGCGGGCGCTCAATCTCGTCGGCTGCCTCGTGCTGATCGGCTACAACGCCGCCATCGAGGTCTGGCCCATGGTCGGGCTCAACATCGTCCTCGCGGTGATCAACATCTGGTACCTGCGGACGATGCTCGCCACCCGCCACGACGAGCAGACCTACCAGGTGGTGGAGGTCGGCGTCGACGACCAGTTCCTGGCCCACACGCTGCGGGTGCACGGGCCGGACATCGCCCGCTTCAACCCCGACTTCCACTGGGACCCGACCGCCGCGAACCGCTCCGCCTTCCTCGTGGTCACCGCCGACGAGGTGGTCGGCGTGGTGCTGTCACACGCCGAGGCGCACGGAGTCGCCCAGATCGACCTGGACTACGTCACCCCGAAGTTCCGTGACTTCACCCCCGGCGAGTTCGTCTACCGGCGCAGCCGCCTCTTCACCGAACGGGGTTTCCACCGGGTGGTCAGTCCGCCCGGCATGCTCGCCCCCTACTACCACCGGCTCGGCTTCCGCCGCGAGGGCGACTCGTACGTTCTGGATCTGCCCGCCGCACCCGCCTCCGGCTCCGCGTAGCGCCACCCAACAGGATTCGTCCGCCGTCCGACGGGGCACAGACACGCGTACGCCGGGCGGGGCCGCCCGGCGGGCACCGCGCGAACCGGCCGGTGCCACCACCGGAGAGGGAGCGAACCGGGCGTGCAGAGCTACGGGAGCCAACTGGCCCTGGTCGGAATTCTGATCGTCATCAACGCGCTCTTCGCCGGCAGTGAGATGGCGTTGGTGTCGCTGCGGGACAGCCAGATCCAGCGGTTGGAACGCACCAGCCGGGGCGGGCGGGTGCTGGCCCGGCTGGCGAAGGACCCGAACCGTTTCCTGGCCACCATCCAGATCGGCATCACGCTGGCCGGCTTCCTGGCCTCCGCCGCGGCGGCGGTCTCGCTGGCCAAGCCCCTCGTACCGCTGCTCGGGGCGTTCGGGAGCGCGGCCGAGACGGTGGCGATCGTGGTGGTCACCCTCGCGCTGACCTTCGTCACCCTGGTCTTCGGCGAGCTGGCCCCCAAGCGGATCGCCATGCAGTCCGCCGAGCGCTGGGCGCTGCTGGTGGCCCGCCCGCTCGACCTGCTCGCCACGTTCACCCGGCCGGCCGTCTGGGCGCTCGGCGCGACCAGCGACCTGGTGGTCCGGCTGGTCGGGCTCAACCCGAAGCACGAGCCGGAGGAGATCGGCCCGGACGAGCTGCGCGACATCGTCGCCGGCAACCACGGCTTCACCAAGGAGCAGCGCACCATCATCGCCGGCGCCGTGGAGATCGCCGACCGGCGGTTGCGGGCTGTCCTCGTACCCCGGTTGCAGGTCTTCACGCTCGACAGCGGGACCACCGCGGAGGCCGCGCGGCTGGTGCTGGCCGCCACCGGACACTCCCGGGCGCCGGTGGTGCGCCACGGCGGCCTGGACGACACGGTCGGCGTGATCCACCTGCGTGACCTGGTGGGAGTGCCCGACGACCGCCCGGTCGACGAGATCGCCCGGCCCCCGATGCTGTTGCCGGACTCGCTGCCCGTGGTGGATGCGCTGCGTCAGTTCAAGGCCGAGCGGCAGCACATCGCGCTGGTCGTGGACGAGCGCGGCGCCGTCGACGGGATCGTGACGCTGGAGGACATCCTGGAGGAGATCGTCGGGGAGATCTACGACGAGACCGACCGGGACGGCTACTCGGTGCGCCGCGACGCGGACGGCGCGCTGCTGCTGCCGGGCACCTTCCCGGTGCACGACCTGCCGGACATCGGCGTCGAGCTGCCGTCGCGGCCGGCCGGCGACTACACCACGGTCGCCGGGCTGGTCCTGGCCCGCCTCGGGCACATCCCCACCGTGGCCGGCGAGGACGTCACCCTGGACGGCTGGGTGCTCATGGTGGCCGGCATCGACCACCGGGCCATCACCGAGGTACGCGTGAGCAGGCTCCCCGACGAGGCCGACACCGACGTCGACACCGACGCCGAGCCGGTGCTGGACGAGGCCCGCAGCTGACTGCTCAGTCGTTGGAGAGGTTCTGTAGCCGGACCTGACCACGGGCGACCAGCCGCTCGTCGGCGTCGGTGATCTCCACCTGCCAGAGCTGCTGGCTGCGGCCCCGGTGCACCGGAGTGCCGACCGCCCGCAGCTCGCCGTCGCGGACGGCCCGCAGGAAGTCGGTCTGGTTCGACACCCCCACGACCGTGCCCCGGTCGGCCAGCCAGAGCGCGCCGCCGACACTGGCCGCGGTCTCCACCACCGAGCAGTACACGCCGCCGTGCTGGATGCCGAACGGCTGGTGCAGCTCCGGCCGGACCCGCCAACTGATCACCACCTGATCGGCGGTCGCCTCCTCGAACTTCAGGCCGAGCAGGGCGACGAGCCCACCCGTGACGTCCGGTATCTCCACGGAAACCCCTCCTCGATCAACAAGGGGCAAGCGTAACCGCGCCGGGTTGCGCGAAACCCGGTACGGGTCGGCGCCGGCGATGGGGGAGAATCGGTGACCGTGACCGACAGCAGCCTCCCGCCCTCCGGGCGGGCCTCCCTGACCGATGACCTGCTCTGGCGTGGCCTGATCCAGGACTCGACCGGCCTCGACGAGCTGCGCGAGCTGCTCGACGGTGGGAGCGCCGCCACCTATTACGTGGGCTTCGACCCCACCGCGCCGAGCCTGCACGTCGGCCACCTCATGCAGGTCACCATGGCCCGCCGGCTGCAACTCGCCGGGCACCGCCCGTTGCTGCTGGTCGGCGGGGCGACCGGGCAGATCGGTGACCCGAAGGAGACCGCCGAGCGCACGCTCAACCCGCCCGAGGTGATCACCGCCTGGGTCGAGCGCATCCGTGCGCAGCTCGCACCCTTCGTGTCGTACGAGGGGGACAACGCGGCGCAGCTGGTCAACAACCTGGGCTGGACCGGCGAGATGTCGGTGGTCGAGTTCCTCCGCGACGTGGGCAAGCACTTCCCGGTCAACAAGATGCTGGCGCGGGAGGTGGTGCGCGCCCGGTTGGAGACCGGCATCAGCTTCACCGAGTTCAGCTACCAGCTGTTGCAGGCCAACGACTTCTTCGAGCTGCACCGCCGGCACGGCTGTCAGCTCCAGTTCGGTGGCTCCGACCAGTGGGGCAACATCACCGCCGGCGTCGACTACGTACGCCGACGCGGCGCGGGGCCGGTGCAGGCGTTCACGACGCCGTTGGTGACCAAGTCCGACGGCACGAAGTTCGGCAAGACCGAGGGTGGCGCCGTCTGGCTCGACCCCACGATGACCAGCCCGTACGCGTTCTACCAGTTCTGGCTCAACGTCGAGGACCGCGAGGTGGACCGCTATCTGCGGTACTTCAGCTTCCGCTCGCGCGACGAGCTGGAGGAGCTGGCGAAGGCGACGGCCGAGCGCCCTGCCGCCCGGTTGGCCCAGCGGGCGCTCGCCGAGGAGTTGACCATGCTGGTGCACGGCGCCGAGGAGACCCGACAGGCGGTCGCCGCGAGTCAGGCGCTGTTCGGCCGTGGTTCGCTCGACGACCTGGCTCCGGAGACGCTGCACGCGGCGCTGACCGAGGCGGGCCTGGTGCGGCTCTCCGGCGATCTGCCGGACGTCGCGGGTCTGTTGCGGGAGTCCGGCCTCGTCAGCGGCCTCAAGGAGGCCCGGCGGGTGATCGCCGAGGGCGGCGCCTACGTCAACAACAACCGGGTGACCGAGGTGGACGCCGCGGTGTCGCCGGCTGACCTGCTGCACGGCCGATACCTGGTGCTGCGCCGCGGCAAGCGTTCCTTCGCGGGCGTTGAGCTGGGCGGATAGTCGGCCGTCGACGGTGTGACGGGGGACGCGTCCGGCGGATTTGACGATCATCCCGCCGGACGCGTAACTTTCTCTCTGCCAGCGCGGAACGGACGAAACAGGCGAAAGTCTGCAAGGCCGGAGCGCGGCGACGACCTCGGGGTCGGGCGGTTACGCCGACCGAATCCCCGGACCGGGTGGTGCCCACGAAACGCCGCGAGGCGGATTTGGCGCGGCGAAACCGACCGGGTAAGGTAGGCAGTCGGCAGGGAAACGGGCGAGTGAGCGGGAAACCGCGACGGCCGGCCTGCCAACACCGTGACGAGAGCGGCGCAAGCCGGTCGAGACATGGTGCCCGCAATACGGTACGAAGCACGACGAACCGCGAAACACCGGTTTGACACGGCGGAAACCAGCGGGTAACGTAGTAAAAGTGCCTGGCGCTGGACAGCGCCGGGGACGCGAACGAAAAGCCCCGTGATGGGGCCCCGGGTTGGGGCTTTCTGATCGGTGTGTGGTTGTTCTTTGAGAACTCAACAGGGTGCTTGTAAAGCCAGTGCCAATTATGATTTATACCCCGGACTGGTCGGGCCTTTATGGTTTGGCTGGTTGGGATTCCTTTGGCAACATTTGTTTGTTGTCAGGATGCTGTTCAACTAATTTTTTGTT
>NZ_JBEYTO010000008.1:232291-418927 GCF_040643095.1 Micromonospora sp. NPDC047467 | reverse complement strand
AACAGGCCCAGCGAGTCGTGGTCGTTACGGTCACCCAGGTGACCCAGGTTCTCCAGCTTCGACTCCTGCAGACTCGTCGCGATCGAGATCACCGCGGCCCGCTCCGGCAGACCAGCCTTCTTCGTCGCGGCGATGATCGCCTTCACGTTCGCGGTCTGCTCATCGTTCAGCGGAATCCGGGACTGCTCGCCCTGCGGCTTGGCGGTCTGGACCGCGACCGCGGCGGGCTTGCCCTCGGCCGGGGTGGCGGCGTGGGCGGCGATCGGACCGGCGAACACACCACCGGCGAACGCGAGACCAGCAACAGACAGCACACTCTTACGAATAATCGTGTTCATGGGTTAGCTCCTTCGGGGGTAAGAACACCCACCCACCAGGGGACGGTGGCGCGGGTGTGAGCACCTCGTCCGGCGCTGCACAAACGGGGGAAAGTCTTAACGTCGGCGGCCTACGGGCGGGGGGCTCGTGGCGCCGGGTCCATGTGTAACGACCGGCGGGCCAGGCACATTCCGGGGGGCGGCCCATCCACACGCCGAACCGGTGCGGCCGGTCGTGGGGGATGTAACGACCGAGGGGCCGAGGTCATTCCGGGGTGGCCCGTCGAGCCGGTGCGGTCGGTCGTAGGGATTACAACGACCGGGCCCGGCCTGGCATTCCAACCCCGGGTGCGGGGCGGGCCGGCGGCCGGTGGTGCTGCGATCGTCAGGGTATGTAACCCGTCCGGGGCCGCCACCATTCCGGCCTCAGGATGCCACCGGTCACACCCAGAAACCACCCATAATCAGACATCCCGCCCGGCGTGCGTGGTGCGGTTCCGGTCAGACCGGCTGTGCGAGGGGTGATCCACTCGACATCGCCGATATCGGTGTATCGACGGCACCCGGATACCCCGATATCGGCGATGTGGAGTCGATCAACTTTGGGACGGCCCAACCAGACCCGGACGACGGCTGAAGTACTGGGCCACCAACGCCCCACAACTGCCCATACCGGACAAACTTCTGCATCGGGCGCGTGGATCCAGCCCGACAGGCAGGCGACAACTCTGCCCGACGCACGACGCACGACGCACGACGCCCACCCTGACGCCCGACCCCGACCACTCCTGATGCCCGGCACCGACGACCCGACGACCCGATGACGCCCGACGCCCGGAACGCCGGATGTCGGACGCCGACGACGTCTGATGCTGATAGCTGACGTCCCGACCGACCGCCCGGCAACCGGCGCGCTGCGCGGTGCCGCCAGCCGAGATCCTCCCGACTGCCGGCTCTGGGTGACGGTACGGCGTCAGCGTCCGTTCGGGGTCCACCCGCCGCTGCGGTACAGGGTTCCCCGACCGCCCGGGTCGGGCACCCCGCGCTGCCCCAGGCCGGCGGGCTCGGCGGGCTCGGTGGGTTCGGGGTTGCGGGCGGCGCGGCGTGCCCGCACCACGCGGGAGCCGACGAACCAGGCGACGGCCGCCACGCAGGCCACGATCACCAGGTTCTGGAGGACTCCGACGTACCCCTCGACGAGGTGCCAGTTGTCGCCGAGCAGGTAGCCGGCGAGCACGAAGGTGGTGTTCCAGATGAGGCTGCCTAGCGTCGTGTAGAGCAGGAAGATCCGCACCGGCATCCGCTCCACCCCGGCCGGGATGGAGATCAGACTCCGGAAGATCGGAATCATCCGGCCGAAGAAGACGGCCTTCACGCCGTGCCGGAGGAACCACGCCTCGGTCCGGTCCACGTCGCTGAGCTTCACCAGCGGCAACCGCTCCACGATGGCGCGCATCCGGTCCCGCCCCAGGGACGCGCCGATCATGTAGAGCGCCAGTGCGCCCACCACCGAACCCAGCGTCGTCCAGAAGATCGCACCGACCAGGCTGATCCGACCCTGCGCGGCGACGAACCCGGCCAGCGGCAGGATGATCTCGCTGGGGATCGGCGGGAACAGGTTCTCCAACGCCACCGCCAGGCCGGCGCCCGGCCCGCCGAGCCGTTCCACCAGGTCGCTGACGTAGCCGACAAGGCCATCCTGGGGCGGTTCGGCCGCAGCGATGGGGGTTCCGGCGGCGAGCACGGCGTGGGACGTTCGAATCATGCCCCTACGCTACGAAGCGATCCTGAGAGTCGACCATGAGGGCGACAGTCCGGCCGAGCGGGCCGACAGCGCCGTAGGGGGTGCGCAAGACCGTACCCCGCTGCGGATCGCGGTGGCGCAGCCTCCGTGCGTACCCCTGGATGTCGAAGAGAACGCGCGGGCGCACGCCGCCGCGGTCCGCGCGGCGCGCGCCCGGGTGGTGGTCTTTCCGGAGCTGTCACTGACGGGGTACGAGTTGGACGGCCCGGTCGTGTCGGTCGACGATCCCCGGTTGGCGCCGCTGGTCGAGGCGTGCGCCGAGGCGGGCACCCTCGCTCTCGCTGGCGCTCCGGTCGCTGGTGAGCACATCGCGACGCTGGCCGTGACCGGCGACGGCGTGACGGTGGCGTACCGCAAGATGTGGCTGGGGGACGCGGAGGCCCGCCGGTTCCGGCCGGGCGGGGCGCCGGCGGTGCTCGATGTGGACGGTTGGCGGGTGGGCCTGGCGATCTGCAAGGACACCGGCGTCGCCGAGCAGGCGGCGGAGACGGCCGCGTTGGGGATAGACGTGTACGCGGCGGGCGTGCTGGAGTCGGCGCGCGACGCCGCCGTGACCGACGAGCGGGCACGGCGGATCGCCACGACGCACCGGGTCTGGGTGGCGGTGGCGAGCTTCGCGGGGTCGACCGGCGGTGGCTACACCGAGGCGGCCGGCGGGTCCGCGATCTGGTCGCCGGGCGGTGACGTGTACGCCCGGGCGGGCACCGAGCCCGGCGAGCTGACCCGGGCCGACATCGGCTGACCGCTTCGGCGGAGCAGGCGGTCACCCCCTTCGGCGGAGCAGACTGGCCGCCAGCTCGGCTGAGCTGTGGTCGGGCTCGACTCCGTCGACCAGGAGCACGTCGCCGGCGAGGTGCCGGGTCCGCAGGGGCTTGATCTGCTGGTAGTCGCTGGAGTCGTACCAGGATCGGGCGCTGGGCAGGTCCGGAAACTCGATGATCACCAGGTTGCCCGGCCAGTTGCCCTCCAGGACGTCGACGGCGCCGCCGTGGACGAGGAACCGGCCGCCGAAGGGGGCGAGGGTGGCGTCGATGCGGTTCAGGTATTCCAGCACGTCGGGGTGGGTGGATGTGGTGCGCAGGTGAGCAAGCGCGTACGCGGTCATGAGGAGATGATTTCGGGGTCCTGGCGCGCTGTCGATTACCTCGCGGGTAATGGTGGGTGCGCCGCTGCGGTCACTAGGGTCGAGGCGTGACGACGATGGCCCGGCCCACGCGACCAGTCGGGGAGCTGCTGCGCGACTGGCGCCGAACGCGCGGGATGAGTCAGCTCGACCTGTCGATCGAGGCGGGGGTGTCGGCCCGGCATCTGAGCTTCGTGGAGACCGGCCGGTCGCGTCCCAGCCCGGAACTGCTCCTGCGGCTGGCCGAGCAGCTCGACATGCCGCTGGCCGAGCGCAACGCGATGCTGCTCGCCGGGGGCTACGCGCCCGCCTACTCCAGTCACGAGCTGACCGATCCGGAGCTGGGCCCGGTGCGTGCGGCCGTACGGCAGATCCTCGACGGGCACAGCCCGTACCCCGCGCTGCTGGTCGACCAGCACTGGCACCTCGTCGAGGCGAATCCCGCCGTCGCCCTGTTCACCGCCGGCGCCGCGCCCCACCTGCTGAGCCCACCGGTCAACGTGCTGCGGCTCAGCCTGCACCCCGACGGCATGGCCCCGCGCATCCTCAACCTGCCCCAGTGGCGCGCCCACCTGCTCAGCCGGCTGCGCCAGCAGGCCGTGACCACCAACGACCCGATCCTGCACGACCTGCACGAGGAGCTTCGCGGCTATCCCGGCGGCAACTCCCGCACGGCGCCGATCAGCGCGGCGGTGTCGCGCGTCGTCGTCCCGCTCCGGTATCGCCACGACGACCAGGAGATGTCCTTCCTCAGCACCACCACCCTCTTCGGTACGCCGCTGGACGTCACCGTCGCCGGGTTGGCCGTCGAGGCCTTCTTCCCGGCCGACCCGGCGACCACCGAAACACTGCGGGCCCTCGCCGGGTAGCAGGCGGGTGGTCCTAGGCTTCGGGCATGACCTCCTTTCCGCCGACCTTCGCCATCGACGTGGTCAACGCGCCCGATCGGGCGCAGTTCGAGGCGTTCATAGAGGAGCACCGCAGCGCGCTCGACGGCTGTCTGGACGGGTTGACCGAGGAGCAGGCGCGCCGGTCGTTGGTGCCGTCCCGCACGACGCTGCTGGGCCTGGTGAAGCACGCCACGTTCGTCGAGAAGGTGTGGTTCGACGAGGCCGTCACGTGCCGGTCCCGCTCGGAGATCGGCATCCCGGCGAACTCGGAGGATTCGTTCCTCCTCGACGACGGCGACACCATCGCCAGCATTCAGCGGGCACACCGCGAGGCGTGTGCGGCGTCCCGCCTCGCGACGGCCTCCCTGAGCCTGGACGACGTGCTGCGCGGCAACCGGCGAGGGCCGTTGCCGCTGCGCTGGGTCTATCTCCACGTGCTCCGCGAGCTGGCGCAGCACTGCGGGCACGCGGAGATCCTCCGGGAGCAGATCCTGAACGAGTAGGGCGGCCGCGCGTCGATCGTCGAGGACGACCGGACGCGCGCTTCAGGCCACGCCGTGGGTGTCGCCGAAGCGCCGGAGCGTCCAGCGGGCCGGGGGCCAGCCCCCGGTGTCGTGGTCGGTGGTCCATTCGGTGATCGAGGCAGGCGCCACCGCCAGGTCGAAGGGCCGGTGCAGCGGCTGGGCGGCGAGCGCGTGGAAGGCCCCTTCGACGGTCGCGGTGTGGCCGACCAGCAGAACGGTGGAGTCGCGGTGCCGGTGTGCGATCTCCGTGATCGCGCGGCTGACGCGGACGACCAGTTCGGCCCAGCTCTCGTTGCCGTCCTCGAACGGCCGGAACAACCCTCCGCCCACTGTGGCGTGCTCGGCCCGGAAGCGGGTGATCGGCAGCCCGTCGGCGTACGGCGGCGTGTGCCAGGTGCACAGACCGCAGTCGGCCACGGGGCGGACGCCGAACGCCTCGGCGATCGGTTGCGCGGTCTCGACGGTGCGGCGCAGCACCGACGAGTAGACCGCCGCCGGCCGGTCGGCGCCGTAGTCGTCGACGAGCCGCCGAGCCAGCCGATGTGCCTGGTCGTGGCCCAACGCGGTCAGCCCCCGGCAACCGTGCGGGCCGCCCACGACCCCGTCGACCTGGTGGACCGACTCGCCGTGCCGCACGAAGATCAGCCGTGTCCGCATCGGACCATCATGCCAGTGAGGCAGGCAGATGGATCAGTCGTCGGTGCGGCCGGTGGAGACGGTGTTGGCCTGGGTGAGCAGAGCGTCGAGCTGAGCTGCCGTACGCGCTGGCAGCTCACGCCGCTCGACCAGCTCGGCGATGCGTTCCCGCAGGTCGGCGACGTTTCTGGCCCGGTCGCGCGGCCGACGGTCCAACTCGTCGAGGTCGTCACGCAGGTCCTCGGCGGTCCTGCGGTCGATGTCGCCACGCGCCAGGGCCTGGGCGAGCACCGCGGCGAACTCGCTGGTCACCTGCCGCAGGCTGACCGGCACCTGCTGGCCGAAGGCCGGAGTCGGGGTCAGGGTCGGAGTCGGTGCGCTGCTGGTGGAGGGTGGTGCGGACGGTGCTGCCGGCGTCGGCGACTGTGTGGTGGCCGAGGGCGCCGGGGTGGAGGTCGCCGACGGGCCGGCGAGCGGCGGGGAACTGGACGAGTTGAGGCCCTGGGCGAGCAGCGCGCCGAGCCCGACCACGGCCGCGAGGCCGCCAGCGGTCAACACGGCGAGCGGCCGACGGGACCGACGCCGACGGGGTGCGACACCCTCCGGCGCGAGGGCCGGAGGGGCCGCCGAACGGTCGATCAGCGTGGGCGGGTGGGCTGCCTGGGCCGACGGCGGGACGCGCAGCATCTCGGTGGGCGGGTGGGCTGACGGCAGCAGCGCGGTGGGTGGCTCGACCGGCTGGGCGGCGCCGAACCGGCGGGCGAGCCGCGCGGCGCTCGGCCGGCGGGCCGGGTCGGCGGCGAGGCACGCGACGGTCAGCTCGGCGATGTCGGCGGGCAGGCCGGGCACCCGCGGCGGCGTCACCGGGGTGCGCTGGCGGTGCACCTCCAGCGCGTCCTCCCAGCTCTGTACGGGCAGCGGCGCCCGGCCGGTGAGGGTGCGGTAGAGCAGCGCGCCGAGGGCGTACACGTCACTGGCCGGGTCGGGTGGGCCGGCGGCGAGGCGCTCGGGGGCGAAGTAGGCGGGTGTGCCCATCACCGGCTCGCCGGACCGGCTGTCGAGCCCGCCGAGCGCGGCGATGCCGAAGTCGAGCACCTTGGCGCCGGTGTCGGTGAGCATGACGTTGCCGGGCTTGATGTCCCGGTGCACGACGCCGATGCGGTGCGCGGCGGCCAGCGCGGCGGCGATCTGCCCGGCCACCCGGACGGCCTCCGGCCAGGGCATCGGCCCGGAGCGCATCCGGTCGGCCAGGTTGTGCCCCTCGACCAGCTCCATCACCAGGTACGGCACGACGACCCCGCCGGCCAGGGTCGCCTCGGCGTAGTCGTACACCTGGGTCACGTGCG
Organism: Micromonospora sp. NPDC047467; assembly: GCF_040643095.1. Lineage (NCBI taxonomy): Bacteria > Bacillati > Actinomycetota > Actinomycetes > Micromonosporales > Micromonosporaceae > Micromonospora > Micromonospora sp. NPDC047467. Next base: position 412,287 of record NZ_JBEYTO010000008.1, on the reverse strand, counting down.
GATGGGTCAGCCGGGCGGCCGCGCGGGCCTCGCGCCGGATGGTGGCCCGCAGGTGCGGGTCGGCGGTGAGTTGCCCGGCGAGCACCTTGACCGCGACGGGCCGGCCGAGCACCTCGTCGTCGGCCCGCCACACCTCGGACATGCCGCCGAGACCGATCCGCTCGTGCAGCACGTAGCGGTCGTGGAGACGGAGAGTGGGCGTGAACGGTGACATGGCCTCACCAGTTTGCCTGGCCATGCCCCGCTCGACCACCCGCGATGCCCGGTGCGTACCCGCTCATCCCGTGCGTACCGAAATATGAGGGGTTATGCGGGTGGCACCGGGCCTGGCGAGCTGGTCAGGAGCAGTGGGTGGTGGCCGGCAGCGGTCGCGGCTGGATCCGGTCGGCCAGCCGGCGCAGGGCGCCGGCGGTGGCCTGGCGGGTCGGGGCGAGCAACGGCCGGCGGGGCCGCTCGACCTGGACCGGGGCGTCCGGTCGGGCCGAGTTGATGTGTCGGTTCATCGCGTCGAGAGCGGTGACGTACCCGGTCGGGAATTCCATGGTCAACTCCTCGGGACAGGTCCGGTGGAGGCCCGGACGACGAGTGCGGTGGGCAGCAGCACATGACCGGCTGCGGGGTCCGTGGGTGGGTCGAGCAGCAGTTCGGCGGCGATCCGGCCCTTTTCTTCGGCCGGTTGCCGGACGGTGGTGAGGCCGGCCGACGCGGCCTCGGGAACGTCGTCGAACCCGGTCACCGAGACCGGCGGGTTGTTGCCGCCCGGCCGCTGGGCCAGCGCGTCGAGCACGCCGAGGGCGAGCACGTCGGAGCCGGCGAGCACGGCGGTCGGCGGCGCGGGCCGGTCGAACAGCCCGGCGACGGCGGCGGCCGCGGCCTGGCGGCTGTTGCCCGGGGCGCTGACCAGGGTCAGCTCGGCCCAGCCGACGCCGACCTCGGCGAACGCGTCGGCGAAGCCGGCGAGCCGGCCGCGGGTGGTGGGGTGCCACACCTCGTGCACCCCGGACAGGGTGAGTGGGCCGGCCGGCGCGTCGGGCAGCACGCCGTCGGCGAGCAGGGCCACCCGGCGGTGACCGAGACCGGCCACGTGCGCGGCGGCGCTGTGCGCCGCGGCTCGCTCGTCGATGCCGACGAACCGCTCGTCTGCGCCGGCGTCGTCGTGGGGAGCCGTGCTGACGTAGGGCAGCCCGCGATCCCGGATCACGTCCAGCGCCCATTCCTCGTCGGCCACGCAGTAGACGCAGAAGCCGTCGACGGCGGCGTTCTCCACCGCCCGTCGGGCGTCGGTCTGCCCCGGCGGCAGCGGCACGAGCAACATGCTGGTGCCGTGCCGCTCGGCGGCACCACTCACGCCAGCGAGGAAGCGAATCGCGAAGGGGTCGGTGAAGGCGTACGACAGCTGCGAGGTGAACAGCACCCCGATCGAGCCGACGAAGCCACGTCGCAGGGATCGGGCGGTGGGGTTGGGACCGGGGTAGCCGAGCTGGCGGGCGGCGTCGAGGATCCGCTCGCGCAGGGCTGCGGAGAGCTGGTCGGGACGGCTGTAGGCGTTGGACACGGTGCTGCGGGAGACACCGACCGCCTCCGCCACGGCTTGCAGTGTTGGCTTCACCCGGCACCTCTCTGCATCGATTCAGAACTGTATCGATCCAGAGACTAGCGTCACGGGTCGGCATCGGTCAATGCCACAGTCCGGCGCGTCACGGCACCAGCACCAGACGGCTACCGGCTGACGCCGCTGGGCGAGAGCCTGTTTCCGGCGCAGCGGGCGATCAGGGCGTGGGCCGAGTCGCACATCGCCGAGGTGCACGAGGCCCGAGCACGCTACGACGGCACGGACGCCTGAGACCGCGGGCCCGCCCCGTCACTCCGGGTAGGCGTCCTTCAGCAGCCGGCCGAGGATCTCCGGGGTGCGCTCCGGCGGCTCGGCCTCGACACAGAGGCGCTCCATGGCCACGGCGTAATAGTCGAGGTCGTCGCGCTTGTCCAGGTAGATGGCGCTGGTGAGCTGTTCGATGTAGACGATGTCGGGCAACTCCTGGTCGCCGAAGCGCAGGATGGTGAAGGCACCGCCGGCCGCCGCGTGGCCGCCGGCCGCGAACGGGATGACCTGGAGCCGGATGTGGGGCGACCGGGTCGCCTCGATGAGCGCCTCGACCTGCCCGCGCATCACCTCGACACCGCCGATCGGACGGCGGAGCGCCGCCTCGTCCACCACGGCCCAGAGCTGCGGTGGATCGTCGCGGCGCAGCAGTTGCTGACGTTGCATCCGCAGCGCCACCCGGCGTTCGATCTCGGCCGCGTCCGCCGTGCCGTGCCCGAGCAGGACGACCGCGCGGGCGTACTCCCGGGTCTGCAACAGGCCGGGTACGAATTGCACCTCGTAGCTGCGGATCAGCGCGGCCGCCGCCTCCAGGCCCAGATAGGACTGGAACCAGCTGGGCAGGACGTCGCCGTAGCGGTGCCACCAGCCGGGGCTGTTGGCATCCCGGGCGAGCTTGAGCAGCGCGTCGCGCTCCTGCCCGTCCGTGACGCCGTACAGGGTGAGCAGGTCAGACACGTCGCGTTCCTTGAAGCCGACGCGACCCAGCTCCATTCGACTGATCTTCGACTCAGAGGACCGGATCTCCCAGCCGGCGCCTTCGCGGGTCACCCCGCTGGCTTCCCGCAGCCGGCGCAGTTGGGCACCGAGCAACATGCGCAGCACGGTTGGCCCGGTTGTCGGGCCGCCCTCGGCGGGAACCATCGTCACGTGCGGACCTCCGCATACCGACCACAGGGTCGGGCATCCGGCCCGGCCGACGTGTAAGCATGCCATGGACCAACAGTGAGATGTACTCCTCCGGGCCGGCGATTCAGTCCCATCCCCGGGACGGCCTGTCCGACCGCTCAGTTGATCAGATGATCGAAGTCTCCGTCGCGGGCGCCGAGCACGAAGGCCGCGATCTCGTCCACTGTGTAGATCAGGGCCGGCCCCTCCGGATGCCGCGAGTTGCGGACGGCGATGCCCGCCCCCCCGGGCAGTTCGGCGATTTCGACGCAGTTGCCGCTCGGGTTGCTGCGACGACTTTTCTGCCAGCTCAGCGGGGGCAACTGATGGATCGGAACGCCATTGGGTGGCTGCTGCATGAGAGGCGTCTTTCTGGTCACGAGCCCGCCGATGCCCGTGGGGAGGAGCGGTGACGGCGAGGGTGCGGTATCAACGACGGACAGTTCTGCACGTGCATCTGCTATTGCATCTGCACCGGACGGCGAGCATGATAACGCACGTGATCGGTGCTTATCCGTTCACTTTGAGTGACCCCAACTGGGGCGCCAACGGGGACAACTGGGCCCGACGCGGCAACCGCGCCGCGTCGACCGACGGCTGGAGGCGGTCGCGGCGATGGGAGGTCTCGTGCCGGATCCGATGAGTGTCGCCTCCGGCATCTGTGCGGCGGGAGCGCTGCTGTCCTCCTGGCAACTGCGTCGACGGGCGCTGCGGGCCGAGGCCGAGATCGAGCACCTCCAGGCCGAGCTCGCCGCGGAACGGCACGCCGCCAGCCACGACCCACTCACCGGGCTACCGAACCGGCGGGCCTTCTACCGGCTCGCGGCCGCTCTCCTCACCGACGCCGCAGGCCAACCGCTGATCGCCATCGTGCTCGACCTCGACGACTTCAAGCAGATCAACGACCGGTACGGGCACGCCGCCGGTGACCAGGTGCTGATCAGCGTCGCCGACCGACTGGCCGGCTTCGCCGGGGACAACCTCGTCGCCCGCCTCGGCGGCGACGAGTTCGCCGGCCTGCTCGCCAGCCCGACCATCGACCGGCGCTGGATCGAGCACGCCACCCGACGGCTCAGCGAGACCGTCGCCGCACCGATCCGGCTCAGCGGGTGCAGCGTCCGGGTGACCGCCTCCGTGGGGCTCGCCCCGGTGACCGGCCCCGCCCAACTCACCGAGGCGCTCAGCCGCGCCGACGCGGCCATGTACCAGGCGAAGAGCCTCTCCGGCGCCCGGCCGGCCCACCAACTCACCGACCGCACCCGCCTGGTGTAGCGCGCTGACCGTCCTGACGTCCCCTACCGGGTCGGCGAGGCACTGCACACGGTGGACTACCGCGACGCCGGCCCCAAGCCCGACACCACCGGTCGCACCACGAATGCCCTGGCCCTCAACAGCGCGCACCTGGCCCGGCTGCTCGCCGAGCAGCCGTACCCCCCGCCGGAGGCCCAGGACGCCGCCGGAGGCCCAGGACGCCGCCGTCGGCCCGAGCCGCGAGACGGCCTGACCGGCTTTCACCGGGGTACGGTCAGCGCCAGCCGTAACCGGCGCGCAGCGCCTGCCCGACCCGGTCGAACCGAGGCCGGTCCAGCACAGCGCCCTCCCGACGGATGCTGTCCTCGCGCATGGTGAGCACCCGGTCCAGCCGGACCCAACTGGGCCGGTTGTCCCGGTCCCACTCGCCGGGGCCGAGCGCGAACCAGTGCCGCTGCCCGTCCCGGTCACTCTGGCTGGACAGCATCAGCCCGAACAGCGTCCGGCTGTGCCTCCCGACCACCAGCACCGGGCGGTCCTTGCCCTGGCGGGGGTCGTCCTCGTACGGCACCCAGGTCCAGACGATTTCCCCGGGGTCGGCCTGACCGTCCTGCTCGGGGGCGTACGTCAGCTCCCGCCGCTGCAACGCGTTGACCTGCCGGGGGCGGGCCACCCGCGCGGGGGCCGGCCCGGACCGTCGGGGCGACGGGATAGCCGCGCCCACCCGGGAGATGCGTTGCGCCATGTTCCTCAACAGACCAGCCACGGCGGGCAGCCTACCGGCCCCGCTGCGGGCGACCGGAGGCGGCGCTACGGGCGACTGGAGGCGGCGCTACGGGCGACTGGAGGCGGCGCTACGGCAGGGCTGGTCGGCGCTACGGCGGAGACGGCGGCGCTGCGGCAGACTGGCCCGATGACCGAGCTGCCCGACGACCTGCCCGCGTGGGAGCGACGCGCGGTGCGCGTGGTGGTCTGTGACGGCGGCGACCGGGTGTTGCTGTTCCACACCCGCGACCCGGACCATCCCCGGCTCGGCACCTGGTGGGAGCTTCCCGGCGGCGGCATGGACCCCGGTGAGACGTACCGCGACACGGCGGTACGGGAACTCCGCGAGGAGACCGGCATCGTGGTCACCGCCGACCAGGTGGGTGCGCCGACCTGGCGACGACGGGCGAGTTTCCTGCACCGCCAGCTGCGCCACGTCCAGGACGAGGTCATCGTCGCGGTACGGCTCGCCGGCCCCGGGCCGGACGTGGACGAGGCGGACCGGCTCGACTACGAGCGGGAGGACTACTTCGGTTTCCGCTGGTGGCCGCTTTCGGAGGTGGTGGCCAGCCGGGAACGCTTCTACCCCGGGCAACTCCCCCAGCTCATCACACCCTTCCTGGCCGGCGAGACCATCGACGAGCCGTTCGAGCTGTGGTCGTGAACCAGGGTCGGTGAGGATGCCGGAGCGGGCGGCGGCGGGCAGAGTGGGGGCATGACGACCGACCTGCACGGGCCGCTCTGCGCGTACGCCGAGCGCCTGCACGCCACGATCGGCGACCGGCACCACGTCGCCTCCCCCCTCGGTGCCTGGCTGCTGCTCGCCCTCAGCGCGGCGGCGTCCAACCCCGACCCGACAGCCGAGCACGCCGGCGTGCCCGACACGGCCGGCGACCCCACGGTGGCCGACGCGCCCACGGTGGCGGGCGAGCGCGAGACGGTGGCTGCGGAGCTGGCGGCGGCCCTGGGCACGGACCTGGCCAGCGCGGCGCAGGTCGCCCGCGCGCTGCTGGACGCGCCGCACCCGCTGGTCGCGTCCGCCACCGCGCTCTGGCACCGACCGGGCCGGGGCCTCGACGGTACCGCCGGGCGGCCGGCGGCCCTGCCCGCGACCCGACCGGGCCGGGGCCTCGACGGTACGGCCGGATGGCGGGCGGCCCTGCCGGCGACGACCGAGGTCGGCGCGCTACCCGACCAGGCCGGGTTGGACGCGTGGGCGCGCGAGCACACCGACGGCCTGATCGACACGTTCCCCCTGAAGGTCAGCCCGGACGTGGTGTTCGCCCTGGCCAGCGCCCTCGCGACCCGGATCTCCTGGGCCGAGCCGTTCGAGGTCACCGACGCCCGCGCGCTCGGCCCGGGCAGCGCCTGGGCGCGCGACCTGCGCCGCGTCCTGCGCAGCCCGAGCCACGGTCACCGCGGCGCCATCGCCACGACCACGCGGGCCGGTGACGTGATCGTGCACGCGGCACCAGCCCAGACGGCCGACGGCTCAGGGCTGGTGGTGCTGTCGGTCGCCGCCGCACCGGACGTGCCGCCGGGCGACGTGCTGGCCACCGCGTACCACCTCAGCGCCGGCGCGGCCGACGGCGCGCAACCGGCCGGCCGGCGGTCGCTGTTCGACCTGCCGCTCGGCGACGCTCCGCTGTGGACGATCCGGGAGGAGCGAGTCCGGACCCGGGCCCGCGACGGCCGCGAGGAGCGGCACAGCGCGGTGCTTCCCTGCTGGTCGGCGCGCAGCGAGCACGACCTCACCGCCGAGTCGCTGGGCTTCCCGGCCGCCACGGCGGCGCTGGCGCGAGCGCTCGCCCAGCCGGCACAGGGCTTCGAGGCGCGGCAGGTGGCGATGGCCCGCTACGACCGGTACGGCTTCGAGGCGGCGGCGGTGACCGGCATGTTCGGGACGGTCAGCCTCCCGCCGGAGGGCGTGGCACGCACCGCCGAGTTGCGCTTCGGCCACCCGTACGCCGTCGTGGCCGTCGCCACCGAACGCCGGCCGGACGGGACCACCGGGCCGTGGCACGGGGTGCCGGTCTTCTCCGCCTGGGTCGCCGAGCCCGAGGAACTCTCCGACGCCGCCCCAGATCCGGACCGACGTCCCGGCTCGGCCTCGCGTCGCGCGTGATCGACTCCAGGTCGCCGACATGGCGGTATCCGATTGCCTGGATGCCGCGACATCGCCGATCTGGAGTGGATCTCGACGCGCCGGCCGCGCCGGCGGCATTCGCGACGAATCAGGGCCCGTACGGGTCGGGCGAAACGGGCGCGGCACCGCCGTCATCGTCGCTGGGCAGTCGCGCGACCATCTGCCGGAACTCCCCCACCGTGACCGCCTCGCGCAGGGTCGCGAAGACCGCGCCGGTGCCGGCCCCTGCCGTAACCGGGTCCACGCCGGCTCGCTGGCCCACCCGGCGAAGAAACTCCGCCGGCCCAGCGTCCACCGGCGGCCGGGTCGCAGCAGGCCCACCGACGTCGAGGCCGACGCCGGTGTCGAGCCCGTCGACGCCGCTGGCCGGGCCCGGAGTCAGGTCCGAAGGCAGGCCGGTCGGGCCCGAAGGCGGGCTCGGCACGGCGCCGTCCAGGTAGCCGTCCACCTCATCGGGGAGGTGCCCGACGAGGTCGTCGGGCACGCCGCCGGTGACTCGTTCGGCCATCGTCTGGAGCACCGCGCGGGCGAGCGCGGCGGCCTGCTCGGTCGGTAGGCCGGACCGTCGGGACACCGCCTCGATGAAGTGCGGGAACCCGTCGCCGCCCAGGCTGTCGGTCACGCCCGGGCGGTTACCCACGGCCGGTGCCGGCAAACGGCACCGGCCGCGCGGGAGTCCGCAGGTTCACGGTTGGGGCTCGTCGGCCAGCAGGTCGAGCAGCAGCGCGGCGGTCCAGCCGAACGCCGGTGAGCCCAGCCCGGCGCCGGTGTCCGGGTGGAAGTACTCGTGGCAGCCCGCCCCGGCGACCAGCCCGATCATCGACCGTCGCAGCCCGGCCGCCAACGCCGGGTGCCCGTGCGCGAGCAGCCCGCGCCGCACCAGCCAGCCGATGTTCAGCCAACTCGGCCCGCGCCAGTAGCGCAGCGGCTCGAAGTCGGGCGCGGTCCGGTCGTGGCTGGGCAGCGGGCGGTCCATCCGCGCGGCCACCCCGAAGCGCGCCGACCGTGCCTCGACGACCAGCGCGTCGGCCTGCCGGGCGGGCAGGTCGGGCAGGATCAGCGGCGTCAGCCCGAGCACGGTACGCGCGCCGAGCAGCCGGCCGGCGCGCACGTCGCGGGGCTGGAAGGTGCCGTTGACCGGGTCGTACAGCCGACGTACCAATGCCTCGGTGATCCGGCCCGCGCGGACCCGGTGCGGCTCGGGGTCGGCGCCGATCAGCGCGGCGATCTCGGCGAGGGCGTGTTCGGCGGCCCCGAAGGCGGCGTTGAACAGCGGGCACTCCACCAGGAACGGATGGCCGTCGGCCAGCGCGCGGTCGGCGTAGCCGTGGTCGCGGTAGGCCGCGACGATCGCCAGGTAACGCGCGTAGTCCAGGTCCGTGGGGCGGTGCGCGGCGTCGGCGTGCGCGGTGTCGTGCCGACGGTACGCGCGCATGACCGCCGCCTCGGCCGGCACCGCGGCCATCGGCTCGTCCCACGCGGGACTGTTGTCCAGGCCCGACTCCCACGGGTGCACGACGCAGATCAGCCCGTCACCGGCCACGTCCCGGTGGTCGGCCAGATAGCGCTGCTGCGCGACCAACGCCGGGTAGAGCCGGTGCAGCGCGGCCAGGCCGGCCTGCCCGGGTGCCCGCCGGTACGCCAGCAACGCGGCGAGCGCGTGCACCGGCGGCTGGACCAGGCCGGAGGTGTGCACGGCCGGCGAGCCCTGCGCGTCGGCGGAGCGCCACAACTCCGGGCCGGGGAAGTACGCCCCGACGCGCAGCGCCGGGTTGAACACGATGTGCGGCACCCGCCCGTCGGCCCACTGCGCCCGGAACAGACTCGCCAGCTCCTGCCAGGCCCGCTCGGGACGGACGTGGGCCAGGCCGATCGCGATGAACGCCGAGTCCCAGCTCCACTGGTGGGGATAGAGGGTGCGCGACGGCACGGTGTGGTCGTGTTCCCAATTGGCGTCGAGGGTGGCGGCGGCGAGTCGGCGCAGCCCGGCGAGATCGGCCGGACCGCCGGTGCGCGCCGGGGCGGCGGTCATGCCGCGGCCCGCCGGGGCAGCGCGTGCCGCAGCACCGTGGCGGCCTGTTGCAGGGCCCGCACCGGGTCGCCGCGCAGCCGGCACTCCAGCGCCAGCCAGCCCCGGTAGTCCAGCTCCAGGAGAGTCCGCACGAGCGCCGGCCAGTCCAGGTGCCCGGCGCCCGGCTGGTAGCGGTTGGAGTCGCTGACCTGCACGTGCCCGAGGTACGGCGCGGCGGCGCGCAGCGCCCGGTGCACGTCGTCCTCCTCGATGTTCATATGAAAGGTGTCGGCGACCACCCGGACCGAGGGCAGGCCGACCGCAGCGCAGAGGGCGACAGCCTCGTCGAGACGGTTGACCATGTGGTCCTCGTACCGGTTGAGGGGTTCGAGAAAGAGGGTGACTCCCTCGGCGCGGGCGTGCGCGCCCAACTCGCCGAGGGCGTCCAGGAGCACCAGCCGGTCGCCGGCGGGCGGGCGCGGTGGCTCGAACGGCGGCAGCCGCCGCGAGAACATCCCCCAGGACGCCGGGGTCATCACCCCGACGCCGCCCAGCTCGGCGATCACCGACAGTTGGGAGCGCAGGTTGCGGACCGCGTCGGCGGAGCGGGCCGGGTCGAAGTCGCCGATGAAGTGGTCCATCTCGACGCAGACGGTGGGCATCACCACCCCGGCGGCGCGGGCCCGGCGTAGCTCGGGAAGCCGGCGGGCGAACGCGCCGTCGCCGCGCCCGCGTAGCTCAATGCCCTGGTAGCCGAGGGCGGTGGCGAGGGCGTACTTCTGGATCAGGTCGGTGCCCGGCAGGAGCTGTTCCTGGCAGGCCAGCGCGATGGTGGTCATCTAGAACCTCAACACCACTTGGAGGACGTCACCGGCGCCGCTGTCGAGCAGCGCGAGGGCGTCGGCGACCGCACTGGCGTCGACGATGTGGCTGACCAGCGGCAACGGGTCGACCCGATGCTCAGCCACCAGCTCCATGAAGGTCTGCGCCACCCGGTCGCCGGTCCACCGGCCGGCCATGCTCGGCGCGGGGGTGGGGCCGGAGACCTGGGCGGCCACCAACTGGATGCGGTTGTGGTGGAACTCCTCACCGAGGCCGAGCCCGTCGGCCTGGCCCTGGTAGAAACCGGCGGCCACGACCCGGCCGGCGTGTGCCGTGGACCGGATCGCCTCGTGCAGCGCCGGGTACGCCCCGGACAGCTCCAGGCAGACGTCCGCGCCTCGGCCGTCGGTGGCCCGGCGCAGAACGGTGGCGGCGGATTCGGCGTCGGCGTCCACTGTGGCCCGTGCGCCGTAGCGGGCCGCGTGCTCCAGTCGGTCGGGCACCCGGTCGACGGCCACCACCCGGGCCCCGGAGAGGACGGCGAGCCGGGTGGCGAGCAGGCCGATGACGCCCTGCCCGAAGACGCCCACCCAGTCGCCGAGGTGCAGGTCGGCGGCGAGCACGGCGGTCAGCGCGATGGCACCCGGCCGGGCGAAGACCGCGGCGAGCGGGTCCAGGTCGGCGGGCAGCGGACGGACCGCGCCGGCGGCGAGCACGGCCTCGGCCCGGTGCCCCCAGATGCCCCACACCAACTGCCCCGGGTGCTGGTCGGTGACCTCCGGTGCCACCTCGACGACCTCGCCGACTTCCTCGTAGCCGAAGCCGATCAGCGGGTAGGGCACCGGGGTCTGCCGGGGGACGAACATCCGGGCGGCGTCGTCCCAGTCTTTGCTGAGCCGGGGATTGCTGCCCCGGTAGAGGGTCAGCTCGGTGCCGGCGGAGATGCCCGAGTAGCAGGTGCGGACCCGGACCTGGCCGGGGCCGAGCGGATCCGGTGGGCAGGGCTCAAGGCTGATCTGCCGAGGCCCGGCGAGGGAGACGACCCAGTTGCCCATGTGTCACATCCCGGTAGCACTGGGCTCCAGGATAGCAAAAAATCGCCATATGTCTTGTCATTGATCAATCGAAGGCGTTGAATCCGGCATGTACCCTTCGAGAGGAGTGCCACCGATGTCAGCACCTCCGAGGCGGATACTCTCCCATTACTCTCCGTCATCCTCTTCTTCGCCAGCGAGCGGCTGCTCACCGAGGGGCTGACCAGCGGCGCCGAGAAGGGCTGAGCCGCCACGGTGGCCGGGCCGGCTGCTCCGGGTCGCCCGTCGCGCCCCGGTCGGCCCGGCTACCGTGACCGTATGGCCAACCCGACCCGCTGGGCGACCGACACCGGCCCCGAGCACTCGCAGTGGTACATCGAGCGGTTCCGCAAACTCGCGGCCGAGGGCGCGGATCTGGCCGGCGAGGCCCGTCTGGTGGACACGCTTGTCGCGCCCGGATCGCGGATCCTCGACGCCGGCAGCGGCACCGGACGCGTCGGCGCGGCCCTGGCCCAGCGAGGGCACACCGTGGTCGGTGTCGATGCCGATCCCGCGCTGGTCGACGCCGCCCGCGCCGACTACCCCGGCCCGCACTGGCTGGTCGCCGACCTGGCCGAGTTGGACCTGCCGGCGCTCGGCGAGGCGGAGCCGTTCGACGCGGCGGTCCTGGCGGGCAACGTGCTCGCCTTCGTGGCCGCCGGCACCGAGCCGGAGGTGCTGCGCCGCATCGCCGGGCACCTGCGCCCGGACGGTGTGCTGGCGGTGGGTTTCGGCACCGAGCGCGGTTACCCGCTGACCGCGTTCGACGCCGACGCGATCGCCGCCGGGCTGCGCCTGGAGCACCGCTTCGCCACCTGGGACCTGCGCCCGTGGCGCGACGACGCGGACTTCGCGGTCAGCGTCCTGCGCCGCCCGGCCGGCTGACACCTGGGTTGGCCTGGGTCACGCCGGAGCGGCCACCGCCCGCGCGGCGGCCGGATCCAGGGTTGCGCCGGCCGGCACGAGGCTGACCAGGCCGGCGGGCAGCCGCACCGGTCGCACGTCGCGGTAGCCGAGCATCGCCAACACCTCCCGGTCGGCCAGCACGTACCGCCGGCCCAGGTCGGTGACCACGGACACCGCGCCGCCGGACGCGCCGGGCGCCGCGGCGGCCTCGACGACCGCGCCGCGGCCCGGCTCCACCACCACGTGGTCGGCCAGCACGGCACCACCGGCCGGCGCGGTCCGCGGCACGGCGGCCAGGTCCGGCAGGTGTACGCCCCAGCGCACCTCGCTGGCCCCGCCGTCGTCGCCGACGCGGGCGCAGACCGCCGCGTCGTCGGCGGCGGCGAGCCGGGGTGGTGCCGGCGGTGGGGCGGTCGGGCCGCTCGGCGCGAGGTCCGGCATGGTGGGCAGCGCGGCGAACCGGCCGAGCGTCATCGGCTCCGGCTCGCCCTGCCCGGTGCGGGCCAGCAGCAGCCCGGCCTGCAACTCGGTGATCCCGGCCAGCCCGTCGTCGAGCGCCACCGCGTGCTGCCGGCCGCCGCCGGAGTTGCGCACCAGGTAGACCTGACCGATCGTGGCGCCCGGCACTCCGGTGGACGGGCTGCCCGCACCGGGCAGCGCGAGCGGGGCCAGGTCGACGCCGGCGGGCAGCGAGTTGAGCAGGGCGGGCGCCACCGGCACCGCCCGAGCGCTGGTGGTCGCCAGCGCCGCCAGCACCCGATTGGGATCGCGGACCAGGTAGCGGCGTTGATGCCACACCAGGTGCAGGCCACCGTCGGGGTGGCGCAGCAGCAACGCGTCGTCGCCCAGCGGCCGGCCGCCACCCGGCTCGGTGCCGATGAGCAGCGCGGACCGGGGCTCATCGCCGCCCGCGCCCGCCGGGGTCGTCGAGCAGACCGTCCAGGGCGACGTCGCCAGCCGGCCCGGCGCGGGCAGCGAATCCGGTGCGTCGGCGATGCCCAGCGGCAACCCGCGCGGCACGCCGTCGATCGAACGGCGGGACACCAGCACGGTCTTGGACCGGTCCGCGCCGACGATCAGCAGTGCCGAGGCGTAGTTGAGCACCGGGTGCAGTCTCTGGTCGCGGTAGACGAACCGGGCACCGGACTCCTTCTCCACGATCACCGCGCCCGGATCGCGCCACCCCTTGCCACCGCCGGCGAACAGGCCGTAGAGCGCCGAACCACCCAGCCCGATCGCCGCGACCAGGACGCTGGCCAGACCCGCGCCGGCGAGTCGCCGAAACGGCGACTGGGCCGGGTCGGTCTCCCGCATGACCAGGGCGGCGACGGCCCGCTGGACGCTGAACTGGTAGGAGTGCAGCTGGTCCTGCCGCGACGGCATCGGGTCCCTTCCGGTGGATTCGGCCGGCCACAGAATATGCGTTGCGTCGATGTCCCGTGGACCCTGCGTGGCCGGGGATCAACCGAGCGGTAGCATCCGGGGACGAATCCGGCGGCGGAAGGGCACCACCCGTGGGCGCGCGTTTCGAGGAGTTGGCCTGGCGGGAGACCCCGATCGGAGCGATCAGCCTGCGTCGACGCCGGGACCCGGCACTTCAGGTCGAGGTGTACGAGGTCAAGCTCGACGACGAGTACCTGATGTCCAGCCTGTTCCCCGTCGCGGAGATCGAGCTGGCCCGCCTGGGGCTGGCCGAACTGACCGGTGACGCGCTCGACGTGGTGGTCGGTGGGCTCGGCCTGGGCTACACCGCCCGCACCGCGCTGGACGACCCGAGGGTGCGGTCGCTGGTGGTGGTGGAGGCCATCGAGGACGTGATCGACTGGCACCAGCGCGGGCTGCTGCCGTTCGCGGCGGGGCTCGCCGAGGATCCACGGACCCGTTTCGTACGCGCCGACTTCTTCGCGGCGGTGGCCGGCGACGCCGGATTCGACGCCGAGGCGCCCGGACGTCGGTTCGACGCCGTGCTGCTCGACGTCGACCACTCACCCCGCAACGTCCTGCACCCCAGCCACGCACCCTTCTACGAGCCGGATGGGCTGCGGCGACTCACCGCGCTGCTGCGCCCGGAGGGTGTCTTCGCGCTCTGGTCGGACGACCCGCCGGACGCCGAGTTCACCGCCGCGCTCGCCGAGGTGTTCGCGACCGCGCGGGCGCACGTCGTGCCGTTCGCCAACCCGCTGACCGGCGGCCAGTCCGCCAACACCGTCTACGTCGCCCGTACCGCGTCCTGAACCGGCTCCTCCGCCCGGTTGGGCATGGTGGCGGCGGGATCGGGAAGGTGACCGGCGGGTCGCCGCACGGGCGGGGCCGTCACGGGAGGTCGAGATGCGTGCCATGCTCTGGGTCGTCGGCGTGGTGGCCGGCGTGCTGATCCTGCTCGGGCTGCTCCTCGAAGCCGTCCGCTGGCTGATCATCATCGGGCTGATCGCGCTCGTCGTGGTGATCGTGCTGGGCGTGGTCAAGGGGCGGCAGGCGATGCAGCACCAGGGCCGGCGACGGTGAGACCGGTCAAGCTCCCGTTCAGAACCAGTCCGCGCGCATGTCGAGCGTGGTCCGGTCGCGGCTGTTCAGCAGGTCGAACTGGGGGCCGGTGCGGGGCAGTTCGACAGTGAAGAAGTAGCGAGCCGCCTGCCGCTTGCCGGCGTGGAACGCGTCCCCGGACCCCTCCGGCGGCAGCGCCAGCCACTGCTCCAGCCACATCCACGCGATCACCACGTGCCCGACCGCCTCCAGGTAGGCGCTGGCGTTGGCCAGGGCGAGCACCGGGTCACCGTCGGCCCAGAGTCGACGGGTGACCGCGACGATCCGGTCCACCGCGGCGGCCAGTCGGTCGGCCAACTCGGCGGCCTCCCCGCCGGCCTTGCGTCCCCGGGTGGCGGCGTCCCCCATCGTCTCGGTCAGCAGGAGCAGACCCGCGCCGTCGTGCATGGTCATCTTGCGTCCCAGCAGGTCCAGCGCCTGGATGCCGTGGGTGCCCTCATGGATCGGGTTGAGCCGGTTGTCCCGGTAGTGCTGCTCCACGTCGTGATCGCGGGTGTAGCCGGCGCCGCCGAGCACCTGGATCGCCAGGTCGTTGGCGGCCAGGCACCACTGCGACGGCCAGCTCTTCGTGATCGGGGTGAGCACCTCCAGCAGCAGGTGCGCGCGTTCGCGGTCGACCTGTTCCGGGGCGGTCTTCTCCTCGTCGAGCAGCCGGGCGCAGTAGAGCACCAGGGCCAGCGCTCCCTCCACGTAGCTCTTCTGCGCCAGCAGCATCCGTCGTACGTCCGGGTGATCGATGATCGGCACCTGCGGCGCGGACGGATCCTTCGCACCAACCGGCCGGCCCTGCGGTCGCTCCCGGGCGTACTCCAGGCTCTTGAGATAGCCGGTGTAGCCCAGCGCGGTGGCGCCGGCGCCGACGCCGATGCGGGCCTCGTTCATCATGTGGAACATCTGGGCGAGCCCCTGGTGCGGCGTACCGACCAGGTGGCCCACGGCGCCGGCGCGACCGCCCGGGGCGTGCCCGCCGTCGCCGAAGCTGAGCAGGGTGTTGGTGGTCCCCCGGAAGCCCATCTTGTGGTTGAGCCCGACCAGCACCACGTCGTTGCGGTCGCCGAGCGACCCGCCCGGCCCGACGAGCACCTTCGGTACGACGAACAGCGAGATGCCCTTCACCCCGGGCGGTCCGCCGGGGATCCGCGCCAGCACCAGGTGGACGATGTTCTCGGCCAGCTCGTGATCACCGCCGGAGATCCACATCTTGGTGCCGAAGATCCGGTACGTGCCGTCCGGCTGCGGCTCGGCCCGGGTGGTGATGTCGGCCAGGGAACTGCCCGCGTGCGGCTCGGACAGGCACATGGTGCCGAAGAACCGACCCTCCAGCATCGGCCGGACATAGGTGTCGACCTGCTCCGCGCTGCCGTGTGCCAGCAACAGGTTCGCGTTGCCCAGGGTGAGCATCGGGTACGCCGAGGTGGCCACGTTGGCCGCCTGGAACCAGGCGAAGCAGGCGGCGGCGACGGCGTGCGGCAGTTGCAGACCGCCGACCGAGGCGTCCAGCCCGGCGCTGAGCAGACCGGTCTCGGCGAAGCTGTCCAACGCCGCGCGGACCTGCGGGATCAGCCGTACCTGCTGCCCGTCGAACGTCGGCTCGGCGAGGTCGGCGGCCCGGTTGTGCGAGGCGAACTGCTCGGTGGCCACCCGCTCGGCGAGGTCCAGCGCGTCGTCGAACGTCTCCCGAGAATGCTCGGCGTAGCGAGGACGCTCGACGAGCTGCGACACCCGCAACCATTCGTGCAGCAGGAAGTCCAGGTCGCGGCGTGAGAGCAGGGTGGACACGGCACTCCTCGGTGGGCGGGGGCGGCGGGTGGGTGCGGCGGTCGGGGCGGTCGTCGGGCGTGTGCCGCTCCGGCCTCATCCTGTCGGATCGGTCGGACGGGCACCACACCGACGGGACCGGACTGACGCCCATCGACGGACGAGAATTGTCACACCGGGCGGCTAGGGTCGCTGGCCGTGACCGAACCCGGAGACGTCCCTCCCGAGGTCCTCGACCGGCTGCGGCCGATCTGCCGTGTGCTGCCGGAGAGCTACGAGGAGCCGGCCTGGGTGGGCACCCGTTGGCGGATCCGCAAACGGACCTTCGCCCACGTGCTCACCGTCGACCCGGCCCGCCAACCGGCCCACCCGCGCGCCGCCGAAATGGATCGGCCGGCCTGCCTGCTGATCTTCCGCTCGCCACCCGACGAGATCGCGGGCCTGGTGGCGAGCGGCCACCCGTTCTACAAGCCCGAGTGGGGCCCGACCGTGCTGGGCATGGTCGTGGACGACGACACGGCCTGGGACGAGGTGGCCGAGTTGCTCACCGAGAGCTACTGCCTCCTCGCGCCGAAACGGCTCGCGGCCCTGGTCGACCGCCCCGGTCCGCCACCCGCTTGAATCCAGGTCCCAGCCGCCCAGCGGCCAGCGGCCAGCGGCCAGCGGCCAGCGGCCAGCGGCCAGCGGCCATGATCGACACGAGGTCGGCGATGTCGGGGTATCCGGGTGCCGTGGATACCCCGACATCGCCGATCCCGAGTGGATCATCCGCCTGACCTCGGCCGGGCCGCTCTGAACTGCGGCGAGCGCCCACCAACGACGGCCGTGACCCGCCGGGCTGCGGCCATCGGTCGCCGGACTGTCGCAGGTCGGCGTTAGGGTCCCGGGCATGGCTGATTTCGTGCTGGTAGCGGGGGCGTGGCTGGGGTCGTGGGCGTGGGACGAGGTGGTGCCGCCGCTGCGAGCGGCCGGCCACGAGACGCACCCGCTGACCCTGTCCGGTCTCGCCGAGAGGCGGGGTGTGCCCGCCGGGCAGCAGACCCACGTGCAGGACATTGTCGGCGAGATCGAGCGCCGCGACCTGCGTGACGTGGTGCTGGTCGGGCACAGCTACTCGGGCATCCCGGTGGGTCAGGCCGCCGAGCGGATCGGTGACCGGTTGACCCGGGTGGTCTTCGTCGACTCGGACGTGCCGGTCGACGGTGAGTCGTTCGTGTCCGGCTGGTGGCAGGGGCCCGCGGCACTGGAGTCGGTGCTCGCCGACAACGGCGGCTACTGGCCGCCGCTCGGCGCGGCCGACTTCGACGGTCAGGGGCTCACCGACGAGCAGGTCGCGCGGCTGGTCGAGGGTTCCACCCCGCACCCTGGTGCCACGCTGGCCGAGCCGGCCGTGCTGACCCGGCCGCTGAGCGAGCTGCCGGCGACGTACATCAAGTGTCTGCTCGACGGGCCCGAGCCCAACGCCACCGTGACCGGGCTGCTGACCAGCGACCACTGGCGGCTGGTCACGATGGACACCGGCCACTGGCCGATGTTCTCGCAACCCGCCGAGCTGGCCCAGCTGCTGCTGGAGCAGGCCGGCTGACCTGCGCGGTCGCGGCCGGCGGGCCAGCCGGCGCCCGCCCTCCCCCGAGCCAGGGCCAGGACGGTCAGCGGCCAGGGTCAGGGTCAGGACGGCCGGGGTCAGGGCCGATGCCGGTCAGGGCATCGGGTCGTCGATGGTCGTGATGTGGCGCACCGGCGACGCCAGCAGCCAGAGCACCGCGAGTGTCCCGCCCAGGCCGGCGACGACCAGTGTCGGCCGCAGCCCGATGGTGGTGCCCAGAGCGCCGCCGACCAGCGCGCCGAGCGGCCGGATGCCGTAGTTGACGGCGCTGTACGCACCGGCCCGACGGCCCCGCGCGTCGTCGGGCGTGACGGCGGTGAGGAGGGCGTTGAGGTTGACGTCCATCAGCATCACCCCGACGCTGGAGACCAGCTCGATGGCCGCCAGCAGGGTCACCTTCGCCCAGGTAGGGCCACTGATCAGCGCGGTCAGGGCCAGCGGCGCGGGAAAGAGCACCACGCCGATCATCGCGGTGCGGCCCAGTCCGATGGCGCGCGACACCCGGGGGGCGAGCGCCGCTCCGGCCAGTCCACCGAGCGCGCCGCCGCCGAGCGCGATGCCGATGGCGCCGGCCGACAGGCCGAGCTCACGGTTGGCGTAGAGCACCAGCAGCGCGGTGGCAATGAAGGTGAAGAAGTTGACGGTGCTGGTGCAGCCGAGCGCGGCGCGCAGCACGGGGTGGCGCAGCACCAGCACGAGCCCTTCGCGGACGAGGGCGAGGGTGGACGTTCGGCGCGGCGGCGGGGGCGCCTCGGTGACCGGGATGCGGCCGATCAGCAGGGCGGAGCCGAGAAAGGACACCGCGTCGACGACGACCGCGATCGGCGCGGTGAAAGCCTGGACGAGCCCTCCGCCGACGGCCGGTCCGGCGATGAACGACAGGGAGCGGCTCATGCTCATCTTGCTTGTCGCGTCCACGTACGCCGATCTCGGCACCAGCGCCACGAAGAAGGCCTGGCGCGCCATCGCGAACAACACCGCCCCGGCGCCGGTGAGCAGTGCCACAAGGTAGAGGTGGGTGAGGGTCACCGCGTCGAAGAGGTACGCCACCGGCAGGCTGAGCAGCACCGCCGCGCGGATCAGGTCGGCGATGATCAGCAGCCGTCGCTTGTGGGTGCGCTGGTCCACCCACGCGCCCAGGAACAGGCCCAGCAGGTTGGGCAGCCAGATCAACGCGGTGAGGACGCTGACCTGCGCGGGGGTGACCACGAGGAGGGAGACGGCGATCAGCGGCAGCGCCAACTCGCTGATCCGGTCGCCGAACTGGGAGACCGTCTCGCCGATCCAGAAGGTGCGGAACCGCCGGTCGCGGTGCAGAGCCGGCGCGGCCTCGACGGTGGTCATGACGCGGCGGGGCCGTCGCCGGGCTCGGACGACAACGCGCCGGGCTCGGACGATAGCGCGCCGGGCTCGGACGATAGCGCGCCGGGCTCGGGCAGCAGGTAGCGCAGCATCCGGACGACCTGCGCGCCGGCGGGTTGCGTGTCGTCGTCCTTGCGACGTACGTACGGGGCGAGCAGTTCCTCGATCGTCTGTTCCAACTGCCGCAGCTCGTCGGCGGTGGCCACGAACCGGGTGTCGGCGAGGCCGGCCAGCCCGCGCCATTCGTCGTCGAGCCGGGGCTCGTCGTGCAGCAGCCACTGTTGCGGCGCCTCGGCGGCGCGCGCGAACGTCTCGCCGCGCAGTTGCCGGGCGGCGGCCTGACCCTCGGCGTCATCGGGCAGCTCGAAGCGGAAGCCCCGGGCGGCGGCCTGCCACCAGCGTTCCCGCTTGCTGGTGGCACCGGTGGCACTGTGCGCGTCGGTGACCAGGCCGAACGTCGCGAGGTGGCGCAGGTGCCAGCTGACCACCGACGGTGTGGCGCCGACGTGCGGCGACAGCCCGGTGGCGGTTGCCGGGCCGTGCAGCTGGAGCCGGTCGAGGATGGCCAGCCGGACGGGGTGCGCCAGCGCCCGGAGCGCCTGCGGCTCCGTGATCTCGAAATCCCCGTACGGGTTCTTGAGAGACATGTTTCGAAAGTAGTCTCTCAGATCTTCCGGGCGCAAGCCGTTGTCAGCTCACCCCCAGCCGGGCCAGCGGCTCGACCAGCTCACGCTCCTCGTAGCTGAGGTGCGACAGCAGGGCGTCGGTCAGCAGGTTCACCGCGGCGCGCAGCTCCACCAACCCGTCCGGCGCCCCGACGTACGCGACGAGCGCCTTGTCGACGCCCTCCAGCACCTCGTGGATGACGTGGTGCTCCTGCTCCAGCCGATCGACGACCGGCCGCAGGCGGGGGTCGGCCTGCCGCAGCCGCGGAAAGAGGGCCTGGTCCTCGATGGTGTGGTGGGTGGTGACGATGCGGCAGTAGGACTCGCAGTAGGCGCCGAGGGTCCAGCGGTTCTGCCGCATGGTCATCGTGTTGATCTGGGAGCGGGCCGCGCCGGCGTCGATCTCGCCCGCCGCGACCTGCTCGATCAGGTCGTGGATCTGGGCCAGTTCGCCGCGCAGGCCGTCGTGGACCTGCACGAGATGCTGGCCGTTGGCCTGCTCGTGCGCGGTGTAGGTGCGCGTCGGGTCGGGCGTGGGGCCGGTCGGGCGGGCCGACTCGTCCCAGACCTGCCGATCACTGAGCCGCCGACCGTCGTCGGGCGTCGGCACCACCGCGAAGGCACCGCTTGTCACCCTCGCGCGGGCCGGCCGCGCCGACGGCGCGGCGACCGCCAGAGGTTCGGTGACCGGGGTACGCGCCGACGAGGCGTCGCGTTCGGCGGCGACCAGTTCGCGCACGGCGGGCGCCACCTCACCGGCGAAGCGGCGCAGGTCGTCAGGGTCGTCGCTGGCGAGGATGAACGCGCTGATGCCGTCGTTGAGCGCGAGCTCGGCCAGCTCCCGCACCCACTGCTCGGCCGGACCGTGCAGGGGGCCACGTTCGGCGGTCGCGAACTGACCGGAGATGTTGAGCAGCCGGCGGACGTCCCGGGGCGACCGGTCGGCCCGCCGTGCGGCGTCGTCGATCAACTCGTTGCCCTTGGCCAGGTCACCGGGCTGGAGGTAGGCCAGCGAGGGCAGCCAACCGTCGGCCCGGCGACCGGTCAGCTCCAGCATCCGCGGCTTGTACGCGCCGAGCCAGATCGGCACCGCGTGGGCGGGGGCCGGGCCACGTTTGGCGCCGAGCACGCGGTGGAACTCGCCGTCGACGCGTACGCCGCCGCGCGCCTCGGAGTCCCAGAGCTGGCGGATGACGTCGATGGCCTCCTCCAGCGCCCGCACTCCCTGCCCGGGGGTCAGTCGTCGGCCGCCCATCGCCTCGATGGCCTCCCAGAACGCGCCCGCGCCGAGGCCGAGCTCGATCCGGCCGCCGCTGAGCAGGTCCAGGCTGGCGACGCTGCGGGCGAGCACGGTGGGCGTGCGCAGCGGCAGGTTCGTGACGTTCGCCGACAGGTGCACCCGGCTGGTCCGCGCGGCGACATAGCTCAGCAGCGTCCAGGTGTCGAGGAATCTCGGCTGGTACGGGTGATCCTGGAAGGTGACCAGGTCAAGCCCGACCTGCTCGGCCAGGACGGCGAGGCCAACGGTGCGCTCCGGGTCGTCGCTGCCTGGCGTGGTGAACGATCCGAAGATCAGGTCGTGACCGTAGTCGCCCATGGGTGAGCCTCCCGTTTCCCCGACGCCCTGGAACGGTGCGTCATGACATCAACCTTATGCCAGACAGAACATCTGTCGCCAACAAGGTATGCCGAGCCGCGCTATTGTCGGGGCATGACGGGAGCCACTGACGTACGGGACAGGCCCGATCCGCTCGACGACGACCTGGGCTGGATGCTCGGCGTCGTCTTCCGTGGCTACGTCCGGGCCGCCGAGCACACGCTCGCCGACTTTCCCGGTGGCCCGCGCGGCTACCAGGTGCTCACCGCCGCAGTCAACGGGCCGGCCCGCAACCAGGGAGCGATCGCCGAGGAGCTCGGCATCGACCGCACCGTGCTGACGTACCTGATCGACGATCTGGAACGCCCCGGCTACGTCGCGCGCCGGGCGGACCCGGCGGACCGGCGCAACCGGCTGGTGGATGTCACCGACGCCGGCCGGGCGGCCTGGGAGCAACGGCGGCGGGCGCTGCGCGGGGTCGAGTCCCATCTGTTGGGGGCCCTCGCTCCCGAGGAGTCGGCGAGTCTGCGGGTCCTGCTCCAGCGGGTCGCCTGCTCGACCCAGGCCGTCGACCCGCTGCGGGACCTGTGTGAGGTGGTGACGCAGGTCCGGCCCGAGTCGGACGAGCCGTCCCGCGACAGCCGCTCCAAGACCGCCTGAGCGACCAGCCGGACAACGAACGCGGGCCCGCCGGCACCCCCGACCGTCGTGCGTCGTGAGGTGCCGGCGGGCCCGAAGTGCCGCTCCGACGCAGGTCAGCGCACGTGCACGAACACCGGGTTCGAGTAGAACCAGAGGTCCTGCCACGGGCTCTCCAGCCCGTCCGCGAGCGGCTCGGCCTCGTCGGTGCTGGTGCCGCGGACCCGCGCGTAGGTGTCGGCCTCGACGTTGCGCAGGGTGTGGCGGATGACGTAGTCCTCGCCCTGGCGGCGCCAGTCGCGCGGGCCGAACCGGGCCACGACCTTCGTGGTGGGGTTGGTGTCGGCGTCCAGGCTGGCGCTCGGGCCGGTGATCTGCCCGACGATCAGGTCGACCCGGCGGACCTCGGGCCGGTCACCGTTGGCGTTCACGCCGTCCAGCGGGCGGAACCTGATCTCGATCTCGACGTCGGTGCGGTTGCGGCGGCTGACCGTGATGGTCTCGCCCATCCCGGCGGTCTGGCCCTGGGACGTGGCCGTGACGTCGAGGTTGCGGATCAGGTCGCCGGTGGTGACCCAGATCCGGCCGTTGCGCAGACCGTCCATGATGTCGCCGTAGTCCTGGCGTGCGTGCACGTAGGTCTTGCTGTACTCGCCCGGCCAGAAGTCGGAGCCGCCACGCGTCCAGTGCACGTGCGAGTCCGAGGTCGCGGTGATCCACCAGCGCCGGCCCTCACCGAGCAGCGAGTCCCAGAGCCCACCGACCCGCGCGGTCATCTGGTCGAAGCCGCCGTAGGTGGGGTGGTTGCCGTACCCGCCCCGCGCCCCGCCGTTGAGCGGGCCGGCCTGGTGACCGGGCGCACCCTCGAACCCGATGTAGACGTCCGGCGCGGCGTTGTTGCCGTTGCGGAACTCGCGCGGGGTGTCCTGGCCGTACACGCCGAGCCCGGGAGCCGAGCGGGACGCGTGGTGGGCGATCACCAGCGGCTTGTGCGGCATGCCCCGGGCGACCTTCAGGAACTCCACCATCTTCGCCTCGGTGTCGCGGGCCGGGTCGGTGGGGAACGCGTCGTACTTGGCGAACCGGCTCTCCAGCTCGAAGAGCTGCTTCGCCTCGTCGTCGTGGCGCGGGATCATCAGCGTGTGGTGGTCCAGCGAGGGCGCGTCGAACTCCATGCCCCAGAACTGGAGCACCTCGGGGACCAGCTTGCGCGAGCGCAGCAGGTCGGGGTACGCCTGCTCGATGTTGACCTTGGAGTGCGTCGGTCCACCGTGGTCGGTGCACATCGCCCAGGTCAGACCGAAGTTCTTGGCCATGATGGCGTTGGTGACGATCGGGTAGACCGCGTCCGCGCCCTTGTGGAACACCACAGGGGATTTCGTGGTGTCGAACTCGCCGCTGTACTCGGAGTGAACGTGGTGGTCACCAGCGCGCCACGCCCGGTTCTTCGTGTTGCCCCGGTCGGGCTTGTCGTTGCCGGGCCGACGCTCCTCGCCGGCCCAGGCCGCACCGCCGCCCACCAGCGGGCTGGCCGCGGCCAGCGTCGCGCCGACGCCCGCGTACTTGACCAGCTTGCGCCGAGACAGCTGCGCGCGCTCGACCTCTTCGGGTTGCTTGTCCCTCACGTGAGAGCCTCTCCTCGATCAAGCGAATGCTCTTTCGATCAAGGAGCCTTGGAGAGCATCGTGAACTCCCCCCGTACGGGGAGCGGGCGCACGATGAACACCCTCGCCGTACCCGTTGAAAGGCTCGGCCAGGGCGGCGGTCGGTCACGCGGCGACCGCGTTGGGTGCCGGCAGGCCAGCGGGTGGCCGACGCGGCCGGTGCTTTCTCGGGCGCGTGTCGTCGTCAGATCCGGGCGCGGGGCAGCCAGCCCAGGAATCGGAGCTGGGCACGGGGCAGGGGCAGGGTCGGCAGGTCCTGGGCGGCGGCGACGAGGCAGGAGCCGAGGTAGACGGCGAGGGCGGCGCGCGCCCCACCGAACTCGGCGAGCAGTTGGCTCTGCTTCGTGGCGCAGGGCCACTCCCGACCGCATCCGGTGCAGGTCCAACTCGGCGGGCTCGGCAGGTGCTCGGGCAGTTTCGGCCGCCGGTACCGGCCCACGACGCTGTTGTCCGCGCGTACGTCCCGTCGCCGCGTCTCCGGGCCGGCGTTGTGGCGCGCGGGCGTGCGGGGTGCGGGCAGGTAGCGCCGGACGGTGCCGAGGAGCACCCCGACGCGGATCAGGGCATCCGGCCCGACGTGGTGCGCCAGCAACGCCGTGAGCAGGTAGTGCCCCAACAGGTCGAGAGAGTCACGGTTCAGACGCAGGTCGCGGCACAGGTCGACGAACCCGGGTGTGGCCAGCGGGACGCGGTCGTCGAGCGCAC
This sequence comes from Micromonospora sp. NPDC047467, assembly GCF_040643095.1. Taxonomy (NCBI): domain Bacteria; kingdom Bacillati; phylum Actinomycetota; class Actinomycetes; order Micromonosporales; family Micromonosporaceae; genus Micromonospora; species Micromonospora sp. NPDC047467. Next base: position 388,006 of record NZ_JBEYTO010000008.1, on the reverse strand, counting down.
GGCGCAGCACCTCGCGCAGCGCTTCCCCGAGGCTCTCCAGCGCGTCACCCTCACCCAGTCCGAGGCTGTCCTCGTCCGCCACCCGTGCCAGCGCCTCGGCAACCGCCAGTCGAACGACGCGGTCAGGATGGATGCTGTCCAACGTTCACCTCCGCCTGTTGGCCGGACCTCCGGCAGCGACCCGGACGTCCTCGGACATCCGGGGAGATCATGAACAGGGTTTCGTCGCCGCTACCGAGACCGCTAGGACAGCAGGCGCAGGATCGTGCCGCGCGGTAGCCGGAAAGCGAAGTCGACTCACTGAATCGCGGAAATCCAGCGGCACGCCGCTCGCCTGCCGTAGGGTGGGAATCCCATCAGTGGCAGTCCACATTGGTGGGAATACCTGAGGCCCTACGGTCAGTCCCCTGGCCGCGCCCCCGCCGCAGCGCCAGGCGGGACCTGGTGCCACCGCCGTACCGCCGGGTCAGCAACGGGCGAACACCGGCCCCTCGCGCCCAGACGCGTCCCGACCATGCCGCCGGCTCTGGTCCACCATCCGGCGACACTTCCCCGGACGGAGCCAGCGGATGACCTCGACCGCGCAGTTCCAACGATTCGACAGCCGCGACCCAGCGGCCATCCACCGCTTCCTGGCCACCACGTACGACACCGACCTGCGCATCCGTGCCGGCGACACCGGGTACCACCTCGTCCACCAGCGGGTCGACGCCGGGCCGTTCGCCGTCGGCGCCACGAGTCAGACGGGGCAGCTCGACATCGTGGTGGGCGGCATGGACGCCCTGGTCGTCTGCCGCGCCCGCACCGCCCTGGTCGACCGCACCTGCGACGGGTCCGCCCACCGGTTCGGCCCGGGTGACGTCTTCCTCGCCACCCGACCCAACCGACCGTTCAGCCTGCGCTGGCAGCCTGGGGCGGTGGGACTCTGTGTCCTGGACCACGCGGTCCTGGCACAGGTGGCGGCCGCGGCGCCGGCCCGGCGACCCGGCCAGATCCGGTTCACCGACCTCGGCGCCGCCACCGCGCTTCGCGCCCGGCAGTGGCGAAAGACCACCAGCTACATCAGCGATGTCGTGCTGAGCAATCCGGACGCCAGCGCCCAACCACTGGTGATCGGCAACGCCGCGCGGATGCTCGCCGCGGCGGCACTCGCGGTCTTTCCCAACACCGCGTTCAGCGACGAGACCATCGAGGATCGCCGCGACGCCAGCACGGCCACCGTGCGCCGCGCCATCGCCTTCATGGAGGACAACGCCGACCGGGACATCAGCGCGACCGACATCGCCAACGCCGCCGCCGTCTCCCTGCGGGCGGTGCAACTGGCCTTCCGCCGCCATCTCGGGACCACCCCGATGGCGTACCTGCGCCGGATCCGCCTCGATCGGGCCCACCGCGACCTGGTGCGGGCCGACCCGAGCCGCGACACCGTGTCGGCGATCGCCAGCCGCTGGGGGTTCGCCAGCCACAGCAGGTTCACGGCCCGGTACCACGCCAGCTACGGCGTACCGCCGCGCGAGACGCTGAACGCCTGAACCGGCCGCGCCGCCCGGGTCGTCACGGCACGTCGGTGCCGCAGGTCGCGGCGCTCGGCCCCACCAGCCCGAACCCGCGAGGGCTAGCCCCGGGCGCGCTCGTGAGCGTCACGTGCGGACTGCAACTCGGGCACCGCGCTCTCCAGGAGGTCGGCGAGACCCCGTAGCCGCTCGGCGACGCGGGCGCCGAGCGGGGTGAGCGAATATTCGACACGCGGCGGAATCGTGGTGAGGACCTCCCGGGTCAGCATGCCGTCGCGTTCGAGAGCCTGCAGGGTCTGGGAGAGCATCCGCTCGCTGACCCCGTCGACACGGCGGCGCAGCGCGTTGAACCGGTACCGGCCCTCGCCCAGCGCCAGCAGGACCAGCGACGCCCACTTCGAGGTGACGTCCTCGAAGACGGCGCGGGAGGTGCAGCCGCGCGCGAAGACATCGCTGACGAGTTCCTGGGTAGGCCCTGCGGGGTCCGGGGACGGCCGGTCGGTCACGGCACCAGCCTACCTCGTGCTTACTCCTGGCCTGGTGCTATAGATTAGTAAGTGCTTTCAGATCGTCACCGCCCCATGGAGGTTGCCGTGCCCACCTATGCCGTCACCGGTGCCACCGGCCGACTGGGCCGTCTGGTGATCGAGCGTCTGCTCGACACCGGCGTGCCCGCTGCCGAGATCGCCGCCGTCGTCCGCACTCCGGAGAAGGCCGCCGACCTGGCAGCGCGCGGTGTGGAGATCCGCCAGGCCAACTACAACGATCCGGCCACGCTGCCCGGTGCCGTGGCCGGTGTACGCCGTCTGCTGCTGATCTCCGGCGACACTCCCGGTCAGCGCGTCGCCCAGCACACGGCGGTCATCGACGCGGCCAAGCTCGCCGGCGTCGAGCGCCTGATCTACACCAGCATCCTCAAGGCCGACACCACGACAAACCCGCTGGCGCCCGAGCACCGGGCCACCGAGGAGGTGCTCGCCGCCTCGGGCCTGTCCCACACCGTGCTGCGCAACAGCTGGTACACGGAGAACTACACCGACCAACTGGCGCAGTACCTGCAGACCGGCACGATCCTCGGTGCCACCGGCGGCAGCAAGGTCTCGGCCGCGACCCGCGCCGACTACGCGGCCGCAGCGGCGGCGGCGCTCACCCGCGACGAGCACGGCGACACCGTCTACGAGTTGGGCGGCACCGCGTTCACCTTCGACGAACTGGCCGCGGCCGTCAGCGAGGTCACCGGCACCACGGTCGTCCACCGGGACCTCTCCCCCGCCGAACTGGCCTCGACGCTGGAGACCGTCGGCCTCGACGCCGGCACCGCCGGGTTCGTCGCCGCCCTCGACCACTCGATCGCCATCGGCGAACTGGCGACCGACAGCGACGACCTCAGCCTACTGATCGGCCGCCCGAGTACCCCGCTGCGCGACGCCATCCGGGCCGCGCACGCGTAACCGGCGACCGCCGGTCACGTCGGCGAGCACCGACGGGCGGCGGGTTTGATCGTGCCGCCGACGCGCCTTCCGGAAATCCGGGCTGGCGCTTACGCCCGCAGCGGTCGGAAGAAGTCTCGCAGGTCGGCGGCGAGCAGGTCGGGCTCCTCCAGGGGCAGGAAGTGGCCTCCCCGGGTCGGGCCGCGCCACTGGCGCAGGTCACGGTAAACGCGCTCGGCGTACTCGCGGGGGTAGTCCCGGTCCTCCGGGGTGAGCCGGACTCCTGCTGGCACGTCGACAGCCCCGAGAGGCGGAGTCCGGGAGTCGTCGTAGTAGGGCCTGAAGGACGAGCCGATCGTCCCGGTCGCCCAGTAAAGAGTGGCGACGGTGAGGAGGAAGTCTTTGCTGAAACGGGATTCGAGGTCTCCGTGGCAGTCGCTCCAGGCCCGGTACTTCTCCACGATCCAGGCGACCAGGCCGGCGGGAGAGTCGAGCAGGGCCGCGGCGAGGGTGTCCGGTCGGGTGCTCTGGATGGCGGCGTAGCCGTCGTCGCTGCCATCGTGCTCGTTCGATCGCGCTTTCAGGTAGGCATCCTCGGCTACGGACAAGGGGTGGGCGTCGTCGAGAACCGGGTGCAGGTTCGGATGGTGGGTGTGGATCCCGACCACCTGTTGCCGGTGCCGGGCGCCGAGAAAGCCGGTGACGTGAGAGCCGATGTCACCGCCGTACGCGCCGAACGTGGAGTAGCCCAGGACATCCGTCATCAGCCGTGCCCATAGGTCAGCAACCACCGGAGGGGTCACCAGGCCGTGAGTCGGCAGGTCCGAGAACACGAAGCCGGGTAGGGACGGAACGACGACGTCGAAGGCGTCGGCCTGCTCACCGCCGTAGGCAGCGGGATCGGCCAGCCGCGCCGCGAGCGGCAACATCTCCACGAAGCTGCTGGGCCAGCCGTGGGTGAGCACCAGCGGCAGCGGGGAGCGGGTGTCGCCGGAGGCCGCGGCGCGCAGGTGCACGAAGTGCACGCTCCGGTCGTCCAGGGTGGCAATGTAGTGCGGCACCGCGTTGAGTTCGCGTTCCCTGGCACGCCAGTCGAAGTCGCCGCGCCAGTACGTCACCAACTCGCGGAGGTAGTCCGGATCCGTGCCTGCACGCCACCCGCTCGCGGTGGGGCGGGGGAAACGAGTGCGCGCCAACCGCTCGGCCAGGTCGGCGAGCAGGTCGTCGGGGACGTCGATGGTGAATGGCACCGCTTGTGGCAGGGACGACATGAGGGCCTCCGTGACCTGGGACGGATGAGATCCACATTCCCCAGGTCAGCTCGCCAGATCGGCTCGCCCGATGGCTGCAAGGGAAGCGACTCGCATGTTACCGGCCACGGCACTGCCTGAGAAGTGCTCACCACGAGGGGGTTGATCTTGGCCTAGTCTGGCAGACATGCCCGGACGCCCCTCGCACCGCCGTCATGACGGCCACGGGTGTGCCCGCCCAACGGCCTCCGAACACGCCACCCGGTCGGCCGGCTGGTGAGTGGAGCACCCGCGCCCGCGCAGCGGGGCACGCCGGCCTCGTCCCCGCACCACCGGCCCCGATGGGCTGACCGCTGCGACCGGCTCGCCCGGTCGCGCCCCTTCGAGATCGTCATCGTCATCGTCATCCTCGCCAACGGGATCGTCCTCGGCCTGGAGACGTACGACGAACTGACCTCGGCGAGCACCCTGCTGCACTCGCTGGAGCTGGCCTTCCGCGCTTTCTTCGTCGTCGAGATCGGCATTCGGGTGGCCGCCTACGGCCGCCGACCACAGGACTTCTTCCGGCACGGCTGGAACATCTTCGACTTCGTGGTGATCGCGGCGATCTTCATTCCGGGCCTGCACGGCGACTCCGCACTGCTGCGTGTGGTGCGGGTCGCCCGAATGCTGCGGCTGGTGCGGTTCTCGCCGGGCCTTCGTACCATCGTCTCCGCCCTGTGGCGCAGCCTTCCGGGCGTCGCCGGGTTCCTCGCCCTGGCCGTGGTGACGCTCTACGTGTACGGCATGGCCGGCTGGCTGATCTTCGGCAGCACCTACCCCGACGCGTACGGCGACATCGGCCGGTCGCTGCTCACGCTGTTCGTGCTGCTGTCGCTGGAGACCCTGCCGGACCTGATCTCGCAGGGCATGGCCCTCTCGCCGTGGACGCTTGTCTACTACGTCAGCTATGTGCTCATCACCGTCAACCTGCTGCTCAACATCCTCATCGCGGTCATCGTCAACTCGATGGAGGAGGCGCGCCGGTTGGAGATGACCGAGCGGCTGGCCCCCGACTACGACGAGGACGGCGACGGCGTACCGGACGAGGTCGACCGCATCGCGCTCACCCAGCGGCTGGACGACCTGCGGGCGGTCATCGCCGAGTTGGAGCGGGAGTTGCGCATCGACCGAGAGGACGGGCCCGTCCGCCCGCACCGCGACGGCAGCCACACCAGACGGTGATCCGACACTCTCGCGCAGTAGCCGTCAGGTTGGATAGTCTCAGCGTCGGTCCCACCGGTTGAGCTGAAGGGACACCCGCATGACGGCCCCTGTCGACGCCACCCACTCCACGACCGACACCACGGCCACCCTCGGCGCTCTGATCGACGACGTGATCCGACCCCAGGCAGCGACCGTCGACCGGGATGGGGTCTTTCCCCGCCAGGGCGTCGACGCCCTCGGCGCGGCCGGCCTGCTCGGCCTGGCGTCCTCGACCGACGTCGGCGGCGGCGGGCAGGGCATGCGCGCGGTCGCCGGGGTCATCGAACGGCTGGCCGCCGAGTGCGGGTCCACGGCGATGGTGGTGCTCATGCACTACGCGGCCACCGCCGTCATCGAGGCGCACGGTCCCCGCGACGTGCGTACGGCCATCGCCGGAGGCGGTCACCTGAGCACGTTGGCCTTCTCCGAGTTCGGCTCGCGCAGCCACTTCTGGTCGCCGACCGGCAGCGCGACAGCGGCCGACGACGGCACCGTCCGGCTCGACGCCCGCAAGAGCTGGGTCACCTCGGCCGGCGAGGTCAACAGCTACGTGTGGTCGAGCCTCCCCCTGGCCCCCGGGGCGGGTCCGATGACCCTGTGGCTCGTACCGGCCGACCGCGCCGGCCTCAGCGTCACCGGCGACTTCGACGGGCTCGGCCTGCGCGGCAACGGATCCCGACCGATGACCGCGGACGGCCTCCACGTCCCGGCTGACGCGATGCTGGCCGCCGACGGCGCCGGCCTCGACACCGCGCTGAGCGTGGTCCTGCCCTGGTTCCTGGTGCTCAACGCCGCGTTCTGCCTCGGCCTCGCCAGCAGCGCGGTCACCGAGGCCGGCCGGCACCTCACCCGGACCACGCTCACGCACACCGGGGCGGCCCTGCGCGACGCGCCCGTGACGCGGCGCGCCTTCGCCCAGCTGATGATCCGCACCGACGCCCTGCGCGCGTTCCTCGGCGACACCCTCACCGCGCTGGAGACCGGCCGCGACGACGCGATGCTGCGGGTGTTGCAGGTCAAGGCGCTCGCCGGTGAGACGGCCGCCGACGTGACCGACGGCGCCATGCAGCTCTGCGGCGGCAGCGCGTTCCGCAAGGAGCTGGGCCTGGAGCGCCGGTTCCGCGACTCCCGCGCGGCCCGGGTGATGGCGCCGACCACCGACGCGCTGTACGACTTCGTCGGTCGCGTCGCCACCGGGCTGCCGCTGCTCGACGAGGTCAACCGCTGATGCCCGCGCCGACGGTCCTGATGGGCGCGGTCGCGTACGACCCCAAGGTGGTGACCATCTGGGAGGGTTTCCGCACCTGGCTGCGCGGGCAGGGCCTGGACTTCGACTTCGTCCTCTACTCGCACTACGAGCGCCAGGTCGAGGACCTCGTCGCCGGCCGGATCGACGCGGCGTGGAACTCGCCGCTCGCCTGGCTGCGGGCCGAGCGGATGGCGAGGGCCGGCGGCACCGCCGTCCGCGCGCTCGCCATGCGCGACACCGACCGGGATCTCACCTCGGTCGTGGTGGTGCGCGCCGAGTCGCCCGTGCGGCAGGTCGCGGATCTCGCCGGCCGGGTGGTCGCCGTCGGAGCCGTGGACAGCCCACAGGCGACGCTGATCCCGCTGGGCCACCTTGCCGCCGCCGGGGTCCAGGTCGACGTGCGCGGCTTCGACGTCGGCGTCGGTTTGCACGGCGACCACATCGGAGGGGAACGCGACGCCGCGCGGGCGCTGATGGCCGGGGAGGTCGACGCCGCCTGCATGATCGACGCCAACCACCTGGTCTTCGTCCAGGAGGGCACGCTCGCGCCCGACGGCACCCGGATCGTCGCGCAGACCGCCCGCTACGACCACTGCAACATGACGGTCCGCGAGCCGGTGTCCGCCGGGGTCGCGCTCTTCGGCAGGCTGCTGCGTGGCATGTCGTACGCCGACCCGCAGGTACGGCCACTGCTCGACCTCGAAGGGCTGACCGCCTGGGAGGACGGCCGCACCACGGGATATGACGCCCTCGCCAGGGCGGTCGACGCGAGCGGGTTCTACGCCCCGGACGGACGGGTGACGGCCACGGGCTATCGGCCGTGAGCACCGCACCGCCCGCCGACGCCGAGCTTCACCTGGGCGGTCTGGGCTTCGGTCAGGGAGCGCACCTGCTCGTGCAACGCGCCCTGGGCGGGCTCGCACCGGGTGGTCGGCTGGCGGTCTCCGGGCACGACCCGACCCTGGCCGTCCATCTGCCGCCCTGGTGCCGGCAGCGGGGGCACCGGGTCGAGTGGCCTGCTCCAGCCGACCGGAGCGAACTGGTCGCGGTGGTCGTACGCGGCTCGGCTGTCGACGACCGCTGGTTCGGCGCGGAACGGGCCGGGCCGGCCCTGCCCTCGGCGCTCAGCAGCCACCCACCGCCACGGTGGGGTCTTGGTGCCCGCGGCGCGCTGCTCGAAGCCGGCGGCCCGGAGGCGCGCTTCGACCTGGACGACCGGGATCTGGTCTGGGCCGACGTCGCGCCCAAGCTCTACGCGCAGGCCGCCGCGCGGCAGTGGGACCCGGAGACCGCGGTGCCCTGGGACGACACGTTCGCGCTGCCGCCCGACGTCGAGGCAGCGGTGGTGCAGGTGATGACCTACCTGGTCGAGAACGAGCAGGCCGCACTCGTCGTGCCGGCGCGATTCGTCGGTCGCATCCACCCACACTTCCGCGAAGTGATGCAGCTCCTCGCCGTGCAGATGGCCGACGAGGCTCGACACATGGAGGTGTTCAGCCGCCGGGCGCTGCTGCGCGGCGCCGAGTTGGGCACGTCGTCGGCCGGCGGCCGGCAGTCGCTCTTCACCCTCGTCGCCGAGTCGGACTTCGCGCTTGCCTCGTTCCTGCTGTCCGTGCTCGGCGAGGGCAGTTTCGTCGACCTGCTCTCGTTCCTGGAACAGCACGCACCGGACCCGGTGACCCGCCGGATCTGCTGGCTGGCGATGCAGGACGAACGCCGGCACGTGGTGTTCGGCATGGCGCATCTGGAGCACCAGGCGACCGTGGACCCGCTGCTGCGTGACCGGCTGCGCGCGGCGATCCACCGCCGCCACGACGCGCTGGTGGACACCGCCGGGCTCAACGCGGACGTCTTTGACGCGTTGGTGCTGCTCGCGGCCGGCGGGTGGAGCCCGGAGGAAATAGCCGTCGGCTTCGGCCGGGTGCGGGACCTGCAGGCCGCGATGGACCAGGGCCGCCAGCGTCGGCTGGTGCGGCTGGGCTTCCGGCCCGACGAGGCGGCGGCGCTCTCCGTCCTGCACACCCGCAACTTCATGTAGCCGCGTACCAGACGGGGCAGGCGTACCGTGGACTGGCCATGAACAGGGATTTCTCCGCGACCCGCGCGGAACTGCTGGGCCTGCGCGACGCCACCGAGGCTCAGGTGCGTGCGCTCAACGGCGACCTGCGGGCCCTCTTCGAGGCGTCCCGGTCGTCCAACGCCGACGACGAGCACGACCCCGAGGGCAGCACGATCGCGTTCGAACGGGCACAACTCACCGCGGTCCTGGCCGCGGCCCGTCAACGCCTGGCCGAACTCGACGTCGCGGTGCAACGCCTCGACGCCGGCAGCTATGGCGTGTGCGAGCGCTGTTCCCGCCCGATTCCTGACGAACGCCTCGCCGCCCGCCCTTCGGCGCGTACCTGCGTGGCCTGTGCCAGCCGGCGGTGACGGCGCGCGGCCGACGGCAACGCCCCAGCCGGCGGCAACGCCCCAGCCGACGGCAACGCCCCAGCCGACGGTGACGGCGCGCGGCCGACGACGCCCGGCGGCGGCGGGACCCTCGGTGCCCGCCGGGTCGGCGGGCACCGAGGGGGGTGTCAGCTGGCGCAGCAGCCGCCGGCCTGGGCGTCGGTGGGTACAGCGACGAGCGTGAGCGGGGTGGCCAGCAGACCACCGGAAATCCCGGTGGCCAGCCCGCGTCCGGTCGGCTCGGCGGACGGCGCCGGCCCGCAGCAGCCGCCGTCGGTCGCCGAGTCGACGGGGTTGCTGTTGCAGACGCCGGTCTCGGGCAGGTCGAGCTGGACGTCCCGGGCGGCGGCCCAGTCCCCGGCGAGGGCGGCGACGACGCTGCGGGCCTGTTCGTAACCGGTGGCCATGAGGAACGTCGGCGCTCGACCGTAGGACTTCGCGCCGACCGCGTAGTAGCCGGGTTCGGGGTGGGTGAGCTGGTCGACGCCGTGCGGCGGGACGGTGCCGCAGGAGTGCTCGTTCGGGTCGATCAGTGGGGCCAGCGCCCGGGTGGCGCCCATGATCGGGTCCAGGTCGAGGCGCAGTTCGGCGGCGATCGAGTGGTCGGGACGGAAGCCGGTGGCCGCGACGACGCGATCGGCGAGCACCGTCTCCTCGCCGCCGTCGGCGTGCCGGACGACCACGGCGACGCGCCCGTCGGCCGGGGTGAGCGCGTGCACCGAGAACCCGGTGAGCAGCCGGATCCGGCCGGCGTCGACGTGCTCGCGCAGGCGCGATCCGAGGGCGCCGCGCGCCGGGAGGGCGTCGGCGCTCCCGCCGCCGTACGTCCGCGTCGGCGAGTCGGTCCGGATCGCCCAGCTCACCTGCGTACCCGGCTGCTGGGCGGCCAGGTCCGCCAGGGCCAGCAGGGTGTTGGCCGCCGAGTGGCCGGCGCCCACGACCAGGGTGTGCCGCCCGGCGAACCGGTCCCGGTCGACGCCGAGCACGTCCGGAAGCGCGTGTTCCAGGTACGCGGCCACGTCGGCCTCGCCCCGGGCGGGCAGGCCGGACGCGCCAAGGACGTTCGGGGTGCGCCAGGTGCCGGAGGCGTCGATGACGGCGCGGGCCAGCAGTTCGTCGCCGTCGGCGAGGCGGATGAGGAACGGGGTGGTGTCGCGCCCGGCGCTGCGCAGCCGGTCCAGGCCGAGGCGGCTGATGGCCTCGACCCGGGCGCCGTAGCGCAGGTGCGGTTTGAGCTGTGGTGACTGCGCGAGCGGCTGGAGGTAGTCGTCGGCCAGTTCCGCACCGGTCGGCAGGGCCTCGGGGTCGGGGGCGATCCATCCGGCCTCGTCCAGGATTCCGCGGGCGGCCGGGTCGATGTTGTAGCGCCACGGGGAGAACACCCGTACGTGCCCCCACTGCCGCACGGCGGCACCGGCGGCGTGCCCGGCGTCCAGGACGAGGAACGGCAGGTCGCGCTCGTGCAGGTGGGCGGCGGCGGCCAGGCCGACGGGGCCGGCGCCGATGACCACGACGGGCAGGTTGTCCAGGGCACTCATCAGGAACTCCTTCACGGGAAGCTGTCAGGTCGGGCAGGTGCAGGCTGGCGCGTCAGGTGACGGTGGGGCTGCGGCGTTCGAGCAGGACGACGTCCCGCCAGCGGTCGTGGTGACGGCCGACGCGTTCGCGGACGCCGACGACGCGGAACCCGGCCCGCTGGTGCAGGCGCAGGCTGGCGGCGTTCTCGGGAAAGACGCCGGACTGGATCGTCCAGATGCCGGCGGCCTCGGTCGAGGCGATGAGCGTGTCGAGCAGCAGCCGGGCGATTCCCCGCCCCTGGGCGGCCGGGTCGACGTAGACCGAGTGTTCGACCACGCCCGCGTAGACCGCGCGGGTCGAGGTCGGCGACACGGCGACCCAACCGCACACGGTGCCGACGCGGTCGACCGCCACGAAGCGGTACGCGGTCAGCCTGGTGGCGTCGAACGCGGCCCAGGTCGGCGCGGTGACCTCGAAGCTGGCGTTGCCCGCGTCCAACCCGGCCTGATAGATCGCCAGGACACGGTCGGCGTCGGCGTCGGCCATGGGACGCACGCTGATGTCGGCCATCGGCAGGCTCCGTTCGGGTCGGCCACGATCGGACACCTGTCTTGACGTCCGTCGAATCAAACACTTGCACACTGTTTAGATAACCGTCAAGCTAGAGGAATGTCGAAACAGTCGACCCCCCTCGCACCCGTCGACCCGGCCGTGGACGCGCCGTGCTGCCCGCCCCTGACCGAGCGCCGCGTGCCGGCCGAGACCGCGGCCGTGCTCGCCCCCGCGTTCAAGGCCCTGGGCGACCCGGTACGGCTACAGCTCATGTCGATGATCGCCTCCGCCGAGGGCGGGGAGATCTGCGTCTGCGACCTCACCCCGGCGTTCGACCTGACCGGTCCGACCATCTCGCACCACCTCAGGACGCTGCGCGAGGCGGGGCTCGTCGACGCCGAGCGTCGGGGCACCTGGGTCTACTACCGGGCACGGCCGGCCCTCCTGCGCCAGCTCGCCGCACTGCTCGCCATCGAGCCGACGCAGTCGTGACCGACGACCGTCGCACACCAGCCGACCGACCGGAGCACCCGTGAACACCACCCTGCGGCCCCAACCGACCGAGAGCGTGGTGGTCGGCCGACTCTCCCGGCTCGACCGGCTCCTGCCAGTCTGGATCGGGTTGGCCATGCTCGCCGGGCTCCTGCTCGGCCGCCTGGTTCCCGGCCTGAACAGCGCCCTGGACGCGGTGGCGGTCGGCGGGATCTCACTGCCGATCGCGATCGGTCTGCTGATCATGATGTATCCGGTGCTGGCCAAGGTCCGCTACGACCGGCTCGACACCGTCACCGGCGACCGTCGACTGCTGATCTCCTCGCTGGCCCTCAACTGGCTCGTCGGCCCCGCCGTGATGTTCGCCCTGGCCTGGATCTTCCTGGCCGACCAGCCGGCGTACCGGACCGGCTTGATCATCGTCGGCCTGGCCCGCTGCATCGCCATGGTCATCATCTGGAACGACCTCGCCTGCGGCGACCGCGAGGCCGCCGCCGTCCTGGTGGCGCTCAACTCGGTCTTCCAGGTCCTCGCCTTCGGCCTGCTGGGTTGGTTCTACCTGTCCGCGCTTCCCGGCTGGTTGGGCTTGCCCGGCGCCGAACTGACCATCTCGGCCTGGGACCTCGCCGGCAACGTGCTCGTCTTCCTCGGCATCCCACTGCTCGCCGGCTACCTCACCCGCCGCCTCGGCGAACGCGCCAGGGGCCGTGACTGGTACGAGAACCGCCTCCTGCCGAGGATCGGCCCCGCCGCCCTATACGGACTGCTGTTCACCATCGTGATCCTGTTCGCCCTACAGGGTGAGGCCATCACCAGCCGGCCCGTCGACGTGGTCCGCATCGCCCTGCCCCTGCTGGTCTACTTCGCCCTCATGTGGGCCGGCTCCTTCGCGCTCGGCCGGGCCATCGGTCTCGGCTACGCGCGGACCACCACCCTCGCGTTCACCGCCGCGGGCAACAACTTCGAACTCGCCATCGCCGTCGCGATCGGCACCTTCGGCGTCGCCTCCGGCGAGGCGCTCGCCGGGGTCGTCGGCCCGCTGATCGAGGTGCCCGTCCTGGTCGGGCTCGTCTACGTCGCCCTGTGGGCGCGCCGCCGCTACTTCAACACCGACTCCGAGACACCCCTGACCGGAAAGGCAACCCCGTGAGCGACAAGCCCAGCGTCCTGTTCGTCTGCGTGCACAACGCCGGCCGTTCGCAGATGGCCGCCGGGTGGCTGCGCCACCTCGCCGGCGACAGCATCGAGGTCCGCTCGGCCGGCTCAGCCCCGGCCGAGACGGTCAACCCCGCCGTCGTGCAGGCCATGCGGGAGGTCGGCATCGACATCGCCGACCAGACCCCCACGATCCTGGAGTACGCCACCGCCGAGTCGTCCGACATCATCGTGACCATGGGCTGCGGCGACGCCTGCCCGGTCTTTCCCGGCAAGCGCTACGAGGACTGGAAGCTCGACGACCCGGCCGGCAGGGGCGTCGATGCCGTCCGCCCGATCCGCGACGAGATCCGTGCCCGGGTGCAGCGACTCATCGTCGACCTGCGCCCGACCGCCTGATCGGCAGGAGGGGCCGGCACGCCGCTTCGGCGATACGGGGTGCCGGCCGGCTCCGCCTCCGGATGACCACCGGCGTCTGGGCAACGTGGCGGCCCGCAGCCCAGGTCGGCGGCCGCACGTGCTGAGAAATCTACAAAGATGTGATGTATCGAGTCAATGATCGTAACGAATGGCTCCCATAATCTGCGCTCCTCATGGGTCCGGGAGTGGTCAAGTGCCGTTGACGCCCGGATCAACGCGTCCGTATACTCCGGTTGATCATCCGATCTTTTGTCGAGTCGGGCGAGGAGCGCATGCCGCAGATCACCGCCGTCACCGTCGACGACGTCCGCTTCCCCACCTCGCTGACCGCCGACGGGTCCGACGCCATGAACAAGGACGGCGACTACTCGGCGGCCTACGTCACCCTGCACACCGACGGCGTCGACAGCGCGGGTGCGCCGCTGGCGGGTCACGGGCTGACCTTCACCATCGGCCGGGGCAACGACATCGTCGCCGCGGCGGCGGTGCACCAGGCCAACCGACTGGTGGGCATGGACGTGGCCGCGATGGCCGCCGACATGGGGGCGGTCTACCGTCACCTCACCTCCGACTCGCAGTTGCGATGGCTCGGCCCGGAGAAGGGCGTCATCCACCTCTCGTTGGCGGCCGTGTTGAACGCGGCGTGGGACCTGGTCGCCCGGGTCGCCGACAAGCCACTGTGGAGACTGCTCGCCGACATGTCCCCCGAGCAGCTCGTCGACATCGCCGACCTGCGCTATCTCTCCGACGCGCTGACCCGGGACGAGGCCCTGTCCATCCTCCGCGCCCAGGAGAGCACGAAGGCCGATCGGCTGGCCGAGCTGGCCCGCACCGGATACCCCGCGTACACGACGTCGGCGGGTTGGCTCGGCTACGGCGACGACAAGCTGCGTCGGCTGTGCCAGGAGGCGGTCGACTCGGGCTACGGGTACGTCAAGCTCAAGGTGGGCGCCGACCTCGACGACGACATCCGCCGGTGCGGGATCGCCCGGGAAATCCTCGGCCCGCACCGCCACCTGATGATCGACGCCAACCAGGTGTGGGACGTCGGGCAGGCCATCGAGTGGGTCACGGCACTCGCCCGCTTCGAACCACTGTGGATCGAGGAGCCGACCAGCCCTGACGACATCCTGGGGCACGCGGCCGTCCGCCGTGCCGTGGCCCCCATCGGCGTCGCCACCGGGGAGCACTGCCACAACAGGGTGATGTTCAAGCAGCTGTTCCAGGCCGGGGCGATCGACTTCTGCCAGTTGGACACCGGCCGGCTGGCCAGCATCAACGAGATCGTCGCCGTGCTGCTGCTCGCCGCGAAGTTCGGCGTCCCCGTGTGTCCGCACGCCGGCGGTGTCGGGCTGTGCGAGATGGTCCAACACATCTCGGTGCTCGACTACGTCGCGATCTCCGGTGATCTCACCGGGCGGGTCACCGAGTTCGTCGACCACCTGCACGAGCACTTCACCGACCCGTGTGTCGTGCGGGACACCGGCTCGGGCAGCGGCTACGTCCTGCCCGGCACGCCCGGCTACTCCACCCGGATGCGCCCGGAGTCGGTCGCCCTCTACCGCTACCCCGACGGCCACTACTGGGCGGCGACGGACCCGGCTACCGTGTCATCTCCGGAGCCGTACGTCGTCGCGGGTGGAGCAGCCACCCCGGCCGCCCGCTAGGAGGTGCCATGTCTCGCACCGACGAGGTGGTGAACGGCATCAAGCGGATGATCCTTGAGGGGTCGTTCAAGCCTGGTGACCGGCTGCCCATCGAGAAGGACCTCGCCGAGTCGCTCGGTGTCTCGCGCGGGTCGCTGCGCGAGGGCATGTCGGCGCTGTCGATCCTCGGCATCGTCAACATCCGCCAGGGCGACGGCACGTACGTCACGAACCTCGACGCGCCGCAACTGCTGGCCCCGATGGGTTTCGTGGTCGACTTCCAGGGCCAGGGCGACCCTCGGCACATCCACACCGTTCGCCGCCTGTTGGAGTGCGAGGCGGCCCGCCTGGCGGCGACCAGGATCACCGACGAGGCACTGGCCCAGGCCGAGGAACTGCTCGACGAGGCGGCCCGGATCGTCGGTCAGTCGCCGCAGGACCACGAGCGGATCATCGAGATCGACATCGCCTTCCACCGGATCATCGCGGTGCACGCCGACAACCCGGTGCTCACCGGTCTGATCGAGGCGTTCGCCGGGCGCACCGTGCGGGGGCGGCTCTGGCGGAGCCTGCACGAGGAGGGCGCCGACCGCCGTACCCACGACGAGCACGTGGCGATCCTGAAGGCCCTCGTGGCACGCGACCCGGAGCGGGCGCGCATCCGGATGGCCAACCATCTGATCGGGGTGGAGGAGTCGTTGCAGGGGTTGCCCGAGGAGTGAGGCGGGCGTCGAGCCGCCGGGTGCCCGCCCCCTCCCGGCTGCGTTCTTCACCGTTCGTCCCGCTCGACGCTCGTGCTCCCGGTCATCGCCGCGACCAGGTCGTCGGTGGAGACCTCGTCGGCGCGTAGCCGGGCGGCCCGCCGCCCCAGACGCAGCACCTCCACCCGGTCGGCGATCTCCAGCACCTGCGGCATGTTGTGACTGACCAGCACCACCGACATGCCGGCGTCGCGGGCATGCCGGACGACATCGAGCACCCGGGCGGTCTGGACGACGCCGAGCGCCGCGGTGGGCTCGTCGAGGATGACCACGTTGGTCGCCCAGATGATCGCCCGGGCGACAGCGACACACTGCCGCTGCCCACCGGACAACATCGCGATGGGGGTGGTGACCCGCGGGATCCGTACGCCAAGTTGGTCGAGGGCCGCAGCGGCGCCCTGCCGCATGGCGCGCTTGTCGAGCAGCCCCAGCCGGCCCAGCGGCCCGGAGCGCAGGATCTCCCGGCCGAGGTAGAGGTTGGCGGCGACGCTGAGGTCGTCGGCGACCGCGAGATCCTGGTAGACGGTCTCCACGCCGGCGCGGCGGGCGTCGACGGGGGTGGCGAACCGGACCGGAACGCCGCCCACCCGGATTTCGCCCTCGTCGGGTGTGTGCACTCCGGACAGCGTCTTGATCAGTGTGCTCTTGCCGGCGCCGTTGTCGCCGATGAGCGCGACGACCTCGCCCCTGCCGACGGTGAAGTCAGCGCCGCGCAACGCTTCGACGTGGCCGAACCGCTTGACGATGCCACGGGCTTCGAGCACCGGCGGCTCGTCGGGGATCCGCCGGTGCTCGCCGTCGGTGACCGCCGAGGGACTGGTCGCCATCACTGCACCGGCGGGTTGGCGCAGCTGGGTTCGAGTACGGCCTTGACCTCCGCGGAGTCGATGTTGGCCTTGGTGACGAACGTGACGCCGGTGTCCGCCGACGCCAGCGGCGCCTCGTCGCGCAGGTGCTTGACCATCTTGTCGACGCCGAAGTAACCCATCTTGAACGGGTTCTGCACGACCAGCGCCGAGATCTGGCCGCTGCGCAGCCCGGCGATCTCGTCGGGCGCGGCGTCCCAACCGATGATGACGACCTTGCCGGACTTGTTCGCCGCCTGGATGGCCTGGGCGGCGCCGAGCACGCTCTGCTCGTTGGCCGCGAAGACCCCGGCGAGGTTCGGGTTGGCGGTCAGGATGTTCTCGGTCACCCGACGTGCCTCGTTGACGTCGCTGCGGCTGGGCTGCTGCCCGACCAGCTTCAGGTTGGGATATCCGGCCAGGCCGCTCTTGAAGCCCTCGACCCGCTCGGTGTTGGTCTGCGACCCCGGCTGGAACTCGACAAGCGCCACCTCGTGGTTGCCGGGGCCCAACTCTGTTGCGAGCAACTTCGCCGCCTCACCGGCTGCGGCGCGGTTGTCGGTGGCGAACAGCGGCACCGTGGGCGGCTGCGGGCTGGTGCCGGAGTCGATCATCGCGACCGGGATGTCCGCGCCGAGCGCCTTTTCGGTGGCCGGTGCCAGCGCCCGGGAGTCGGTGGCCGCGTAGACGATGCCGTCGACCTTCCTGGTGACGAAGTTCTGGATCAGGTTGACCTGGCCCTCGACGTCCGTCTCGGTCGTCACGCCGTCCCACAGCACAGTGACGTCACCGGCGCGCTGGGCGGCACACTCGGCGCCGGCCTTCACTGTGTTCCAGTAGTCGGCGCCGACGGCCTTGGGCACGACGGCGAGCTTCAGCGGACCGCTGGCGTCGGTCGACGCGCCGTCGCCGCCGTCGCGGACCTCGACCCCGCCGCAGGCGCCGAGCAGGGCGACGACCGCAGCGGCGGCGAGCAGGGCCGGCGCGCGCAGGCGCCGTCCTCGGGTCCGCCGGCTGGTGGTGGTGTGTGCCATGGTGTGCGTCCTCCCTCTGTCGGACTGCGGGAAAAGCGGGTCAGCCCCGGGACTCCAGCCGCCCGCGGCGGTACTGGTCGAAGTAGACGGCGGCCCAGATGATCACGCCGACGATCACCTGCTGGTAGTGAATGCTGATGTCGAGCAGGACGGCGCCGTTGCGGACCAGCGCGATGAGGAAGGCGCCGATGATGGTTCCGACGATCCGACCCTGGCCTCCGAAGAGGCTGGCGCCACCGATGACCGCGGCGGCGATGACGTCGAGTTCCAGCGAGATGCCGTAGTTCGGCTGGCCGGAGTTGACCCGGGAGGCGGCGATCATGCCACCCAGCCCGACCAGGACGCCCGCCAGGACGTAAACGCCGGTCAGGTGGCGGCCCACGCGGATGCCCGAGCGCCGGGCCGCTTCCAGGTTGGAGCCCATCGCGTACGTGTACTGGCCGAAGCGCGTCTGGGACAGCAGGAACGCGACCCCCACGGCGACGACGGCGGTGATCACCACGGCGAACGGGATGCCGGCGATCTCACCGTTGCCGAGCAGTTGGAAGGACCGGGGCAGTCCGTACACCCCGACGGCTCCGGTGATGATGAAGACCAGGCCACGACCGGCGGACATCGTTCCCAGCGTCGCGATGAACGGGGGAATCCGGGCCACGGTCACCAGCAGGCCGTTGACCAGCCCGGCCAGCGCACCGACGCCGATTGCGACGGCTGTCGCCGCCAGCAGCGGGAAACCCAGGTCACGGACGACCATCGCCCCGGTCACACCGGCGAGCGCGGCGACCGATCCGACCGACAGGTCGATGCCCCCGGTGATGATGACCATGGTCTGGGCCGCGGCGATGATGGCGATCACCGCCGTCTGCGCGCCGATGTTGAACAGGTTGTCCGCCGTCAGGAAGTACGGGCTCGCGACGCTCAGCGCGACGAACAGGACGACGAGCGCGGTGGCGGCGGTGAACTCGGCGACGGCGTGGGAGACCCACTCACGGAGCCGGTCGGTGAGCACGCCGCCCCGTGCCGACGGGGTTGCCTCGGCGGCGCTCATCGTCGGGACCGACCTTTCCCGACCGACTCGCCGACGCCGGGCACGGCCTCGCCGGTGAACCGAGCACTCATCAGCAACCGGACCTCCTCAGGAAGTCACGCACGGCCCCACACCTACGCGATAGATCAGATGTTTCGGTTGATCAGGCGTTACCATGCCACGGATTCGTCGGCATTGCCAAGGTGCTGCCGCCATGTTTTGCCGCCGCCGCTCGCGTTTCGGAGCGCATACGTCTGATCAAACTCGCTCAGCCCTTGTCGGCGGGCAGCACGCGACCGCCTGATGCGCCGGGCAGCCCACGTCGGACGCACCGGCATCGCCGTGCAGCGACTCCCGGCAGCCCTGTTAGCGGTAACGCCTCATGCCCGAACCCGTCGCAGGGCGGCCGGCCCGGCGACTCCCAGTGCGCATTTTATCGATAACAGGCGATGTTCCGCCACGGCATGCCGTCGGCGTCCCCGCTCGATGCCCGACAACCCGGCGCGTCGCGGCCGTCGCACTCTCGGAGACGGCGGCAGCCGAGGGCCGGGGGCGCCGATTTCCGGCTCGGTATTGACTCTCACCCGGAGCGGCAATCATGCTCTGCTAAATCAGTTTAGCGGGCACTCGCCCGTCCCCCTCTCGATGTCGAACACCAGAGGCGGGTGCCCGCTCGAGAAAGGACTCGCATGAGACTGCGAAGAGGACTGGTCCCGCTTCTCGCCGCCCTCGTCCTGACCGTCGCCTCCGGCACCGCCTACGCCGCCACGGGCGGTGGCACCGGCCCGGCCCACGGCAGCGGAGACGGGATCCGCAGCATCACCCCCATCACCACGGTCTACACGTACGGCCAGAAGGTCTCCGCCGTGGCCATCGAGTACGGCGCGACGGTCAACCCCCGCACCCTCGACAACACCACCTTCACGGTCGCCGACACCATCTACAACTTCCGCTTCAACCCGATCGAGGACCTGCCGAAGCTCGCCGACCGGACCATCACCCACACCTACACGAACGACGCGCCGAACACCCGGACCGACCAGCGGTCGGCACCCGGCCGGTACGTCATCGTGGAGCTGAACCCCGCCGACACCGGCGGCTGGACGGTCATCGTCTCCAAGTGCCCCACCTTCCTGTGCACAGTGAAGGTCAATCCCGAGCTGCCCACCCGCGTCGTGCAGCGCAAGGACGTGCACGCGCAGCCCGGTAAGGGCGCCGGAAAGGGGCCGGTGCTCGCCAGGGCCACACCGCGCGAGTCCCGCCCGGTCACCGAGCAGCCGGTCAACAAGCTGGTCGACGAGTTCACCTACGGCTCGTTCCTCAGTGGTGGAATGGTGCTGCCCTACCACTACCACCTGCCGAAGAACTACCAGCCCGGCCGCACGTACCCGCTGATGGTCGTCCTACCCGGGCACGGCATGGGTTGGGACGGCGACAACCTCGGCGTCCAGCTCGCCGCCGACATCCCGGCGACGGCGTGGCTGCAGTCCAGCTGGACCGGCAGCTCCGAGGACGTGATCGTCCTGGCGCCGCAGCATCAGCGGGTGGGTGGGGCCGCCGAGGCCGACCTGTTGGTGAAGCTGCTCGACCAGTTCGTCCGTCAGTTCCCCGTGGACACCCGCCGGGTGTACGCCACCACCGTCTCGTACGGCTCCCAGCTGCTGTGGGAGGCGTTCGCCAAGCGTCCGGGCCTGTTCGCGGGCGGGTTGGTGACGGGCGGCTTCCCCGTCAACGCCACGCAGGCCAACGCGATCGCCGCGGGCGAGGTGCCGGTCTGGATCACCCACGGTGAGCACGACCACCTGCTCAACGTCACTGGCGCGCGGAACTCCTCCATGCTGCTGCGGCAGGCGTACCAGGCCCGGGGCAAGAGCCCGGAGCAGGCCGCGAACCTTGTCCGCTACACCGAGTACGCCGACTCGGCGTTCTCGTTGCCGGACTACCACGCCGCGTTCGGGCCGACCTACGAGGACAGCAGCATCCTGCGCTGGCTGCTCGGCCAGGCCAAGCCCGCCGGGGCTGGCGGCTGACACCCCGACAGGCGATGTGCGGCTCCCCGGGCGACGTCGCCCGGGGAGCCGCTGTCGTCGCGATCGGCGTGCGTCGTGCGCGCAACGGCCGGTGGCTCGGATGGGCTCGGGCGCGGGTCACGGCACCTGCGCGCTGATCGTCACCGGCAGCTCGGGCTGGGCGCGGTGGCCGCCTCGAAGGCCCAGGAGTCGATCTCGAAGAGTTCGGCTCCGGCCGGGCCGCTGAAGGTGAAGTAGACGTCGTGCACGCCGCTGACGCCCGTCAACTCCGCGCGTACCTCGGCCCACTGACCGGCCGGGCTGTCGACCGCGATCGTGCCGACCACCGGACCGTCGACACCATCCAGCCGGACCTGGATCCGGGCGCCGGTGGCGAGGGCCCGCACCGTGGCCGTGACGCTGCGTGCACCGTCATCGCCGAAGTCCACTGACGACAGCGCCGTCCAGTCGCCGTCGTGGATGTCGCGGACCACCAGGTTCGGTGCCGCGGCGTCGAACTGCGCGGAGGGGCGGTCGGCCTTCGCGGTCGCGACACCCTTGCTCCAGCCGAAGGTCTCGGCCTCGAAGACGCGGTATGGGTCGAAGTGGCGGACCTGGTCCACACCGGCGTACGTGCCGACGACCTGCTCGATGGTGCCGTCCGAGCGGAAGGTCAACTCCTGGATGTGCGGGCTGCGGTAGCCCTGCGTGGTGTCGCCGTTGATGCGCTTGTTCAGCGTCGGGGCGTGGTAGGTGAAGTAGTACCGCCCCTCGAACTCGAACACCGACTGGTGGTTGTTGCCACCGGTGCCGGCGCCGAAGAACTGGGACTGGTTGGGGAACAGGACGCCAGCGTAGGTCTCCTTCGGCCACGACATCGGGTCGTCGGAGATCAGGTAGCCGATCTGGCCGGCATCGGGGTAGCCGGGAAGCGGCTGCTGGCTGCCGCCGAAGTCGCTCCCGCCGAAGTGCGACGAGTACGAGAAGTAGTACCTGCCCTCGCGCGTGAACACATGGCCCGCCTCGAAGGCGACGGGGGCGTCGACCACCACTGCCGCCCCTTCGGTGGAGACCATGTCGTCGCCGAGTGCGATGACCCGGAGGTTCTTCGGGTTGTTGAAACGTTCGGCCGGCGGCATGCCCGTCGACGCGGGGCCGCCGCCGAAGTAGAGGTAGGGCCGGCCGTCGTCGTCCACGAAGGGCGTCGGGTCGAACTTCCACGCGACGTCCTCGGCACCGGGGGTGCTGTCGTTGATCAACGTGCTCGTCCGCTCGCTGGTCCACGGGCCGAGCGGGGTGCTACCCGTGATCACGTTGGTGGAGTCGCCACTGTTGGCGTAGTAGAGGAAGAACTTCTCCTCGCCGTCGACCATCGTCCTGGCGATGCCGGGCGCCCACGAGTTCGCGGTGAAGGGTGCCACCCCGTCCGGGCCCGCGACCTGGATCTCGCCGTGGTCCGTCCAGTTCACGAGATCCTCGGAGGAGATCACCGTGACCTGGTTGATGTCGCCGTAGTTGATTGCCGGCGAGACGCCGGTGACCGGATCCGGGGCGTAGCCCTGGGTGTCGTTGGTCAGGTACAGGTACACCCGGCCGTCGTGCACGAAGCCGAAGCCGTCGGCACCGAACTTGTGCCCGATCAACGGGTTGTGCTCGCCCGGCAGTTTGCCGACGACCTCGATCGTCTTCGATCGGGGTGGTGGCACGGCACCGGCCACCGCCACGTCATCCAGTGTCAAGTCCATAGGTGCGGCTCCGGGTCGGTCGAGGGGTGCTCGTTAACGGGGTCTCGCCGAACAGCCGCGCCGTGGGCGCGTTCTGCCCAGCCGGGATCGCGAACGTGAAGGCCATCGTGTTATCGCTCACATCGGCTGTCAAGGGGACCGATGACACGTGCCCGAAGTATCCCCGCAACACCAGCGCGCCATCGCGCCAGAGCCATAGCCGACAATCTTTATGGACGAATGTCTATATTCGTGACGGCGTCATCGGGTGAGGATCTTGGCACCACCACCGCGATGCCTCTGGGAGGCGCCATGAACCGTCCCCTCCTGCGGGCAGCCCTCCGGCTGACCGCACTCGCCGCGGCGACCGCCGGCGTGCTGCTCACCGCCGCCGCACCCGCCACCGCCGCCGCACCCACCGGCCGCTACGTCGCACTCGGCGACTCGTACACCTCCGGCCCGCTGATCCCCACCCAGGTCGACCTGAACTGCCTACGGTCCAACCGCAACTATCCGTCGCTTGTCGCCGCCTCCGCGGGCTCGTCGTCGTTCGTCGACGTGAGCTGCTCCGGGGCCACGACCGACGACATCCTCTACGGCGGCAGCGGCCAGTTGGGCATCGCGACCCCACCGCAGATCAACGCGGTCACCTCGAACACCGCCCTGGTGACCGTGCAGATCGGCGGCAACGACATCGGCTTCGCGGGCATCATCGGGGACTGCGCGGAGGCGAGCCTCAGCAGCCCACTCGGGTCGCCGTGCCGGGACCGCTACACGGCCGGAGGCACCGACCAACTCCAGGCCAGGATCGCCGCCACGGCGCCGAAGGTGACGGCCGTGCTCCAGGCGGCCCGCCGGGCCGCTCCCGGCGCGCGGGTCGTGGTGCTCGGCTACCCGGCGATCGTGCCGGACACCGGCTACGGCTGCTGGCCCGTCGTGCCGATCGCCTACCAGGACGTGCCATACCTGCGGACCATCGAGAAGTCGCTCAACTCCATGCTGGCCCGCACGGCCGCCGCGAACGGCGCCACCTACTCCGACGTCTACACCCCGTCGATCGGCCGGGACGCGTGCAAGGGCAGCGGCACCCGCTGGGTCGAGGGCCTCGTGCCACAGAACTCGGCGGCCCCGTTCCACCCCAACGCCCGTGGCGAGCAGGGCATGGCCACCGCCCTGCTGGGCACCCTGAACAGCTGACCGCACACGCCGCCACCGGCCCCGCCCACGCGGGGCCGGTGGCGTGTTGTCGACGCGCGAGGGCGTCAGACCTCCAGGCAGGAGCGGACGGCAGCGGTCAGCCGGTTGGCGCGCTCGTCGCCCGCCCCGTACATCTGGTTGACCACGTAGCCGAAACCCACCTCGTGCCGCGCATCGCCGAAGGCGAGGTTCCCGCCGGCGCCGTCGTGGCCGAAGCTGGCCTCGCCGAGCAGCGGCCGGGCCGGCGGCGAGTGCAGCAGGAAGCCGGTCCCCCAACGCTGCCCGGTGTCCGGCGGGCCGTGGCGCTGCTGGCCCCGCGAGCGGACGACGATCGCGTCGTCCACGGACGCGGCACTCAGCAGCGGCCCGCCCCTAACGTCGGACACGCAGGCCGCGTAGAGGCGCGCGAGGCCGTCGGCGGTGCTCACCGCGCCCGCGCCGGGGATGCCGGCGGCCTGGATGGCGGGGTCGTTGAAGCTGACCAGGCCGTCGGCGTCGGCGGGAAAGGCGAAGGCGCCGCCCATGGTGATGCCGCGTTCGGCGACGGGGTCGACGAACGGGTCGGCCTCCGGCGGTGGGGCCAGGTTCCAGGCGACGGTGTCGCGCTCGGACGCAGGCAGCCCGAGCCAGGTACGCAGGGCCAGCGGCTCCGCGACGGCGTCGCGGAAGAACGCGCCGGGCAGTTGCCCGGTGACACGGTGGATCACCTCGCCGACGAGCCACCCGTACGTCATCGCGTGGTAGCCGTGTGCCGTTCCCGGCTGCCACAGCGGGGCCTGCGCCTCGATCGCCTTGATGACCGGATCCCAGGCGAGGGTCTCGTCGAGGGTCAGTGGTCGGTCCAGGGCGGGCAGGCCGGCCTGGTGCGTGAGCAGCCAGCGAACCGGAATGTGGTCCTTGCCGTGCTGGCCGAACTCCGGCCAGTACCGCGTCACGGGCGCGTCGAGGTCGAGCCGGCCCTGCTGCGCCAACAGGTAGGCGCAGATCGCCAGGATCCCCTTGGTGCAGGAGAAGACGACGACCGGAGTGTCCGCCTCCCAGGGCCGTCCGGTACGGGTGTCGGCCAACCCGCCGTACAGGTCGACGACCTTGCGTCCCCGCACGTAGAGGGTGACTGCGGCGCCGACCTCACCCCGGGAGGCGAAGTTGTCGCGGAAGACGTCGGCGACGCGCCCGTAGCGGTCGTCGACGTCGCCGTGGATCTGCGGCTGCGTGGCCACTGCCTATCCCTTCACTGAGCCCTGGATCAGGGCCTTGATGAACTGTCGCTGGAAGATCAGGAACACGATGAGCGTCGGGGTGAGGATGAGCAGCGAGCCAGCGCACAGCAGCACCAGGTCGGTCCCCCACTGACCCTGGAACGCCCCCAGCGCGCCGGCCATCGTGCGTTTGGTGGCGTCGTCGACGAGGACGATGGCGAGCAGGAACTGGTTCCACGTCCAGAGGAACATCAGGATCGTCAGCGAGGCGATGGCCGGGCGGGCGAGCGGCACCTGGACCCGCCAGAACATCTGCCACGTGCTGGCGCCGTCCACCCTGGCCGCCTCGGACAACTCGACCGGCACGTTGGTGAAGTGCGCGCGCATCCAGAACACGGCGAACGGCATGTAGAGGCCGATCAGCGGCAGGATGATCGCCCATCGGGTGTTGAGCAGACCGAGGTCCTGCATCTGGTAGTAGAGCGGCGTGACCACGGCCTCGAAGGGCAGGGTCAGGCCGAGCAGGAACAGGCCGAAGACGAACCGGCCGCCGGGCACCCGCAACTGGCCGAGCCCGAACCCGGCCATCGTGGCGATGAGCACCGACACCGGCACGACACCCGCCACGATGAGCAGGCTGGAGCGCAGCAGAGCGCCCATGTTGGCGGCGGTGAAGGCGTCGGCGAAGTTCCCCCACTGCGGGTCGGACGGCCACGCCAGGCCGCTGGGCACGGTGCCGCGCGGCTGCAACGCCGCCGACAGCATGCTCACGAACGGCAGCAGGGTGACGAGAATGAGGGCGATCAGGAACAGCCGGCCCGTCACCTGTTCACGTCGGCTCAGGTTCACGGCTTGTCCTCCCGGGTCAGGCGCTGGATCGGCAGCACGAACGCCAGCACCAGCGCCATCAGCACGACGGCCAGAGCCGAGGCCAGCCCGACCTGACGCTGTGAGAAGGCGAGGCGGTAGATCTCCAGACCGGGAACGGTGGTCTGGAGGCCGGGGCCGCCGCTGGTGGAGATGTAGACGATGTCGAAGCTGGCGAGCGCGGCGATGATCGTCACGGTGAGGCAGACGCCGATCTCCTGCCGCAGGCTGGGGAGGGTGACCGCGAGGAACTCACGGACCGGCCCGGCGCCGTCGAGGCGGGCGGCCTCGTAGAGCGCAGGATCGATCTTGCTCATGCCGGTGACCAGCAGGATCGTGCAGAGACCGAGCAGGACCCAGGCGCCGATCACGCCCACGGCCGGCAGCGCCGTGTCGAAGTCGCCGAGCCAGGCGCGGGCGAGGCCGCCCAGACCGACCGCGCGCAGCACCTGGTTGATCAGCCCGTTCGACGAGAGCAGCCAGCTCCACGCGATGCCGGCCGCCACGAGCGGGATGACCTGTGGCAGGAACAGGATCGTCCGGACCACGGTCCCGAACGCCCCGGTGGTGATCCGCCGAACCATGCTCGCCACCAGCAGGCCGAGCGCGACGGGGATGAAGCTGAAGAAGACGATCAGGATGATCGCGTTTCCGATGATCTTCAGCAGGTCGCTGTCGGTGAACACGGTGAGGTAGTTGTCCAGCCCCGCCCAGCGGGCCACGCCGATCCCGTTCCAGTCGTACAGCGAGTACTGGACGGTCAGGGCGAGGGGGCGCAGCACGAAGATCGCGTACATCACCAGGGCGGGCAGGACGTACAACCAGCCGGTCCCGGCCGCGCGGGCCCACCGACGTCGGTGGGCCCGCGTGGACGTGGGGTGGGCGGGACGATCCGGCGACGACACCGCGTCGTCCCGCCCGGTTGGTGCGCTGCCGAGGGCAGACGTCATCGGGACAGTTCCTTCTCGTACTCGGCCTGGACCGCCTTCACGTACCCCTCGGGCGTCTGCTGACCGGCGATCAGCTTCTGCATCTCGGGCGTGATCGCGGCGGCGAAGATGCCACCGGTCGCGTTCGCGGTGAAGTCGACCGCGCCGTTCTCGGCCCCGAGCTGCTGCGACGCCTTGAGCGTCTCGGCCAGGACGGTGTTCGGGGCGGCGGCCGGCACCGGAAGGTCGCTCGGGCCGCCCGGGCTGGAGCCGCCGACCGTGACCGCGATCTCGCGGGCCTTGGCGTTGGTGTGGACCCAGTTCAGGAAGTACGCGGCGGCGTCCGGGTTCTTGGCCTTGGCGGAGACGCCGAAGGTGTTCGGTGCGGACATCGCCACGTGCTTGCCGCCGGCGGACTCGGTGGGGAACAGGAAGAAGCCGACGTTGCCGGGCATCGCCTTGTCGAGGTTGGCCGACTCCCAGTCACCGTTGAACATGAACAGGCCATTGCCCTTCTGGAACTCCCCCACCATGCCCGCGTAGTCCAGGGCGTTGGCGTCCTTCGGGAAGTAGCCGGCCTGGGCCCACTTCTGGATGGTCTGGGTGGCCTTCAGCGCGGCCGGGGTGTCGAAGGTGGCCCCCGGCTTCTGGAAGATCCAGTCGGCGACCTGGGTCGGGTCGCCGAACTGGTTCTGCAGCGCCTGGTGCGGGAAGTTGATGCCCGCGGTGTTCTTGTTGAACTGCATGATCGGCTGGACGCCGCCGGTCTTGGCCTTGGCGAGCAGCTCCTCGAACTCGGCCACCGTTGCCGGCGGCTGGGTCATGCCGACCTGCTCGGCCAGCTTCTTGTTGTAGAACACGCCGGTGACGCTGTAGCCGAGCCCCATCCCGTACAGCGACCCGGAGCCCCGGATGTTCTCGCCGACACGCAACTGCATCAGCTGCGAGGCCGGGAACTTGTCCCAGCCGTACGCGGTGAAGTACGGGTCGAGGTTCTTGAGCAGGCTGTCCTTCACCAGGTCGACCATCGTGGGCAGCCGGATGATGTCGGGCGAGTTGTCCGAGGCCATCACCCGCGGCGCGTTCTCCACGATCACCGTGAACTGGTCCTCGCGAATGTTGAACGTGACGTTCGAGTGCTGCTTGGAGAACTCGTCGGCCAGCGCCTTGGCCAGGGGGAAGCCGGTCTCCGCGTACATCTCCAGGGTGATCGGCGCGGTGCCGAGCTCGGTCTTGACGGCGGCGTCGGGTTCGGCGTTCGACGACCGGTCCGTGCCCGGTGCGCTACAGGCCGTCGCGGCCAGCCCGATGGCCAGCAGCGGCGCGAGGATCACCGCTCGACGTCGCGACAATTTTGTCAGCATTACTGCCATCTCATGACTCCTTGATTCCTCCGCGCGTCCCGCGACCGAGGCCGCGCGACGGCTCCACCGGGACCGCCGCGGCCGGAGGGACCGACACGACGCGCACGTCGCGACCGGTCGCCCCGCGGCAGCACGCGTACCGTCACCAATGACCCCTCAGTGCGGCGACCGAGAGCGCCTGCCGGCGCGCTGAAAGTGGTCGCTAAACTGATTTAGCAGAGCATGCGCGTGGCGCGGGGAGCTGTCAAGGACAACCCTGCAACGGTCTGGAAACATCGAGTTCACACCACTGCGGGCATGACCGGGGCTGGCGCTCGGAGGCGGACGCATCATGATGGGCAGGAGCGGTGCCCGTGGCGCCGCGCCTGATTCGGAGGACTGATGGGCCGCAACAGAGCAACCCTGGCCGACGTCGCGCGGCGGGCCGGGCTGTCCAAGACCGCCGCGTCGATGGTGCTCAACGGCCGGGAGGGCACCCGACTGTCGGCCGAGGCGCACCAGCGCGTGTTCGCCGCCGCCGAGGAACTCGGCTACCGGCCCAACCTCGCCGCGCGCAGCCTGCGTACCCGCAAGACGGCCACCATCGCCTTCGTCTCCGACATCGTCGCCACCACCCGCTTCGCCGGCGGCCTCATCCGCGGCGCCCTCGACGCGGCCCGGGAGCGGGACCACGTGCTGCTCATCACCGAGACGCAGGGCGACGCCACCTTCGAGCAGTACGCCATCGAGGCCATGCTCGACCGGCAGGTCGACGGGGTGATCTACGCGGCGATGGCCACCCGACGGCTCACGGTGCCGCCGGCCATCCTCGGCGGCCCGGTGGTGCTGCTCAACGCCACCAGCTCCGACACCCTGCCCTGCGTGCTTCCCGACGACGAACGGGCCGGCCGTTCCGTCGCCACCGCTCTGCTGGAGCACGGCCACCGCGACGCGATCGCGCTCATCGGCCGCAACCGGCTCAAGGAGGGCGACCCCGAGGTCTCCCTCGCCGCCCGCGCCCGGCTGCGCGGCATCCACCAGGCGCTCGGCGACGCGGGCGTCACCCTCCTGGCCGAGTGCTTCTGCACCGACTGGCTGCCCGAGCACGGCTACGCCGCGATGCGCGGGCTTCTGAACAGGCAGCAGCGGCCCAGCGCGGTCATCTGCATGAACGACCGGCTGGCCTTCGGCGCGTACCAGGCGCTCGGCGAGGCGGGGCTGACCGTCCCGGACGACATCTCGGTGATCTCGTTCGACGACGACCCGATCGCCGCCTGGCTGCGTCCCAGCCTCGCCACGACCGCGCTGCCCCACGAGCAGATGGGGCGGCGCGCGGTCGAGCTGCTCCTGGACGGCGGGGCCGCCGAGCCGACACTGGTCGGCATGCCCCTGCGCCGCCGCAAATCCCTCGCGCCTCCCGCCGGGTAATCCGGACAGTCGCTCCGGAAGCCCGCCGACGATTCCCAGCTAAAACGGTTTAGTGCTAGGTTTCCGGCCATGCTTCGTCTAGCCGACCACTGGGTGTGGGACAGCTGGTACGCGCAGGACGACAACGGCCTCTGGCACATGTTCTTCCTGCGCGCGTCCCGCGCCCTGCACGACCCGCACCGCCGCCACCACCGCGCCACGATCGGCCACGCCGTTTCGACGGACCTGCGCTCCTGGCACCTGGTCGCCGACGCCGTGGTCCCCGCCGACGCCCCCGCGTGGGACGACCTGGCGACGTGGACCGGGTGCACGGTCCGTGGCCCGGACGGGCGGTGGTACCTCTACTACACCGGGGTGGGTCGTGCCGAGAACGGGCTCGTCCAACGCATCGGCCTGGCCGTCTCCGACGACCTCACCACCTGGCACCGGTACGGCACCGAGCCGCTCGTGCGGGCCGACCCGACCTGGTACGAGCTCCTCGACAAGAACCTGTGGTACGAGCAGGCCTGGCGCGACCCGTGGGTGTTCCCCGACCCCGACGGCGAGGGCTGGCACATGCTCATCACGGCCCGCGCCAACACCGGGCCGGCGGACACCCGTGGCGTCGTCGGCCACGCCACCTCCGCCGACCTGGTCACCTGGAGCGTCCAACCACCGTTGTCGACACCGGCCGGGTTCGGCCACCTGGAGGTCCCCCAGGTGGCGGTCGTGGACGGGCAGCCCCTGCTGCTGTTCTCCACCGACGCCACCTCCAGCGCCCGGCGCGACGACCACCGGATCTGGGTGGCCCCCGGCACGAGCGTGCGCGGCCCGTGGGACATCGAGGCCGCCCAGCCGTTCACGCACCCGCACCTGTACGCGCCCCGACTGGTGCCCGGGCCCGCCGGCGACTGGTCACTCATCGGCTTCCTCGACCACGTCGACGGAACGTTCGTCGGCGAGATCACCGACCCCATTCCGGTGCGCTACCGCGCGTCGGTCGGGCTGACCGTGGACCCGGTGGGGACCGCCGCGCCACGGTGACGCCCGCGCCCGGCGTGCCAGTCTGACCAGCTGACGCACGCGTGCGGGAGCGGGCACCCACAGTGATGTGCGTGATGTCTCTCCGACATATTGATGTCGGAGAGACATCACACCTGGGACAGTGGCCGGCCCCCACCGCGTCCGCGACGCACTGAAGCCCTGCCCCGACCCCGCTGTTCGGCCGGCTCACCCGCGACCCGGGCAGTTGCGGTCGCGGCTACCTCACCCACGGGGTCGGGGCCGCTCGTCTAGCGCTGGGTCCAGCGCTGGTTGGCCGCCCCTGTGCACGTCCAGAGGATCACCGGCGTGCCGTTTGCGGTTGCGGCGTTCGACACGTCGAGGCACAGGCCCGACTGGGCGTTGCTGATGGTGCCGTTCGCGTTGACGGTCCAGCGTTGGTTGGCCCCGCCGTTGCAGTCCCAGATCTGGACCTTCGCGCCCGCCGAGGCGTTCAGCGGCGCGTCCAGGCACTTCCCAAGCGACTGCAGGGTCTGGCCGTTCGCCGTCCAGCGCTGGTTGGCGGCACCGTTGCAGTCCCAGATCACCGGCTGGGTGCCGTTGGCGGTGTTGCTGTTCGGGACGTCCAGACAACGGCCCGAGGCGGCGCTGGCCAGCGCGCTCGAGGTCGTCGGCGGCGGGGTGGTGGTGCCGCCGCCACTGACCCGGTACACCACCGTGCCGTGCGCCGGGACGCTGGCGGAGATGGTGCCGCTGCTGCTGGTGGTGGCGTTGCTCCAGGCGTCCACCAGCGTGAAGGAGTTGCCCGACTTGCCGATGGCGGCGGCCGTCGTCGAGATCGTCGTCGCCGAGCCGCCCTGGTTGAACAGGGCGACGGCCACGTCACCGTTGGCCAGCCGCTTGGCGAGCACGCGACGGGTGCCGTCGAACGAGACCTGCGTGGCCTGCAGACCGAGCGAGTCCTGGTTGATGGCGACCAGGTTGCGGTTGGTCAGGATGGTCTGGGTCGCCGACGACATGGACCGGACGTCGTTGCCGGCGATCAGCGGCGACGCCATGACCGCCCACATCGCGAAGTGGCTGCGCATCTCGGTGTCGTTCATGCCGCCCCGACCGACCTCCATCATGTCCGGGTCGGTGAACCCGCCGGGTCGGGCGTACCGGGCCAGCGGGACGTTGACGTTGATGATGTTCTGGATCCCCATCGGGTAGCCGTTGGTCTGGCCGGTGTCCCACGCGTTGGTGATGTCCTCGGTGGTCCGCCACATGTTGGACACATCGCCCCAGTCGCGCTGCGGGCCGGTCTTCGCGTGGATGCTGTTGGGGTTGATGCTGTAGACGATCGGGCGGCCGGTCGCGGCCAGCGCGTCACGCATCTTCGCGAACGTGGCCACCTGCTCGTCGATGCTGCCGTTGGGCGAGCACCAGTCGTACTTGAGGAAGTCGACGCCCCAGGCGGCGAACTGCCGGGCGTCCTGTGCCTCGTGGCCCTGGCTGCCGGTCGCACCGGGGTAGGCGCCGAAGTACTGGGCGCAGGTCTTGTCGACCGGCACCTGGTAGAGGCCGAACTTCAGCCCTCGGGCGTGCAGGTAGTCGCCGAGCGCCTTCATTCCGCTGGGAAAGCGGGTCGGGTCGCCCTGGAGATTGCCGGACGCGTCCCGGTTCGGGTTGAACCAGCAGTCGTCGACCACGACGTACTGGTAGCCGAGGTCGCGCATCCCGCTGTTGACGATGGCGTCGGCCGACTGCCGGATCAGCGTCTCGTTGATGTTGCAGCCGAACGAGTTCCAGGTGTTCCACCCCATCGGCGGTGTCCGGGCCACCCCGTTCTCCAGCGCCTGGGCCACCGGGGCGCGGATGCCCACCAGGACGGCGGCGAGCAGCAGCGCCGCTGCCGCTGCCCGCCCCCATGTGCGGGCTCGGATGATTCGCTTCATGCGCAGGCCATCCTTTCGGTGATGTCGTCCACCACGGACGGGTGCCGAACCAGGCGGACGGGGCCTTGCTGTTAGCGTTAACAGAAGCGCAGGTCATGTTACGGAGACGTTTCCAGGAATTCAACTATTTCCATGTGTTGGACCGGGTGGACGGCCCACGGCGTCGCCGTCGACCGTCCACCCGTTCACGTCACGAGAACTGCGCGAAGAACCGCCACACCTCACCCTTGGTCCAGGTGGTGATGCCACTCTCGGCGTACGTGCCGTCCACCGGGCCGGGCATGTGGCCGTTGTCGAACGCGGCCCACTGCACCGGATAGCCGGCCCGGCATCCCGAGTAGGCGGTGGTGACGTGCGTCCGACTGCCCGCGGCGGGCTCACGCGAGCTCTGCGCGGCGCAGCCGTTGTTGCGGACGAACGTGTCCCGCAACGAGCGGCCCGCCGAGATGGCGAGCACCGAGTCGCTGAGGCCGTGCAGTCCGAAGTACGCGATCGGCTGGGTCCCGCCGCTGCACCCGCTGAGCTGGGCGCCGCTGAAGACCGCAACCGCCCGGAACACGGTCGCCCGCGCGCAGGCGAGCGCGTAGCTCATGCCACCGCCATAGCTGAAGCCGAGCGCGAAACGCTGCGCCGGGTTGACGCAGAGGTCACCCTCGATCAGCCGGATCATGTCGTCGACGAACGTGACGTCCTCACCACCGGAGTTGGCCCAGCCGTTGCCGAGGCCCTGCGGCGCGACCAGGATCGCGGTGTTGTTCGACTGCTCCTGCTGCCCGTAGTAGGACCACGGTGTCGCGCTGGTGCCACCCGAGCTGACGTCGCCCGCGGTGCCACCCCGCCAGTGGAACGCGAACATCAACCGGTAGCGGGTGCCGCTGTTGTAGTTGGCGGGGATCCGCAGGATGAAGCTGCGACTCTTGCCGTTGCTCTGGATCGTGTGGTTGCCGCTGTAGAGCGTGGGGTTCTTGCCGCAGCCCCCGCCCGTCCCGCTGTCGCCGGAAACCTTGACCAACTGCCACTGCTGGTTGGCGCCGTTGAAATCCGAGTACTGCACGACGTTGGCGCCGTCGGCGGTCGAGGCGCCCTGCACCTCCACGACCTTGCCGCTGAGCCGGCTGACCAGTCGTACGTTGCCGGCGTCCGAGTCGGCCAGCCGGAACTGCTGGTTGGTGGCGTTGTTGTCGGTCCACTGCACGATCGCCGCCCCGTCGGCGGTCGACCGGTTGCTGACGTCGAGGACCTTGCCCGAGTGCCGGGACTTCAGCCGGTAGAAGCCCTCACCGGAGTCCACGAACTGCCACTGCTGGTTGGCACCGTTGTGGCGCGTCCACTGGGTCGCCCGCGCGCCGTCATTGGTGGCCTGGCCGTACACGTCCAACGCCTTGCCGCTGTTGCGGTTGACCAGGACGTACCAGGCGGTGGTGTCCACCGTCGCCGCCGAGGCCGGCGCCGGGTTGGCCGCGACGAGCGCGCCGGCGGCGAGCAGGGCCGTCGCCGCGGCGGCCAGGCCGGACCGCCAGCGACGTCGCGGTTGCGGGGTGGGACGAGCCGCACCGTTTGTTCTCATGATTCACTCCCTGGATAGGGTCGCGCGTGCGGTGCGCCGCGATGGCGCGGCCGGCCCACATTCACGGCCGCGCGTTAGCGCTAACACGCCTACTTATCAATGACGGGTATCAATTGCCTGGTGTGGACCGTGCCGACAGACGGTCCACGGCGTACGGTGTGCCCCGGCCGACCGTGAGCGACGGCCGACCGGGGCGAGCCGGATCAGCTCCGCAGTTGCCACTGCTGGTTCGCGCCGCCGTTGCACGACCAGAGGATGAGCTTGGTGCCGTTCGCCGTCGCGGCGCCGTTCGCGTCCAGGCAGAGACCCGACTGCACACCGGTGATCGTGCCGTTGGCGTTGAGGTTCCACTGCTGGTTGGCCTGGCCGTTGCAGTCCCAGATCACCACCGTGGTCCCGTTGCTGGTCCCCTGCCCGGTGGCGTCCAGGCACTTGGTGCCGTACACCATAAGTTGTCGACTGGCGGTGGCCGTCCACCGTTGGTTGGTGGCACCGATGCAGTCCCACAGCTGGGCCTGCGTGCCATTGGTCGTGCTGGAGCCGCCGATCTCGGCACAGCGCCCCGACTGGACGCCCACGATCTGCGTGTTCTGCGGGTTGGTGCCGCCGCCACTCTGGACACCGGCCGCGTTGATCACCGTCTGCGCGCCCGACGGCCAGTTGCCGTTCGAGACAGTGACGTTGCCGGAGACGACATTGCCGCGATCACCGTTGGTCACGTTCGTGCTGTTGTTGGTCGACCAGTTGTTGGTGACGGTGAAGTTGCCCATGTTCTCCGCGTACCAGTAGTTGGCGGTGGCCCAGGTGCCGGTGGAGGAGAACACGTTGTTGCGGGCGGTGTAGTAACGCGAGCCCTCGTCGAAGTAGAGGCCGAACCAGCCGTTGGTCCGCAGGCAGTGGTTCTCGTTGACGACACCGCCCGGGTTGGCCGAGAGCGTGTAGATACAACCGCCGTCGGTCATCTGCTGCATGACGTCGTGCACGTAGTTACCGATGACCTGGTTGTTGGCGGCGGTGGTGGCCGTCGTGTACCGCGGCTGGTAGTTGTACAGGCCCCGGTTCGCGTAGTGCTGGCTGCCGCCGGCATCGTTGGCGCCCCAGCCGTAGCCGACCGACAGGCCGGTGTACGGCATGTTGTAGACCTCGTTGTGCGAGATCAACGCGGTGTTCACGTAGGTGGTCAGGATCGACACGACGCCCCGGTACTCCAGGCCGAGATCGTGCACCCGGTTGTTGCTGACGGTGATGTTCCGGTTGACCATCCGCTGGTCGCTCGGGTGGTGGGCGTCGGCGCGTACGCCGCCGACCACGATGCCACCGGCCGAGTTGCGGGCGATCTCCGAGCGGGTGACCGTGATGTTGCTGGCCCCCAGGCCGACGCCGCTGGCGTGGGCGTTGGCGTCGTTGCCGATACCGATCGCGGTCTGCCCCAGGTTGACGAACTGGGAGTCGCTGAAGGTGATGGTGTTGGCGGCGGAGACCTGCACGGCGGCGGGCATCTGGTTCCAGTTGGGCCGGGTGGCCTCGAACTGGGGGCAACCCGCCTGGCAGGAGGTCAGCGCGTCCGACGGGCGGGCCCAGGTGCCGGTGATGTGCGCGCCGGTCTGCTGGTCGGCGAAGCCGTTGCTGCTGCTGGGGCCGAGCCAGCTGGTGCCGGTGAAGGTGATCCCGCTGAACGAGATGTGGTGCGCGGGCGCGTCGTAGGTGCCGCCGACGTTCACCAGGGACTGCAACTGCGGCAGTTCCACGCTGACGGTGCTCATGTTCTGCCCGGCCAGGGGGATGTAGTTGAGCTGGCCGTTGCCGGGGTTGAGATACCACTCCCCCGCTGAGTCCAGGAACTCGTACGCGTTGGTGAGGTAGAACGGGCCCGCGCGGTGCGGGCTGGAGAGGGTGTCGAACCCGAAGGTGTTGTTGTTCCACGCGGGCTGCTGCATCGTGAGGAAGTTCCCGCTGATGCTCTGCACCGGCGAGTACCGGTCGGTGAACGAGCCGACACTCTCCACCTCGACCCGGCTCTGGTTGCCGAGGTTGTTCAGGTAGTTCAGCGCGCTGTTGCTGAACCGCATGCCGCTGGTGGTGAAGGTGAAGTCGGACCGGTTCACAGCGGTACGCGCCCGCGTCGCGACGGCCCCGTTGACGTAGAGCTGACGGCTGTCGAGCCCGGCTCCGACGTTGGCTCGCCAGATGTTGCGGCCGGAGTCGACGAGCGACCAACCGGTGACCGCCCGGGCGCCGGTGATCGTCGGGCGCGCGGACGCGGCCGCCCGCCAGATCACCTGGTAGCCGTTGTTGCCGGAGTCGGCGGCGGTCAGTCGCAGCGGCGACGAGAGCCGGTACGCGCCGTCGGCCAACTCCACGACGATGTCACCGGTCATCGCGGTGTTGAGGCTGCGCACCGCGGTCTGCGCGGCCGTCAGCGAGCACGGTTGGCTGGCGGAGCAGGTGGTGCCGGTGCCGGAGGGGGACGCGTAGAGGGTGGTGGTGGCCGCGAGGGCCGGGGATGCCGAGGCGGTCACCGCGACCAGAGCGGTCAACGCTGTCGCGGCGGCGCCGGCCAGCAGTCGGCGCAGTGGCGGACTGGACGAGACGGACACGGGACGGTCTCCTGACACGAGGGGGTGTGGAGGCGACGGATCGCCTCAACGAGGTGGGGTTGGCGCGCGGCGGGGGGCCCCGAGGATCTCCCGGAGATAGCGCAGGCCATCGGTGGCGAGACGGTCCTGCGAGGGTGCCAGGGGACGCCAGATCGACGCGGCGGTCGCGATGGTCTCGTTCTCCGCCGTGAACGACTCGATGCAGACCGGGCCGCGGTATCCGGTGGCCCGCAGGACGGTGAAGAAGCGGGGCCAGTCGAAGTGGTCCGCGCCGGGCGCGCCGCGGTCGGTGCCGCTGACCTGGACATGCTTGACGTACGGGCCGGCGGCGGCGAGGGCGGCGTAGGGATCGGCCTCCTCGATGTTCATGTGGTACGTGTCGATCATGATGCCGACGTTCGGGGGCAGCCCGTCGATCAACTCGACCGTCTGCTCGACGGTGTTGACGACACTTGTCTCGTAGCGGTTCAGCGCCTCGACCCCGATGCTCACGCCGCACTCACCGGCCCGCTCGGCCACCGGGGCCAGGGCGCGCCGGAAGTCCGCGTGGCACGCCGCGCGGGCCGCCGCCGACATCCGCCAGGTGCGACCGACGGCCGCGTACACCGGCCCGCCGACGCACGGCGCGCCCACGGCCGCCGCGCTCGCCACGCACCCCATGAGGTACGCCACTGTCGACTCGACGACGGCCGGCGCGGCGTTCACCAGGTCCCGCCCGGGCGGGGTGACCGCGCAGACGCCGGCCGCGACGAGGCCGTGTGCCGCCAGCAGGTCCCGCGTGCGGACCGGATCCCAGTCGCCGGGCTGCTCGATCGGCAGCTCCACCGCGTCGAACCCGAACGAGGCGATCCGTGGGATCAGCTCGGCGAGGGCCGCGTCGTCGACCGGTGAGGCCCACACCCAGGGGTTGACGCCGACGGCGTACACCGGGCGCTACTTCCAGCGCTGCGGATAGCCGGGCAGGTCGGTGCAGCCGCACATCGCGTAGTGCAGCGGCGGCATGCTCGGGTCGAGATACCGGTCCAGGTTGTCCTGCGTGATCGTCGGCTGCGGCAGCTTCCACGGGTTGGAGACGGAGGTGCCGCCGAGGATGTTCAGCGCGGCGATGATCGGCGTACGCCACTGGTAGGTCGGGTAGGTCGGGGCGATGGCCGTGAGGTTCTTGTCCTTCCACAGCTTCAGGAAGTCGAGCTGGTCCTCGCCGTTCATCGGCGGTACGGGTTTGCCCGCGTCCTGGAACGCCTCGACCACCGCCACGGCCACCGCTCCGGCGTCCATCCAGACACCGTCGATCGTGCCGTACCGCTGGATGTAGTCGTTGACGATCTTCTTGGTCTTGGCGGGGTCGCCGTCGGTGAACTCGACGCCGACGACGTCGACCTTCGCCTTGTCGAACGCCACCTTCGCCGCCGACCAGCGGGTCTCCAGGACGTCGACACCGGGCAGGATCCGCAGGGCGAGGACCTTGCCGCCGGGCTTCATCCGTTGACTGACGAACGCGGCTCCGACGTGACCGAAGCCGTACCCGCCGATGGGGTTGATGAACGTCACCGGGCACTTCGTGTTGACACCACGATCGAAGACCACGACCGGCAGCCCCGCCGCGCAGGCCGCCTCGACAGCCGGGGTGAGCGTGGCGGTGGTGTTCGGGGAGACGATCAGGGCGTCGCAGTTCTTGCCGAGCAGGTCGTTGATGTCCGCGATCTGCTTCTGGTCCTTGCCCTCGGCGTCGACGTGCACGAACTCGCTGATCCGACTGCGCTGCGCCTCGACCTCGGCCTGCATGGTCTTGAACCCGACCTGCCGCCAGGGGTTGTTCAACGCGGCGTTCGAGAAGCAGATCTTGTGTGGACCCTTCTTCTTGAACTTGGCGGTGTCCACCATCGTCGGGTTGAGCACCTGCTCCCACGGTTTGTCGGCGGGCCCGGTCGGGGCGACGTCGAGCAGTGCCAACTCGTTGTCGTAGTCGGCCTGCACGAAGAACTTCGACTGCTCCCCCGTGCCCGCCCCCGCAGCCGCGGAGGTGGTGGCCGACGGGGACGCGGTCGGCTCGTCGGTGGCGCAACCGGCGAGCACCAGCAGGCTCACGGCTGCCAGCGCGGTTATGGAACGTCTCATCGATTTTCCTTCATCTGGAGGAAGAACGCAGGGCCGAGACCGCCACGGCAAGCAGGATGATCGCGCCCTGGACGGTTGATCTGAGGGCGCCGGAGACGCCGGTGAAGTTCATCAGCGCGAAGAGCGTCTCGAGCGTCAGTGCGCCGAGCATGGCGCCGACGACCGAGCCGCGACCGCCGCCGAGCACGACCCCGCCGAGCACGACGGCGGTGATCGCCCCGAACTCCAGGCCGACGCCGGCCTGGAACGACACCCCGCTGTACCCGCCGAGGAGGATCGCCGCGACCGCCGCCACGAGCCCGCTGAGGACGAACGCGATCGTCCTGGTACGTCCGACCCGTACCCCGCTCAGCTCTGCGGTGCGCGGGTTGTCGCCGACGGCGACCAGCGTGCGGCCGAAGTCGGAGCGCATCAGCAGCACGGCGACCACCGCAACGGCCACCAGGACGAGCAGGGCGTACGGGATGCGGCCGAGCAGCGGCACGTCCTCGATGGCCCGCCGGCCGAAGCGGCGGAAGTCCTCGGAGAGGCCGCCCTTCGGGGCGCCGTCGGACCACAGGTACACCGCGCCGACGAGGATCAGGAACATGCCGAGGGTCGTGATGAACGACGGCACCCGCAGCACGGTGGTGACGAGGCCGTTGACCAGCCCGACGAGCGCGCCGCCGACGAGCAGCAGCACGACCACCGGCCAGGTGCGCGACGGGTCGCTGTCGATGAGCCGGGCGGCGACGACGACCTGCGCCGTGACCAGGGACCCCACGGAGAGGTCGAACTCCCCGCAGACGATCACGAAGTACTGGCCGGCGGCGAGCAGGATGATCGGCGCGGAGCGGCCGAGGAACGACATCAGCGACGGCGGGGCGAGGAAGTCGGGCTGCACGGCCGCGACCAGGATCAGCAGCACCGCCAGGATCGCGGCGATCGGCACGACCCCGTCGGTGCGGATCCGCAGTGGCAGCGCACGGCGCTCGGCGATCCGCATGGCTACGATCCCGCCTTTCTCAGAGCCCGTCGGGCGTAGACGGCGACCGCCGCGATGATGATCACGCCTCGGACCACCTGCTTGAAGAAGGCGTCGACCTCGAGCTGGTTGAAGATGGCGTCGATGCTCGCGAGCAGCAGCACACCGCCGACCGTGCCGAGAACACCGCCGCGCCCACCGGCGAGGGCGGTGCCGCCGAGCACCACCGCCGCGATCGACTCCAGGTCGTAGAGGCCCTCGGTGCCGACCCGGGGTGCGCCGGAGCCGAGCCGGCTCGCGAGGTAGACCCCGGCGAGGCCCGCGCAGAGCGAACACAGCACGTGGGCGGTGACGAGGACCCGGTCGTTGCGGACACCCGACAGCCGGGCCACCTCCGGGTCGCCGCCCACGGCGACCAGGTGATGGCCGAAACGGGTACGCGTGAGCGCGAACCACGCCGCCCCGGTCACGGCGAGCAGCAGCAGGAACGACACCGGCACCGGCCCGATGCGCTGGTAGCCGAGGGTCCGCACGAGGGCGGGGGCGCTCTCGCCGGCCGGGCCGTCGTAGCCGTTGTCGAGGTAGCCCTTGAGCAGCAGCCCGACGCCGAGGGTCGCGATGAACGCGTTGATCCGCAGCTTGGTGACCAGCAGCCCGTTGAGCAGGCCGACGGCGGCACTGACCGTGAGCGCCAGGCCGATCGCCGGGAGCATCGCGCCGTCGCTGCCGCTCATCGCCTCCGCGCCGACGAGGGTGCTGAGGCTGATCACGTACGCCACCGAGAGGTCGAGCGAGCCGCCGAGAATGACCAGGGTCTGACCGACCGCGACGAGCCCCAGGCCGGCGGCGACGTGCAGCAGGCTCACCGTCGTCGACTGGTTGAAGAGCTGGCCCCCGTCGACCAGGACGACCAGCCAGCCGACCACCAGGGTGAGGGTCAGAGCCACGAACACGCCCGGGACGGGACGTCGCGCCGGCAGGAGGGATAGCGCGCTCACGGTGCCACCTCGGTTCGCGACTGCGGGGCTCGCAACCCCGGCTCACTCCTCGCGCTCACGGTGCTACCTCGGTTCGCGACTGCGGGGCTCGCAACCCCGGCTCGCTCCTCGCGCTCACTGGACAACTTCCCGGACGGTCCCGACCGCCAGGGCCACCACGTCCTCCTCGGTCGCTCCGGCGGGCAGCTCGCCAGCGACGCGGCCGTCGCGCAGGACGATGATCCGGTCGCTCATTCCCAGCAGCTCGGGCAACTCCGACGAGATCATCAGGACGGCCGCGCCGTCGCGGGCGAGACTGCGCACGAGGTCGTGGATGGCCGACTTCGCGCCGACGTCGATGCCCCGGGTGGGTTCGTCGAAGAGCAGGATCCGCGGGTTGATCGCGAGCCAGCGGGCCAGGACGACCTTCTGCTGGTTGCCGCCGGACAGGAACCGGATCTCCTGGTCGTCGCCGGCCGCGCGGACCTGGACGGCGGCGAGCAGCTCGCGGACCCGGACGGCACGGGCGGCATGGCCGGACCGGGTCGCGAAGACGGCACGGCTGGCGAGCAGCGCGTTGTCGAGCACCGACTGCCGGGCGACGATCCCCTCCCCCTTGCGGTCCTCGGTGACGTAGGCGATGCCCGCCCGCATCGCGGCGCGCGTCGACCGCAGCCGGACCGGTCTGCCGTCGAGCGTGACCTCGCCGGTCGTGAACGGGGACACGCCGAACAGCGCGCGGGCCAGCGCCGACCGCCCGGCGCCCTGGAGGCCGCCGACACCGAGCACCTCACCGGCGCGCAACTCGAGGTTGACGCCCCGCAGTTTGCGGTTCCCCGCGTCGCGGACGGTGAGCCGGACCGGACCGACATCGGCGGGGTCGGCCCGGTCCGGGTAATAGCTGGACAGCTCCCGGCCGACCATGTGCCGCACCAACTCGTCGGCGGTGGTCGTCGCGGTATCCACCGTGGTCACCCGGCGGCCGTCCTTCAAAACCGTGATCCGGCTGGACAGGTCGAAGACCTCCGTGAGCCGGTGTGAGACGTACAGCAGGCCGATGCCCCGCTCCTGGAGCCGGCGTACCAGCCCGTAGAGCAACTCGACCTCGTGGTCGGCCAGCGCCGCCGTCGGCTCGTCCATGATGAGCAGCCGCGCGTCCAGGGCGAGCGCCTTGGCGATCTCGACGACCTGTTGTTGCGCGACGCCGAGCCTCCCCACCCGGGCGTCGGCCGGCAGCGCCGTCTCCCCGATCGAGGCGAGCAGCTCGGTGGTGCGGTCGAGCATCGCCCGGCGATCGACGAGCCCGCGGCGGACCGGCTCGTGCCCGAGGTAGACGTTCTCCGCGACCGTGCGTTCCGGCAGCAGGTTGAACTCCTGGTGGATGATGCCGACGCCGGCCCGCTGGGCGTCACGGGGCCCACGGAACGCGCGCGCGACGCCGGCGAACTCGACGGTGCCCTCGTCCGGGGCGTACCCGCCCGAGACGATCTTCATGAGGGTCGACTTGCCGGCGCCGTTCTCACCGACGACGGCGTGCACCTCGCCCGGCGCGACGTCGAGGTCGACACCGTCGAGGACGCGGACGCCGAGGAAGGACTTGCCGATGCGTCGAAGGGCGAGCAGCGGTGCCGGACGCGGATCTGACATCCCGGTAGCCCTTTACAGATAGTAGTCATGGACGACATCGGTAACCGACTCGGAAGCGGCTCGGCGCACATGGGCGACGCACTTTCGTTGCCCGCCATGGATGCTTACGTCTTTATGGCGCAAACATTCTCTTGACATCGACGAAACATCACACGTATGAAGATAGATGTTTGGATGCGACCGCGCAATCCTCGGTCCGCGACAACAGCCAGGTCCACCCCTCGCATCGCCAGTGGCGTCGACACGGGGGAACCGGGGGTGCCCCCGCCACCCCGGGCAAGATCAGATGTTAACCATCCGATTGACAGATGTCGATGGCAGGCTCATTCTGGCGTCGACACCCGCAGGACCTCACACCGCCCACCTCACGCTGTGTGACGTCCTGCGGGCCTGACTGCCGTTTCGGCGGACGGCACGACGACCGGTCAGCACTCGTGCCCACACGTGTCCACACACAACCTGACGCGCTGTCCGGCACGTGGTCGCACACCCCGTTGCCCGCCCGACCTAGGAGACGGCATGCGTCGCAACACACTGATCATCGGCATGATCGCCAGCCTGTTACTCGTGCTCGGCCTCGCCCCACCACCAGCGGCGGCGGCCCCGGCCTTCCGCGCCCTGCTGTTCACCAAGACCGCCGGCTACCGGCACGACTCGATCCCCGCCGGGATCAGCATGTTCCAGCAGCAGGCGGCCGCCAACAACTTCGAGCTGGTGCAGACCGAGGACGCCAGCGTCTTCACGTCCGCCAACCTGGCCACCTTCGATGTCATCATCATGTTCCAGACCTCGGGCATGGTCTGGACCTCGGCGTCCCAGCGCCAGGCCGTGGAGGGCTACCTCGCCAGCGGCAAGGGCATCGTCGGCGTCCACAACGCCACCGACATGGGCATCGAGTCCGAGTACCCGTGGTGGGACCAGACCATCAACGGCGGCGCGCACATGCCCGAGCACTCCCCCGGCGTGCTGCCCGGCACCGCCATCGTCGCCGACAAACAGCACCCGTCGACCGTCGGCCTGCCGGACCGCTGGAACCGCAGCGAGGAGTGGTACAACTTCGACACCAACCCGCGCGGCAACGTCCACGTCCTGGTGACCGCCGACGAACGCACGTACAACCCGGGCTCCCGCGCAATGGGCCCGGACCACCCGATCTCCTGGTGCCGCAACACCGGCGGCGGCCGGGTGTGGGCCACCGCGATGGGCCACGCCATCGACTCCTACAGCGAGACGAACTTCCGCAACCACGTCCTCGGTGGCGTGAAGTGGGCCGCCGGCAACGTACCCGGCGACTGCGGTGGCACCGTCTGGGGCAACTTCGAGAAGCGCACCCTCGACGACAACACCGTCGACCCGATGGCGCTGGCCGTGGCACCCGACGGCCGCGTGATCTACGTCCAGCGCGGTGGGCAGGTGAAGATCTTCAAGCCCTCCACCAACAGCACCGTGACCGCCGCCACGCTGAGTGTCTACACCGGAGGGGAAGACGGCCTCACCGGGCTGGCGCTGGACCCGAACTTCGCGAGCAACGGCTACGTGTACCTGTACCACTCACCGGCGAGCAGCAGCACCGACGTCAACCGCGTCTCCCGCTACACGCTCACCGGCGACACGCTCAACCTGTCCAGCGAGGCCCGGATCATCGACATCCCGGCGTACCGTGACCGCACCTTCCCCGAGCCCGGCCACACCGGTGGATACATCGATTTCGGCCCGGACGGGAACCTCTACATCGCCACCGGTGACGACACGCCGCCGAATCTCGACCCCAACTGGCAGGGCTACGCCCCGCTGGACTGGCGATCGGGCAAGGCCAACCTCGACGCCGCCCGGTCCGCCGGCAACACCAACGACCTGCGCGGCAAGCTGCTGCACGTCCGACCCCAGGCCAGCGGCGGCTACACCATCCCGTCGGGCAACCTCTACGCCCAGGGCACCGCGCAGACCAAGCCGGAAATCTACGCGATGGGCTTCCGCAACCCGTTCCGCTTCTCGATCGACCCGGCCAACGGTTGGGTCTACCTGGCCGACTACGGACCGGACCGCAACCCGCCCACCACCAACCGTGGCCCCGAGGGCCTGGTCGAGCTCAACGTGATCAAGTCAGCCGGCAACTACGGTTGGCCGTTCTGCCACGGCGACAACCAGCCCTACGCGCCGTTCAACCCGGACACCGGAGTGGTCGGGGCGAAGTTCAACTGCTCTGCGCCGGTCAACAACTCGCCCAACAACACCGGCCTGACCAGCCTGCGACCGGTCGTCGCACCCAACATGTGGTACGGCTACGGCACCTCGCCGACGTTCCCGGAGCTCGGCTCCGGCGGCTCCGCGCCGATGGGCGGCCCGGTCTACCGCTACGACGCGGCGAACCCGTCCGCGACGAAGTTCCCGCCCTACTACGACGGTGTGCACTTCTTCTACGAGTGGTCGCGCAGCTACATCAAGGAGGTGCACTTCGACTCCGCCACGGCGGTGACCCGCACCAACCCGTTCCTGCCGACCGCGCGGTTCAACAAGCCGATGGACATGGAGTTCGGCAAGGACGGCTCGCTCTACCTGCTGGAGTGGGGCACCAACTTCGGCGGCGGCAACAGCGA
Source organism: Micromonospora sp. NPDC047467 (assembly GCF_040643095.1). Lineage (NCBI taxonomy): Bacteria > Bacillati > Actinomycetota > Actinomycetes > Micromonosporales > Micromonosporaceae > Micromonospora > Micromonospora sp. NPDC047467. The sequence goes on along the minus strand of NZ_JBEYTO010000008.1, from coordinate 343,336 downwards.
CTCCGGGCTCTACCGGATCGACTACATCCAGGGCGGCCGGTCGCCGATCGTCAAGGCCGTCGGCACGCCCACCAGTGGCAGCGCACCGCTGACCGTGCAGTTCAGCAGCGCCGGCACGACCGACCCGGACCCCGGCAACACGCTCAGCTACCAGTGGACGTTCGGCGACGGCACCACCTCCACGGCGGCCAACCCGTCGAAGGTGTACACCACCAACGGCAACTACACGGCGCAGTTGAAGGTCACCGACAACACCGGTAAGACGGGCTTCGCCAACGTCCAGATCACCGTCGGCAACAGCGCGCCGGTCGTCACCATCACCACCCCGCCCAACGGAGGCATGCTCACCTTCGGCGACAAGGTGTCGTACCAGATCAGCGTCTCGGACCCGGATGGCGGAACCATCGACTGCTCGAAGGTGATCCTCAACCCCGCGCTCGGTCACGACGACCACGCGCACGAGACCACGGAGTACCCGGGTTGCTCGGGCACCATCTCCACCGACCTGCTCGGTGGTCACCCCGATGGCGCCAACCTGTTCTACGTGCTGAACGCCCGGTACACCGACAACGGCGGCGCGGGGGGCGCGGCCCCGCTCACCGGGACCGCGCAGGTGATCCTCCAACCCAAGCAGAAGCAGGCCGAGTACTACAGCAGCCAGTCCGGGACCCGGGTCGTCGATCAGTCCGGCGCGGAGAGTGGCAAGCGCGTCGGCGACATCTCCAACAACGACTGGATCGCGTTCAGCCCGATGAGCCTGTCGGGTATCACGAGCGTCAGCTACCGGCTGTCGTCGCCGTCCGGTGGCGGCTCGATCGAGCTGCGAGCCGGCTCGCCGACCGGCACCCTGCTGGCCACGACAACGGTGCCCAGCACCGGTGGCTGGGACAACTACCAGTCCACCGCGCCGGTGAGCGTTGCCGCCACGAGCGGGACGCAGACGCTCTACCTGGTGTTCAAGGGCAGCGGCAACAACTGGTTCGATCTCGACTCGCACACCTTCGGGGGCTCCGGCGTCGGCGTCCCCAGCAGCGGCGGTGGCGTGGCGGGCAAGACCTGGACGCTCACCGCGCAGCACAGCGGCAAGCTGATGGACGTCAGCGGTGTCTCCACCGCCGACGGCGCCCAGATCACCCAGTGGGCGGCCACGGGAGGCAACAACCAGAAGTGGCAGGCCGTGGACGCCGGCAGCGGCGCCGTCTACCTGAAGGCGGTGCACAGCGGTAAGTGCCTCGACGTCGTCGGCGGGTCCACCGCGCAGGGCGCCTTCCTACAGCAGAGCACCTGCACGAACGCCAACCAGCAGAAGTTCCTCGTCACGGCGACGACCACCACCGGTGTTTACACGGTCAAGAGTGTGCCGAGCGGGCTCTGCATCGATGTCAACGGCGCGTCCACGGCCGACGGGGCCCGGCTGTTGCAGTGGGGCTGCCACAGCGCCACCAACCAGCAGTGGCGGTTCAGCGCGGTATAGCGGCAAACGCCGGCCACCTGATCGTGAAGGATCGGGTGGCCGGCGCGCCGGGGTTCAGCCGGGTGTCGGCGCCCCGAGCAGCCCGGCCGCGCGCAACGCCGGCCAGAGCTCGTTCGGGACGTCGACCTCGGACCGGCGTAGGGTCTCGGTCACCTGGGCGGCGTCGCGCAGGCCGACCACCGTCGAGACCACGGCCGGGTGCTGGCGGACGTACGCCAGCGCGGCCTGCGGCAGGGTGACGCCGTACGCCGCACACACGTCGGCGATCCGCCGGGCCCGCTCGATCAGCTCCGGTGGGGCCTGCTCGTAGTTGTAGACCGCGTCGGCCGGCGGCCGGTCCCGGGCCAGCAGCCCCGAGTTGTAGACCCCCGCGATCACCACGCCGACCCCGCGGGCCTGCGCGGCGGGCAGCAGGTCGGCCAGCGCACCCTGCTCCAGCAGCGTGTACCGGCCGGCGCACATCAACACGTCGACGTCGGTCTCCTCGACGAACCGGGCCAGCATCGCCGACTGGTTCATGCCGGCGCCGATCGCGCCGATGACGCCCTGGTCGCGCAGTTCGACGAGCGCGGGAACCGCCTCGGTCGCCGCCTGCTCCCAGTGCTCGTCCGGGTCGTGCAGGTAGACCACGTCGACGCGGTCCAGGCCCGTGCGCTCCAGGCTGGCCTCCAACGACCGGCGTACGCCGTCGCGGCTGAAGTCCCAGACCCGCCGGTGGTCGGCCGGCACGTCGAATCCCTCGGTGTCCCGCTGGTGTGCGGTCTCCGGCGACGGTACGAGCAGCCGCCCCACCTTGGTCGACACCACGTACTCGTCGCGGGGGCGGGATCGCAGCGCGGCGCCGAGGCGCCGTTCGGACAGCCCGAGCCCGTAGTGCGGCGCGGTGTCGAAGTAGCGGATGCCCGCCGCCCACGCGGCGTCCACGGCCGCCGCGAACTCGTCATCGGTCGTCGCCCGGAACAGGTTGCCGCCCTGTGCGGCGCCGAGGCCCAGGGCGGTGAGACCGACCGCCGGCCGGCGCGGCAGCGCCCGGGGGGTCACCACTCCCCCAGCCGGTAGGCGCGGCGGGCGGTGTCCCGCCAGATCGCCGCCCGCTCGGCGTCGCCGAGCGGTGCCAGCAGTTCGGCGAGCACCCTGACCCACCCGGTGTACGAGCTGGCGAGCAGGCACACCGGCCAGTCGGAGCCGAACATGAGGCGCTCCGGGCCGAACGCGTCGAGGGCGTGGTCGACGGCGGGCCGCAAATCCGCGGCCGACCAGGATGGCACGTCCACCTCGGTCACCAGGCCGGAGAGCTTCGCGGTGACATTCGGCTGGGCCGCCAACGCCCGCAGGTCGCCGGGCCAGTCGCCGAGGCTGCGCCGCCCGAGCGCGGGCTTGCCGAGATGGTCGAGGACGAACGGCACCTCGGGCAGGCCGCGGACGAGTCGGGTGGCCGCGGGCAGTTGACGGTCGCGGACCAGCAGGTCGAAGGTGAGGCCGGCGGCGCCGACCGCCGCGATGCCCCGCCGAACGTCGCGCCGGTCGAGGTACGCCGGGTCGGGTTCGGACTGGACCAGGTGACGGATGCCGACCAACCGGTGCCCGCCGCGTGCGGCGCGGAGCCGGTCGAGGCGCTCGTCGATGTCGTCGGCGGTGAGGTCGACCCACCCGACGACACCGCCGATGAGGGGGTCGTCGGCCGCGACGCCCAGCAGATGCTCGGTCTCGGCCACGGAGGCGATCGACTGCACGACGACGGTTTCGGTGACGCCGGCAGCGCGGGCCGCCGGGGCGAGGTCCGCCGCCGTGAAGTCGTTGTCGATCACCGCCATGGTGTCCGGGTCGATCCACGGTTGCGGGTGCCGCGCGCGGATCCAGAGGTGGTGATGGGCGTCGACGATGCCGGATCGTCCGGCCTGCTGGGTCGCGGTCATCGGCCGAGCCAGCCGCCGTCGACGGGCAGGACGGTGCCGTGCACGTAGTCTGAGGCCGGGGCGGCCAGGAAGACGACGGCACCGGCCAGGTCGTCGGCCCGTCCCCACCGGCCGGCCGGAATTCGGCCCAGGATGGCCTCGTTGCGGTCGGGGTCGTCGCGGAGCGCCTGGGTGTTGTCGGTGGCGACGTAACCGGGTGCGATGGCGTTGACGTTCACTCCGCGCCCCGCCCACTCGTTGGCCAGGGCCCTGGTCAGCCCGGCCAGGCCCGACTTCGCTGCGGTGTAGCTCGCGACGTTGACGCCGCCCTGGAAACTGAGCAGCGACGCGGTGAAAATGATCTTGCCGCGACCTCGGTCGACCATCTGCCGACCGATCTCCCGGCTCAACACGAACTGGCTGGACAGGTTCACCTGCACCACCCGGTCCCACATCTCGTCGGGGTGATCCACCGCCGGTGCGCGGGCGATCGTGCCGCCGTTGTTGACCAGGATGTCCACCGACCCGAGCGCGGCGACCTCCTCGGCCAGCCGGTACACCGCCGCCCGGTCACCCAGGTCCGTGCGGAAGCCGGTGAACCGGCGACCGGCCGCCCGGACCCGCTGCTCCACCTCGCTGCCCTCGGGCTCCAACTGCGCCGACACCCCGATGATGTCCGCGCCAGCCAGCGCCAGGGCCTGCGCCATCGCCAGGCCGATGCCCCGCCGGGCGCCGGTCACCAGCGCGGTGCGTCCGGACAGGTCGAACAGCGCGCTCATCGGCCCTCCTCCCGCCAGTCCAGCAGCACCTTGAGTACGCCCCCGCCACCCTCCAACGCCGTGAACGCGTCGGTGACACCCTCGACCGGCAGCACCCGGGAAATCAACTCCCGGGCCGGAACGACGCCCTCCGCGACGAGCCGGATCGCTTCGGCCACATCGGCGCGCTGGTACAACCGCGCACCGACCAACTCCAACTCGCGCCAGAAGAACCGGTGCAGGTTCACCGCACGGGGCTGCGGGTGGATCGCCACCAGCACCAACCGGCCCCGGGTCGTCAGCACGTCGACGGCCGTACCAACCCCGCCGGCCGAACCGGACACCTCGAACGACACATCCGCGCCCGCACCGCCGGTCCGTTCGTTCACCAGCGCCACCACGTCGGTCGGCCCCGGATCGACCGTCTCGATCCCGATGCCCGACGCCACCGACCGGCGGAAGCCGTCCGGCTCGACGAGGAGGACCTCCGCGCCGCGCGCCCGGGCCACGGAGGCGATGAGCACACCGACCGGCCCACCGCCCACCACCACGACCTGCTCGCCCGGCGCCACCCGGCCCCGGCCGACGTCGTGCACGGCGACCGCCACCGGCTCGACGAGTGCCGCCTGGTCCAGCGGCAGGTCGTCGGGGAGCGCGAGCACCAGATCCGCCGGGACCGTCCACGACGACTGCATGGCGCCGGGCGAGTCGATGCCCAGGAAATCCATGGCGTGACAGATGTGCGAGTCGCCCCGGCGGCACGCCGCGCACCGCCCGCAGGCGCGCGTCGGCATCACCGTGACGGCCTGCCCGACCGACCAGCCGGTCACACCAGCGCCGAGCGCGGCGATCCGGCCCGACATCTCGTGCCCGAGCACCGCCGACGCGCCCACCCGCGCGTCCATGTCGCCGTGGAAGATGTGCAGGTCCGTACCACAGATCCCGGTGTACGCCACCGCGATGCGTACCTCCCCGGGACCCGGCGCCTGCGGGGTGCGCTCCTCGATCGCGAGGTCCCGCGCCCTCCGGTAGACGACTGCCTTCACCGCTGCTCCGTCTCGACGTGGCGGGTTTCCGCCGCTGCGTACGGTCGCGGGTGCGTCGTCGACCGGCGTACCCGTGAGCTGAGGTTCGCCGTCCCGGCCCGGGCGGTGCCGGGGTGGCTCGGCCGGGTGGCCCCGGCCGGCGTGGCGGGCGGCCGGGCGTCGGCGACCGCCGCCGCTGATGTCCGTCTGGAGGCTACGCGCGTGGGTGGCACTCAAGATCCTTTCGGGTACGGGTGGCACGGGTCCAAGAGGTGTGGCCCGGTGCGGTCAGTGCCGGACAGGTGCGGCGCCCTGGCGGGCCGCGACGGAGTTGGTGAGCAGGGATTCGACCCTCAGCTCCGGCACGGTGTGGTCGGCCTCCGCCAGCAGCCGGAGGCCGGCCCGCTCCGGGCGGACGTTCGGGCTCTGGGCGGTCGGGCTGCCCGGTCGGTGTCCGGCCGCCACGATCGCCGCCTCGTCGACCCGGACACCGAGGCCGGGTGTGTCGCCGAGGACAAACGCGCCGTCCTCGATGTGCAGATCGACGCCCAGGCCGACCGGCGGCCTCAGGTCCTGCAACTCGCTGACCAGGTGGTTGGGGACCGAGGTCGCGGCGTGCAGCAGGCCGATCGGGATGTTGCCGATGGGGCTGACCGGCAGGTCGTGGGCGTGCGCCAGGGCCGCCACCCGCAGGAAGTGGGTGACGCCCCAGACGGCGGCCATCTGCACGATGTCGACCGCGCCCGCGCCGATCAACGGCCGGTACTGCTCCAGCCCGGTGAGGTTCTCACCGGTGGCGACGGCGGCCCGGACTCCCCGACCGACGGCGGACAGACCCTCGGCGTCCCACCGCCGGACCGGCTCCTCGATCCAGACCAGATCCAGGGTGCGCTCCAGTTCGCAGACGTGCCGGACGGCCTGCTTGCGCGACCACGCCTCGTTGACGTCGAGCATCAGGCCGGGTCGACGGCCGTGGCCCGCCTCGGTGAGCACGTCGCGCACCAGGGCGAGCCGCTGCCGGTCCCGCTCGATGTCGAGGCCACCCTTGAGCTTTGCGGCACGCAGGCCGTACCCGGCGTAGACCTCGTACTCCGCGACGAGTTCGTCGTCGGTCAGGCCGATGTCGAGACCCGAGGCGTACGCGGGGACGTGCCGGTCCCGGCCGCCGAGCAGCCGCCAGAGCGGCTCACCGGCAGCCTGCGCCTTGATGTCCCACAGGGCGGTGTCCAGGGCGCCGATGGTCCCGAACACCAGGCCCCCGTGGCCGGCCTTAAAGCTCTGCCGCAGCATCCGGTCGTACAGGGTGGTCACCGCGCGGGGATCCTCCCCGTCGATCGCCGCGAAGATCGTGTCGATCTCCACGTGCGGCCCCAGGCCGACGCCGGTGATCCCCTCGTCGGTCTCGACGATGACGATCGATACCGGTGTGACACCGTGCGGAAGGATGCCGTTGGCGTCGCCGACGGGCCGACCCCACTGCTGGACGGTGGTCAGGGTTCGATACCCGGTGATGCGCATATCAGCCTTTCGTGGAACCAGCGGCGACGCCGTCGGCGATCTGGCGCTGAAGGAACAGGTAGACCGCCAGGACGGGAATCGCGGCGATGAGCACCCCGGAGGCGAACGTGGGGATGTCCTCGGAGTACTGCCCGCGCAGCGAGGTCACCCCGACCATCAGGGTGCGGTGGTCGGCCGAGGGCATCATCAGCAGTGCGATGAGCACGTCGTTCCAGCAGAACAGGGTGTTGAGGATGCCGACCGACAGCAGCGCCGGAGCGCCCAACGGCAGCATGATCCGGCGGTACACGCCGTACACGCTGTTGCCGTCGATCCGGGCCGCGTCCACGATCTCCGCCGGGATGGTCCGGTAGTAGCTGGTCATCAGGAAGATCGTGAACGGCAGGAACTGCGCGACGTACGCGAGGACCAGCCCCGGGTACGTGTCGACGAGACCGCTGTCGGCCATGATCCGGGCCAGCGGCACCATGATCACCTGGAAGGGCACGAAGAGCGCGGCGAGACAGCCGATGAACAGCGCCGACGAGCCGCGGAACCGCAGTTGGCTCAGCGCGAAGCCGGCCATCGACCCGAACAGCAGCAGCAGGAACACCGAGCAGGCCACCACGAGAACCGAGTTGGCGGCGTATCGGGCCATGCCGACGCTGCTCCACGCCGTGGCGATGTTCTCCCAGCGCAGGGAGCCCGCCAGTGCGAAACGGTCGAGAATGTACTCCCGCCGGGTCTTCATCGCGACGTTGGCGGTGAACAGCAGAGGGTAGATGGTCGCGAGGGCGAGGAGCCCCATCGGGATGACGAGCAACCAACCGCCCAGTCGGACGCGGGACATCAGTCCTCCCTCCCCGCTCGGCGGAGCAGTTTGAGTTGCAGCAGCCCGACGACGAGCATGATGACGAAGAGCACCGTCGACGCGGCCGACGCGAGCGCGGGACGGTTCATCTGGCCCTGCTGGATCCAGATGTAGTACTCCGGCAGGTACGTCGACCCCTCCGGCCCACCGCTGGTCATGACGTACAGCAGGCCGAACATGGAGGTCAGCATCCCGATCATCGTGGTCACGAAGACGAACTGGATGGTGCGGGTGAGGCTGGGAATGATCACGTGCCAGATGACCTGGCGCAGTGACGCGCCGTCCACCCGGGCGGCGTCCAGCAGCGCGGCGTCCAGGGTCGCGAAGCCGGCGAGGAACACCACCAGGGCCATCCCGAACGTCGCCCAGATGTGCACGCCGACGACGGCGAACATGGCGACGTCCGGGTCGCCGAGCCAGTCCACCGGGCCGATGCCGACGGCGCCGAGCACGGTGTTGACCGGGCCGTCGTAGGAGAGCAGCAGGTTGAAGATCGCGCCGACGATGACCGGGGACAGCACGGCCGGGAAGAAGTAGACGCTGCGGTAGAACCGGTGCCCCGGTACGCGCAGGTAGATGAAGGTGGCGAGGATGCCTGGGATCGCCACCGCCACCGGCAGGAGCAGCACCAGCAACCCGACGTTGCGCAGCGCTCCCCGGAACAGCGGGTCGTGGAACAGGTCGACGTAGTTGTCGAAGCCGACGGCCGCGCCGTCGCGCTCGCCGTCGCCGGTGAAGGAGAAGTTGACGCCGAGCAGCAGCGGCCACAGCCGCAGCAGCACGAGGATCAGAACGGCCGGGGCGACCAGCACGAACGGCGCGAGCAGTTCGGCGCGGCGACCACCGGCGACGCGGCGGGCAGCGGTACGACCGCGGGGTGCCGGCGGTGGTGTGGGCTGCACCCCGCCGGTCCGTCCGGTCGAAACCGGACGGACCGACGGGAGCGACTTTCCGATCGGCACGAGATCAGCCCGCCGCGTCGGAAGCGGCCATCTGCTTCGCGACCTCGTCGACGGTGACCGAACCGCTCAACAGCTGCTGGGACAGCCGCCCCATCAGGTCGATGGTCTTGGAGGAGAGCGCCACGTGCGGCGCGGGCTTGCCGGTCTTGATCTCGGAGACGAGCGTGGTCACGGCCGGCCCGCCCTGCGACACGTCGATGGTGGTGTCGGCGGTGATCGCGCCGGCGTTGGCGTAGAACGCCGTCAGCGCGTCGGTGGAGGTCAGCGAGCGCACCAGGTCGGCGGCCATCTTCGGGTCCTTGGTCCACTTGGCGACCGCGTAACCGATACCGCCGTCGTACGGCAGGCTCGGGGTGGTGCCGGCGGTCACGACCGGGGCCGCCATGACGCCGAGCTTCTCGGGCGTGACGAACTCGTTGAAGTCCTTCCAGTGCCCGATGTCGGACATCAGGCCGATGATGTGCGCGGCCTTGGCGGACTGGAAGACGGCGAACGCGTCGTTGAACATCGCCGTGGAGTTCGCCCCGTCGTTGTTCAGCCCCGCCGTGCCGGTGTCCTTCCACAGCTGGAAGATCCGCTTGACGTTGGGCGAGTTCCAGTCCCGCTTACCGGCGATCCAGTTGTCGTACTCCTGGGCGGTGAGGATGCCCGACGCCATGGCGGACAGGAAGAACTGGATGCCGATGCCCTCCTTGTTGCCGACGGCGAAGCACTTGGCACCTGTCGCCTTGGTGATGGTGGAGCAGTTGGCGAGGAAGTCCTGCCAGGTCGTGGCCGGTTTCGCCGGGTCGAGGCCGGCCTTCTCGTAGAGCGCCTTGTTGTAGTAGATCGGGTGCCCCTGCAGGGTCACCGGGGCGGCGTAGGTCTTGCTGTCCTTGGCGAACGCGTCCCAGCCGGCCAGTCGCTGCCGGTCCTCGGCCACGTACTCGTCCAGCGGCAGGAGCGAGCCGACCCGGTCGCGGATCTGGCCGCCGCCGTTGAACAGGATGACGTCCGGCCCCTTGCCGGACTGGATGGCCGCGCCCAGCAACGTGTAGTACTGGTCGAACGGCTGGGCGACGAACTCGACCTTGACGTCCTTGTGCTTCTTGGCGAAGTCGGCCTTGGCCTTCTCCACGTACGCGGCGGCGTTGGCCTCGCCGGACTTCCAGTCCCAGACGACCAGTTTGTCGGCCGAGCCCGAGGATGACGAGCCCGATCCGGTCGCGCTGCCACAGCCCGTCAGGGCCAGCCCCGCAACGAGGACTGCGGCCCACACTGCTCGTTGCTTCATCGTTGCTCACCTTCATATGGAGAGTGGCCGCAGAACCGGCCATCGATGCAAGATTGACCGAGAACGTAACTCGTATGACGTATCACGTCAACGTTTACCCGTACACTGGGGCGGAATCGTGGCTCCGGGCGGCCACGCGGAGGTGGACATGGCGGCATCGAACGAGACGACCGTGAACGGATCGGCGACACGCACGTGGGCGCGCCGACCGACCAACCTGGCACGGGCGATCACCGCCGAGTTGGTGAACCGAATCGTCCAGGGGGTTCACCCCTCGGGCACCCCGCTGCCCCCCGAGCCGGTGCTCTGCGAGACCTTCTCGGTGAGCCGGACCGTCATCCGGGAGGCGGTGAAGATCCTCCAGGAGAAGGGCCTCGTGCAGGTCCGCCAGGGCAGCGGCACGCTTGTCACGCCACCATCGTCGTGGGACATGCTCGACGAACTCGTCCTCGCGGCGACCATCGCCGAGGACGACAGCCTGGCGATCCTCGACGACCTGGTGGTCACCCGACGGGTGCTGGAGTCCGACATGGCCAATGTGGCCGCCCGACTCGCCGACCAGGAGACCATCGACCGGCTGCGCGCCCTGGTCGACCGGATGGACGAACTCGTCGACGACCACCTCACCTACCAGGAGCACGACCGCGCCTTCCACGACACCGTCATGCAGGCATCCGGAAACCGGATCGCGCGGGGCGTCGTCCGGTCGTTGGAGAGCCAGGTCGTCAACACCGCGCGGTACATGGGCCAGCCCGAGCGGGCCCTGTGCGTGGCATCGAACCAGGGGCACCGGCGGATCTACGAACGCATCGCCGCCCACGACCCGGACGGCGCCGCCCAGGCGATGTTCACCCACATCACCGAGGCCTGGCTCGTGCGTCGCAGCGGGCCGGGCAGCCCGACGCGGCTGCAGCGCTGACGACAGGGCGCGACTGGCGGTTCGGGCCGTCACGACCGTGACGTGAGCGGTCGACAACCGGGCGGGTACGGATTCAATGCCGTCCATGTCTTGTGAATGTTAGCGATAACAGACTACCCTCGGGCCGCAGAGGCGAAGGGCACGCTTCACCGCTCCAGCCGACCCCCGGGCCGGTGGAGCCGAGCACGAGCAACGCCCCGCTGGCGGGTGTCCGGGCCTCTCCACAGGACGTTGAGCACCGCCGTCGACACCTGCGGCCCGCCCCGCGCGGGAGCCACGGTGGGCATCCGACCAACCCCGTGTCGATCCGCGACACCGCCACGCGCCGAGTCGAGCACCGTCCCGACGACCGGCCTCCGGGCGGTGCCGTCACCGCCCGCCTACCGCCCGGGCGGTCCCCCGCCGTGTGAGTGGCGGACCTGTGCGCTGAGCCAATCCCGATCAGTCAGGTGAGCGTCCCATCCCTGGGAGGTACCGATGCAATCCACACCCACACCGCCGACGAGGACCCGACTCCGGCGCACGGCCGCCTGGCTGGTGAGCCTGCTGCTCGTCTCGACGTTGCTGCCGGCCACCGCGGCGCGTGCGGACAATCCCATCGTCCAGCACATCTACACGGCCGACCCGGCACCGCTGGTGCACGACGGCCGGGTGTACCTCTACACCGGCCACGACGAGGACGGCTCCACGTACTTCACCATGAAGGACTGGCGGGTGTGGTCCTCCGCCGACATGGTCAACTGGACCGACCACGGCTCACCGCTGAGTGTCAGCACCTTCAGTTGGGCCAGCGCCAACGCGTGGGCCGGCCAGGTCATCGCCCGCAACGGAAAGTTCTACTGGTACGTCCCGGTGACCGCCCGGGCCACCAACTCGATGGCCATCGGCGTGGCGGTGGCCGACAGCCCCACCGGGCCGTTCCGGGACGCCATCGGACGGCCGCTGGTGGGCAACGGCGAGATCGACCCCACCGTCTTCGTCGACGACGACGGCCAGGCGTACCTGTACTGGGGAAACCCCAACCTGTGGTACGTGAAGCTGAACGCGGACATGATCTCGTACAGCGGCAGCGCCACCAAGATCCCGCTCACCACCGCCGGCTTCGGCGCCCGGTCCGGCAACGCGAACCGGCCGACGCTGTACGAGGAAGGCCCGTGGGTCTACAAGCGCAACGGCGTCTACTACAACGTGTTCGCGGCGGAGTGCTGCTCCGAGTTCATCGGCTACTCGACCGCGACCGGCCCGACCGGCCCGTGGACGTACCGGGGAACGATCATGCCTCGGCAGGGTGCGAGCTTCACCAATCACGCCGGGGTCATCGACTTCAACGGCGGCTCGTACTTCTTCTACCACAACGGCGCGTTGCCCGGCGGCAGCGGCTACACCCGCTCGGTGGCCGTGGAGAAGTTCACCTACAACGCCAACGGCACCATCCCGACGATCAACATGACCACGACTGGCGCACCGCAGATCGGCACGTTGAATCCCTACGTGCGGCAGGAGGCCGAGACGATCGCCTGGGGTTCCGGCATCGAGACGGAGCCGGCCAGCGAGGGCGGGATGAACGTCGGGTTCATCGAGAACGGCGACTACATCAAGGTCAAGGGAGTGGGCTTCGGCGCCGGCGCGACGTCGTTCAGCGCCCGGGTGGCCTCGGCGACGTCCGGCGGCACCATCGAGCTGCGCCTCGGCAGCCCCACCGGCACGCGGGTGGGCAGCTGTGCCGTGCCGGGCACGGGCGGGTGGCAGAGCTGGCAGACCGTCTCCTGCGCGGTCACCGGCGCCAGCGGCAACCAGGACCTGTACCTGCGCTTCACCGGGGGCAGCGGCAATCTGTTCAACGTCAACTGGTGGCAGTTCCAGACCGGCGGCAACCCGACGCCCACCCCGACGCCCACGCTGTCCCCGACTGCGGCCCCGACGCCAACCCCGATCCCGACGCCAACCCCGACTCCCCCGCCCACGCCCACGCCGACGAGCCCGGGTGGACAGTCCTGCGCCGCGACCCACACGGTGGTCAACTCCTGGCAGGGCGGCTTCGAGGGACGGGTGACGGTCACCAACGCCGGGTCCATCCCGATCAACGGCTGGCGGGTCACCTTCACCCTCGCCAGCGGGCAGACGGTGGCGCAGAGCTGGAACGGCACCTTCACCCAACAGGGCAACCAGGTGACCCTGGCGAACGCGACCTACAACGGTCAACTCGCGGCGGGATCGTCGACCACGGTGGGCTATCTCAGCGCGAGCACCGGCGGTAACCAAGCGCCGAGCAACGTGGCCTGCACGCCGGCCTGACGTCGGCGGCGCTGGCCCGCCGCGTCGGGGCAACGACGAGGCGGGCCAGCCCCCGTCGGCCACTCAGGCCCGTAAGCATCATATCTTTTCCATTGAAATTGCTCTATGGTTTCGTCATTGTGACGAGCGCATGACGAGGCTCCACCCATGCACACCTGCGCAGATAGCCAACGGGGAGCCCATCAGCCCCGACGAGCCCCGCCCTGAGGAGGCCCGAGATGTCAGATGTAACGCGTAGGCAGGCGCTCACGATCGGGGCAGCGGGCGCCACCGGAGCGCTGCTGCCGCTCTCCCTGCTCGCCGACGACCCGGCCCCCGCGTCGGCCCAGGCGGTGGCCGCCAACGAGCTGGTGCTGTGGTACGACGAATCGGCCGGCACCGAGTGGCTGCGAGCGTTGCCGATCGGCAACGGTCGCCTCGGCGCCATGGTCTTCGGCAACGTCGACCGCGAAACGCTCCAGCTCAACGAGGACACCGTCTGGGCCGGCGGGCCACACGACCCCAGCAACACCCGGGGCGCCGGATCGATCGCGGAGATCCGCCGACGGGTCTTCGCCAACCAGTGGACACAGGCGCAGGATCTGATCAACCAGACGATGCTCGGCAACCCGGTCGGGCAGTTGGCGTACCAGCCGGTGGGGAACCTGCGCCTGACGTTCGGCACCTCGGGCAGCGCGTCGCAGTACACCCGACGGCTCGACCTCGCCACGGCGATCACCTCGGTGGCGTACGTGCTCAACGGCGTACGCCACGAGCGGGAGGTCTTCGCCAGCGCGCCGGACCAGGTCATCGTGGTGCGTCTGACCGCCGACCGGGCGGCCTCCCTCACCTTCTCGGCCACGTTCGACAGCCCGCAGCGCACCACGGTGTCCAGCCCGGACGGCGCCACGATCGCCCTCGACGGCACGTCCGGCAGCCAGGAGGGTGTCACCGGGACGGTCCGCTTCTACGCCCTGACCCACGCCACCGTCACCGGTGGCACCGTCACCAGCTCCGGCGGAACGCTGCGGGTCTCCGGCGCCACCAGTGCGACGCTGCTGATCTCGATCGCCTCCAGCTACGTCACCTACCGCAACGTCGGTGGCGACTACCAGGGCATCGCCCGCCGGCACCTCACCGCCGCCCGCGCTCGCGGTTACGACGAACTCCGCGGCCGGCACGTCGCCGACTACCAGACGCTGTTCGGGCGGGTGAGCCTCGACCTGGGTCGCACCGCCGCCGCCGACCGGACGACCGACGAACGGATCGCGCAGCACAGCACCGCCACCGACCCGCACTTCTCCGCGCTGCTGTTCCAGTACGGCCGGTACCTCTTGATCTCGTCGTCGCGCCCCGGCAGCCAGCCGGCGAACCTCCAGGGCATCTGGAACGACCAGATGGCCCCCTCGTGGGACTCGAAGTACACGATCAACGTCAACCTGCCGATGAACTACTGGCCGGCGAACTCGACGAACCTGGCCGAGTGCCACCGACCGGTCTTCGAGATGATCAAGGATCTCGCGGTGGCCGGCGCGCGAACCGCCCAGGTGCAGTACGGCGCCGGTGGATGGGTCACCCACCACAACACCGACGCGTGGCGGGCCACCTCGGTCGTCGACGGCGCGTTCTGGGGCATGTGGCAGACCGGCGGCGCCTGGCTGAGCACGCTGATCTGGGACCACTACCTGTTCACCGGTGACGTCGAGTTCCTGCGGTCGTACTACCCGGCGATGAAGGGCGCCGCGCAGTTCTTCCTGGACACCCTGCAGACGGAGCCGACCCTGGGTTGGCTCGTCACCAACCCGTCGAACTCACCGGAGCTGTCGCACCACTCGAACGCCAGCGTCTGCGCCGGACCGACGATGGACAACCAGATCCTGCGTGACCTGTTCGACGGCTGCGCCCGGGCCAGCGAGATCCTCGACGTGGACCCCACGTTCCGGGCACAGGTCCGGGCGACCCGCGACCGGCTCGCGCCGACCCGGGTGGGCTCGCGCGGCAACGTCATGGAGTGGCTGTACGACTGGGTGGAGACCGAGCCCTACCACCGGCACGTCTCACACCTGTACGGCCTGCACCCCAGCAACCAGATCACCCGCCGGGGCACCCCGCAACTGTTCGAGGCCGCGCGGCGGACCCTGGAGCTGCGCGGCGACGACGGCACCGGCTGGTCGCTGGCCTGGAAAATCAACTTCTGGGCCCGGCTGGAGGACGGCGCGCGGGCACACAAACTCCTGCGCGACCTCGTCACCACGGCGAGGCTGGCGCCGAACATGTTCGACCTGCACCCGCCGTTCCAGATCGACGGCAACTTCGGCGCGACGGCGGGCATCGCCGAGATGCTGCTGCACAGTCACAACGGTGAGCTGCACCTGCTGCCGGCGCTGCCCGCCGCCTGGGGGCAGGGCCGGGTCAGCGGCCTGCGGGGGCGCGGCGGGTACACCGTCGGCATCGCGTGGAGCGGGGGCCAGGCACAGGAGCTCCTGATCGGCGCCGACCGTGGCGGCACGATCCGGCTGCGCTCGCGTCTGTTCACGGCGACCCACTCGGTCGTCGACGCGGCCACCGGCGCGCCGGCCCGCACCACGCGGATCGAGTCCGACGTCATCGAACTCACCGTGCAGGCGGGACAGTCCTACCGGGCGTACGCCGGGACCGCGCCGACACCGACGGCCACGCCGACACCGACGCCCACCCCCACTCCCACCCCGACGCCGTCCGCCACCACTCCCCCGCCGTCCGGGTCGGCGACCGCCGCCTACGCCATCGTCAACTCGTGGGCCGGCGGCTTCCAGGCCACCGTGACCGTCACCGCCGGTTCCACGTCGATCAACGGGTGGACCGTCTCCTGGACCTTCCCCAACGGGCAGACCATCGGCCAGCTCTGGAGCGGCACCCACACCCAGAACGGATCGGCCGTCCGCGTGACAAACGCCGCCTACAACGGCGCGCTCGCCGCCGGCGCCTCGACCACCTTCGGGTTCACCGGCGCCTGGAACGGCACCAACAACCCGCCGACCAGCCTCACCTGCACCACGAGCTGAGTCGCCGATACCCCCGCGCGGGAGCCGGGGCTCGGCCACCCGCCGACCGGGCGGCGGGTGGCCGAGCCCCACGCGCAGACCGCCGGCTAGAAGTCGTCGTCGAAGGCGACCGCGCCCGTCACCCCGACCTGGTACGCCGACACCCGCCGCTCGAAGAAGTTGGACAGCTCCTGCACGTCCTGCAACTCCATGAAGGCGAACGGGTTGGACGACCCGTAGTGCGGCGCGATGCCGAGCTGGGCGAGGCGGCGGTCGGCGACGTGCTGGAGATACTCCCGCATGTCGGCCAGGGTCAGGCCGGGCACGCCGTGGCCCACCAGGTCCTCGGCGAACTGCACCTCACACTCGACGGCCTCGGTGAGCATCTGACGGACCTGGTCGGCGAGGTCGTCGTCGAACAGGTCCGGCTCCTCGGCGCGGACGGTGTCCACGACGTCGAACGCGAACGCCATGTGCATGGACTCGTCGCGGAACACCCAGTTGGTGCCGGAGGCCAGGCCGTGCAGCAGACCCCGGGAGCGCAGGAAGTAGACGTAGGCGAACGCGCCGTAGAAGAACAGCCCCTCGATGCAGGCGGCGAAGCAGATCAGGTTGAGCAGGAACGTGCGCCGGTCCTGGCGGGTTCGCAGCTCCCGTAGGTCGCTGAGGGAGTCGATCCAGCGGAAACAGAACTCGGCCTTGCGTCGGATCGAGGGGATGTTCTCGATGGCGGCGAAGGCCTCGAACCGCTCGGTCTCGTCGGGGACGTACGTGTCGAGCAGGTTGAGATAGAACTGGACGTGCACGGCCTCCTCGAACAGTTGCCGGGACAGGTAGAGCCGGCCCTCCGGGCTGTTGACGTGCTGGTACAGGTTGAGCACCAGGTTGTTGGCGACGATCGTGTCGCCGGTGGCGAAGAACGCGACCAGGCGGCTGACCAGGTGCCGCTCGGCCGGCGAGAGCCTGTCGAGGTCGGCGAGGTCGGCGTGCAGGTCGACCTCCTCCACCGTCCAGGTGTTGCGGATGGCGTCGCGGAACCTGTCGAAGAAGTGCGGGTAGCGCATCGGGCGGAGGGTGAGGTCCATCCCGGGGTCGAGCAGCATGTGCGTGGTCCTCGTGTCGGTGACGGTGTCGGTAGTGGTGTCGGCGGCGGTCACTGGCAGGCCTCGCACGACTCGGGGTTCTCCAACGAGCAGGCCAGCGCGTCCGCGTCGGTCGTCGACGGCGCGAGGACCGCGACGGTGGCCTGCTGGATCCGCGTGGCGGGGCGGGAACGCAGGTAGTAGGTGGTCTTCAGCCCGGCCTTCCAGGCGTACAGGTACATCGAGGAGAGCTTGCCGATGGTCGGCGAGGCCAGGAACAGGTTCAGCGACTGGGACTGGTCGATGAACGGGGCACGAGCGGCGGCCAGGTCGATCAGCGCCCGCTGCGGCAGCTCCCACGCGGTGCGGAACAGCTCCCGGACGTCGGCCGGCAGCTCGGTGATGCCCTGCACCGACCCCTCGGCTCGCTTGATCGCCGACCGGGTCCGGTCGGTCCACAGGCCACGGGCCTTGAGCTCGCGTACCAGAGCGGTGTTGACCTGGAGGAACTCACCCGACAGGGTCTCGCGCTTGAACAGGTTGGACACCTGCGGCTCGACGCACTCGTAGCACCCGGCGATCGAGGCGATGGTCGCCGTCGGGGCGACCGCCACGAGCAGCGAGTTGCGCAGCCCGTTCGCCCGCACCCGCTCGCGCAGCGCGGCCCAGCGCGCGGTCTGCGTACCCTCGATGCCCCACAGGTCGGGTTGCAGGTTGCCCCGCGCGGCCCGGGTCTGCCCGAACGCCGGGTGCGCGCCGAAGCGGTGCGCCAGGTCGGCGGAGGTCTCCAGCGCGGTCAGGTACAGCTCCTCGCTGATCCGGGTGGACAGCTCCCGCGCGGCCGGCGAGTCGAACGGCAGCCGCAGCGCGAAGAACACGTCCTGGAGGCCCATCAGCCCGAGCCCGACCGGCCGCCAGCGGGGGTTGCTCGCCGCCGCCTGCGGGGTCGGGTAGTAGTTGATGTCGATGACCCGGTCGAGGAACGTCACGGCGGTGCGGACCGTGGCGCGCAGCCGATGCCAGTCGATGCCGTCGGCGGTGAGGTGCGCGGCGACGTTCACCGAGCCCAGGTTGCACACCGCAGTCTCGGCGTCGCTGGACACCTCGATGATCTCGGTGCAGAGGTTGGACAGGTGCACGACGTTGCCCGGCTCGGCCGTCTGGTTGCACAGCCGGTTGGCGGCGTCCTTGAACGTCATCCACCCGTTGCCGGTCTGGGCGAGGGTCCGCATCATCTTCCCGTACAGCTCCCGCGCGGGGACCTGCCGCACGTAGCGGCCCTGCGCCTCGGCCTCCCGGTACGCGGCGTCGAACCGCTCCCCCCACAGGTCGGGCAGCTCCGGCACCTCGTGCGGGTCGAACAGCGACCACATCTCGTCGGCCTCGACCCGGCGCATGAACTCGTCCGGGATCCAGTTGGCGAGGTTCAGGTTGTGGGTACGCCGGGCGTCCTCGCCGGTGTTGTCCCGCAGTTGCAGGAACTCCTCGACGTCCGGGTGCCACGGCTCCAGGTAGACGCAGGCCGCGCCCTTGCGCCGGCCGCCCTGGTTGACCGCGGCGACGCTCGCGTCCAGCGTGCGCAGCCACGGCACGATCCCGTTGGACTGCCCGTTGGTGCCACGGATCAGCGCGCCCCGGGACCGGACCCGGGAGTACGCGATGCCGATGCCACCGGCGAACTTGGACAGGTTGGCGACCTGCGCGTACCGCTGGTAGATCGAGTCCAGCTCGTCGCGCGGCGAGTCGACCAGGTAGCAGGAGGACATCTGCGTGTGCCGGGTGCCGGAGTTGAACAACGTCGGGGAGCTGGGCAGATAGGCCAGGCTGGACATCAGCCGGTAGAAGCCGACCGCCTCGTCCGGCGTACGGGACAGGCCGCAGGCCACCCGCAGCAGCCAGTACTGCGGGGTCTCCAGCACCAGCCGGCTGGTGGGGTGACGCAACAGGTACCGGTCGTACACCGTGCGCAGGCCGAAGTACTCGAACCTCCGGTCGCCGTCCGGGTCGATCGCGTCGTCGAGCATCTCGGCGTGCGTCGCGACGAACGCGGCGGTGCCGTCGCCGATCAGGCCCTCGGCGTGGCCGATCCGGATCGACGCGCTGAACGAGGTGACGCCCTGCCGACGCACCTCCTTGTCGACGTAGCCGGACAGCAGCCGGGCGGCCAGGCGCGAGTACTGCGGTTCCTCGCCGATCATCTCGGCCGCGGTCTGGATGGACAGCCGGTCCAGCTCGGCCGTGGTCGCGCCGTCGTACAGGCCGCTGATCGTGCGGGTCGCCACGCGCATCGGGTCGACGTCGGCCAGGTCGTCGGCCCACCGCTCGACCGCCCGGACGATCCTGTTCACGTCCACGGGCTCGGTGGCGCCGTCGCGCTTGCGGACCTGCATCGGCGTCCGTCGCAGCGCCGTCTCGCCGCTGACCGGGGCTACCTCGGTGACTGTCACCACTCACTCCTCGCGAGTTCGAGACCAGATGGCCCTCGGACGCGAGGAGACAGACACCGGCGGACGCCACGCTGGGCGTGGGTCAGGTGGCGTCAGCCGTCCCACGCGGCCTCGGACCGCCGCGCACCCGGGTGCGGGTACGCGGCGCGCTGGCAGGTCTTCGGACTCGTGGGCACGACCGGGCTCGCCGGTCTCCTACTGGCCGTCGCTTCCCGGGCCGATTGGTGGCCCAGTGCCGATGACGGCTGTCGTTCCCACTCACCGCTGCGGGACAGTCCCGGATTCCCACCGGGTTCCCTCTTGCCTCGACCACTCCGAACGAGCGGCCGAACCAGCTGCGCTCGACACCATATATAGGGGCAGCAGCGTTTGTCACACCCCACATGTCGACGTCGGCGTGTCGGCGGCACCGACGCCCACCACCATCGATCGACGGGTCAGCCCGCGAGTGCGACTGTCTCCGCGGCCCGCGTGCGTCGCTCGACCGAGAAGCTGATCCCCGCCAGGCCCAGGCCGGCAATCGCAAGGACCACGCCCACCCAGGCCGGCGCGAGGTAGCCGAAGCCCGCGGCGATGACGACGCTGCCCAGCCCGGCACCGAGGCTGTTGGCGATGTTCATGGCGGACTGGCTCATCGCCGCGCCCATCAACTGCGCGCCCGGCGCGACAGTGATCAGGCGCGCCTGCAGGACCGGCCCCAGGTAGAGGCTTGTCGCGCCCACCAGGAACGCACCGACGAACAGGCCGACGCCGTTCGATGCGACGAGGCCGAAGACGGCGATGCTGACGATCATGGCGACGAAACCGACGTACATGCTCCGGCGCAGGTCCCGGTCCGCGAGCCAACCGCCCAGGGCGTTGCCGACTGTCATGCCCAGGCCCACCGCAACGAGCACCCACGGCACGGTCGTGGCCGAAAGGCCGGCGACGTCGGTAGTGACCGGCGCGAGGTAGGTGTTGACAGCGAAGAGACCGGCGAGGCCCACCGAGCCGGTGGCCGCCACGAGCCACACCTGCGAGGTCCGCAGGGCCCGCAACTCGGCGGCCGGCGAGGCGTCGACGGCCGCCACGACCTCCGGAACGACAGCCAGCACCGCCAGCAGCGTGAGCACGAACACACCGGCGATGACCAGGTACGCGGCTCGCCAGCCGACCGCCTGCCCGAGCCGCGTGACCGCCGGCACGCCCACCAGGTTGCTCACGGTCAGACCACCGAGCACGGCGGCGAAACCCCGGGCCTCGTTGCCGGGGCCGAGCAGGGCCGCCGCGAGCAGACCCGCCGCGCCGAAGTACGCGCCGTGCGGCAGTGCCGCGACGAACCGGGCCACCAGCACCAGGTCGAACGTCGGCGCGATCGCCGAGGCGACGGTGCCGACGATGAAGAGGACGAGCAGACCGAGCACCAGTTTCTTGCGCGGCAGTCGGGCGGTCAGCGCGGCGATCAGGGGCGCGCCCACCACCACGCCGAGCGCGTAGGCGCTGATCGTCCACCCGGCGCGGGCCACCGCGTCCGACGACGACTCGGCGTACTGCTGCGGGAGCAGGCCGCGTGCGATGTCGGGCAGCAGGCCCATCGCCGCGAACTCGGTGAGGCCGACCGCCACACCGCCCAGCGCCAACGCGAGAACCGCCCCCAGGCGTCGATTTCTGCTCAGTGCATGCACCGAGCGAATTTAGCAACAGCGTTGCGTAATAGGGTGGTGAGATGACGCGCACCACAGCCGACGTCACCTTCCTGCGCGGCTACAACCAGGCGTTGGTCATGGCCGTGGGACGTACCGTGCGGACGTTCGAGCGGTCGACCGTGGTCGACGCCACCGGCCTGACACCCCAGGCGGTCTCCAAGGTCATCGCCCGCCTGACCGCCGACGGCCTGATCCGTCCCGCCGGCGTCCGCCGCCCCGGCATCGGCAAGCCGGCGATCGTCTACGAACTCGTCCCCGACAGCCGGTACGCGATCGGCGCCCACGTCGCCCGCCGTACGCTGCGGCTGGTCCTGGTCGACCTGGCCGGCACCGTGCACCACTCGACGGTCAGCCCACTGCCCGGCGACTTCACCCCGGCGCAGCTCCTCGACGCGCTGAGTTCCGGCATCGACGCGATACCCGGCAGCACCGACCTGCGGGGCAGGCTGACCGGCGTGGGCATCGGCATGATCGGCCCGCTGGACCACGCGCGGGGCCTGGTCCGGGACGCCCACGGGCTGCGGCACTGGCACGACATCCCGCTGCGCGAACTCGCCGAGGCGCACCTGGGCCTGCCCGTGCATCTCGACAAGGACGTCACCGCGGGGATCACCGCCGAGGCATGGCGGCACGGCGGGACGTTCGGCGACGCGGTCCTCATCATGGTCGAGTCCGGCATCGGCGGGGGCTTCTGGCTGGGCGGCACGGCCCACCGGGGCGCGCACACCAACGCCGGGGAGTTCGGCCACACCGTCGTCGCCCTGGACGGGCCGCCATGTGTCTGCGGGCGGCACGGATGCCTGGAGATCGTGCACCACCACGCCGCCGAGGCCGGCGACATCGAGCGGGCGGCCCGCGTCCTGGCGGTCGGCGTGGTCAACCTGCTCCAGACCCTCGACCTCTCCCGCGTGGTGCTGGCCGGCGCCGACCTCCTGCGGCACGCGGATACCTACCTCGCGGCGGTCGAGGAGGCCGTGCACACCGACGTGCCCCGCGCGGACTGGCTCACCACGGACGTGACCCTGTCCAGCCTCGGCGCGGACGTGATCGCCGCAGGCGCCGCCATGCAGGTCCTCGACCAGCACTACGGCGTTCCGGATCTCGCCCCGCTCTAGAGCTGTTCTGCCCGCGGCGAGCCGCGTGGGGCAGGCCGTGGTCACGGCCCGCCCCACGCGGCTGCGCTACCCCCGGCTCAGTTCGCGCCGGTGACGGTGAACGGCCGGGACACCGTCGTCGCCGACGTGGCGCCGCTGAGCGTGACGCTTGTCGCGCCCGCCTTCGCCGCACCCGGGACGACGACAGTCGCGCCGGAGATCACACCGTCGCCGTTCGCCCGCACGGTGGTGCCCGCGAGGCCGTCGCCGAAGGTGATGGTGACCGTCTCGTTCGGCGCGAACCCGAAGCCGTCGACCGTGATCGACGTCCCGCGCGGAGCCGCAGTGCTCAGCAGCGCCACCCGAGGCTGGTAGCTCGGCGCCTCCGCCCGCCCGGTCACCTGGACGGTGGCCGTGGCCGGCGTACGAGTGGACGCGCCCGTCGCGGTGACGGCGTACCGTCCGGGTTGCGCGTCGCCCGAGGTCGGGACCGAGGCGCGGACCGTTCCCGTCGCGGAGGCCGCGACAGTCGTGGTCCGGGACGGGTCGGTGCCGACGCTGACGGTCACCTGCTCGCCGGCGGCGAACCCGCTGCCGTCGACGGTGATCGCGTCGCCGGTGGTGACGGTGCCGGCCTTCGACAGCGCGATCGTCGGCTGGGATCCGCCCCGGGCGACGGTCACGGTGAAGGCCGTGGTGCTGCTCGCCAGCGTGTCCCACGCCGTGACGTGCACCGTGTAGGTGCCCTCCCGCGCGTAGGTGTGCTGCCCGCTCATCGCGCCGGACGACCCGATCGTGACGTCCTCCGGAGCCGTGCCGTCACCCCACTGGACGCGGGCGCGGTAGCCCGTCGTGCCGGGAACGCCGCCGCTCACCGAACCGAGGTTCGCCGCGAGGGCCTGCCCGGCGTTCGCCGTCTGGTCGGCCGGGGCGACGGTCGCCAGCGCGGGGGCCTGCGTGCCGTCGTTGGCGACGGCGAACACGTGGATCCGGCCCGCCGAACGGGGGTCACCGGTCTGCGTCGGCAGGGTCACCGACACCAGCGTCTTGCCCGCCGGGATCTGGTACGGCGCGGTGGCGAACAGGAACGGCTGGGCGCCGTCCCGGCTCGTGCCGGACAGCCGGTACGCCGTCTTGGCGACGACGATGTTGCCGTAGGACGGGGTGCCGTTGGCGTTGCCGCCCAGCGTCCAGTCACTCATCTGGATCGGGATGCTGGCGGTGCTGCCGTCGCTGAACCTCGCCGTGCCGGTGGTGCTCTGGTTGCCCTGCGTTCCGGCGCCGATGAACGAGATGCTCGTGGCGTCGTCCGGCAGGTCGAGCACGACCGTCGCCCCGTTGCCGGTGGCGTTGTCCGGCTGCCCGGCGGGGATCACCGGCAACGTGAACCGCAGCGCCGTGCCGGGGACCTGCTGCTGCTGGCCCTGGACCGCGCCGCCCTCCCTCAGGGCTGCCCGCGAGTACGCCCACGACTTCGCGTCGCAGTCCGCCGCGAGGACGCCTTCGTCACCGATGCAGACGCTGTCGAACGCGGCGGTGAGGCCGGACTTCGGCACGTACGCCACGTCGACGCCGACCGTCGCGGAGCTCTGACTCGTGCCGTCGCTCACCGTGACGTTCGCCTGGTGGTAGCCCGGCGTGGCGTACGTGTGCGACCCACCGATGCGGTAGACGGCCCGCGAGTTCAGCGTGATGGTGCCCTCGGTGACGGGTGTGCCGTCACCCCAGTCGATCGTGGCCCGGTAGCCGTCGGCGTTGCCGCCGGTGACGGTCGCCAGGGGCACCGACGCGGGTACGCCGGCCGTCGCGTGCGCGCTGTCCGCGGCCGTCACCGCGATGTCACCGCCCCCGAGTTCGACGTCACCCCCGGCGAGCAGTTCGACCTCGGCGAGGGTGGTCTGCGCGGCGCCCACGGTCTTCGTCACGGCGAGACGGAACTGGGCGAACCGTCCCGGCTTGTCGATCGTGTACGGGCGGGTCTGGTTGCGCCACGGGAACACCTGGTCCTTACGGGAGTCCACAGTGGTCCAGGTGATGCCGTCGTTGGAGCCCTGCAACCGCCAGTCCGCCGGATCGCCCGCGCCCGCACCGGACGTGACGGTGTAGAAGGTCGGCTTCTGCTTGCCACCACGGAACGCCCAGGTGATCTGCGGCGTCGCCGAGGCGAAGGTCAGCTGCGTGGTCGACGAGTCGTCGAACAGCTTCGACGCGTCCTGACCGCCGGTGGCGGTCGCGGTGCCCAGACCTGGGCCGGTGGTGTCCTGCAACGGCTTCGGCGCCTTGTCGCCCTTGGTCAGCGACGGCGGGGCGTCGTTCTTGCCGCTGCCCCACGACGACGGGTTCGGGCCCATCTGGAAGTCGATGGTGCCGCCCTTGGCGAGCGCGGTCACGTCCAGGGACAGCCCGCGTTGCTTCTTGCCGTTGACCTTCACGTCCTGCACGTAGACGTTGCGGGTGCTGTTGTTCGGCGCGTTGACCACGATGTCGCCGCTGGTGCGACGAACCGTCATCTTGGTGAACTGCGGCGAGCCGATGGTCCACTGGGTCGACCCGGCCTGCAGCGGGTAGATGCCCAGCGAGCTGAGGACGTACCACGCCGACATCTCGCCGTTGTCCTCGTCACCCAGGTAGCCCTGGCCGATTTCGCTGCCCACGTAGAGGCGCCGCAGGATCTCGCGTACCGCCGACTGGGTCTTGGCCGGCGCGCCCGCGAAGTTGTACATGTACGGGATGTGGTGCGACGGCTGGTTGCTCATGCCGAGCTGACCCATCCGCACCGCCCGCGCCTCGACCATCTCGTGGATGATGCCGCCGTACCCACCGGGGCGGTCGGCGTTCTCCGGGGTGGCGAAGAACTCGTCGAGCTTGTCCCGCAGCGCCTTCTGACCGCCGTACAGGTTGGCCAGGCCCTGCCCGTCCTGCTGCGCGGTGAACGCGAAGTTCCACCCGTTGGTCTCGGTGTAGACGCCACCCCAGTCCAGCGGGTCACCGGCGAGGAAGTTGCCGGAGTCGTCGCGGCCCTGGAAGAGCTTGGTCTTCGGGTCGAACAGGTGCACGTAGTTGCGGGCACGCTCCAGGAAGTAGCGCGACTCCTCCTTGAGCCGGTCACGCTGCGACTTCGGCGTGGCCGGGTCCTTGGCGAGAGCTGCGGCCATGTTGCCGATGCCGTAGTCGTTGATGAACCCCTCCAGCGCCCACGACACCGACTCATGGGTGGAGGTCGGGGTGTAGCCGAGGAACAGGGAGGTCTCGATGCCCTTGCGGCCGACCGCGCTGCGTCCGGACGCGACGGTCGCGTCCTTGACCGCCGCGTCGTAGGCCGCCAGCGGGTCGGGCAGCTTGACCCCGCTGAGGTACGCCTGCGCCAGCGCCACGTTCGCGCTGGTGCCGGTCATCAGGTCGGCGTAGCCGGGGGACGACCAGCGGGCGATCCAGCCGCCGTCGCGGTAGTGCTGGACGAACCCGTCGGAGATCTTCGCGGCGACGTCCGGGTACAGCAGCGCGTAGGCGGGCCACACGGTGCGGTAGGTGTCCCAGAAGCCGTTGTTGACGTAGATCTGCCCGTCGACGATCTTCGCGCCGGTCCGGGTGGCGGTCGACGTGCCGGTCGGCGCCGACACCGGGCTCGCGTACTGCCAGCGCGGCTTGGCGGCGGTGCCGGTGTTCTCCGACTGCGAGTTCGGGTAGAGGTTGAGCCGGTACAGATTGGAGTACATGGTCACGAGCTGCGACTCGGTGGCGCCGCGCAGTTCAACCCGGCCGAGCCGGTCCTTCCACGCGGCGGTGGCGGCGGCGCGGATCTGGTCGAAGCTCCGGCCGGTCGCCTCCAGGTCGAGGTTGCGGCGGGCCTGGTCGACGGAGAGGAACGACGTCGCGAGACGCATCGTCACCTGGCGGTTCGCCGCGACGTCGAAGGTCGCCGAGGTCGCCGACGACGCCGTGGGCGCGCGGTCGAAGGCGCCGGACACGAACATGCGGCTGCGTCCGGCCGACAGGCCACTTCCGTTGTCGACCCAGCCGGTGAACGTGCCGTCCGTACCGATGGTGAAGGTGCCGTTGTGGAAGACGAGGCTTCCGGTCGTCGGCCCGGACGGGAAGGTGAACCGCATGATGCCGGCGTGGTCGGTGGGCGACATCTCCGCGACCAGGCCGTTCTCCAGCGCGACCCGGTAGAGGTCGGGCTGTGCGGTCTCGTCGGCGTGCCGGAAGGCGAGCGCCCGGCTGGCGGGTGCCCCGGTCAGCGGACCGTCGCCGGCCACCGGCATGACCGACATTTGGTTGCGGTCACCCATCCACGGGCTGGGCTCGTGGGAGATCGCGAGGCCCTGCAACGTGGGCAGGTTCGCCGCGTTGTTGGTCCGGTGGTAGTGGTACTCCCACGAGTCGGACGTCGCGTCGGTCACCGGCGTGAAGAAGTTGAAGCCGTTCGGCACGGCGGTGATCGGCAGGTTGTTGCCGCGCGAGAAACCGCTCGTCGAGTTGGTGCCCCGGCGGGTGTCGACGTAGTTGGTCAGCCGGGAGCCGTCGATCGGCGCCGGCGCGGCCGTCACCTCGATGTCGTCGAGCCAACCGGTGAACCGGGTGTCCCCGGTGGCCTGCGGGTTGTCGTAGGCGAGCAGGATGCGGTCGATGGTCTTGCCCCGGGCGACCGCGCCGATGTCGGCCCGCACCGCGTTCCACTGGTCGGCGAAGAGCGCCTTCGAGGTGCCCTGGCCGGCGGCCGTCAGCGGGTTGCCGTGCTGGTCGACGATCGCGCGACCACTCAGGTAACTGCCGTCAGTGAAGTGCAGGTCGAGGGCCGCGAAGGTGGACGGGTACTGGGCGTCCGAGCCGGTGAACTCGGGGAAGATCTTGTAGGACAGGCGGGTGTTCGGACCGACCGGGATGGCGACGTCGAACAACTTGTTTGTCGCGTACGAGCGGCCGTCGTCCTCGGCGCCGCCCGCGTACCGCAGGGCGGCGAGCCCGGTGAAGCCGACGCCCGGCTTCGTGGTGTACCCGCCGGCCGGGCCGGTGCCCACGACGCTGACCATGGGCGGGGCCGGCGGCCGGACGTCCGAGCCGTCGCTGATGTCCCAGCCGGCGAGCTGCACGATGGTGGCGCCGGAGTTCGCGGAGATGGCCAGCCGGTAGTACGCGTAGGCGGTCGTGTTCGCGACGGCGTACGTCTTCGTGGCGAACCGCTTGGCGAAGCTCTGCCCCGCCTGCCGGTCGAGGTCGGTCCAGGTGTTGCCGTCGGTGGACCCCTGGAGGGTGAAGTCCCGGGGGTCGCGGGTCGGCTCGTCGTCGGCCGAGGTCAGCGCGTACCGCTTGACGACCGTCGGCTTGCTGAGCTGGTACGTCACCGAGCCGATCCGCGCGAACGCCAGCCACTTGGTCGCGGGGTCGCCGTCGGTGAGCTTCACGGCGGTCTCGTTCGGAGGGTTCTCGGCGCTCGCGGTCACCGCCGCGACCTGGCCGAGCAGGCTGCCGGGCAGCATCCGGCGGTTCGATCCGGTCAGGTTCGACTGGATCGGCTTGCCCTTCGCGTCGACCTCGACGGTGGTCGCGGCGGGCTGCGGGTCGGCCGACTCGAACGACGAACTGAAGGCGCCGGGCGGCGCGGCGCCGGGTGCGGCGCTGGCCAGGGGCGCGGCGACGACCAGCCCCACCGGCAGTAGGGCGACGGTTGTCGCCGCGACCAGCCGGAGGGACACGGTGCGCGCACGGGGGAGATACGGCATGGGGGCGGGGCCTTTCGACTCGAACTGGTCGAGCAGGTCGTACGTCTGGGTTGAGGGACTGTCGAGGGTGGTCGGTCCCGGCCTGACATCGTTGTCATCGGGCTCGACGACAAGCGACAGCAGGACCAGCGGATGGTGGCAGATGTTTCCGGCAGACCCTTGCCGTGTCAATGGGTTGACCGGAAGGAAACTTAACGAACCCGCCCCTTGTGGATGTCAGCGCCGCGTCCCGGCGCCTCACCGGCCGCCCGCGGCCAACTCGGCGAGCATCCCCTCGCAACTGCGGACGACCACCTCCGCGCCACGACGCTGGGCCAGCGGGAGCCCCGGGTCCTGGGCCCGGTCCCGCCACCGCCACTGCGCGTCGGAGGCGACCTCCCAGAGCCGCCGCACGGTCGCCTCGTGCTCCACACCGAGCCGGGCCGCCAGGCCAACCCCGTCGCCGCCGATCAGCCGTCGCGCCTCGGCGGCCAACTCGGCGTCGAACCCGAGGCGGCTGTTGCGCAGCGCCACCAGCAGGCGCAACTCCCGGAACTCGTGCGCGCCCGCCAGGATCTGCTCGATCGCGCCCACCAAGTCGTCGGCGCCCCGGACGGGCTCCGCCCGCAGCAGGGCCTCCACGGCGGACAGCGCGGAGCGCGCCTTGAGCGCGTCGCGCCGGTCGATGAAACAGCGGGTCACCGACTCGCGCAGCTCGGTGAGCCCACTGCGCCGGATCAGCTCGGCGGACAACGCCACCCGACTGTCGAACCCGCCACGGACCAGCGTCGTCGCCAGCCGGATCCCGAAGAGCCCGAACCGGTCCAGCAGCGCGGCACGCACCTCGGAGTCCAGGCGTACCGGAAGGCCGCCACCGACGAAGCGATCGGCGGAGAGCAGGTGGGCCTCCAGCTCCGCGCGGGGCACCCCGGCCAGCGTCGCGAGCGCGGCGAAGTCCGACTCGCTGAGCAGCCGGCCCGCCAGGCCGACCGATCCGCTGCACGCCACCACGGTCACGGCCACGGCACCCACCCGAGGATCACGCTGGTGCCGTCGGGCCAGTTGGCGGGCCGTGAGCAGCCCGTCGATCCGGCCACCGCCGACCTCGTCCGCCCGGGACAGCACCATGATCACATTCACCGGTGCGGCCTGCCCGACGGCACCGTCGCGGCCGGACTCCAGCACCCGCAGATCGCTGTCGCGGCCGTCGCGGGTCAGAAACAACACGGCGTCGGAATCCCGCAGGACCCGGTCCATCACCGGCACACGGCCCTGCTCGCCGGCACCGCTGAGCGCCGGGGTGTCGATAAGCGTGACCTGCCGCAGCGCCCGCGTCGGCCACCGCACCACGATGTCCCGCACCTCCCCGGCCCGCCAGCCGAGATCCACCCGCATCCCGGTCGCCGACTTGACCACCGCCAACTCCTGTGGAGGCTGGCCCGCCGGGTAGGCGGTGGCACCCGGGTGCGCGCCGTCCTCGTACCAGGTGACGATGCCGTCGGCGCCCTCGACCGGCGCGACCTCCTCCCCCATCAACGCGTTCAGCACCGTCGACTTGCCGGCCCGCCAGGGGCCAGCCACCGCGATGCGCAGGGGCTGCTCCAACCGCGCCACCTGGTGCCGCAACTGGTCGACGGCCCGAGGGTTGTGCTGGTACAGGTCGATGGCCTGGTGCAACAACCCCCACGCCGCCTCGTCCAGCCGCACGCCGACGGTCATGCCCGGGGCTCCAGCAACGCCGGGGTACGGGCGTCGGTCAGCTGTTGAGCCTGCTCGTGCAGCGCGGCAAGGCGGGTCATCCTCAGCCGGATCTCCCGTTGCCGCTGCTCCCGCAGGGCGGCATCGGTGTCGGCCTCCTGCTTCGCGCTGCGGAACGACTGGACGATCGCCTCCTGCAACTCCTCGGTCAGCCCCGTGAAGTGGTCCCGCAGCATCCGCTGCACCTGCCGGGCGGCATCCCGGCAGTCTCTGATCATCCGGACGAAGAAGTCGTCGACATGCCGCTGGATGGCCGTCTTGACGGTCGCCTGCCGACGGCGGAGCAACTGCTTGCTCTCGTCGCGGATGCTCTTGCCGCCGAAGAGCGCGCCGATACCCACCGAGACCGGATTGATCATCGGCATCCCGGCCAGCGTGGTCGCCAGACCGAACATCAGCATGCCGCCGTAGGAGCCCTTCATGCCGGTGAGCAGCTTCTGGCCGGTGGTGAACCGGTCGATCCTCGGACGTTCCAGCTCCGGCAGCCGGTCGCCGAGATCGTCCGGCATGGTCATCGACCAGGGCGGCAGCACGTCGTAGCCGTACCGGGTGAAGTTGGCGGCCACCCGGCGGGCGACCCAGTCGCACCGCTGGATCAGCCACTCGTGGTTCGCCTCCGCAGCCTCGGTGAGGCTGCGCTCCAGCCAGTCCTGGAACGCGTCCCAGGCCACCAGCGGGTCGGACGCGTCGAACGCCTCGTCCACCGTGCGCAGGATCTGCCGGGTCCGGTCACGCAGGTCGTACTCGATGTCCGAGAGCAGGTCGGCCATCTCGTCGGTGAGGGTGTTCTGCCAGCGGGTGGTACAGCGGCGCAGCTCGTCGACCTCGCGCTGCGCCGCGTGCAGCCGGGAGATCGGCCCGGACTGCTCCTCGGCCTCGTACGTCGCCAACTCGGCACGCAGCGGCGCGGCCAACTGCTCCACCACCGTCCGGGCCACCGCCTGCACCGACGCCCGAGCCAACTGGTCGGCCTTGCCGGCCAGGTCCCGCCGCAGACGGGCGATCAGCGCCGGGAAGCCGGACTCGGCGTTCACCGCCCGATCGTCGGCCGTGGCCGCGCGCAGCCGCAGCGTCGCCGAGACCGGGATCAGCGGCGCCGGCACACCCGCGTCGGCGAGGTGCTGCCGGTTGCGCTCGGCGACCGTACGCCAGCCCGCCACGAGGTCGGTCTTGCTCTGCACCACGACCACGTTCGGTTGCGACCGCATGACGTGCAGCAGCACGTTCAACTCGGCGACCGAGAGTTCGCGGGTCGAGTCGGAGACCAGCAGCACGGTGTCCGCGCGGGTGGCGGCGGCCACCTCCACGCCACCGCCGACCGTCGCGACCTCGTCGGTGCCGGGGGTGTCCACCAGCACCAGTCCGGCACCGAGCAGCGCGCGGGGCACACCCACCTCGACGTACGCCGGCCCGCCCCCCGGTCGACGACCGACCGTGCCGGACACGCCGGCCGCGACCTGGTCGAGCGGCAAGGGGGTCCGCTCGACCAGAGTCGCCGCGGTGTCGGCGGGCCGGCCCGGGGTAGGTGGCGGCGCCTGGACGACGGCGGCGGTCGCCGCCTCGGCGTGCCGCACCACGGTCGGCAGGACGGTGGTGCGACCGTCACCAACCGGGCAGGCCGGCGCGTTGATGATCGCGTTGACGAGCTGGCTCTTGCCCTGGTTTGGCTCGCCGAGGACGAGCACGCGCAGCGTCGGGTCCAGCAGTTGGGCCCGCTTCTGCCGCACCGTCTGGAGCAGGTCACCGCGATCGTGTGCGGCGCACGTCCGGGCGATCTCGTCCAGCACGTCCAACCAGATCCCCGCCATCACCGCACCAAGTGTGCGGATTTCGGCTCAATTATCAAGAGGGACCGGCCGGACCGCCCGAGGCGGGCCGGCCTCCCCCTCCCGCCGGGCGTCCCCGTCAGAGCAGACCGCCGGTGATGCCGCCCAGCAGCCCGTGGTCCGACGAGGCAGGCCCCCCGTCGTGCGCGTCGCCGGTCACCCCATGGGTGAGCCCACCGGTCACGTCACCGACCGTGCCGGTCACACCGGGGACGAGACCGTCCACCTGGTGCGTGACACCGCCCACCACCGACGGAACGTCCAGCGGCGGGACCACGCCGCTGCCGTGACCCAGGCCCAACCCGCCCAGCGTGTCGTCCACGCCGAGGGAGCCGACGAGGCCGCCGACCTGACCGTGTGCTCCGGAGAGGACACCGCCGGTCAGGTCGCCGCCGAGCAGGCTCGGATCGGTGCCGCCGAGCAGACCGGTCGGGTCGCCGACGGTGCCGGTGACGTCACCGAGCAGCGGGTCCGCGATGCCGTCCACCGGCTGCACCACGTCGGCGTCGAGGGTGTGCGCCACGTCGGCCACACCGGTGAGGTCGGTGTCGAGGCCGCTCGGTCCGACACCCAGGCCGATGCCCGGCAGCACGCTCACGCCGGCGGCCACGGTCGACGGGTCGACGGCGAGCGCGCCAAGCACGCCGGCCTTGACGTCCACCCCGGTGGGCGAGCTGGTGAGGCTGATCTGCTGCGCCACGCTCTGCAGCTGACCGACCACGTCCGTGGTGTCGGTCACCAGTGGGTCGAAGCCGAGCTGCCCGACGGGCGGGGCCAGCGGCGCGAGGCCCTGCCCCGGGGCGTAGTCGACGACGAGCGGGACCACGTCCTGCACGTCGGCGGCGGTGATGTCGGTGAGCCCGGCGGCGTGCAGCGCACCCTCCGGGTCGAGGTCGAAGGCCGACCGCGCGTCCGGGTTGGTCAGCAGGTCGAGCACGAAGTCGTGGAGGGTCTGGTGCGAGTCCATGTGCCGGTTTCTCCTCGGATTGGCATCGGCGACCGTCGTTCGTCGACAGTGACGCTAGGGCCGGGTTCACCCCCGGACATCGGGGCTCGACCCGCATTCGAACCCGCCACGCTAGGGTGTTCGCCGCCTCGTACGTTAGGGGGATTGGGGGAAACCGTCCCGGTCAGATTAGGGTCCCGACCAGGGAGCGATCTCTGGTACGAACGTAGGAGCCCGCGGGGTTCGCCGGGGGTGGGGCGCCGGGCAGCGCCGACGCCATCGCCACCGGCCGGACAGCTCACGGGGAGAGACGAGACGGATGCCGTACGTCCTGGGGATAGACATCGGAAGCACCAACACGGCTGCCGCCGTCGCGCGACGCCACGGCGGCACCTGGACGCGCCCGGAGGCTGTCCCCCTCAACGGCGGCTCCCCTCTCGTGCCGTCGGTGCTGCACCTGGCGGCCGACGGCGCGCTGCACATCGGCGGGCCGGCCACCGACGACGGCAGCCGCACCACCCGGGACTTCGTGCGCCGCATCGGCGACGACGTGCCCCTGCTGCTCGGCGGCGAGGCGTGCGCGCCACAGACCCTCACGGCGGAACTGGCCGCCTGGGTGGTGGAGCAGGTGCACGCCCAGGAGGGCGGCCCGGCTCAGGCGATCGTCCTCAGCCACCCGGCGGGCTGGCGCCCGTACCGGCGGGAGTTGCTGCACCGCGCGCTCGTCGACCTCGGCCTGCGCACCGTGACGCTGCTGCCCCGCACGGTCACGGTGGCCGAGAGCCACGCGGCCCGTGGGTTCGCCGGCGCCACCGCCGCCGTCTACGCGCTGGGCGGCGCCAGTTTCGAAGCGGCCCTGGTACGCCGCACCCCACGGGGCACCTTCGAGAGCTTCGGCACCTCGCAGGGTCTCGACCCGGTTGGCGGCGCCGACTTCGATGAACTGCTGGCCGGCCACGTACGGACCGTGCTGTCCCGCGAGCTGGCCGCCACCGCGCGCCGGGACCGCGACGCCGCCCTGCGCGGGCTGCTCGCCGAGTGCGAGCGGGTCAAACGGGCGCTGACCGTCGATCTGGCCGCCGACGTGGTGCTGACCCTGCCCACCGGCCCGGCGCGGGTGCCAGTCACCCGGGCCCGGTTCGAGGCCATGATCCGACCGACCGTGCAGGCCACTGTCGACCTCCTGCTCCGCACCGTGCACGGCGCCGGCCGGGCGTCGACACGGCTCGACGGCGTCCTGCTGACCGGCGGTTCCGCCCGCATCCCGCTGGTCACCGAGCTGATCACGGCGGCCCTTCCGGTCCCCGTCGAGGTGGAGCCCGACGCCCAACTGACCACCGCCACCGGGGCGGCGATGGCCGCCTGCCAGGTGGTGTCACCGCGCCCCCGCCCGCCGGCCAGGCTCGCCGACCCGGTGCCGGCCACCGGCCGGGCCACCCTCCCGGCGCCACGCCGCCCCCGACACGACACCGCCGTCCCGGGCGACCCGCCACCCCGCCCCCCGGTCCGGATCCTCCCCCTGGACCTGCCGAAGGCGTCCCGCCTGGCACTGACGCTCAGCCGGGGACGCGAAGGATGACCACAATGATCATGAATGACGTCGGCGCGTCCACGCTGGTGCTGGGCCGAGGGCCGAAGGCCCTGCTGGACCGGGTCACCGAGGACCCGACCGGCCCGCTGACCGTCGGTCTGTCCGGTCCCGCCGGCCACGGCAAGACCGCACTGCTCACGGAGTTGGCGCGGACCCACCAGAGGGCCGGCGTGACCGTCCGGACGGGCGCCCCGGACCCGGGTGAACCGATCGACCCGGCCACGCTGCTGCTGGTGGACGACGCGCACCTGCTCGACGACGACCGGCTCGCGGCGCTGCTGCGACTGGCCGCCACCCGCGACCACCGGCTGGTGGTCGCCCACCGCCCGTGGCCCCGGTCGGCGGCCCTCACGGAGCTGGCCGACGCGCTCCGGCGCGACGGTCAGGCCGTGCTGCTCACCCCGTTCACCCGGGAACAGACCGCCGCCCACCTCGCCACTGCACCCGAGCTGGCCCGGCGCGCCGACCTGGTCGACTTCGTACACACGCAGACCGGTGGCGTGCCCCGCGACGTCGAACGGCTCGCCCGCGGCCTGCGCGCGGCCCCGACCGACGCCCCGACCGAGGCACCCCGGTCCGTCATCGTCGAGTTCCTACCGGACCTGGAGGCCCAGCCCGCCGACATCCGCCGCCTGCTCCTCGCGCTCGCGGCGGGCGTGCCGCTGCCGGTGAGCCTGCTCGGCGCGCTGCTGGGTCGGGAGCCGGAGGCGGTCGACGAGCTGATCGCCACGACCAGGGCGGCCGGGTTGATCGGCGCCGACGGCCGACTCGCGCCGATCGTCCGCCGGGCCGTCACCGCGCTCAGCCCCGCCGCAGATCGCAACGCGGTGTGGCGCCGCCTCGGCGAGTTGCAGCTCGCGCGGGGCGGCGCGGTGCTGCCGCTGGTCCGCTCACTGCTCGGGCTGGGCATGGCCGGCGACTGTCCACCCTCGACCCTCGCCGCCGCCGCACAGGAGGCGCTGGCCGACGAGCCGGCCCTCGCCGCCGACCTGTTCGCCGCCGCCACCGTGGCCGGGCACCCCGCGAGCGCCCGGCAGGCCCTCGCCACCGCGCTCGCCGGCAACCTCGACGACGCGCTACGCCTGGCGGACCGGCTGCTGGCCACGGCCGACCCGAGCGACCGCGCCAGGGCCGCCGCGGTGGCCGCGAGCGCCCTGGCGCACCGCGGCCAGGTCGGGCGCAGTGTGGAGCTGTTCACGTGGTCGGGCAGCGCCTCGGCGGTGGCGTTCGCCACCGTCGGCAAACTCGCCACCGGCGACCTGACCGCCGTCGCCGCGCCGCCGGTGGACGACCCGCGCGGTGCACCACCCACCCTGCACGCCAGCGCCGCCCGACTGATGGCCGAGGGGGTACGGGAGAGCGTCGTCGGCACACCGACCGCCGCGCTCTCCGCGCTCGTACAGGCCGCCGCGCTGCTGGAGCCGGACGGGCGGGCGGCGCTGCTGCCGGACAGCCCCGCCGCGCTGGCCGCCCTGACCGCTGTGCACTGCGGCGAGTTGGACATCGCCGAGCGGGTGCTGCACCGAGCCCAGGCGGCCGGTGTCGGTGGCCCGCTGCTGGCGCGCCGGCACCGGCTGTTGCAGGCGTGGATCCTGATGGTCCGGGGCCAGACGCTCGCGGCGGCCGAACGCCTCGCCTCGGTGACCGCCGACGGACGACCGCTGGAGTCGCGGGACCTGCTCTTCGCCGCCGCCCTACGGATGGGCATCGGCCGACGCACCAGCGACCTCGGCGCGCTCAAGCGCGGGTGGGGGCAGGCGCTGGAGGCGGTGGTTCGGCATCCCGTCGACCTGTTCACGCTGCTGCCGCTGGGCGAACTCGCCATCGCCGGCGCACGCCTCGGTGACCTGGCCCGGTTGGAGCCGTACCTGCGGGAGGGCTGGGCACTGCTCGGCCGGCTCGACACCCCGGCACTGTGGAGCGTCCCGCTGCACTGGAGCGGGCTGCACGCCGCGATCCTGACCGACGAGCCGACGGCCGCCGACGACCACGTGGCCGCCCTGCTGGCCGTCGCGGACCACAGCCGTTACGCCGCCGTCGTCGCCGCGGCCGCCGAGAGTTGGGTCGAGGTGCTCCGGGGCGTCGTCGACCCGGTCCGGGTGCAGGCCGCCGCCCGGGGACTGCACGACACCGGGCTGTGCTGGGACGGTGCCCGCCTCGCCGGGCAGGCCGCCATCCGCACCGCTGACCGGCGGGCGATGACCACCCTGCTGGAATGCGCCAGGGTGCTCCAGGGCCGGCCGGCCGGCGTCACCGGCGGGCCGCGACCGACACCCGGCGAGAGCACCACGCAGGTCGCCGACGCCATCGCCGGCCCCGCGCAGCAGGGGCTCAGCGACCGCGAGTACGAGGTGGCCGAGCTGGTGCTGGCCGGGCTGACCTACCGGGAGATCGGTGCTCGGCTCTTCATCTCGGCGAAGACCGTGGAGCATCACGTGGCCCGCATGCGCAACCGACTGAACTGCGCCAACCGGGCGGAGCTGCTCGCCCTGCTGCGAACCGTCGTCGCCGACCGGGCCAGCAACGCGGCCGGGCAGCCGTGGCCGCAGCGGTCGGCCCGATGAGCCGGCGGCACGACGGATGGCGGCTGACGGCGCGGAGCCGACCGTGACGCGACCCGAGGAGCGGCATCTGCGCGCGAGGCTTGTCGCGGTGGCGGCCGTGCTGGTCACCCTGTGGTCGTACGCGGCCTATCTGACCTGCCAGGACGCGGCCGACCTGCTGCGGGTGCGAGCCCTGGCCGACACCCTCGGCCAGCCCATCGACCGGCTGATCCTGGGCCTGCAGACCGAGCGCCGGTTGACCGTCGACACGATCGCCGGGGCCGCGCCGACGGCGACCGGGCTGGGTGGGGCACGCGAGGTCACCGACCGGGCGGCGGCCGACGTCCGCGCGTTCACGGCGGGCAGCGACCTGCGCCTGCTCAGCGCGGGAGCGGTCCGCGACCGGGCCGACGAGCTGGTCCGGCGGCTGAACGGCCTCGGCACCGTCCGGTCCCAGGTGGACGGCGACCGGCTCGACAGCGCCGGGGCGGTCGACCGGTACGACCAGCTCGTCGACGCCGCCTTCGACGTGTACGGCCCGGAGTGGGGCGCGTACGAGAGCAGGCTGGCCGCCGACACCCGCGCGGTGATCGCGCTGGCCCGCGCCCGCGAGGTGCTCGCCCGGGAGGACACGCTGGTCACCGCCGCCCTGGCCGGCGAGCGGATCACGGCCGAGCAGCGGCGGCGGCTGGTCGACGTGGTCACCATCGGCCGGTACACGCGGGCCGCGGCGGTGACCGGGCTGCCCGCCGACGGCCGGGCGGCGCACCAGCGGCTCCTGGCCGGCCCCGCGTTCACGGGCGTACTCGCCGTGGAGGACGCGCTGCTCGGGACGGACCGGGCCGACGCCCTGCGCGGCGTCAGCGCGGCGGACTGGCGGGCGGACGCGGACGCGGCCCTCGGCGCGCTGCACGCCCTGGTGACCACGACCGCCCGCGACAGTGTCGAGCGGGCCACGCCGGGCGCCGCGGTGCTCGTCGCGCGTACCGGCGCCGTGGTGGGGCTCGGGCTGATCGCCATCCTGGTGGTCCTGCTCGGCTGGGCCGGCGCCGTGCGCCGGCTGACCGGCGCGCTGGCGAACGCCGGCGTCGGCCAACCGGCCCGCGTGGACGCCCGGCAACCGGACGGCCCGGTCGCCGAGCAGCCGGCCTACCCGGACGCCGGCCAACCGGCTCCTGTGGACGCCGACCTCGACCGGTGGGGGTCGCCGGGCGACGTGGCGTCGGCCGGCGCGGCCGTCACCCCGACGGTCGGCGAACCGGACCGGGACCGCGCCGGCCGGGAGTTGCTCCTGCGGGTCACCCGACGCAACCAGGTCCTGCTCCGCGAGCAACTCGACCTGCTGGACGGGATGCAGCGGCGGGAGCGCCCCGACGACGAGACCGACGAGCTGTTCCGGCTCGACCACCTCGCCACCCGAATCCGCCGCAACGTGGAGAAGGTGATCGCGCTGGCCGGCGCGACGCCGGCACGTCGCTGGCGGCGTCCGGTGCCCCTGCTCGACGTCGCGCGCGGCGCGGTCGCCGAGGTGCCGGACTACCACCGGGTCCTGGTCGCGCCGCACTGGCCGTGGTCGCTCGCCGGCCCGGCCGTCACCGATGTCGTGCACCTGCTGGCCGAGCTGATCGAGAACGCTCTGGTCGTCTCGCCGACGGGCACGACCGTCCGCGTCGCCGGTGAGCACCGACCGCAGGGCTGCGCGGTGATCATCGTCGACGACGGCCCGGGCCT
This sequence comes from Micromonospora sp. NPDC047467, assembly GCF_040643095.1. Lineage (NCBI taxonomy): Bacteria > Bacillati > Actinomycetota > Actinomycetes > Micromonosporales > Micromonosporaceae > Micromonospora > Micromonospora sp. NPDC047467. The sequence continues at coordinate 304,960 of NZ_JBEYTO010000008.1, read as the reverse complement.
CGACGCGGCAGCGCTGACCGAGGCGAACCACCTGCTCGACAACCCGCCGCCGGACGGGCCGCCGGCCGGCGCGGCCGGGCTTTACACGGTCGCCCTGCTGGCCGCCCGCTGCGGCGCCCAGGTCGCGCTGCGGCCCAGCCAGCGCGGCGGGACGGCGGCGATCGTGCTCCTGCCACCGGAGCTGGTCACGGTGACCGGCGACGGGTCGGGCACGCCCGCTCCCGGTCCCGCGTCCCCGCCCGGCCGGAGTCGGTCCGGAGCGCCCGAGGCGGGCGGTCACGGCGGGTTGCCGATGCGGATCCGCCAACCCGGGCCCGAACCCGGCATCGCCGGCCCCGACACCGTAGAACTGCCGGTCGCGAGAGCAACGAGGAGACATCCATGACGCATGCAGTGGTGACCGGAGACAGCCTGACCGGCGCGCTGGACCGGCTGGTCGACCGGGTACGCGGCGCGGAGTTCGCCGTGGTGCTCTCCCCGGACGGGCTTCCGCTCGGCAGTTCCCGGCAGGTGGAGGCGAAGCTGGCCGAACAACTCTCGGGCGTGGTCGCCGGTCTGCTGGCGTTGGGGTCGGCCGCCACCCGGACGTGTGACGCGGGCGGGCTGCGTCAGATCGTGGTGCAGATGTCGCGGGCGTTCCTGTTCGTCGCCACCATCGGAAACGGGACGATCCTCACCGTCCGCATCGCCGGCGACGAGGTTGAGGTGGGCGACATGGCGTACGAGGTGGCGCTCTTCGTGGGGCAGGCCGAACGGCACCTGCCGGTCAGTCTGGAACCGGCCTCCTCGGCGATGAGCGGGGACGCGGGTGCACACCGCCGACTCGGCTGACGAGGCGTGGTACGACGACGACGCCGGCCCGGTGGCCCGTCCGTACACGATGACCGGTGGGCGTACCGCACCCGAGCGCGGCCGGTTCGACCTGATCTCGCTGGTCGTCGCCCGGCGGGCGGTCACACCGCGCACACCGCTCTTCCCCGAGCAGGCGCGGATCGTGCAACTGTGCCACGATCCAGTGTCGGTGGCCGAGGTCGGCGCCGAGTTGGACCTGCCCCTGGGGACGGTCCGGGTCCTCCTCGGTGACCTGCTCGCGGCAGGGCTGATCGAGACGCACGAACCGCCGGCGCTGTCGGAGCTGCCGTCGCAGGAACTGCTCGAGTCGATACTCGTCGGGCTGCGCGCCCTGTGACCGGTCGGGTGCCACCCGCGAGGTCGCGAGCGGGTGTCCGGTGACGAAGTGAAGGGGAGACAGGCAGTGCCGGCAACACCGCCCCAGCCACGGCGAACTGTGGCGATCATTCTGCTGGACCGGATCGTGGCCGTCGCCGCGGCCGTACGGCGGGTGTTCACCGGTCGTGGTGACGTCTCGCGGGCGACCTGGGTTGCCGTGATCGCGGCGGTCGGGGTGCTTGTCGCGACGGCGGTCTCCGTCATCGGCGTGCTGCGGACGCCGGAGGGGTTGGCTCCGGTGACGCTCAACCCGCCCCCGTCGGCCGATCAGGTGGGCACCCCGGCGGCCGGTACGCCCCGAGGTCAGGCGCAGCCGGCGGCGACCAGCCCGACGCCGTCGGCGCCGTCGACGGTCACGACGGCGCCGCCACCGGTCGAGCCGCCGTCCAGCGCGCCCGCGTCGAGCGCCTCGACGGCCCCGCAGACGCCGTCCGCCCTCGCCGCCGATTTCGCCGTCGAGGACAACGCCCTGCTCAGCTATGGCGCCGCCGTGACGGTCCGCAATCCGGGCCCGGTGCCGTCGGCGCGGTGGACGCTGGCCATCACGCTGCCCCGGGAGTCGCTGCGGGTCAGCTCGGTCGAGGGCGCGCAGGTCACCCACGATGGTCCGGTGTGGACGTTCGTGCCGGACGGCGGCACCGGCCAGGTGCCCGGCGGCGCGTCGGTGCGCGTGACGTTCCGGGTGAACGGCTCGACGGTCGGCGCCGCCCCCACGGCGTGCACGATCGACGGGGTCTCGTGCGGCGGGCTACCGGGCTGATCCAGCGCGGTACACCAGGCGTTCCGACGGTAGCTGCGGAGTCCCCGCCATCGGCCCGGGCGGCCGGGCTCCGGTTGCGAGCATCGCTCATGATTGGGGGGTGATTCGCTTCGTGCTCAACGTGCTCTGGCTCATCTTCGGTGGTGGCATCGTGCTGGCGTTCGGCTACGGCCTCGCCGCGCTGATCTGCTTCGTCCTCGTCGTCACCATCCCCTTCGGCGTCGCGTCGCTGCGCCTGGCCGTCTACTCGCTGTGGCCCTTCGGCCGCACCCTGGTGCCCAAACCGGGCGCCGGCGTCGGCTCCGGGCTGGCGAACGTCCTGTGGGTGGTCCTGGCGGGCTGGTGGCTCGCCCTCGCCCACGTCCTCGCCGGCATCGCCCTCTGCGTCACGATCATCGGCATCCCGTTCGGCATCGCCAACTTCAAGCTCGTCCCGGCCGCCTTCTGGCCGCTGGGACGCGAGGTGGTCGACGCACCCTGACCGCCCGCCGCCACTGAGCGCCACCGCGTGACCGCGCCGCGCGGCATCGACGGACGTCGCTTCCCCACGGGCGGCCCGGCGTCCACGAACGCCGTCGATAGTGGACAATCCGTGGGGCGGTCCCGATCCGCCGCGGTGGTGACCGCCACCGATGCCCCACTCGATAGGAGCCTGGCATGGCCGGCCCGGATGCCGAACTCACCGCGAAGCTTCAGCCCGACGTGCCGCACGCGGCGCGGATCTGGAACTACTGGATGGGTGGCAAGGACAACTTCCAGTCGGACCGGGCGGCCGGCGACGCCGTGGCCGAGGTCTACCCGGAGATCGTCGTGATGGCGCAGCAGTCCCGCGGGTTCCTGGTGCGGGTCGTGCGCCACCTAGCCGCCGAGGCGGGCATCCGGCAGTTCCTGGACATCGGCACCGGCCTGCCCACCATGCAGAACACCCACGCGGTCGCCCAGGGCATCGCGCCCGAGTCGCGGATCGTCTACGTGGACAACGACCCGATGGTTCTCGTGCACGCCCGGGCACTGCTGGCCAGCACGACGTCGCAGGGCGTCACCACGTACGTACCCGCCGACTACCACGACCCGGAGAAGATCCTCGCCGAGGCCGCGCAGACGCTCGACTTCGACCAGCCGATCGCCGTGATGTACATGGGCGTGCTCGGCTACGAGCCGGATCTGGACGTGGTGCGCTCGATCATCGGGCGGACGATGGACGCGACCGCCTCCGGCAGCCACCTGGTCTTCTGGGACGGCACGAACACCAGCCCGGCGGTGGTCGCCGGCGCGCAGCGGCTGGCCGACAACGGCGGCGTCCCGTACATCCTGCGCAGCCCGGAGGATCTCGCCAGCTGCTTCGCGGGGCTGACGATGGTAGATCCCGGTCTGGTGCCGATCCCGCTGTGGCGTCCGGACGACGCCGACGCGAAGGGGATCGACGCCTACGGCGCGGTGGCCCGCAAGCCCTGACCGACGCCGGCCCCCGGCGTCCTGTCGCATCCGAGCCACGGCACGTAGCCTGCTCGGATGCGGCACACCCTCACCCCCGGTGACGAGACCCTGCACGGTCACTTCCGCGCGGACGCCACGCCGGTGCTCACCGTCGACCCCGGCGACACCGTCACCTATCGCACCCTGGACTGCTGGTGGTCGGCCGGCCCGTACCCCGGCGGGCACAACCGGGACCGACCCCGGGTCCCGCAGCGCCAGCCCGACCACGGGCACGCGCTGATCGGCCCGGTCGCGGTCCGCGGCGCTCGCGCCGGTCAGACCCTTGAGGTACGCCTCGACGCGATCGTTCCCGGCACCTGGGGAACGACGGTGGCCGGTGGTTGGCAGAGCGGCTTCAACCAGCGCTACGGCGTCGAGGAGGAGGGTGTGGTGCACGCCTGGGAGCTGGACCCGGCGTCGATGACCGGCCGCAACCAGTACGGCCACACGGTGGCGCTGCGCCCGTTCATGGGGGTGCTCGGGATGCCGCCGGCCGAGCCGGGACGCCACTCGACGGTCCCGCCCCGAGCCTGCGGCGGCAACCTGGACTGCAAGGACCTGACCGCCGGCAGCACGCTGCTGCTGCCGATCCCGGTGGACGGTGCGCTGTTCTCGGTCGGGGACGGGCACGCCGCGCAGGGCGACGGGGAGGTCGGCGGCACGGCGATCGAGTGCCCGATGGACGAGGTGACGCTGACCCTCGACGTACGCGACGACTTTCCGGTGACCGGCCCGGTGGCCCGCACCGCGGACGCCTGGCTGACCCTCGGCGTCGGCGCGTCCCTCGACGACGCCACGTTCATGGCCCTCGACTCGATGCTGACCCTGATGCAGCGGCTGCACGGCCTCAGTCGCCCGGAGGCCGTGGCGCTGGCCAGCGTCCTGGTCGACGTACGGGTGACGCAGATCGTCAACGAAACCGTCGGCGCGCACGCGGTGCTGCGCCACGACGCCCTACGCTGACCGGCGCGGCGGGGTGGCCGGGACCAGGGCCGGAAGCGGGGTTTGGTCAGCGGAGTTGGCGGGCGGTGAACCGGGTCGGCGGCACGGCGATCGCCTCCTGCGCGGCGACCAGCTGGATCTCCCGGGTGCCCGCCGCGAGGGTCGCTTCGAGGACGGCGAAGATGGAGGCGATGGTGTGCTCCAGCGCCGTCGCGGGTGAACCGGTCGTCCACAGGTGGGCGAGGTACAGCGCCGCGGTGACGTCGCCCCCGCCGTTCGGGTTGATCGGCAGCAGCGGGGTGGTCACCGCCCAGGCACCCTCGTCCGAGACGGCCACCACCTCCAGGGAGCCCTCCGGCACCTCGTCGTGCAGGACGCTGGTGACCAGGACGTGCCGGGGCCCGGTCGCGCGGACGACGTCGACCGCCTCCAGCACCTGCGCCAGCGAGTTCGTCGTGCGACCGGCCAGGAAGTCCAGCTCGAAGTGGTTCGGTGTGATGATGTCGGCGCGCGGCACGACGGTGTCGCGCAGGTACTCCGGGATGCCCGGCCGGACGAACATGCCGCGCCCGGCGTCGCCCATCACCGGGTCGCAGCAGTAGACCGCCTTCGGGTTGGCGGCCTTGACCCGGTCCACCGCCGCCAGGATCACCGCGCCCATCGCCGGGTCACCCTGGTAGCCCGACAGGACGGCGTCGGCGCTGCCGAGGACCTCCCGGTCCGCGATGCCGGCGATCACGTCGGCCACGTCCTCCGGTGCCAGCATCGGCCCGCGCCACGCGCCGTACCCGGTGTGGTTGGAGAAGTGGACTGTGAGGACCGGCCACACCTCGTGCCCGAGCCGTTGCAGGGGGAAGACGGCCGCCGAGTTGCCGACGTGACCGTAGGCGACCGACGACTGGATGGACAGGATCTTCACCGGCCCATCATGGCGGTTCCCGCCGGTGCCGCACGTCCGGCCCGCCGAATCTGTCGGATGACCCACTCCGGGCCGCTGGGCCCGACACCGGCCTACACGTCACTGGGGGCGTCGTGCTGGACGTACTCCTGGCTCTGGCGTTCCTTCGGGACCACGAGATCGGGCGTGCTCCAGGACCGCCACAGCTGGCTGTACCCTCCCCCGGTCTGCAGCAACTCGTCATGGGTGCCCTGCTCGGCGACGCGTCCGTGCTCCAGCACGACGACGCGGTCCGCGGTTGCCGCCTGGCTGAGCCGATGGGCGACGATCAGGGTGGTACGGCCCTCGGTGGCCGCCACGGCGGCACGGTCGAGGTCCCGCGCGCCCGCGCTGCCGGCCTCCGCGGTGGCCTCGTCGAGGATCGCGACGGAGGGGTCGGCGAGGACGAGGCGGGCGAGGGCGAGTTGCTGGGCCTGGGCGGCGGTGAGGTGCCGACCGCCCTCCCCCACGCCGGTGTCGAGGCCGTCCGGCAGGGTACGCAGCCAGGAGGTGGCGCCGACGAGGTCGAGCGCGGAGGTCATCTCGGCGTCGGTGGCGTCCGGGTCGGCGAGGCGCAGGTCGTCACGCAGCGGCCCGGCGAAGACGTGCACCTCTTGGCTGATCAGGGCGATCTCCCGGCGGACGCGGTGCTCACCCAGATGCGCCAGGGGCACGCCGCGCAGGCGTACCGAGCCGTCGGCGGGCGCGATGATGCCGGCGGTGATGCCGGCGAGCGTGCTCTTGCCCGCTCCGCTCGCTCCGACGAGGGCGACGCGTTCGCCGGGCGCGAGTCGCAGGGCGATGTCCCGCAGCACGACGGGCCCGTCGTCATAGTGGTGCCCGGCGATGATCACCTCCAGCGCCGCGGGCTCGGTCTCGGCCGCCACCTCGGACGCCTCGGACCGGGCGGGCTCGGAGCCGTCGGAGGCGGCGGGCAGTGACGTGACGCCGACGAGCCGGGCGAGGCTCGCCCCGGCCTGCAACACGGAGTCCGACTGGAGCAACAGCAGGCCGATCGGGTTGAACAGCCGGTGGAAGTAGAGCGCGGCGGTGGTGGCGGCACCCACCGTGGACAGGCCGTCGCGCACCAGCAGGAAGCCGACGAGCAGCACGGCGGCGAGCCCCACGAACTCCGACCGGTTGATCCGCAGCCCGAATCGCGTGTGCAGGTTGAAGATCTCCAGCGACAGGTCGCGGGCGGTGGCGGAGCGGTCGGCGATGCGGGCGACGTGGGCGTCCTCCATCCGGTACGCGCGCACGGTCGCCGCGCCGCGAAGCGCCCCGGCCATGGCCTGTGCCCGCTCGCCGGTCGCCACCCGCTCACGCGCGTAGTACGGCACCGACCGCTTCAGGTACCAGCGCAGCGCCACCGCGTACGCCGGGGCCGCGGCCAGCCCGGCGAGGCCGAGCCGCCAGTCGAGGACGAACAGCCCCGCCGCGGTCAGCACGATGGACAGCAGCGCGCCGAGAAAGGCCGGGCCGCTGGTGGTGATCACGTTCGTCACCACTGCCACGTCGTCGCCGGCCCGTGCGATCAGGTCCCCGGTGCCGGCCCGTTCCAGGGTGGCCGATGGCAGGTGCAGGGCGCGGTCGAGGACCCGCTCCCGCAGCCGCGCGAGCACGGTCTCGCCGAGGCGGGCGGCGACGGCGGCCCCGGCGGCGGTGAGCAGGCCGGCGAGCACCGCGGCGCCCGCGATCACACCCGCCCAGGCCACGATCCGTGCCGTGCCGGAACCGGCGATGACGTCGTCGACGAGCCGGCCGAGCACCCAGGGGGCCACGAGCCCGGTCGCGGACGCGGCTACCAGCAGCGTGACGGCGATGGCGCTGAGCCCGGGCAGCCGGGCGAACTCGGCGCGCAGAGCGGCCCAGGTCTGCCCGGAGGTGGCCGTCGGCAGCAGTCGCCGGGATTGCGTGTCGGTCATGGTCGGCTCGTCGGTCACCGCAGGACCTCCTCCCGGTAGCGGGCGTCGCTGGCGAGCAACTGCTCGTGCGGGCCCTCGGCGATGACCCGCCCACCGTCGATCACGGCCACCCGGTGGGTGACCCGCAGCAGGGCCGGACTGTTGGTGATCAGCAGCGTGCCCCGGCCGGCCGCCGTCCGGGCGGCGGCGAGCCCCTCGGCGAGCAGCACCTCGGTCACCGCGTCGACCGCCGTGGTGGGGTTGTGCAGCACCAGCACCGGCGGGTCGGCGACGAGCGCCCGGGCGAGCCCGATCCGCTGTCGTTGCCCGCCGGACAGGTTCGCCCCCCGCTCGGTGAGCACGCGGTCGATGCCGTGCGGGTGCGCGGCCAGCACGTCCTGCGCCGCCGCGGCCCGCACGGCGGCGTGCAGGACGGTCTCGTCGACGCTGGAGCCGGCGGCGAGGTTGGCACGCAGTGTCCCCTCGAACAACGCCACGTCGTGCTGCTCGACCAGGACCGTGCCGCGTACGGCGTCGATGTCCAACTCCTCGGCGGGCACGCCGTCGACGTACACCGTGCCCTGGTACTCCTCGCGGGACACCCGGCCGGACAGCAACGCGACGAGCGCCTCGGCCTCGCTCGGGTCGTAGGCCAGCACGCCGAGGACCTCACCCGCGTTGACCTGCACGCAGACGCCGTCGAGCCCGGCGTACCCGACCTTGTCGAGGGTGAGCCGTGCCGGGCTCGGCGCGGGCTGCCCGGCGGTGCCCGGCCGGATCACCGGCGCGGCGCCGAGGATCCGGGCGACCCGTCCCGCCGACGCGCGTGCCATGGCGAACAACTGCACGCAGTAGCCGAGTGTCTGCACGGGTTCGGCGACGAACTGGGCCAACCCGACGACAGCGACCAGCTCACCGATGGTGAGCCGGCCCTGCAACGCGAGCCAGCCGGCGACGCCGGCGACCGCCGCGAGGAAGAGACCGTTGACCATGGTGGTGAGGCCGAGGTGCAGGCCCTTGGTGGTGGCCGCCCGCAGGGTGACGTCGAGGGCGTGGCGGCTGGACGCCGCGTACTGGCCGGCGGCGTGGTGCTGCGCGCCGATGCCGCGCAGCACCCGTAGACCGGTGACGAGGTCGACGGCGAGCGCGGTCGTCGCGGCGAGAGCCTCCTGCTGGGACGCGCTGCGCCGGGTGAGCAGCGGCGCCATCCGCTGCAGGACGACGACCACCAGGGGTACGCCGATGAGCACCCCGAGCCCGAGCGGAACGTCGACGACGAGCAGCGCGACAGCGGAGACGACGAGGGCGGTCACCGCCGCGGCGGAGAGCCCCGCGACCCGTACCACGAGCGCCGACAACTCGGCGTCGGAGGCGGTGACGGCGAGCAGGTCGCCGTCGCGCATGCCGGATCGGTGTCCGCGCGGGTCCAGGGCGCTCCGGGCGATCTCGACGCGGACGGCGTGCGCCTCCCTCTCCACGGCGGCGTAGGTCAGGCGGGCGCCGGATCGGTAGGCGTAGGCGAGAACGGTGAACAGCACGGCGAGACCGGCGAGCGAGAGCAGCAGCGCGGGCACGTCCCCGGTGGCGACCGCCCGGTCGATGATCACGCCGATGGCGACCGGGACGAGAGCCTCGGTGGCCTGGTGGGTGCAGAGCAGCGCGGTGCCGGCCAGCACCCGGCCGCGCTGACGGCGCAGGGCGCGGCGCAGCACCACACCACCGCCGTTGTCGTCGCCCGCCATGACGTCAGGACCCGGCGGACGGGGAGAGCGCGTCCGCCGACCGGTCGGCGGACGGGATGACGTGGTGGCGGCCGATCGGCAGCATGAGCGGCTTCTCCGACGTCGGATCGATGATGACCTGGCTTTCGAGACCGAACACGGCGCGGACGCACTCCTGAGTCAGGACCCGCGTCGGCTCTCCCGCGGCGTGCAGCTTACCGGCGGCCAGCGCGATGAGGTGATCCGCGTACCGGGCGGCGAGGTTGAGATCGTGCAGCACCATGACGATCGTCGTGCCGCGGGTCAGGTTGAGGTCGGTGAGCAGGTCAAGCACCTCGACCTGATGGCTGACGTCGAGGAACGTCGTCGGCTCGTCGAGCAGCAGCAGGTCCGTCTGCTGGGCCAGGGCCATGGCGATCCAGACCCGCTGCCGCTGGCCGCCGGAGAGTTCGTCGACCGAGCGGTCGGCGAGGTCCGCGGTCTGTGTCGCGTCCAGGGCCGCCGCCACAGCGGCGTCGTCCTGTTTGCTCCAGCGCGAGAGCACGCGCTGGTGCGGGTTGCGCCCGCGTCCGACCAGGTCGGCCACGGTGATCCCCTCGGGCGCCGTGGGTGACTGGGGAAGCAGGCCGAGGGTACGGGCCAACTGCTTGGCCGGCAGCCGGTGCACCTCCTTGCCGTCGAGCAGGACGTGGCCGGCGCGCGGCGCGAGAAGGCGCGACATCGACCGCAGCAGCGTCGACTTGCCGCACGCGTTGGCGCCGACGATCGCCGTGATCTTCCCCGGTGGCACGACGAGGTCGAGCGAGGAGATGACGACACGATCCTTGTAGCCGAGCATGAGACTCTCGACCGCGAGCGTATGAGTGGTGGTCACAGCGAGCCTCCCGCGCGGTTCGTCCGGATGAGCAGGTAGATGAGGTACGGGGCGCCGAGCACACCGGTGACGACACCCACCGGATAGCGCGTGTCGAAGGCGAACTGGCCGACGAAGTCCGCGACCAGCACCAGCAGAGCGCCGACCAGGGCGGACGGCACCAGCAGCGACCCGGCCGGACCGATGAGCCGGGCGGCGATCGGCCCGGACAGGAAGGCCACGAAGGCGATCGGCCCGGTTGCCGCCGTGGCGAAGGCGATCAGGCCGACGGCCGCGACGATGACCAGGATCCGGGTGCGTTCGAGGCGGACCCCGAGCGCCGCCGCCGTGTCGTCACCCAGCTGCATCGTGGACAGGTTGCGGGCCTGGCTCAGCAGCACCGGCGCCAGGACGGCCACGGCGAGGGCCACCGGAGCGGCCTGCTTCCAGGTCGCGCCGTTGAGGCTGCCGGTGAGCCAGCGCAGGGCCTCCTGCAGGTCCCACTCGGCGGCCTGGGTCAGGACGTACGCGGTGAGGCTGTCGAGCATGGCGGCCATGCCGATGCCGATGAGGACGAGGCGGGTGCCGGCGACACCGTCCTTGAACGACAGCACGTAGATGACCAGCGCCACCGCCAGCCCGAGCACGATCGCGAAGGCGGACACCCCCGCCTCGCCGAGATTCAGCACCACGATCGCGAAGGCGGCCGCGGCGCTCGCGCCGGAGCTGATGCCGATCATGTCGGGGCTGGCGAGCGGGTTGCGCAGCATCGTCTGGAAGGTGACGCCGCCGAGCCCGAAGCAGGCGCCGGCCAGGATCGCGAGGACCGCCCTCGGCAGGCGGAGCGTGCCCACCGTGAAGGAGGCCCCGGGGACGTCCTCGCCGGCGATCACCGCCAGGACGTCGGCCGGCGGGTAGAAGGTGCGCCCCGCCATCAGCGAGCCGGCGAACGCCGCGACGACGAGCACGGCGAGGATGGCGAGGACGCCACGCCGTCGACGCGTACGGCGGACCCGGCCCTGGGTGACGGCCTGGAGAGTCGCAGTGCTCACAGCTCGCGCACCTTCTGCCGCCGGACGATGTAGATGAAGAACGGGGCGCCGATCAGCGCCGTCACGATGCCCACGTCGATCTCGGCCGGGCGGGCCACCACCCGGCCGACGACGTCGGCGGCGGTCAGCAGCGACGCGCCCAGCAGCGCGGAGAACGGCAGCAGCCACCGGTGGTCGAGCCCGATGAGCAGGCGGCACACGTGCGGCACGACGAGACCGACGAACCCGATGGGCCCGGCGACCGCCGTGGCGGCGCCACAGAGCAGCACCGAACCGGCGCCCGCGACGCCCCGCACCACGGCGACCCGCTCGCCGAGCCCCGCCGCGAGGTCGTCGCCGAGGGCGAGCGAGTTCAGGGCCCGGCCCGACAGGAGGCAGACCACGAGACCCACGGCCAAAAACGGCAGGGCATGCCGGATGCTGTCGTAGGTGGCGCCGCCGACCCCGCCGATCTGCCACGAGCGGAAGTTGCCGGCGACGTCGTTGCGGGGCAGCACGAAGGCTCTGATCAACGAGGCCAGCGCGGCGGAGGTGGCGGCGCCGGCGAGCGCGAGTTTGAGCGGCGTCGCGCCACCGCGTCCGAGGGAGCCGACGGCGTACACGAAGACCGCCGCGAGAGCGGCACCGAGGATCGCCACCCACAGGTAGCTGGTCGGCGCGGAGAGGCCGAACATGACCATTCCGGTGACCACGGCGAGCGACGCCCCCATGTTCACGCCCAGGATTCCGGGGTCGGCCAGCGGGTTGCGGGTCACGCCCTGCATCGCCGCGCCGGCAAGGCCGAGCGCCGCGCCGACGAGCACGGCGAGCAGGGTGCGCGGGATCCGTTTGGTGACGGCGGCCTGCTCCATGGTGTCGTCCGCGCCCTCGAACGCGGCGAGGATGTCGGACAGGCCGACGCTGCGGGAACCCAGCGCGACCGACGCCGCCATCAGCGCCAGCAGCACCGCGACGGCGACGAGAAACCACAGCAGGCGTACCCGTGCCGGACGCCGCACCACGGCGGCGTCCGGCACGGCACGCGTGTCCAGCGTGGTCATGACACCTGATCGGCAGCCTTGGCGAGCATCGCGACGTAGTCGTCCAGCACGAACGGGATGGCCAGCGGGGTCGGGTTCGCGGCGGTGCCGAGCGGGGTGGCGCCGGAGAGCATGACCACCGAGCCGCGCTTGATCGCGGGGATCTTCGACAGCAGCGGGTCGGCCTGCGCGGCGGCGAGGAGCTTGTCGTCACCGTAGGCGACGATGACGTCCACGTCGTTGAAGACCTGGATCTGCTCGGCGCTCTGGGTCAGGCTGAACTTGTCGGTGCCGGCGGAGAGCGTGGCGATGCTGGCCGGCACCTTCAACCCGAGGTCGGCGAAGAACTGGGCCCGGGTGTCGTGCGTCGTGTAGAAGCCGATCTTGCTCAGGTCGGTCGGGTCGATGTGCGTCATGAACATCGCCGACTTCCCGGCCAACTGCGGGTGCTTCGCGGCGGCGTCGGTCATCTGCTTCTCGAAGTCGGCGATCAGCGCGTCGCCCTCCTTGGCGAGGCCGAGCGCCTGGCTCTCCAGCTTGATGGTGTCGCGCCACGCCGTGGCCCAGGGCGCCTCGGGGTAGGCGACGACCGGGGCGATCTTGCTGAGGGTGTCGTAGTCCTGCGCCGTCAGGCCCGAGTACGCGGCGAGGATGACGTCCGGCCGGGTGTCCGCGACGGCCTCGAAGTTGATGCCGTCGTTCTCGTCGAACAGCACCGGCGGGGTCCCGCCGAGGGTCTTGAGCTTCTCGGCGACCCACGGCAGGATGCCGTCGCCGTCGTCGTCGCCGAAGTTGGCCTTCGCCATGCCCACCGGGACGATGCCGAGGGCGAGCGGCACCTCATGGTTGGCCCAGGCCACGGTCGCGACCCGCTTCGGCTGCTCCTTGATCGTCGTGGTGCCGAGCGCGTGCTTGATCGTGACCGGGAACGTGGCGGAACCGCTGGCGGCGGAGGCGTCCTCCGGCTCGGTCGAGTCGCCACAGGCGGCCAGCGCCAAGGTCGCGGCCAGGGCGACGAACCCAGCCAGGAAGCGGTGTGAGCGCATGCCTCTAAACTCCATCGTTTGGTTAGGGGAGGCTAACCTAACATAACGATGTGAGTCGTTCTCGCAACCCGGGGTCACCGGCCGATTTTGCCGGAAGAGCCGGCAAGCAGGGCACGCGCCGGCGGGCGGCCCGGACAGTCGTCCGGGCCGCCCGTGGGACCAGCGTCGAGGGGGCCGCTGACCCGTCGATCAGGTCACTGTCGCGGTCAGCCGCCGAGGCTCGCCGCGGCGGAGGCGATCGACGAGGCGAAGTAGCTCACCTGCGTGTAGACGCCCGGGTAGTTGGGTCGGGCGCAGCCGTTGCCCCAACTGACGATGCCGACCTGGATCCAGGCGTTGGCGGCGTCGCGGCGGAACATCGGGCCACCGGAGTCTCCCTGGCAGGTGTCCACCCCGCCGCTGGCATAGCCGGCGCAGATCTCCTGGGCGGCGATGACCTGACCGCGGTAGTAGGAGTTGCAGGTGGAGTCGCTGACGAACGGGACGGTCGCCTTGAGCAGGTACCGCTGCTGCGCGCCGCCCTCCCGCGCGGCGCCCCAGCCGGCGACGGTGAAGGTGCCGCTGTCGTACGCGGTGGTGGTGGCGATCTTCAGCGTGCTCAGCCCGGTGACGGGGGTGGCCAGCCGGATCAGCGCCCAGTCCCGGCCGCTGCCGTTGTAGCCGGGCGCCCGGTAGACGTAGTTCGACCGGACGGTGATCCGGCTGGACGACTGAAGGTCGACCGTGCCGAGCGTGGCGGTGATGCTGGTGTTGGTGCCGGTGGCGCCCACGCAGTGTGCGGCGGTGAGCACCAACTGGGGGCTGTACAGGGCGCCGCCGCAGCCCATCGAGAGTCGCACCATGAACGGGAACTCGCCCTGGGCGGCGCGGCTGCCACCGACGACGTTCGGCGTGATCGGGCTGTCAGCCGCGGCCGGGGCGGCGAGGGTGAGGCTGGCCGCGGCCAGCGCGGCGGCCAACAGGCCGGTGAGGGTACGCCAGCGAACCATGATTCCTCCGCATCAGGACGGCACGCCTCGTGAGCGCACCCCATTCGAGATAGCGGTCATCATATTGAAGTGCATGGATTTTCTACGTCATCTTCTCTTGGTCGTACCCCGGCGTTATGACACCGTCCGGCGCCGCAGCGGGCACCGCCGGGCCGGTGTCCGGGCTCACCGGGGATAGGACTCCTGGCCGGCCAGTACGACCAGCTCCTCGGCGCGGACCGACAGCGGCGCTGTCGCCCCGTCGAGCCACACCAGATAGCCCGCCGGCGGACCTGGCGCACCCCACCTGGCGCCGACGATCGTGGCCAACCGAGCCTCGTCCGGCCCGGTGAGCAGGCGTACCCGGGTGCCCGGCGCATGTCCGTCGTCGGCGACGATGCGCAGCGCGTCGAGGATCTGCCGGACACCGGCGATCGGCAGGCCCTGGACCTCCGGCTCACCCGCGTACCCGACACGCGGCGTCATCATCGCGCGGACGTGGGCGGTCTGCCGGATCGCTTCCTGGCGGATCCGCCGGTCCGCGCCGCGTTCGGCGATGGCCAGCGCCTCCTCGATGACCGGCCAGAGCATCAGCGGCTCCCGGTCGAGCAGCCGGCGGGCCTCGCGGTCGACTTCGGCGCAGGCCGTGTCGAGCGCGGTGTCCTCGCCCAGCTCCGCGATCCAGGCAAGGTCGCCCACGTCGGGCAGCAGCCCTGGCGACTCGACCGCCACCACGAGGTACACCATCGCGAGCAGGTCCTCGCGGCCCTCGCCGTGGTAGAGCGCGCCCACACCGGTGCCCGCGCGCCCACGGCTGGGCGGGAAGCGCTCGGCGAGGTGCCGGGCGCGGCCGTCCGGCAGCACCGAGGCTCGCCGCGTGTCCGCCACCCGCTCCTGGAACGAACGCCGCTCACGGCGTTCGACGAGCAGCTGACGGTGTGGGTCGAAGCCGATCGGATAGATCGTCCGCCCGTACGCGGAGAGGGTCTCGCCGGGTTGCAGACCGACCGACTCGATGTGCCGGGCGGCCACAGAGTAGGCGACGCCGGCGCGGGCAGCCTGCTCGCGGATCGCGCGCTTACGGGCACGGCCCGGGGTCGGGGTGCGACGGGGGTTGTGATCAGACATGGCGCCTCCGGTGCAGCCCCACGCACTCCACCGAACAGGCGGCGTGGTCGGCACGCCGGACGTCGACACGACGGCGCGGAGTCGGAGACTCTTGGCCCCAGCATGCGGTCGGGCGTGGGCCACCACATCGGGCGCTGGCAGGCGCTCTGCCGTGGCCAGCATATCGCGAACCGCGCTGTCAGCCGCCCCGCCCGCACCCCGGTGTCAGGTCGTGTCGGTGGTCGTGTCGGTGGCGTGTCGGCGCGGTGTCAGGCGACCCGCGCACGCTGTGCGGCATGACAGTTGACCTGGTGATCGAGGCCGAGGGCCTCGTCAAGACCTTCGGGAAGACGAGGGCGCTACAGGGCGTGAACCTCGCCGTCCCCCGCGGCACGGTGCTGGGGGTGCTCGGCCCCAACGGCGCCGGCAAGACCACCGCCGTCCGCATTCTCTCCACGCTCCTGACCCCGGACGCCGGAACCGCCCGGATCGGCGGCTTCGACGTGGTCCGCGACGCCGAGCGGGTCCGGCAGAGCATCGGCCTCACCGGCCAGTACGCCTCGGTCGACGAGGACCTGACCGGGCGGCAGAACCTGGAGTTGTTCGGCACGTTGCTGGAGTTGGGGCGCACCGGCGCCCGACGGCGGGCCGCCGAACTGCTCGACTGGTTCGACCTGACCGACGCCGCGAACCGGCAGGCCAAGACGTACTCCGGTGGTATGCGGCGGCGGCTGGACCTGGCCGCCAGCCTGGTCGGCTCCCCCGACGTGATCTTCCTGGACGAGCCGACGACCGGCCTCGACCCGGCCAAGCGCGAGGACATGTGGGGCGTGGTCCGGTCGCTGGTGTCGAACGGCTCGACCGTGCTGCTCACCACGCAGTACCTGGAGGAGGCCGACGCGCTCGCCGACGCGATCACGGTGATCGACCACGGGCGGGTCATCGCGCACAACACACCAGAGGGGCTCAAGCGGGTGGTGGGCGGCCAGACGCTGGAGGTCCGGCCGAGCGACCCAGCGCAGCTGCCCCGGATCGCGGCGATCCTGTCCGAGGTCGGCTCCGGCGCGCAGGCCGACGAGATCCGCAAGGGCGTCCTGGCGGTGCCGGTCACCGACGACGCGGCCCTGACCGAGAGCGTCGCGCGATTCGCCACCGCCGGCATCGCGGTCACCGAACTCTCCCTGCACCTGCCGAGCCTCGACGAGGTGTTCCTCACCCTCACCGGGCGTACGGCATCCGACGACGACACCACCAACCGCACGGAGGTCGCGGCATGAGCACCCTTGTCGACACCGCACCCACGGCAGGGCCAGCGTTCTCGGCGGCCGTGCCGCGACCACGCCCGTTCCGGCTCCTGCGGCACTCCCTGGCGCTGACCAAGCGGAGCCTCATCAAGACCTGGCGTACGCCCGAGGCGCTCGTCGACGTCACGGTGCAGCCGGTGCTGTTCCTGCTCATCTTCGTCTACATCTTCGGCGGCGCGGTCGCCGGCTCCACCCACGACTACCTGCAGTTCCTGCTGCCCGGCATCCTGGCGCAGACCATCGCCACCGGCGCAATCGCGATCGGCGTCAACCTCAACACCGACATCGCCAAGGGCGTCTTCGACCGGTTCCGGTCGCTGCCGATCCCCCGCTCCGCGCCTCTGGTGGGCGCGGTCCTGGGCGACGTCGTCCGGTACGTGATCGTCACGGTCTCGACCCTCGGAATCGGCTACCTGATGGGCTTCCGGATCGACACCGACGTGTTCCGGGCGGTCGCCGGGTGTCTGCTCGCGGTGCTGTTCGCGCTCTGCCTGAGCTGGCTGCCGGTCTACGTGTCGATGAAGGTACGCACCCCGGGCGCCGTGCAGGGCCTGATGTTCGCCCTGATCATGCCGTTGAGCTTCGCGTCCAACGTGTTCGTCGACGCCGACACCCTGCCGGGCTGGATGCGGGCGTTCGTCGACGTCAACCCGATGACCCACCTGGTGGCGTCGGTACGCGGCCTGTTCCTCGGCACCCCGCTCGGCTCGCACGTGTGGTGGACGCTCGCCTGGTGCGCCGCCTTCGTGGCGATGTTCATGCCGCTGGCGCTGCGGGCGTACCGCAGGAAGATCTGACCTCAGGCGAGCAGGTCGCCCATCAGCTCGCGGATCCGGCCGGTGGCCACGGCCACCGGCCGATCCCGCCACACGGCCAGCAACGGCTCACGCTGCTCCTCGTCCCCGAGGGTGGCGATGAGCCGTTCGCCGTATCCGGGCGGGAAGAAGGACTCGACGTGGCTGCCGATCCGCGTGGCGAGCGCGGCCAGTTCGCGGGCGACGCCCACGTCACCCCGGTACGCCGCGAGTTCGGCGCCACCCAGCGCCCACGCCCCGAACACCGGCAGGTCGCGCGAGGCCAGCGCGTCGTCGCGGGCGAGCGCCAGCAGGGCGACCGCCCGGGAGTCGACGTCACCGGCCGACTCCGGTCGCACCTCGGCGATCCGCAGGTGCAGACCGGCCAACCCGACCCGGAGCATGACACGCGGCTGCGGCGGCGGCCCGACCCACTCGGCGAGTGTCCGGTTCACCTCGTCGGCGTGCGCGAGCGCCTCGTCGTAGCGGGCCTGCTGCCAGGCGAGATGCGCCAGGCCGAGACGCGCCTGCGCGATGTCGCCCTGCTCGGCCTGGCCCGATGTCGCGGTCTCGCGCAACCGCCGCGTCGCCTCCGGATCCCCGCCGAGGGCAAGGTGCATGTCCAGCCGCACCCGGATCGACCGCGCGTCCTGCGTGGCGCCGACGAGTTCCATGTGCCGGACGCTGCGCGCCAGCCATTCGGCCGACCGGGCCTCCCCGGCCGGGATCAGGAACTGCCCGACGGCCCCGGCCGCCATCGCCATACCCCAGTGGTCACCGACGGCCTCGAAGCGGAGGTACGCCTGCTCGGCGTCGACCATCGACGCCTGCGGCATGCCGCCGTTCTCCCGTACCGCCGCGCGGGCGAACAGGCCGAGCCCCTGCACGTACGGGTCCGAGTGCGCGACCAACTGGGTCGCGCTCGTCAGGCTCTTGTCCAGATCGGACTCGTCGAAGCCGGGCAACGCCGTCGCGAGCGCGGTCAGCCGGGACGACATCTCGGGGGACCGCTCGGCCAGGAGCCGCCGCAGGGCCCGGCGGCTCAACCCGGCGAGGCGCAGCTCGCCACTGATGCCGGCGTTCAGGCCGATCACGAGGCACATCCAGGCGAGCCGGTCGGCGTCGGGCAGTGGTCGGCCGGCGACCCGGCCCGACTGGATCGCCGAGTGCCGCCGCCGCTGCGGATCGTCGACGTGCAGCAGACCCCGCGCCCACCCGACGACCTCAAGGTGCAGGCCGCGCACCGTCCAGAGGTGCAGCAACGCGGTCGCGACATCGACCGCCGCCGGCTCGTCGTCGTGCCCGAGCGCCCAGCGCAGGCCCGCCATCAGGTTGTCCTGATCGGTGGCGCAGCCGTCGAGCGCCTCGACCTGGCCGGGGCCGATGAACCGCTCGCCGAGGGCGACGGCCCGCTCCCGGGCCCAGTCGACCAGGCCGACCATGGCCCGGTCCCGCTCGCCGGCCGCGTCGAGGCGGGCTTCGCCGTACTCGCGGACCGTTTCGAGCATCCGGTAGCGGGGCGGGCTCTCGCCCTCGACCAGGGTCAGCAGGGACTGTTCGACGAGCGTCGCCAGGCCGCGTCGGACGTCGGCGCTCTGTGCGACGGCGGCGGCGAGGTTCGCGGTGAACGGCGCGGGGATGACCGCGAGCCGCTGGAGCAGCGCCTGGTCGTCGGGGGCGAGCAGTTCGCGGCTCCAGTCGACCATCGCCCACAGGCTGGCGTGGCGTTCGGGCAGGCCCCGCAGGGCGTCGTCGAGCAGCGCGAACCGGTCGGTCAGCCCCGCGAGCACATCGTCGATCGGCATGTGGCGCAGTCGCGCGGCGGCCAGTTCGAGCGCCAGCGGCAGGTTGTCGAGCCGATGGCACAGCGCGAGCGCCCGCTCGGTGTCCCAGGTCGGCACGGCGCCGCCGGCCCGCGCCCGGGACTCGATCAGCCCGAGCGCGTCGGCGTCGGGCAGGACGGACAGTCGGTGGACCGTCTCGCCGGCCAGGCCCAGCGGGGCCCGGCTCGTCGCGAGCACCGCGACCTCCGACGAGGTGACGGCCAGCAGATCCGCGACGACGGTGGCCGCCGCACCGAGGACGTGCTCGCAGTTGTCCAGCACGATCAGCCCGTCGACGTCGGGCGCCAGGGCGCGCAGCCGCTCCTGCGGGCTGAGCACCCGCCGTTCGAGGCCCAGGGTGCCGCCGCCGGTGGTCGAGGTGTCCGCGCCACCGAGCACGGCGAGCACCGTGGGCAGCACCTCGTGGGGCGAGCGGAGGCCGGCGAGTTCGACCACCCGTACCGGCTGCCCGGCCGTCACCGCGCGCCGCGCCACCTCGGCGGCGAGCCGGGTCTTGCCGGCACCGCCGGTCGCCACCACCGTCACCAGGGCCGCCTCGGTGAGGGCGGCGCGCACGGCCTCGACGTCCCGCTCCCGACCGACGAGGGCGGTCACCGGGCGCCGCCACGCGGCGGGCAGGGTGACCCGTGCCGGCTGCCGGTGCGGCGTCGCGGCGGCCGGCGCGGTGAGTTCGCCGCGCAGCAACTCCAGGTGGACCTGTGCGATCACCGGTGACGGGTCGGTGCCGTACCGGTCGGCCAGATCGTCGCGGAGCCGCTCGACCACCTCCAGCGCCTCGGCCTCGCGCCCCTGTGCGGCGAGCACCCGCACGAGCAGGGCGGCGGACGGCTCGTGCGGGGGCGTACGCGCCACGAGCCGACGCAGGTCGACCTCGTCGAACGGCCCCGCGCCGGCGAGTGCCGTCTGGGCGCGCAGCGCGGCGATGTCCGCGAACAGGTGTGCGTCCTCGGCGCTGACGAGTTCGGGCACCTCGGGGAAGAGGGCGCGGGCCTCGTCGGCAAAGGCGCGGGCGGCGCGGACGTCACCGCCCCGCAGCGCGGCATGCGCCTGGTCGGCGAGCGTTCGCGCCCGCACCGCGTCGACGGTGACCTCCTCGGCGGGCAGCCGGTAGCCGCCCGGCACCGCGAGCACGGGCAGCCCGAGGCGGCGTACTCGGGACACGAGCGCCTGGACCGCGCCGGTGGCGTCGTCGGGTGGCGTGCCGTCCCAGACGGCCTCCACGAGCAGGCTGCTGGAGACCGCCCGGCCCCGCGCGTCGACGAGCGCGCGGACCACCGCCGCGAGCCGTTCACCCCGGACCGGCCGGCCGTCGACCGCGAGCGCGCCGAGGATCGTGATCTGCACGGACACAGCATCCCTCACCCGTTCGAGGGGCGGGGCGGGGCCAGGTCAGGGAAGGGCTTGACAGTTCATCATCAAGTTAGGTTAGCCTCTCCTCATGCCAGGCACTCTGACCCAGACCCTGCCCGTTGCGCCGTGGCGCGCGTTTGCCGTCACCGTGCGCGCGGTACGCCGGCTCAGCCCGTCCTTCACCCGGGTGACCTTCACCGGGGCGGACCTCGACCGCTTCGCCGACAACGGTAACGACCAGCGAATCAAGCTGGTGCTGCCGCTGCCCGGCCAGCGTGGGGTGCACCTGCCGCAGGGGCCGGACTGGTACGCGGACTGGCGAGCCCTACCCGAGCACCAGCGCAACCCCATACGCACCTACACCGTGCGGGCGGTCCGGTCGCACCTGGCCGAAGTCGACGTCGACCTGGTGCTGCACGGCGACAGCGGGCCGGCGACGCGCTGGGCCCGACGGGTGAGCGTCGGTGACGAGATCGCCCTCGTCGGGCCGAACGCCGGCTACGACGGTGACCACGGCGGCGTCGAGTTCCGGCCGGCGGGGACGGGATGCCTGCTGCTGGCCGGCGACGAGACGGCCGTGCCGGCGATCAGCGCCATCTGCGAGCGGCTCGCGCCCCACACCCGGGGCGTCGTCCTGCTGGAGGTGCCGGACGCCGACGACGTGCTGCCACTGACGACTCCGCCCCGCGTCGAGGTCCGCTGGCTGCCCCGGGGTGCGGGTGGGCACGGCAGCCGACTGGTGCCCGCCGTCGCCGCCGCGGCGGAGGAACTGCTGGCCGTCGGCACGGCCGGGACCGCCCAGCCGGTCGTGGACGTGGACGTGGACACCGAGATCCTGTGGGAGGTGCCCACCGAGGTGCCGACGACGCCGCTGTACGCGTGGTTGGCCGGAGAGGCCGGGGTCATCCGTGCCCTGCGCCGGCACCTGGTCGCCGAGCGGGGTGTGGACCGGCGGGCGGTGGCCTTCATGGGCTACTGGCGACTCGGCCGCGCCGCCTGAGGCCGCCGCTCGTATCCGCAACCGCCCTGCCGGATGTTTCGGCATCGCCCCCCGGCCGCGTGCTCTCCGGGCGGTAGCGGAGCGCCGGGTGCGTCCGACGGCGGGTGGTGCGTACAGTTTCGGGTCGGTAGTTGGGGTGGGGCCGGCTGACCCGGCACCGGAAACGGGACGAGACACAGACGCATGACGGCGGACACACAACCGGAAAACGGTCAGCACGCGATCGACCGAAGCCGACTGGAGACCTGTCTCAGCGTCTTTGCGGCGTTGGAGGCGCTGCCTCCGGATCACCCCGACGTGGTGCGGGTGCAGCGGGCCACCGCCCGGCTCTACAAGGTGATCAAGCAGCGGCGACGTGAGGAGCGGCGCGACGCCATCCTGGCCGCCGACCGGGCCGTGACCGAGGCCACCGCCACCGGCGCCCCCGGCCGGATCGACGACGAGACCCAGGGCATCCCGCTGGCCTCGCCCACCTCCGGCACCACGGCGGGCGTCCTGCACAACCCGCGCGGCTGCTACGTCTGCAAGCAGCGCTACCGCGAGGTGGACGCCTTCTACCACCAGCTCTGCCCGTCCTGTGCCGCGCTCAACCGGGAGCGCCGGGACGCCCGCACCGACCTGACCGGCCGCCGCGCGCTGCTCACCGGCGGCCGGGCGAAGATCGGCATGTACATCGCGCTGCGGCTGCTGCGCGACGGCGCGCACACGACGGTGACCACGCGGTTCCCGCACGACGCGGTGCGCCGGTTCGCGGCGATGCCGGACAGCGCGGACTGGCTGCACCGCCTGCGGATCGTCGGGATCGACCTGCGCGACCCCGCTCAGGTGATCGCCCTGGCCGACTCGGTCAGCGAGCAGGGCCCCCTCGACATCCTGATCAACAACGCGGCGCAGACGGTCCGCCGCTCACCCGGGGCGTACGCGCAGCTCGTCGCCGCCGAGGCCGCGGCCCTGCCGGACGGTCCCCTGCCGGAGCTGATCACGTTCGCCAAGCCGGCCGGTGGTCCGGCCGGGAGCCTGACCGTGGGCCCGGAGTCGACCGCGCTCAGCCCGCACGCGCTCACCGCGTTGGCGTTGACCAGTGGCTCCGCCTCACCGGAGCGGATCGCGGCGTCCACCGCCATCGACGCCGGCGGCCTGGTGCCGGACCTCGACTCGGTCAACAGCTGGGTGCAGCGGGTGGACGAGGTCGATCCGGTCGAGCTGCTCGAGGTGCAGTTGTGCAACGTGACCGCGCCGTTCGTGCTGGTCAGCCGCTTGCGGCCGGCGATGGCCGCGGCGACGGCCCGCCGCAAGTACATCGTCAACGTCTCGGCGATGGAGGGCCAGTTCGGGCGCGGTTACAAGGGCCCCGGGCACCCGCACACCAACATGGCCAAGGCCGCGCTGAACATGCTGACCCGCACCAGCGCCGAGGAGATGCTGACCGACGGCATCCTGATGACCAGCGTCGACACCGGCTGGATCACCGACGAGCGGCCCCACCCGACCAAGATGCGGCTGGCGGACGAGGGATTCCACGCGCCGCTGGACCTGGTCGACGGCGCGGCCCGGGTGTACGACCCGATTGTGCGCGGCGAGCAGGGCGAGGACCTGTACGGCTGCTTCCTGAAGGACTACGCGCCCTGCGCCTGGTGACCGACGTCCCCACCCATACGACGAGGAGAAGACCAGATGGCATCTGACCAGGACCCGTGGCCGACGCTGGACGAGCTGCTGCGCGAGGAGTCGGAGCTGGAGCTCGCGGGCCTGTCCGAGACCGACGCGTACGAGCTGGGTATGCGTGCCGTCGCCGCCGCGAGTGAGCAGCGGCTGCCGGTCGCGGTCGGTGTGTGGCGTGCCGGGCGTCAGCTGTTCCACTGCGGCCTGCCCGGCTCGACCCAGGACAACGACGCGTGGCTGCGCCGCAAGGGACGCGTGGTGATGCGGTTCGAGCACTCGTCGCTGTACATGGCTCGGCTGTGCCGGGACCGGGACGTGACGCTGACGCAGAAGTACGGCCTGCCGGCCGCCCGGTACGCCGCGGCCGGGGGCGCGGTGCCGTTGCGGGTGCGGGGAACCGGCGTCGTCGGCTGGATGGGGATCTCCGGGCTCCCGCAACTGGACGACCACCGCTTCGTCGTCGACATCCTCCGCGAGACCCCGCGCTAGCCGGCGGTCAGCGCGCACGCCGGTTCGCGCGGACCGCGCCCAGGATCACCCCCGGGGTGACCAGCGAGAACGGGTGCTCCTGCATGGAGACGACCCCGTTGAACCGACGCGCGATGGCCACGTCCGTGATGGTCGCCTCGATGATCTGCCGGCTGGCCCAGCTGGAGATCCGGTACCCGCGCGGGTAGGGCCCGTCGACGTGCGGCAGCGCCAGGTCGGCGGAGGTCGATGTCGACCAGGCGGCGTCGACCACGACCTTCTGCAGGTCGAGAAAGCGGCGGGCGGGCACGGTCAGGTCCGGGTTCGACCGCAGGTACGTCGACAGGCAGGCGGCGTGCAGGGCCGCCGCCGTCATTCCCTGCCCGTAGACCGGGTTGAACGAGGCGACGGCGTCACCGACGCTGACGAGCCGCGCCGGAAACCTCCGCAGCGCGTGGAAGTCCCGCCGCCGGCTGTCGGCGTGACGGTAGGTCTGCACGTCGCCGAGCATCTCGTTGGCGGTGATCTCGCCGAACTCCGGCGGGAACTGCTCCCGCAGCCGGCGGACGAAGTCCTGGGCGGTGCCCCCCGGTCGGTCGTCGCCGTAACCGGCCATCATGGCCATCCAGCGACCATCCTCGATGGCGAAGAACGCCGCGCCGGCCACGTCCGTCATCGTCTGCGGGGTGTTCAGCGCCAGGACGACCTTCGACGCGGGATTCTCCTCGGTACGGCGGAACAGGGCGGTCGCGTAGTTGAGGTGCACGGGCATCCGCCGCGTGACGGGCCGTTCCCAGCCGGCCCGCTCCAGCCAGTCGGAGAGCCGGCTCGACCGCCCCATGGCGTCCACCACCAGGTCACCGCACTCGACGCCGGGCACCCCGTCGACCTCGCAACGGATGCCGGTGACCGCGTCGCCGTCGAAGACCAGGCCCGTGGCACGGGCGGTGACCGTCTTGACGTTGGGCAGTCGAAGAACCTGCTGACGGATCAGCCCCTCCAACAGGGGCCGGCTGCCCGCCAGGCTGTCGGCGTCGTCCGGGACGAGCACCTTCAGGCGGCCGTCGAGGTAGCTCCGCCGGGAGGCGGGTGGCGCCTCGACCGCGCCCTGGGCCACCGCCCGCGCACGGAACCCGGGAAACAGGCGTTCGAACTGGAAGAGACCGCCGGGCAGCAGCGCGTGCAGCTGCGTCCCCTGCGGCACGCCGGGCCGCGCGCCGCTCACCTGCGGGTCGTCCCGGTCCACGATGACCACGCTCTCCGCGTGGTCGGACAGGACCCGGGCGGCCAGCAGGCCGGCGACACTGCCGCCGAGCACCACCGCCTTACCCAGGACCGGAGATGGCTGGTCGGGCGGTCGCACGGCGTTCAGCGCGGCAAAGACCCGAACCGGGGAGAGGGACATCTTGCTCTCCAAGGGGTACGTGGTGTGCCCTCCCCGTGTCTGCCAGCGAACGGTGCGGGACAGGCCGGTGGACGGTCGTTCGGCGTGAAGCCCGTCGATCGTCGCACAACCGCCGAAGGCCCACTGACCGTGTCCACAAGGCGACATCCGGCGAGCCGATCGGGCGCGTGCGGTCGACGCTCGGGCACGTCGATTGGATTGCGCCCGGTCCAACTGTCACGATCTCCGGCATGCCCGTCGCTCGTCGTACTCTGCTCGGGGTCGGCCTGGCCGCCGCGACCTCCGCCCTCGCCGGCTGCGGCGACAACGGCGCGCCAGCCCTCGGTTCGGCCGATCCCAGCGACGCGGTGACCTCGACCGACGCCGCCGGGAACAGGGTGGGGTTCGGCTCGGCCGGAAACACGCCGCCGCCGTCCGGCGCACCGAGCGCCACCGCGTCCCCGAGCGGTGGTGCCGCGCCAGCCGGCCAGGCCCGGTACGCGCAGGACGTGACCGCGCTGCTCCGCAAGCACCTGCCCGCCACACCGCAGACCGTCCAGCACAAGGGCTTCCCCGGTGCCGTCGCTGTCGTCCTGGTCGATGGGAAGACGACGGTGCACACCGCTGTCGGGGAGGCGCTGCGCTACGGGGCGGGCCCGAAGCTGCTCGCGGCGGGCCAACGCGTCGCGATGCGCCCCGACTCCATCTTCGACCTCGCCTCGGTCACGAAGGTGTACACGGCCATCCTGCTGCTCCAGCAGGTCGACAAGGGGCGTGTCGACCTGACCGCCCCGGTCCGCGACTACCTGCCCGCCTTCACCAGTGCGGGCAAGGACCGGATCACCGTCGAGATGCTGCTCACCCACACCAGCGGCCTCCCCGTCGGCGCGAAGGTCACCGGCCTTCCCGACAACGCGGCACGGTGGAACGCCGTGCTCAGCACGGGGCTGGTCTCCGGTGCCGTGCCCGGGGACACGTTCCGCTATTCCAGCGTCGGGCTCATGGTCGCCGGCAAGATCGTCGAGAAGGTCACCGGTCAGCGGCTCGACCAGGCGCTCAAGAGCAACCTCACCGGCCCGCTCGGCCTGCGCGACACCGGCTTCAACCCCAATACCTGGCTGTCGAGCAGCGCGAAGGCCAGTCGCCTCGTCGCCACCGACGCCCGCTCGTCCCGGGGGCTGCTCCGGGGCACCGTCCACGACGACGTCGCCAACCACCTCGGCGGCGTCGCCGGTCACGCGGGCATCTTCGCCACCGCCACCGACCTCGCGGCCATCGGTCAGATGCTCCTCAACGGGGGCACTCACCAGGGCAGACGGATCCTCGCCGCGGCGACCGTGCGGCGGATGCTCACCAACCTCAACGCCGGCAAACCGGCCGTCGACCCCGAACGGCCCAACCGCACCGCCGCGCACGGCCTCGGGGTCGTCCTCAACCAGAGCTGGTTCATGGGCAGGCTCGCCTCCACCCGGACCTTCGGCCACACCGGCTTCGCCGGCCCGTCGCTCCTGGTCGACCCCCACCGCAAACTCGTCCTCGCCCTGCTCACCAACCGCGCGCACCCCAACTGGAGCTGGGCGAACCCCGATCCGGTCCGCGCCGCCGTCGGCGACCTGCTCGCCAAAGAGGTCAACTAACCACAGTGCCAGTGCACCATCGATCCGCACCGGCCCCCGAATTTCGGCAGGACGGGCCGGAAGCTGTGGACCACCACGCCCCACCCTGACACGATGCTTGCGCTAGTAGTGCAAATACTTCGTCGCTCAAGGTGGAGGATCGATGCACACGTCTCGCCGGAGATTGCTCTCCCTGACGGCCGGGGTCGCCCTCGCGGTCGGCCTGTCCGTCGCACCCGTGCCACGCCCCGCCGAAGCCGCCGCCCCACCGGCGTACCGGCCGGTGATCTTCGTACACGGCAGCGCCGGGTCGGCCTCGCAGTTCCAGTCCCAGGCCAGGCGTCTCGCCAGCAACGGCTACCCGATCGACATCATCGAGGCCCATGAGTACGACTCACCGAACATCGCGACGATCCTGCCCCAGGTGTACGCGGGGCTCGACGCGAGGATCTCCCGCCTGCTGGAGGCGACCGGCGCGGATCGGGTCGACCTGCTCGCGCACTCCCTGGGCACCTTCGTCATGCAGGGCTATCTCACCAGCTCACCGACGCGCGCCGCCCGGGTCGCGCACTACGTCAACCTGGACGGGCGCACCGCGACCTCCCCGCCGGGCGGTGTGCCGACCCTCGCCATCTGGGGTGAGGGCGACCCGGCCCGCGCCATCGTGGGCGCGACAAACGTGCACCTGCCGGACCAGTCCCACACCCAGACCGTGTCGTCGCCGGAGTCGTTCGGCGAGATCTTCCGGTTCCTCCAGGGCCGCGCGCCGCACACGACGCGGATCGTGCCGCAGATCCTCGGCACCGCCCGGGTCTCCGGCCGCGCGGTCCTCTTCCCGAGCAACGTCGGCGTCACCGACGCGACCCTTGAGGTCTACCCGGTCAGCCACCTGACCGGTGGTCGGCTCTCGTCCTGGCCCGCGCATCGGGTGCCGCTGGCGGGCGACGGCTCGTTCGGCCCCTTCCCGGTGCTCGCCACGGCCCGCTACGAGTTCGCGATCGTGCGCTCCGGCGCCCCGACGCACCACTTCTACTTCCAGCCGTTCCTCCGCTCGGACTCGTTCGTACGCCTGGCGACGAGCGTGCCGGGGGAAGGTCTCGGCGCGCTGGTCGACACCAGCGACCGACACACGGCGCTGACCATCCAACGCCAGAAGGAGTGGTGGGGCGACCAGGGCGATGCCGGCGACAACCTCTGGATCAACGGCCGGGATGTCCTGAACCCAGCGAACGCGCCGCGCGCCAAGAGGACGATCGCCATCTTCGCGTTCGACGACGGCAGCGACGGCGTGACCGACCTGACCGCCCCGTTGCCGGAGTTCTTCAGCCAGACCTTCATCACCGGCATGGACCTGTTCATCCCTGCCACGCCGGCACACCTCGGCGTCGTACGCGTCACCGTCGGTCAACGCGGCGGCGGGTACGACGTGGTCAACGTGCCCAACTGGCGGTCGAGCGCCCACCGCGTGACGGTAAACGTCGACGACTTCTGACCGCCCGCCGAGCGGCCCGGCCACCTGACCTCGTGACGGTGGCCGGGCCGTCGCGCGTTGAGGGTTGATCCTGGCCGGCACCCTCGTGCGGCCTGCGACACCAGCTGGTCGGCATCCGCGCGGGCGTGTCCCCATGTCGACGCCGGAGTGTTCCGTTCTGCCGGCGAGACCGGCGGGGCCGGCGGCGCTGTTCGGGCGCGCACAACACCGCCCACGCCCTTCTCGACGTCGGCCGACCCAGCCGCCGGTTCACGCTCGTCCGAACGCGATGACCGCGCTCCGGACATCGATCATCGCCGAACGGTCGGCGGCCAACCGTTTCGCCACCCGATCCGCCTGAACAGCCCTCCACGATGGCCGAACCGCCGAAAGTGCGGCATCGCACGCCCTGAATGTTCGTCCATTGAAATGCGTCTAGCGCATGGCGAACATTTCGGCTAGGTTTCGCGACATCGCCTCCCCGCCGAGGACGGCGATGTGAATGTGCCCGACACCCTCACCCGAGGGGTCCGCGAACCGACGGCAACGGATTGGGTGTGAGCATGAGACGTGTGACCGGTTTGGCTACGGCGCTACTCCTGATAGCCGGTGTGGGCATCAACCCACCGGCAGCATTGGCACAACCCGCACGCACGGCCACGAACGCGGCCGTGTCGACGACGACGATCAACACGTTGGCCCGCGATGTCCAACGGGTCGAGTCCCTGCGCGAGGTCAAGGACGTCCAGCGCACCTACACCCACCTGGCCCAGTTCGGGCGGTGGGCCGAGATGTCCGAACTCTTCGCCACCGATGGCACGTTGCAATGGGGCGACCAGACCACCGCCGGACGCGACGCGATCGCGGCGTGGCTCGAGGCCGACGCCGGTGCCATGAACGGCATCCGGCCAGGCTCGCTGCACACCGTGGTCATCGACCAGCCACTGGTGAACCTCTCGGCCGACGGCACCACGGCCAAGGGCCGCTGGTCGGGCCTGCGCTTCCTGGGTGACGGCCAGGGCGAGGCGCGGATCGAGGGCGGCATCTACGAGAACGAGTACGTCCTCAAGGACGGCCGCTGGCAGATCGAGCTTCTTCGCTACTACCCGCAGTACGCCGGCGCGTACGCCACCGGCTGGCGAAACGTCGGTGGGGCCCTGCCGATCGTTCCCTACCACTTCACCCCCGACCAGGCCGGCGTACCCATTCCGCCGCCCTCGGGCGCCGCTCCGGCCACGACGGCGACCGCCGCCGAGCTGGCGGCCAGGATCAGCCGACTCAACGACGAGGACGCGGTCCGCAACCTCCAACACTCCTACGGCTACTACGTCGACCGCCGCATGTGGTCCGACGTGGTCGATCTCTTCGCCCCGAACGGCAAGGTCCAGATCGACGGCGTGGGCGTCTACAACGGCAGCGCCGGCGTTCGCCAGGCGATGGAGCGGATGGGGCCGGAGAACCTCTCCCAGGGCATCCTCAACGAGCGACCGCTGTTCGACACGATCGTCGAGGTCAACCCCAACGGGCAGGAGGCCATCGCCCGCGGCATCGAGTTCGCCATGGTGGGCGATGCCAACACCCGCGCGGCCTCGTGGGAGTTCTCCGTCTTCCGCAACTCGTTCGTCAAGGACGGCGGGCTGTGGAAGCTCAAGGACATGACGATCACTCCCCTGATCGTCGCCACCTACGCCGAGGGTTGGGGCAATGGCGGCGTCGCCGCGCCAGCCACCGTCGTACCGGCGTTCCTCGACGTCGCCGGGCGTAGCGCGAAGCCGGCGGGTACCGCGGCGTCGAACACCGACCTCGTCGACCTCAAGCGTCGGCTCGACCGGTCGCAGGCGTTCGACGGCGCCGAGAACGTCTCGATGGCCTACACCGCCTACCTCGACGATCTGCGGATCGTGGAGATGTCGCAGATCCACGCGGCGAGCGGCCACAAGCTCTCGCCGTTCGCGGGGTACTTCAGCGGGCCCGAGCGCATCGCGCAGGCTGGGCTCACCGTCTACGGGAGCAACCCGTCGACGATGCGGAACAGTCTGTCCATGCACTGGCGTCCGCAGCCGGTGGTCATCGTGTCGGAGGACGGCCGGTCGGCGAGCCTGCGTGCGCGGCTGCTCCAGCCCCGCACGTCGATCAACAACCCGGGCACCTTCAACGGCGCCATGTACAACGACGAGTTCGTGCTGGAGAACGGCATCTGGCGGGTGTGGAGCCTGACCATCGACGAGTTCTACTGGCAGTCGGTCAACTGGGCCGGCGGCTGGGCGGCCGCGAACCCGCGCAACCCCGCCCTGGCGGACCCGGCGCCGAGCACTCTGGTGACCAGGTACCGGCCGGATGTCCTGCTCAGCGAGATGGGCGTACGCGGGGAAGGGTTCCAGGGCGGCACCGGCAAGTTCATCACCTGGCCGGCGATCGTGCCCATGTGGTTCCACTACCGCAACCCGGTGAGTGGGCGGCAGCCGGCGCACTACTGGCCCGACTGCGCTCCGTGTGAGGTCCGGCCCGACTGGCGGATGACGGCGCACGGCTACCAGAAGCCGCCGACCGGGCCGCAGATCGACGGATGGGACCTGGACGCGCCGGCGCTCAACAAGGTCGCGCCCAGCGTCAGCGGCTCCGCATTGTGGGGGCAGCGCCTCACCTCCTCCCCGGGCACCTGGAACGTCAGCGGGCTGTCGTTCGCCTACCAGTGGCTGCGCGACGGCGAGCCGATCAGCGGCGCGAGCACGGCCACCTACACCGTGCAGCACGCCGACATCGGGCACGAGGTGCGGGTGCGGGTCACCGCGACCGCCGATGGACGTCCAGCGGCGACCGCCACGAGCGGCCCGGTGAACTCCGCCTACCCGGCGTGGGATTCCCGAACGATCTACACCGGGGGTGAGTACGTCACCCACGGCGGCGCCGTGCACGTGGCGCAGTGGTGGACGCAGAACCAGGCGCCGGGAGCCTCACCGTGGGGCTCGTGGATGCAGGTCGGCGTGTCGACGACATGCGCGACAGGCACCCACCTGAGCTGGACCACGTCGTGGGTCTACACCGGTGGCGAGACCGTCGCCCACGGCGGCAAGCTCTGGAAGGCCCAGTGGTGGACGCGCAACCAACTGCCCGGCACCCCGAACGGGCCGTGGCAGCAGGTCGGCACCTGCTGATCTGATCCCGTCAAGACGAAACCGCACCGGGTTGGCCGAAGCTCCAGCCAACCCGGTGCGGTTTCGCACTGTTGTCACGCGGTCAGTGCGATGTACTTCTCCTCAAGGAACTCCAGGATCCCCTCGGAGCCGCCCTCCCGGCCGAGGCCACTCTGCTTGACTCCCCCGAACGGGGCAGCCGGATCGCTGACGACGCCCCGGTTGACCGCCACCATTCCGGCTTCGAGACGGCGGGCGACGGCGACGGCCTCCCGCTCCTCGCCGAAGACGTACGCCATGAGGCCGTAGACGGTGTCGTTCGCCATCCGGACGGCCTCGTCGACGTCGTCGAAGCGGACCACCGCGGTCACCGGCCCGAAGATCTCCGTGGCGGTGATCGTCGAGCCGTGGGTGACGTCGGTGAGCAACGTCGCGTCGTAGAACGCGCCGTCGGGCGACGACTGGCCACCGCGCACCAGCGTCGCCCCCTGCGACACGGCGGTCTGCACGAGGGCCGCGACCTTGTCCCGCTCGTGCACAGAGACCAGAGCGCCGAGGTCGTTGCGGCGGTCGAGCCCACGCCCCACCGAGATGGTGGCGAGCGCGGCGTCCATCCGCGCCACGAACTCGTCGTGTACGGAGCTGTGCACGTAGAAGCGATTGGCCGCGGTACAGGCCGAGCCGCCGTTGCGCATCTTCGCCAGCAGGGCACCCGCGACAGTCGACTCCAGATCGGCGCCGGGCAGCACGATGACCGGCGCGTTCCCGCCGAGCTCCATCGAGGCGCTCACCACACTGTCGGCGCAGGCGTGCAGCAGTTCGCGGCCGACCTCGGTCGAGCCGGTGAACGACAGCTTCCGGACCTCGGGGCGGTCGATCATCCGCTTCACGAGTGGGCCGGTCGGGACCGGGGTGACCAGGTTGACGACGCCGCGTGGCACCCCGGCCCGGCGCAGAACCTCGACGATGTACGCCGCGGTCAGGGGTGTCTCCCGAGCGGGCTTGAGGATCGTGGTGCAGCCCGCGGCGAGGGCGGGGCCGAGCTTGCGGGTGGCCATCGCGGCGGGAAAGTTCCACGGGGTGATGAGCAGCGAGACACCGATCGGCTGCCGGTCCACGATGATCCGCTTGTCGCCGCCGGGCGAGAGCCGGTAGTCGCCCGACACCCGCACGGCCTCCTCCGCGAACCAGCGGAAGAACTCCTTCGCGTAGTTGGCCTCCCCGATCGCGTCCGCCCAGGACTTGCCGTTCTCGCGCACCATCAGCTCGGCGAAGACGTCGACCTCGGCGGTGAGGATCTCGTAGGCGGCGCGGAGCAGCTCGCCCCGCTCGCGCGGAGCGGTCGCCGCCCAGGCGTCCTGCGCGGCGGCCGCCGCGTCGACGGCGTCCATGCAGTCCTGTTCGGAGGCGACCGCGAAGCGGGCGATCGTCGACAGGTCGGCGGGGTCGATGACGTCGAAACGCTCACCGCCCGAGCCGGCCCGCCACTGCCCGTCGATGAACAGGTCCGTGTGCAGGGTCATTGGACACTCCGATCCGCCAGGGCTCCCGCGTGGGCTCGTTCGAGGATGTCGAGCAGCAGGTCGCGCGACGGCGCGACCGGGGCTATCGCGATCAGGCGTGTCGACCCGAGCGCCAGGTCGACGAGGCCCGGCAGGTGGGCACGCTCGACGCCGATCTCGGCGAGGCTGGCGGGTACGCCGATCTCGCGGTTGATCCGCGCGATTCGGGCGATGGTCCGCTCGGCCGAGGCCGCGCCGGACGGGATCCCCTCGATCGCGGCGCCCAGCGTCGCGATCCGCTCGGCGACGTCCGCCTCGGCCCGCAGCGCGTCGAGGACGTACGGGAGCATCAGGCCCGTGCCGAGGCCGTGGGGGGTCTTGGTGAGCGCGCCGATCGGATACTGCAGGGCGTGACACAGGTGGGTGCCGGTCGAGCCGAAGGCGACCCCCCCGAGGAGCGCGCCCATGGCGACCTCCTGGCGCGCCCGCCGATCGGTGGGTTCCCGCACCGCGATCGGCAGCCACGGGCCGAGGTGCCCCGCAGCCCGCAGCGCGATGGCCTCGGTGAGGGCGTTGCGACCGGTGAACACCGGCAGTTGAGCGGACCAGTCGAGGTCGAACGGCCGCGCCGTGTACGACTCGACCGCGTGCACGAGCGCGTCGATGCCGGAGTACGCGGTCACCGTCGCGGGCGTCCCGATGGTGAACTCCGGGTCGACGATGGCCGCGACCGGCACCAGGAAGGGGCTGGAGATGCCCACCTTGAGCTCTCTGGTCGGGTCCGAGACGACCGCGACGGGTGTCACCTCCGAGCCGGTCCCGGCGGTCGTCGGCACCGCCACGACCGGGACCACCGGGCCGGGCACGAGGTTCTCGCCGTAGTACCGGCTGAGCGGGCCGTCGTGGGCGCAGAGCAGCGCGATCAGCTTGGCCGCGTCGAGCGCGCTGCCCCCGCCGATCGCCAGGATGACGTCCGCGCCGTACGCCCGGGCAGTCGCGCCGGCGGCGTCCAGGGTGTCGACGGGCAACTCCGGTGTGATGTCGGAGTAGACGCGCACGTCGAGCCCGGCCGCGGTCAGGGCGCCGATCGTCTCGTCGAAGAACGGGGTCCGCACGAGGAAGGGATCGACGACGGCGAGCACCCGCCGGCCGTGCACGCCGACGGTCTCCGGCAGTTGGGTCCGGGCTCCGTACCCGAAGTGCACCCGTGGCGGGAGCCGGAGGGTCCCGACGACGTCTGTTCCCGGGTCAGGCACTGAAACCGCCGTCGACGGGCAGCACGACGCCGCTGAGGTGACTGGCCCGGTCGCTGAGCAGGAACGCGGCCGTGACGCCGACCTCGGTGCCTGTTCCCACCTTGCGCAGCGGTGTCGCGGCGACCCGCGCCTCCACACCACCGGGGATGGCCAACCGGGTCTTCGCGAGCATGGGAGTCTCGGTGGGGCCGGGCGCGATCACGTTCACCCTGATGCCGAGCGGACCGAAGTCGTGCGCGGCGGTGCGGGTCAGACCGATGACGGCGTGCTTGGTGGCCTGGTAGCCGCCCATGCCGGAGCTGCCGCGCAGGCCGCCGATGCTGCTGACGTTGACGATCGAACCCGCGCCCTGTCGCCGCATCACCCGCACCTCCTCGCGGATGCACAGCCACGTGCCCTTCACGTTGACCGCCAGGATCCGGTCGAAGTCCGACTCGGAGACCTCGTCCAGGCGGCCGGACTGCGTCATCGCCGCGTTGTTGAAGGCGCCGTCGAGCCGGCCGAAGCGCTCGACCGTGGCGTCGACGAACCGGGCCACGTCCCGCGCGTCCGACACGTCACCTGTCGCGTACGCGACGTCGTGCCCCGCCGAGGTGAGCTCGGCGGCGATCACGGCCAGCGGTTCCTCGGTGCGCGCCACCAGCATCAGCGCCGCGCCGTCGGCCGCCAGGACACGCGCCGTGTCGGCGCCGATCCCCGCGCTCGCGCCGACCACGAGGACGACCTTGCCGCTCAGCGGCGGTCGGATCGTTGGTGCGTCAGTCATGGACCCTCCAATTCGTATGTCACGGTCCTGGCCGCGTCGACGGCTGCCTTCGCGGCGGCGCCGAACAAACTCGCGTCGTTGCTCAAGGCCGTGAACCGGAAACCCGCGTCCACGGCCGCACGGACGGACTCCACAGTGGCGCCGCCCGCATTGCCCACCGGAACTCCCGCCACGCGCCCGTGCGCGACAGCCACCGCGATCAGGGCGGTGATGTCCGGGTCGGACTCCGTCTTGCCCTCGCTCACCGAGAGGTCCGCGGCGCCGACGAGCAGCGCGTCGACACCCTCGACCGCGGCGATCGCACCGGCGTTGCGTACTCCGACGGCGCTCTCGATCTGCGCGATGAGCACGACCTCCTGCTGGCCGTACCGGAGGTAGTCCGCGCGGGAGCGGGCACCCCACGCGCCGGCCCGGCTCGTCGAGCCGACCCCCCGCGACCCGAGCGGCGGGAAGCGTACGAGCGACACCGCCGCTCGGGCCTGCTCGACCGTGTCGACGTGCGGCATCATGATTCCCTCAGCGCCGGCGTCGAGCATCCGCTGCACGACACCCGCGTCGGCCGCCGGCACCCGGACGAGGGGCGCGACGCCCAGATAGAGCGCGGTGCCGATGAGCTGGTACGCCGACTCCAGGGTGATCGGCGAGTGTTCGAGGTCGATGATGGCGAAGTCGAAACCGGCCAGCGCGACCAACTCCATGATCTCCATCGCCGGGATCTTGACCCAGGTGCCGAGGGCCGGCGCGTGGACGTCGGCGAGGGCTTCGCGGAATCGGCTCGACTGCCCCGACAGACCGGTCACCTCATCGGGTAGTCGTCGGCGTTCAACACCCATCCCGAGACGGAGAAGTCCTCGCGCGGCGGGGAGAAGATGTCGATGAGCTGCTGGTGCGGGCCGATCCCCTGGGTCGTGTGCACGGTCGGCGGCGGGATGACGCAGATCGACGGAGTGGCGATCTCGCGGCTCTCGTCGGGCCGCCAGCGCGTCGAGTCGGGCCCCCACGGGTAGCGGATGTGGTGCATGAACCTGCCCTTGACCGCGAGCGAGACCTGCTCGAAGTCGTCGTGGTGGTGCGGCGACAGCTTGTGGACGTCGCGGGGCTTCGGCTCCTCGGCGAGGAAGTTGACCATGAGGTTGGTGGTGCGGAAGATCCGCCCGAACCGGCCCTCCGCGATCGGCGTGTCCGCCAACCGGTAGACGCGCAGCGCGAACCCGCCGACCGGGTCGGGCCACGGCTGAAGTGGGGTCACCCGCTCGTCGGGTTCGGCGTAGGCCGCCGCGTTGATTGCGCTCGCGCTCAGGTCCTCCGCGCGGGTGGAGAACAGCCGGATGAGGATGCCGTCGCCGTCGACACGGATCTCGCTGTCGCCCGGCGGCACGACCACGAACGCCTCCTCGGAGACGGATGCCGTGCTGCCGGCGGCGGACACCGTGACGGGAGCGCTGGACGAGTACATGAGGACGGCGTACTCGTCCGGTTGCGCGGTGCGGACGAACACGTCGCCCGCCCTGGCCTCGGTGTAGGCGATCACCACGTTGGCGGCGCGGGCGATCCAGGTTCTGCTTCCGTTCGGCCCGACCATGGACGGGGCGAACGTGAGGAACTCGATCCACTGCGCGGGCCGGATGGGCGTGGAGACGTCCACCGCCCGGGTGGGGGCCGAGGTCGTCAGTCGCGACCGGATGTCGTCTGCGGCGTACGTACTCATGTGCGTGCGCTCCCTTCGGAGGTCTCGATGCCGCGCAGCGCGAGCATGGCGCGGGCATCGGCTGGCGTGGCGATCTCCTTGCCGAGATCCTCGATCACGTCGCGGATCTTGCGGACCTGCTGCGCGTTGCTCTCCGCGAGCCGTCCCTTGCCGATCCAGAGGCTGTCCTCAAGACCCACCCGCACGTGCCCGCCGAGCCAGGCGCTGTGCGTGCCGAACTGCATCTGGTCGCGCCCCGCGGCGAACGCGGAGAACGAGTAGTCGTCGCCGAACAGCTTGTCGGCGATACGCACCATGTGTTCGAGGTTCTCGTGGTCGGCGCCGATGCCGCCCAGGATGCCGAAGACACCCTGGATCAGCAGCGGCGGCGTCGCCAGGCCCCGGTCGACGAAGTGGGCGAGCGAGTACAGGTGACCGATGTCGTAGCACTCGTACTCGAACCGGGTTCCGTTGGCGCCGAGCGTGCGCAGCGTGTGCTCGATGCGGTCGAACGAGTTGATGAACGGCTGGGAGTAGGTGTTCAGCACGTAGGGCTTCTCCCACGCGTACCTCCACTCGGTCACCCTGTCGGCGATCCCGGAGTACACGAAGTTCATCGATCCCATGTTCATCGAGGCGAGTTCGGGGCGGAACCGGACGGCCGCCGTGAGCCGCTGCTCCATCGTCATCGCCGACGAACCGCCGGTGGTGATGTTGATGACGGCGTCGGTGCGCTCGGTGATGCGCGGAATGATCTGCTCGAAGATCTCGGGTTCGAAGGCAGGTCGTCCGTCCGGATGCCGAGCGTGGATGTGGACGATGGCCGAGCCGGCCTCCACCGCCTCGACGGCGGCCTGCGCCACGTCCGCCGCGGACAGCGGCAGGTAAGGGCTCTGCGAGGGTACGTTGACCGAGCCTGTCACCGCCGTCGTGATGATGACCTTCTCAGCCGTACGCATCAGTTGGTCTCCTCAAGACCGAGCAGGTAGGCGGTGTTGCGGCAGATCATCTGGCGGATGGCGTCGGCGGAGATGCCGTGGTCGAGCAACTGCTGGACGATCAGGATGTAGGCGTCCACCGGCAGCGGGTTGCCCTGCTGGCCGAGGTCCGAGTCGAGCACCGTGCGCTCCGGGCCGATCTTGTTGATCCAGTCGACGAGTCGCTGGATCGGCCAGCGGGGAGCGGGCACCTGCGGGTGGTACATCGAGAGTTCGTGCTCGACGAACGCGCCGTAGCCGAGCATCGCCTCGATGTCGGGTTCGGAGACGTCGACGATGAAGTCGGGGTGGTGCAGCAGGATGCGCTTGACCCCGTTCGCGCTGGCCGTCTTGAAGTAGGCCTTCATCGACTCGCCGTCGAGGTGGCCCCCGGTCAGCAGGATTCCGGCGTCGGCGACCAGGCGGGTGACGAGGTCCGCCTCCTCGGACACGTCACCGGCGGCGTTGAAGATCGACACCTCCGATTCGTAGAGGTTGCCGGTGGCGCTCGGGAAACCGTCGTCGTGGCTGTGGGCGCGGATGTGCTGGCCCGCCGACACGGTCGGCCCCCACACGCAGCGGCCACCCATGTTGATCGCCACCGCCACCGCCGAGGGGTTGACTCCACCGACCTCGGAGTTGAGCGCGACTCCGCCGTACATGGGGGTGGGTGCGCTCGCCAGTGGCGTTCGCATGGCGAGCAGATCCATCACGGTGTTGTGGTGGTGGGACTTGCACAGAATGGCGCGCATGTTGATCCGGGCCGCGTCGTAGGACGCCTCCACGTGGTCGAACCGCCGGGGGAAGGGGCTCGGGCCGGAGTGGCAGTGGAGGTCGACGGCGCCGTCCAGCACCTTCAGTAGCGCGGGCGTCGGCGTGAGCGTCTCCTCGGACATCCGAGTACCTCCTTGGGTCGGTGGTGCGTGTTCGGAATGCGTAATGAAAGTTCAATATACGGATCACGTTCATGTGTGTCCACAGCGTCAAGCGCCTGCGGAGGCTCGGCGGCAGCCGTTTGGTGTTCACAATACGAAGCCGAGGGTTGCCCTATGAACTTTCGGCTGCTCTACTTGCACGACACAGACCGGACACATGCACGACACGGGCCCGAAGTGGCTCTCGGAGGCGGTGTGAGATGAGAGGTGAGCGGCACGGACATCGCGCACGCCGCGCCGGCAGTCAGGGTGCCGCGGCCGCTCCAGCGCGGGCAGGCACAATCCAGTCGATCGATCGCGCCGCCAGCGTGCTCGCGCTCCTCGACCAGGACACGTCCAGCCTCACGCCAGCGCTCGTGGCGGATCGGCTCGGCCTGAACCGGACGACCGCACACCGGTATCTGCAGTCGTTGCAGAGCGCCGGCTTCCTCAGCGCCTCATTCGGGCCGGGACCGCTGCTCGACCAACTCTCCGCGCTGGTGTCGGTACGCCAGCAGATCCTCACCCTCGCGCCAGCGGTCATGCGTCAGCTCTCGGAAGCGACGGGACTCACCACGGTACTGAGCTTCCTGGGCCGCTCGGGGGCGGTGGTGACCCTCGTCGAGGAGGCCAACCAGGGCACCATCCTGCTCACCGTGCGCATCGGCACGGTGCTCGAACACCGGGCGGCGCAGACCCGTGTCCTGCTGGCGTTCCAGTCCGATCCGGCCGCGGTGGCCCGCGCACACGAGCGGCTCACCCCGGCGGAGGCCGCCGTGGAGCAGCACGCGCTGGTCGGCGTACGGCGACACCGGGTCGCCTGGGCGGATCTGGATCGCGAGGGTTTCGCATCGGTCGCGGTGCCGATCTTCGCCACCCGCAACGTCCAGGCCGCCATGGCGCTGCTCGGCACGACCGCGATGCTGCGCCCCGCGGACCAGTCGAACGAGCGCGTTCACGCGCTCGAACAGGCGGCGCAGACCCTGGGCTCGCTGGTCGCGAGCTGACCCATGCATGACAGGCGAGCCCGACATGACGGGCGGAAGGCGGATGTGAAGATGCCAGGTACCGCGAAACGGCGCACCCCGAGCCCTCAGTGGCTCCTGCTGGTGCCGGCGTTCGCACTGATCACCGTGATCCTGCTCGTCCCGCTCGGCCAGAGCCTGGTCCGCAGTGCCGGAAGTCCCGACTGGACGCTCCAGCACTACCAGACGCTCTTCACCGACGGGGTGACGCTGCGGGTGCTCGCCCGCACCGCGATGACGGCGGCCATGGTCACCGTCATCGCCTTTCTGCTCGGCTACCCGTACGCGTACCTGATGACCCGGGTCGGGCCGCGCCTGCGCGGCGTCCTCCTGGTGATCGTCCTGATCCCGTTCTGGACCTCGGTGATGGCCCGCAACTTCGCGTGGATCATCATCTTGCAGCGCAACGGGCCCGTGCACTCGTTCCTGGAGCAGTTCGGCCTGGACATCGTGCTCTACGGCACGGTCGGCGGGGTGACCATCGCGATGAGCCAGGTGCTGCTCCCGTTCATGGTGCTGCCACTGTTCAGCGCGCTCAGCGGCATCGACCGGCGACTGCTGCTGGCGGCGCGCGGTCTCGGCTCCCATCCGCTCGCGGCCTTCTGGAAGGTGTACTGGCCGCTGTCGCGGGGCGGTGTCGTGGCCGGGCTGATCCTCGTCTTCACGCTGAGCCTCGGCTTCTACGTCACGCCGGCCCTGCTGGGCTCACCGCAGCAGTCGCTCGTCGCGCAACTGCTCGGCCAGCGCACGACCCAGCTCCTCGACTTCGCCGGGGCCAGCGCGCTGGGAATGCTCGTGCTCGTCGTCACCCTCGTCCTCGTGGCCTGGGCGAACCGCCTCGGGGGCACGATCTCGGCTATCGGCGTCGTCGCCGCCACTCGTACGAAGGACCAGCCATGACCCGCGCGTTGAGTGACATCGAGACGGAGGCGGGCGAGCCGCCGGCGCCTCGCCCGCGCCGCACCCGCCGAAGCACGCGTGGGGTGGACCCGATCCCGTGGTGGCTGTTCGTCATCGTGTTCCTCGTCGGGCTGTACTTCATCCTCCCCACCCTGATCGTCATCCCGATGAGCTTCAGCTCCGCGACGACGTTCCAGTTCCCGCCGAAGGGCTTCTCGCTCAAGCTGTACGAGAACTTCTTCACCAACCCGGTGTGGCTGACCTCGCTGCGCAACTCGGTGCTGGTGGCCGTGCTCTCGGCCACGCTCGCGACAGTGGTCGGGACCGCCGCCGCACTGGGCCTGCACAACCTGACCGGGCGGCTGGCGCGTTTCGCGCGGACCGTCCTGATGATCTCGATCGTCACGCCGGCGATCGTCATCGCGGTGGCGGTCTACATCTCCTTCCTCAAGTGGCAACTCGTCGGGACCATCACCGGCTATGTGCTCGCGCACGCCGCGATCGCCGTGCCGTTCGTGCTGGTGTCGGTGACCAGCGCTCTCGGTGGGTTCGACCCGAAGCTGCTGCGCGCGTCCGCGTCGCTGGGCGCCCCGCCGCACCGGACCTTCCTGCGGGTGACGATGCCGCTGATCAGCCGGGGAATCATCACGGGCGCCATCTTCGCCTTCGTGACATCGTTCGACGAGGTCGTGATCGCCCTCTTCCTGCGCTCGCCGCTCTTTCAGACGCTGCCCGTGCAGATGTACAACAGCGTCACCGTCGAGATCGACCCGACGATCGCCGCGTCATCCAGCCTCGTGGTCACCGCGGTCACCATCATCTGCCTCGTCCTGCAGTTCGTGGGCAACCGAGGAAAGACCCGATAGGAGTTCGCATGCCTGCAACGCCGTCCCCCACTGTCGCGCACGCGCCCGCGTCCATCCCACCGCGGGCCGGTACGCAGATCCGCCTCAACGGTGTGACCAAGGACTACGGCCTGGCTATCCCCGCCGTGGCGGACGTCTCGCTCACCATCGAACCGGGCGAGTTCATGACGCTGCTCGGGCCGAGTGGCTCCGGCAAGACCACGACGCTCAACCTCATCGCGGGATTCGAGACGCTCACCGCGGGAACGATCTCGTTCAACGGGGCCGACGTCAGCGCTCTGCCCCCGCACAAGCGCAACCTGGGAATGCTCTTCCAGAACTACGCGCTCTTTCCCCACATGACGATCGCGCAGAACGTCGCCTACCCGCTGCGCGAACGCCGGGTGCCCCGGGCCGAGATAGCGCGCAAGGTCGCCGAGGTGCTCGAACTCGTCCAGCTGACCGGCCGGGACGACAACTATCCCGCCCAGTTGTCGGGGGGTCAGCAGCAGCGGGTCGCGCTCGCCCGCGCTATCGTCTTCGGCCCGACCGCGCTGCTCCTCGACGAGCCGCTGGGGGCGCTCGATCGCAACCTGCGGTCCTCGTTGCAGATGGAGATCCAGCGGATCCACCGCGAGGTGGGCTCGACCTTCGTGTTCGTCACCCACGACCAGGAGGAGGCGATGAACCTGTCGGACCGCATCGCCCTCTTCAACGACGGCCACATCGAGCAGGTGGGCACGCCCGAATCGCTCTACGAGGCCCCGGAAACTCTCTTCACCGCGCGCTTCCTCGGCGACTCGAACGTCTTCGAGCTGTCGCAGGGCGTGGGCGACACCGCGGTGTGGGAGAGCAACGTCTGGGCGCTCGATCCCCGCACCGTGTCGGCGCGGGCGAGTGCCGGCGGGCGGGTCGCGCTGGTGGTACGGCCGGAGGACGTCCGCGTTGTCACCGATGCCGGCGCGGTGCCGGCCGGGGCGAACTCGGTGACCGCCATCATCCGGGATGTCGGCTACATGGGCTCCTACCGCACCGCCGTCCTCTCGCTCGGCCGGGGCGGGACTGTCGGACGCGCGAGGTTCGACGCGGCGCAGACGGACCTGAGCGTCGGCCAGTCGGTCGTCGCCTGGTGGCGTGTCGAGAAGCAGCGCGTCGTAGCCGCCTGATCGTTCACTAGGCGAACAGCGATCGACGTATTCCAAACATCTCGCCTGAACGGCCCTTGCAAACCCGCGCTCGCCCCGCCTAGCGTTCATATTACGAAGTCAAGACCCACACTTTGAACAATCACGGCTGACGAACGAACCTATTACCGAAGGAAGTGACGATGGTGACCAGAACTAGTCGCGGCCTCGCGGCCATCAGCGCGATCACCGCCGTGGCCCTGCTGGCCGCCTGTGGCGGCGAGACGGCCGCCACGACGGACCCCAATGGGCCGGTGAAGCTGACCTTCGTCGCCTACGGCGGCGTCGGCCAGGAGGCGA
Organism: Micromonospora sp. NPDC047467; assembly: GCF_040643095.1. Taxonomy (NCBI): domain Bacteria; kingdom Bacillati; phylum Actinomycetota; class Actinomycetes; order Micromonosporales; family Micromonosporaceae; genus Micromonospora; species Micromonospora sp. NPDC047467. Next base: position 262,562 of record NZ_JBEYTO010000008.1, on the reverse strand, counting down.
TGATCGAGCACTACCAGAAGCCCTACACCGCTGCGAACCCCAACGTCACGTTCGTCAACTCGTCACCCCCGGACGTCTCCCAGGTCAAGGCCCAGGTGCAGAGCAACTCCGTGCTGTGGGACGTGGTCGCGGTCGCCCCCGCGGCCGCCACCCAGAACTGCGGGACGCTCTTCGAGAAGCTGGACTTCTCCGCGGTCGACAAGAAGGACCTCGTCGAGGGGACCATCGGCGAGTGCTACATCGGCAACTTCATCAACGCGTCGCCGTTCGCGTACCGCACCGACGCGTTCCCGGACGCCGCCACGGCGCCGAAGACGATCGAGGACTTCTTCGACGTCCAGAAGTTCCCGGGCCGGCGCGGCATCCTCACCAACATCCAGAACGGCATCCTCGAATATCCGCTGCTCGCCGACGGCGTGGCCCCGAAGGACCTCTACCCGCTCGACGTCGACCGCGCGCTCAAGAAGCTCGACACCATCCGCAAGGTCACGACGTTCGCCCCGAACGTCGGTGCCCTGCAACAGGCGGTCGGCTCGAAGCAGGTCGACATGTTCCTGCTGGCCGACTCGCGACTCGTGCCACTGATGGAGGACGGCACGGACGTCACCGTCGTCTGGGACGTGACAGTCACCTCCATCAACGCCTTCGCCGTCCCGAAGGGTTCGTCGAACGTCGAGGCCGCACAACGGTTCCTGCCGCAGGTCGTGACCCCAGAAGCGGTCGCCGGCATCTCCGAGGCCCTCGGCACCGCGCCGGTGAACAAGGCCGCCAAGTCGAACCTGTCGCCGAACGCGAAAAAGGTCGAGGTCTATGGCCCCGCCAACACCGGCGAGACCGTCCTGCAGGACGTCGACTGGTACGCTGCCAACTTCAATGAGGTGACCACGAAGCTCACCAACTGGTTGGCGGGATGAAGCCGCTCCCCCACGGCTCACACTGAACCCTGAACGTTCCCCCTGTGAACTACGATTCAGCGATGGTGAACTTTGATCCGACCGATGCATCGAGCTCCGACATCCGGGCCGTTGCACGTGTCGGCCAGATCCTCGCGCTGTTCGGCCCTCGGGTCCTCGAGCTCACAGCGGCGGACGTTGCCGAACGCACCGGACTGAACCGCACCACGGCCTACCGGTACTGCGCGTCCATGGTGGCCGCCGGCATCCTCGAACGAGGCACCCGTCGAGGGACGTTCGCGCTCGGCGGGCTGATGCTGGAGTTGGGAATTCAGGCTCTGGGACGCCAGCGCATCGTCGAGATCGCCGGCCCCCACCTGCGGAAGCTGCGCACCGCCGTCCGCATGACGGCGGTGCTCAGCATCCGCGGCGCACAGGAGCCGGTGGTCGCCCTCGTCGAGGAGGACACGAGTCGGATGGTCGTGGTGACGGTGCACGCCGGCTCGAAACTCGACATGACCGCAGCCCAGACCCACCTGTTCCTCGCGTACGCCGACCCGTCCGCGCTGGACGCCGCCGCCGCGGGAATGTCGGCGGTCGACCGCGCCCGGCTGGAGTCCGAGATCTACTCCGCCCGCCGGCAGGGGTTCAGCATCGCCCGGCACAGCGGCGGCCTGTTCGCCATGGCGGCGCCGGTCTTCGACGAGCAGGGAATGTGCGCCACCGTGGCAATCCTCGGGGCCGGGGAACTCGACCTGGCCACCGCACTCGAGCAACTCCTGGCAACCGCCACCGCGCTCAGCGACGAACTGAAGGCTCCAGGTGAAGGGCCACATGCCGACCTATGACGAACTCTCCTCCGCCGACCCACCCCACTCAAGTTGGGACGTCTTCGGCCGTGACGACGAACTGGGCACCATCAACCTCCTGACGCCGGAGCGCGTCGCGGCGGCCGCGCGACTGGTCCGCAGCGGCCGGAGGTTCAACCTCGACTACCCCGTCAACGCGTTCGACCCGTACCCCACCGGCACCCGTCCCGCCACCGCGCACCACGTGTTCGCCAACAACGAGTTCCACCGCGACGACTGGCTCGACTCGTTCTACCTCCAGTCGACGTCCCAGGTGGACGCGCTGCGCCACATCGGCCACCCGCGACACGGTTTCTACAACGGGCTCGCGGCCACCGACAACACGAGTGACTCGACCCGGCTGGGCATCCACAACTGGGCCGAGTCGGGCATCGCGGGACGGGGCGTGCTGCTGGACGTACCGCGCTTCTTCGCCGCGCACCGCCGCGAGTACGACTGCGAGACGACCGTCGTCCTCGACGCGCCCACCCTGGACGCCATCGCGGCGGACCAGGGCGTCCAGTGGCAGGGCGGTGACATCCTGCTGCTGCGCACCGGCTGGGCCGAGAACTACGTGTCGAAGTCGCGCCCGCAGCGCATCGAGTTCAACACCCGCAACAGGTCCCCCGGGCTGGCCCAACGCGAACAGACGCTGCGCTGGCTGTGGGACCACGAGATCGCGCTCGTCGCGAGTGACACGCCCGCCGTCGAGGCCGATCCCGTCATCGACTCGGATTTCCGGATGGCCGACGAACGCGCACCCGAGCGCGGAGTGAACCACAGCGGCATGCTGCACCGACCGTTGATCGCCCTGCTCGGCATGGCCATGGGCGAGCTGTGGAAGCTCGACCAGCTCGCCGCGAGCTGCGCGCAGGACGGCCGCTACGACTTCTTCCTGACCTGCAAGCCACTCAACATCCCGGGTGGGGTCGGCTCCCCGCCCAACGCGCTCGCCATCAAGTGAGTCGGCAACGGCGGGCGGGAAGCCGGGGGGTGACCTGCTCGGCGGTCAGGAGAGCCCCGCCGGCACCCGGGCCGCCATCGGCCGACCTGCCAGGCGGCGCAGAGCGAGGTAGCCGACGCAGCCGAGGCAGAGGTCGAAGGCCGCGTTGAGGAACGCGGCGGCCAGTGCCGCACCGGTCGCGGCGAGACCGAGCGCCGGCACGCCGGCCAGGAACCCGATCGCCGCGACCACCACGAAGACCAGCCCGACGAGCTGCGCGAAGCGCACCGGGGCCGCCGGTTCGAACTCGGTGGGCGCAGCGATCCGGGGTGCGACGACGGCGCGGTACAGCAGACCGTACAGGCCGAAGCGGGGATTGGCCGCCGTCACCGCGAAGATCACCGCCTGGACGGTCAGCAGCAGGGTCGAGCCGGTGATGAGGGCGACGGCGAGGACAGCGGTGGTGATGGCCGCGGCGAACCGGGGCGCACGAGGGTCGAGCAGCATGGGTGGGTTCCGTTCGGCGAGGACGCCGGGGCACGCGAGGGTGGGCCCGGCGGAGGCGAGAGGCGGCTCAGGCGGAAGGGAACGCCGGACAGAGGCTCGCCGACAGCCGACCGTGGTCCACGATCCGCCGACGGATCAACGCGGTGCGCGTCAACGCGGTGCCGGTCAACGCGGTGCCGGTGGACACGGTGCCGGTCATCGCGCGGCTCCGCTGAGCAGCGGCCGGAGCCCGGCCATCAACTCGTCGCGGCCCGGCACCCCGGACACGCGCTGAACGATGCGGCCCTCGGCGTCCACCACCAGAACCGTCGGCGTACGCCAGATCGCGAGCTCGCGGACCTCGTCGAGGTGCCGCTCGGCGTCGATCTCCACGACGTGGACCCCGTCGACGCGGCCCTCGACCTCGGTCAGGAGGCGGCGGGTGGCCCGGCAGGGGGCGCAGAACGCGGACGAGAACTGCATCAGGGTGACCGCACCGGGGCGTGCCCCGAGCGCGGCGAGCACCGGCGACGCGGGATCGGGGCCGGAGTCGGCGAGCTGGTCTTCGCGGGCGACCGGGCGGATCCGGCCGTCGCGTCGGCGCCACCACCAGCCGAGGGCGGTCGCGAGGGTGAGCACGCCGACGACCACCAGGAGGCCGGTCAGGTTGGTGTGCTGCACCGCCCAAGCCTGCCACAGTCCGAGGGCGGTCAGCCTCCGCCGTGTGGATGACCACACCACGTCGACCTGCCCACCGCCGGGAGCCGCCAACCAGCACCGGGAACCGCCAACCAGCGCCCGGAGTCGCCGACCAACGCCGGGAGCCCCCGACGAGCGCCGGGAGCCCGCCGACGAGCGCCGGGCCGGACGCCTGATGACGTCCGGCCCGGCGTGACCACCCGGCGTCTACAGCCGGGCGGCGCCCGCCTCGCTGGCCTCCCGCTCGGCCGAGGTACGCCGAACCTCCGCCCGCTGCTCGCCGGCTTCCTCGCGGTCCGGGTTCGCCACCCGGGCGGCTCGGTTGGTGGTCGCGGTCGCCTGGTCACCGGTCACGCCGCCACGGATCCGGTTGTTCTCGGCCACCTGGGCCGCCGGGTTGTTGGACGTCACCGTCAACTGGCCGTTGATGATGTTGTCGTCGACGGTGACGCCACCGGTGGTGCTGGTGATGCTGACGTCCCCGCCCCAGTAGCCGCCGGAGGCGCAGCTGTCGAGGCCGCCGTTCGGGCCGAGTTGCACACCGCCCAGGTTGCCGGCGAAGGTGGCCCGGCCCCGGACCGCACTGCCGCACACCACACTGCCGGTGGCGCTGTTCAGCACCGACAGCGTGCCGTCGACGAACGAGTCGTGCACGTCGGTGTAGTAGGTGCCGGTGCTGCTGACGTTGCGCTGCACCTGGGTTCCACGGTCGAGCCGGACCTCACCGGCGCTCGCGTTGACATGCCCGGCGATCGTCGACTCCTCCACGAACAGGAAGCTGTCGATGGTCGCGGAACCCTTCGGTCGTACGGTCACGGTGCCGGTCTGGGCGTCGGAGAGGAAGACGCCGTACCCGCCGGCGGCCAGCACCACTGGGCCGTCGACGGTCGTGTCGGTGGCGTCGAGGTAGCCGTCGGCGGCGACGCGTACCTCACCGCTGACGCGGCCACCGGTGACCACCAGGTTGCCGCCGGCCGCGACGGTGACGTTGCCGGTGATCGTGGTGCCGGTCAGCGAGCAGGACTTGCCGGCCGGCACGAGCAGGTCGTTGGGGACGGTCACCGCGCCGCCGGTGCCGACGCAGTGGGTGACCAGGTCGGCGTGCGCGGTGGGCGCCACCGCGAACACCGAGGCGGCGACGACGGCGCTGACGGTGGCCAGCTTGACGACGGTACGTCTGGGCATCGTTGTACTCCCTGTCGGTGAGGTTCGGGGACTCATGCGCCGACGTCCGATCGGGCCGCGGCCCGGACGATGGCGCCCTGCTGCCGCCGGTCGAGCGTGCCGCCGGTCACGAGCGCGGCGGTGACCGCTTCGACGTGCCGGACGAACTGGGCGTGGCCGGGGTAGTCGGCGTGTTCGTCGATCAGATCGTTGATGGTGCAGCCGTCGCCGGTGTCGACGTTGGCCACCCCGGTGTCGTCGCCGTCGATGATCACCGTGGCCCGGGTGTCGGACTCGGGGCAGGCGTCGGTGCCGTCGGCCACCACGGTGAACGTCGTCGACTGCTCGGTGGAGGTGTTTCCGGCGGTGTCGGTCGCCCGGTACCGCACGGTGTGTGCGCCGGGGGCACGGACGACGACCGGGCTGGTGTACGCGGTCCAGGCCCCGGTGCCGAGCGCGTACTCGACCTTTGCCACGCCCGATTCGTCGTCGCTGGCGGTGACGGTGACTGTCGCGCCGCCGACGTACGCGCCGTCGTCGTTCTGGTCGCCGGCCACCGTGGCGGAGACCGTGGGTGGCGTGGTGTCCTCGGCTGGCGGCTCGACGACGGTGAAGTGCGCCATCTGCTCGGCCGACGTGTTGCCGGCTACGTCGGTCGCCCGGTAGTGCAGCATGTGCATCCCCACCGCGTTCACCACGATCGGATTCGCGTACGTGGTGAAGGCGCCCCCGTCCAGCGAGTACTCGATGCTCGCGACACCGGACTCCGCGTCGGTGGCGGTGAGCGTGGCGGTGGCCGTACCGATGTAGTTGCCGTCGCCGTCGCGGTCGCCGGACAGCGCGGCCGTGACCACCGGCGCGGTGGTGTCCTCCTCGGTCGGCTCGACGATCCGGAACGACACCGAGCCGACCGCACTGGTGTTGCCGGCCTGGTCGGTGGCGCGGAACTGCACCGCGTGGTCGCCGATCGCGGTGACGCGCACCGGCTGCGTGTACGGGTGGAAGCTGGTGTCGTCGACCTGGTATTCGATCGTGTCCACCCCCGAGTCGGCGTCGGTGGCCGTCACGGTCACCGTCGCCGCACCGAGGTAGCTGCCGGCCTGGTCGCGGTCGCCCGACACGGCGGCGGTGACCGTCGGCGGCGTGGTGTCGCCGCCACCTCCCCCGTCGGTGACCACCAGTTCACCGACCATCTGGCCGTGGCCCGGAATGGAGCAGAAGTAGCGGTAGCGGCCCGGGGTCAGCGTCACGGTCGCCTGGTGTCGCCCGTCGTTGGCGTCGAACGGGCTGGCCAGGATGTTCAGCGTGACGTCGTGGTTGTAGCCGTCGGTGGTGGTGTCGAAGGTCAGGGTGTGCGGCATCCCGGTGGTGTTGCCGGTGGCCGCGCTGTTCTCCCAGATGATCGTCGTCTGGCCGGCCGCCGCCTGGGCGGGCGCGGACTTGTAGCGGGTGATGTCGTCGTCGGCGGTCCAGGTCAGCACCTGTTCCGCGGCGCGTGGCGCGGCGGTGGCGGGCGTCGCGGCCCACGGGATCACCGTGAGCAGGAGCGCCGCCAGCGCGGCCGTCAGTCGTCGGGGCATCGTCTCTCCTAGAGTTCGCGCACGCGGATATTGCGGAACTCGGTCAGGTCGTTGTCACCGTGGTTCTGCAGGCCGATGAAGCCGCGCAGGAACTGCCGCAGATCGGTCGGTGGGTCGCCGGCGCGGGAGGACTGTTTGCCCGGCGTGTTGTCGAACTCGTTGATCACCACACCGTTGCGGATCATGGTGTAGTGCTGGCCGACCGCGCGGATCTCGTAGTCGTTCCACTGGTTCTTCGGGGTGACGCCGGCCTGGGCCAGCGGCACGGGGTCGAAGTTGTAGACCGAGCCGGTCTTCTGCGGCTCACCGGTCTCACCGTCATAGATCTGGATCTCGTGTCCGCAGTAGATCGCCATCCACGCCGGCGAGGTCCGGGCCGATCCGACAGTGCCGCAGCTGCCCGGCGGGCGCTGCTCCAGGGGGGTCCGCAGGTCGGGGAACCGGATGAAGACGCCGGTGTTGGCCCGACCCGCGCCGGGCGCGATGTCGCGGAACTGCACCTTCAGGGAGAAGTCGCCGAGTTCCTTGGTGTGCCAGAGCATGCCCAGGCCACCGCTGGAGCGCAGCGCCCCGTCCGGCTGGATGCCGAACGACCCGGTCGGCGCCTGTTGCCACCCGCGGAGCGACTCCGCGGTGCCGTCGTAGAGTGGCTCGTACCCGGTGTGTCCGTCCCGACCGATCTCCGACGCGGCGGCCAGGCGGGTGAGGGTGCCGGACTCGCGGGCATTGAGCAGCTCGTCGTCCTGAAGCGCGCGGGTCACGGCTGTCACGTGTCGGACGAAGCTGTTGTGGTCGGCCCAGGTGCTCTCGTCGTCGATCAGGTCGTTGATGGTGCAGCCCTGCCCGACCGTGCGGTTGGGCACCTTGCTGTCGGTGTCGTCGAGCCACACGGTTTGCCGACCGTCCGGCACCGCGCAGCCCACCGTGACCGTGGACTGCACCGTCGCCGTCTCACCGTCGGCGTACGTGACGGTCAGTTTGGCGGTGTAGGTGCCGACCTTGGCGTACGTGTGCCGGGGGTTCGCCTCGGTCGACGTGGTGCCGTCGCCGAACTCCCAGCGGTGGCTGACGCCGCCGGAGCGGGAGCCGTCGAAGGCGATGGTCAGGGGCTTGTTCTGCACGGCGACCGAGTTGGCCGTCGGTGCCGGAGTGGGCGCGCCACCGGTGTAGGTGATCCGGATCAGCTTCTGGTTGGGGTGCAGGCTGAAGAACCCGCCTCCGTAGTCCAGCAGGTAGAGCGCGCCGTCCGGGCCGAACGTGGCGTCCATCCAGCTCTGTAGACGGGTGTCGCCGTTGCCGCTGGGAATGATGGCCCGCAGCGTCTCGGCGTACACCGGCGGGGTTGCCTGCGGCACGCCGGCGGGGTCGACGGTGACGGCGACCCGGTTGTTGGCGTTCGACTGGTCGCCGATGAACCACTTCTCGTCCCAGTACTCCGGCCAGGCCACGCCGCTGTTGGTGTCGACGCGGTCGCGGTGGTAGGTCGGGCCGGACATGATGGCCTGCCCGCCGCCGCGCAGGTAGGGCTGGGTGTAGGTGGCGTCGGCCGCGACGTAGGTCGGCAGGCCACTGCCGTCTGTCCTCTTCGGGAAGACCGGTCCCCCGCCGTCGGGCGAATACCAGATCATGTTGTCCCGGGCCGCCGGGATGTCCACCAGACCGGTGTTGCGGGGAGACTCGTTCTTCAGGTTGTCGCAGTCGTACCAGCCGGTCAGCACTGTCGCGTCGGTGTTGCTGCGGTCCCGGTACGGCTGCCGGTTGCCCATGCAGTACGGCCAACCGTGGTTGCCGGCCGAGGTGATGATGGTGGCGGTCTCGTACTTGGCCGGGCCGAGGGTGGGGCTGGGCGACGAGGCGTCCGGGCCGACCCAGCCGGCCGTCAGCCACTGGTGCTCCGGGTCGACCTGCAGTCGGGCGATGTTGCGCACGCCCATCACGTAGATCTCCGGACGGGTCTTCTCGGTGCCCGGTGGGAACAGGTTGCCCTCCGGGATGGTGTACGTGCCGTCCGCCTCCGGGTGAATCCGGATGATCTTGCCGGCGAGGTCGTTGGTGTTACCCGACGTACGACGGGCGTCCTGGAACGAGATCCCCTGGTACTCCTGGGTCCAGTTGTTGCCGGAGTAGCCCTGCGACCCCTCGGAGGAGTTGTTGTCGCCGGAGCCCACGTAGAGGTTGCCCTTGGCGTCGAACGCCATGCCGCCACCGGCGTGGCAGCAGCTGTGGATCTGCACCGGGAACTCCAGCAGATCCTTGCGGGTGCCCTGGTCGATGGTCTGCGCCTCGCGGTCGTAGGTGAACCGCGAGATGGTGCGCTGCCCGACCCGCTTCACCCGGTCGATCGAGTCGTGCGGCATCCAGTAGACGTAGAGCCAGTCGTTCTCGGCGAACTTCGGGTCGGGCACGATGCCGAGCAGACCCTCCTCGTTCTTCACCAACTCGGAGCCACTGCCCCGGTTGCCCATCACCTCCAGGGTGGTGAGCAGCTTGGCCTGCTTGGTGCGCGGGTCCCACGAGTGGATGGTGCCGCAGCCCTTACCGACGTTCGGGTTGTTCCAGTCCGCGATCGGGCCACTCGGGCAGGCCGCCTTGCCGACGTAGAAGACCGTGCCGTCGGGGGCGGTGGTCAGCCCGTGCGGCTCACCGATCTGGTCCAGCTGACCGGTCTGGTTGGCCGCGGTGAGTCGCTCCACCTTGTAGTTCGACGCGATCGTGGCCTGGCAGTCGCCGCGGACGCGGCCGGTGGTCCAGTTGAGGGCGCCGGTCAGGTGCGCGCGGAACGCCTCCTCGCCGTAGCTGCCCTCGGTGTGGCCCATGCCGGTGTAGAACGACCGGCCTCCGTCGTAGTCCCGGCACCAGGACACCGGGTGGAACGGGCCGTTGGCGCCCGGTCCCGGGTTGTAGTGCCGCTCCTCGACCTGGGCGAGGGTGTGCACGGTGCCGATCGGGTTCGGGTCCCAGTTGTCCCAACGGTCCGACCGGGTGATCGTCATCGGCAGGGACTCGGTGGCCGGGTGCTGGCGGTCCAGGATGTTGACCACCGCCTGGTTCACCGGTGGGATCTGCGGCGCGCTGGTGTCGCCGGTGAAGAGCCGCAGGTCGGCGAGCTGGATCAACGGCTCCCCGCTGTTCGCGGTGATGTTCAGCCGGAAGTGCGTGAACTCCCGCGGGGTGGTGATGTCGAAGCGGCGGGTCTGGAACCGCTCCGGGAAGACCTGACCGGTGCGCCGGTCCAGGTCGGTCCAGCTCTGGCCGTCCGCCGAGCCCTGGAGCGTCCAGTCCTTCGGGTCGCGGCCGGTGAAGTCGTTGGCCGACGTCAGCGCGTACCCGGTGATGCGCTTGGGCGCGCTCAGCTCGTAGGCCACCCAGGCCGTCGGGGTGCGGACCAGCCACTTGGTGTTGGAGTCGCCGTCGGTCAGCTTCTCCTTGGTCTCGGTCGGTGGGTTCTCGCCGCTGGCGGTCACCCGGGCGACCGGCTCGGCCACCGGGATGGCACCCGCCGGGCGGGTGCCGATCAGGCCGGTGAACCAGGCCGAGTCGACCTGCGCGCGGGCGGCGTCGGCGATGCCGACGAAGCCGCCGCCGGCCTTCATGTAGCTCTGTAGCGCCGACTCCTGGTCGCGGTTGAGCGCGGCGCCCGTCGCGGAGAGAAAGACCACGCTGCGGTACGCGGACAGCCCGGCCGCAGTGAAGACGCTCGGGTCGGTGGTGGTGATGACATCGATGTCATGACCGGCGCCAAGTTGCCGGATGGTGTCCGCGGCGCGTGCCACCGGGTCCTGCTGCTCGGCCACCGGCCCGTGGAACACGAGGACCGCGGTCTTCGGTGACTGCGCCGCCTGCGGTGCCGCCGCCGTTCGCGGTGCGGCTGCCGCCGTCGTCGCCGGGATCAGTGTCACGATGGCCGCTACCGCGGCGAGTGCTCGTCGAATGTGTCTGGTCATGCCCGTCCCCACTCTCGGTTTCGGTCAGCTGCCATGCGTGTGGGTGTGGCCCTGGAACCGGTGGATCGCCTCCTCGGCGCCCGGCGGCATGCTGCCGTCGGCGTTGCGCACCAGGAAGATGCCGGCCATGCCGCCGTCGGAGTGGGACTGCACGTGGCAGTGGTACATCCACGCGCCGGGCCCGACGCCCTCTCCGGCGAGGACCTGGAAGCCGAAGGAGCTGCCCGGGTTGAGGTCCTTGTTGTCGATCACGAGGCTCGGATCGGCCGGGCCTTCCAGCATGCCGGTGCGGTTGTCCGCCCAGCGGTGGGCATGCAGGTGGAAGGTGTGGAACAGGTTTCCGTGCCCGATGGCGATCCACTCCACCCGCTGGCCCAGGTTCGCCTCGAACATGGGCGTGGCCGGCGCCATCCTGTTGTTGATCGTCATGTCGTGGAACACGGCGGTGAACTGCTTGTCCGGCAGGATGTCGCCGCGCCGCCGGACGATCAGCGCCCCGTACAGGCCCTTCGCCACCCCGGCGGTGCCGTGGTCGGTGCCCATGGCGTGATCGTGGTAGTGCCAGTAGCCGGCGCTGCCCGGCATGAACCGCCGGCCCGTCGCGGCGAACATCTCCCGCGAGCGCCAGACGTACGTGCGCGTCTCACCCGGGTTGTTGAACGAGGCGTTGAGCGGGCTGCCGTCCGAGTCGGTGCTGTAGTCCACCCCGTGTGGATGGATGGACAACCGCTGGTTGGTGGTGTTGACCAGCGTGATCTCCAGGGTGTCACCCTCGTAGATCTCCAGCACCGGCCCCGGCACGGTGGCCTGACCGGGTGCCAGCCCGTACCCGAACAGGTTGCCGGGCAACTGCTCGGCGTAGATGGTGACCTTCTTCGTGACGCCGGAGGCGGCCTGTGCGGGGCTACCTCCGAACGCGGTGCCGATCGCTGGCGCGGACGCGCCCAGCGCCCCGGCGGCCAGCGCCCCGGTGGCGATCAGCGATCGGCGGGACAGTTGGCGGTGGGAGCCAACGGCATGATCGTCCATGGGTCTCCGTTCCCGACCGGGCGAAGACGCGACGAGGGCAGGGTGCAGCAACCGCCGAGCACAGGGCGGAGGCACGACTGAGGTGAGGCTCGTCGCGGGCTTTGCTCGGAAGACTCAGAACTTTCGGTGGATGACAGCAACTTATGTAATCCATCGACGAAAGTACAGGGTCTGATTGCAAAAAGATTACCTTGACATCACGGCAACCATCGATTGACAGAAACCTGCGACGCAGGCCGGGGCACGCCTCAGCCCGTCACGCCGCGCGTGATCCGCTCAACATCGCCGATGTGGCGGCATCCCGAAGGCGCGGCACACCACTTCGGCGATGTGGCGGCATCCCGAGCGCGCGATACCCCCACATCGGCGATGTGGGGGATCCGGAGCGCGCGATACCCCCACATCGGCGATGTCGTGTCGATCATGGGGGCGACGGCCGAGCGGCCCGACCGGGGTCCGGCCGAGGGCGGTCCGGGGCGGCCCGGCGTGGGCGTCAGAGGTTCCGGCGTGGGCGTCAGAGGTTGTGGCGGTTGTCGGCCGGGAGGCTGGGAGCCGCGGGCGGCTCGGGCGACTGGGCGGGCTGGCCAAGCTGCGCGACGTGGGTCGGGTCGAGGACCCGGGAGAGGAACGCGCGGGTCCGTTCGTGCTTCGGCGCGCCGAGCACCTCGTGCGGCGGGCCCTGCTCGACCACCACACCGCCGTCCATGAAGACGACCCGGTCGGCGACGTCGCGGGCGAACGCCATCTCGTGGGTGACCACCATCATCGTCATGCCGTCCTCGGCCAGCTTGCGCATGACGGTGAGCACGTCGCCGACCAGTTCCGGGTCGAGCGCGGAGGTCGGCTCGTCGAAGAGCATCAGCTTGGGCTCCATCGACAACGACCGGGCGATCGCCGCCCGCTGCTGCTGCCCGCCCGAGAGCTGCGCCGGGAACGCGTCGGCCTTGTCGGTCAGCCCGACCCGCTCCAGGTTGGCCCGCGCGATCCGCTCGGCCTCGGCGCGACCGCGCCGCAGCACCCGCCGCTGCGCGATGGTGAGGTTGTTCAGCACGGTCAGGTGCGGGAACAGGTTGAACGACTGGAACACCATGCCGATGCCACGGCGTACCGCGTCGATCTCGACATCCGGGTCGGTCATCTCGACGCCGTTCACCCAGATCTTGCCGGCGGTCGGCTCCTCCAGGAGGTCGACGCAGCGCAGCAGCGTCGACTTGCCGGACCCGGACGGCCCGATGACGCAGACCACCTCACCCTGGCCGACCTCGAAGTCGATGCCCTTGAGCACTTCCAGTGGCCCGAAGGATTTGTGCAGGTCGCGGATCTCGACGGCGGGGCGGGGCGGCGTGGTCATCATGCGGGTCACCGGGCCTTGGCGTAGCGGAGTTCGAGGCGTCGTACCACCTGGGACAGGGGCAGGGTGATGACCAGGTAGGCGAGACCGGCCACCAGCAGCGGAGTGGCGTTCACCCGGTCGTTCAGCATGTCCCGGCCGAACTTGGTGATCTCGATGGTCTGTGCCGTCACGCCCAGCACGTAGGCCAGCGACGAGTCCTTGGTGAGCAGGATGAGTTCGTTGGTCAGCGGCGGGATGACGATCCGGAACGCCTGCGGGATGACGATCGTTCGCATGGCGGTGAAGTGCGACATGCCGAGGGTGCGGGCCGCCTCCATCTGCCCCTTCGGCACTGCCTGGATGCCGGCCCGGATGGTCTCGGCCATGTAGGCCGCCGCGGTCAGACCGAGGCCGATCGCGATCGAACCGAACACGCCTCCCGGAATCTCGCGCTCCGGAAAGGCGATCGGGATGCCGTACCCGACGAGGAAGAGCACCAGCAGCGCCGGCAGACCCCGGAACAGCTCGATGTACGCCGTCGCCACCCAGCGGTACGGCGCCACCCGGGACAGCCGCATCAGCGCGAGGATGGTGCCGAACACGAGGCCGAAGGCGAACGCGCCAAGCGTGTAGAGGACGGTGTTTCGCAGCGCGACGGTGATGATCGTCGGGAACATCGACTCGATGATGTCGACGCGGAAGAACGCGTCCTTCAGCCTGCCCCAGTCGGCGGCGTAGGCCACCGCGGCGATGATGGCGATGAAGACCAGGTACTGGAGCCCGAGGGACAACCGCTCCCGCTGGCGGCGTCGCAGCTTCACGTTCGCTCGTTGCCTTCCCGGAGGTTATCGACGAGGAGGGCGCGCGGGACGCGCACCCTCCTGCACTGCGCTTCGATCAGGCGCTCGGACGCTTGCCGATCCACTTCTCGTAGACGGTGTCGTACGTGCCGTCCTGCTTGGCCTTGGCCAGCGTCTCGTTGATCTTCTTGAGCAGCTCCGGGTTGCTGTCCTTCTTCACCGAGAACCCGTACTGCTCGCCGGTGTCGAACTCGGCGGCCACCTCGAACCCACCCGGGTTCTTCTTCAGGTACTCGGTCCAGACCGGCAGGTCGTTGATGGCGGCCTCGACCTGACCGTTGGCGACGGCCTGCTGCAGGGCGGCGAGATCCTCGAACTCGACGAGCTGCAGGCCCTTCTCCTTCTCGAACTTGCGGGCGTAGTCCCGGCCCGTGGTGGACGCCTGGACGCCGAGCTTGCGGTCCTTGAGGTCGTCGAGCGACTTGTACGGCTTCCCGGTCTTGACCAGCAGCGCCTGAGTGGCGTCGAAGTACGGGTCGGAGAAGTTCATCACCTTCTGCCGTTCCTCGGTGATGGTCATGCCGGCGGCCGCCGCGTCGCACTTGCCGGTGTTCAGGTCCTGGCCGGACTTGATCCCCTCGAACGGGGTGTCGACGATCGTCTGCTCGACGCCCAGCTCCTTGGCGACGAGGTCCATCACCTCGACGTCGAACCCGGTCACCTTGCCGCTGGCGTCCTTCGACTGGAACGGCGGGTACGGCAGGTGGGTGCAGACGGTCAGCTTGCCGGCCTGGACCAGCTTGACCCCGCTCGCCTGGACCTCGCTGTCGTCCTTCTTGGCGCAGCCCGCGCTCAGGGCGAGGGCGGTGATCGCCACGACGAGGCCGGCCTGCCGGACTGCGCTCTGGAACCTCACGACGGTGTCCCTCCGGTTCGGCTGCCCCTGTGACAGGCAGCCAGGTTGGTGCGAAGACGAGTTTCGACACGGGGACGGTACTCGCCTCGACGAGGCGTATCCAAGATCACACCGGACGGGTGAGGCAACCGTCACAGCAGCGGGCCCGGCACCCGGACGGCGGCGCCCCGGGGTACGTCGGCCATCGGCGATCAGCGGTTGAGTAACCGCCCAACCTCGAACGAGTAAGGGAGTGGGGCCGGACGACACGGCACGACGCCATCAGCTGCGAGAAGATCACATCAGGGCCGAGCGCCGCACGCGGAGCACCACAGGACCGAGGGGGGCACCTCCGATGTCGGACACTACTCCCACGACGCCCCAGATGGCGTTCGCGCAGTTCGTTCGCCAGGCCGTCGAGGACGCGCGGGATCAACGCGGTTGGACGGTGGGCGACATCGCGCGACACACCGGCATCAGCCGCTCGACGCTGTTCCGCTGGCTCGCCGGCGACTGGCAGCGCTATCCGGAGCTGGCGAAGGTACGCAGCCTGTGCGCCACGCTCGGGCTCTCCATCGCCGCCGCGATCCGGCCGCTCGCGATGGCGGGCACCGCCGCCCCAGCCAGCCCTCCGGCGGCGCTCAGGCAGGTCGAGGCGGACATGGGCAGCATCCGCGAACGGCTGCTGGACGAGTCCGTCCCCGCCGCGGACAAGCGCCAGATCCGCGCCCTGCTGCACCGCCTGGCCCGCCGAGACGTACCGCTGAACGCTCGGCCGTCATCGGCGGCGCAGGTCGTCCGCCGCAACGCCCCGCCCCAGCCTCGGGTGTCACGTCTGTAACCTCCGGGTGCCGCGGGCCGCACGGGTCAGTGGGCGGTGCCGCCCGCCCGAGCGGGGCCGGCCCCGGAGGGCCGGTGACCGATGCGGGGCGCCCGCACCACCGAGTTGTTGCCCGACGCCGGGCGGAAGTCCCGTGCCGCCGAGGCCACCATCTCGTCCGGATCACGCTCCAGTGCCTGGCGGATGTGCGGCGGGACGACCTCGGAGGTCGCCATCGCCAGTCGGACCTGCACCGAACGGTCGTCGACGAGGCGTTCCAGATCCGCCTCGTCGAGTTCCACCGAGCGGACCAGCGCGGCACGGACGTCGACCACCGGGTCCGTGGCCAGTGCGCTGCGCTGCGCGGCGGTGGTCCGCCGGTTGCGAGCGAGCCCCTTGCGGACGCGTCCGGTGCGGTCGGCCATCAGCGCGGTGATGACGTCCGGGTCGTGGGTGTGGGTGGCGAGTCGCTCCCGCACCTCGGGTGAGACGTCGTCGACCAGCCGGGCCGCCAGGTCGGGCTCCAACTCGCGGCTCTCGGCGAGGAGGCCACGAAGCTCCTTGTCGGGTGCCTCGGCCATGGCCCGGCGTACCGACTCGTCGCACGCCGGGTTGCCGGCCACTGCCCAGCGGACCCACCGGTCCGCGTCCTTGACGAGACGCAGGAGGTTGCCGACCGACGTCGACGGGTTCCTCGCCACCGCCTCCCGGACATGACGATCATGGTCCCGGGCCAGTGGTCGCAGGGCCTGCGCGGGCGCGTCGCTCCGACCGGCGACCGCCTTGCGGACCACGGGCGACGGGTCGGACGCCAGGTCGATGAGGGTCATCTGTGACGTCGCCGGGTCCTGCGCCACGCCGAGGCGCGCATCACCACCGGTCGCACCGGGGGCGCTACCGCCCGGCTCGTTGTGCCGGTCGGATCCGCCGACGTGCTGCTGCTTGCCCATGCGCGCAATCATGGCACGAGCCGATCGGGGCACCGTCGCTCAGTGATCCTCGCCGCTGAACAGCCCAGGATGACCGAAGAGCCCCGGCAGACCGCCGGTGTGCAGAAAGACCACCCTGCCGCCGCGCGGGAAGCTGCCGGCCAGCAGCGCCGCCATCGCCCGGCCCGTGTACGTCGGATCCAGGAAGACCCCCTCCGCCCGGGCGGTCGTCGCCAGCGCCGCCCGCACCCCGTCGGTGAGGGTGGCGTAACCCGCACCCACCTGCGAGCCGTCGATCCGCAGCGCTGCCGGCTCGACCTCGCCGGCGAGCAGGCCGGCGACTGTCGCCCGAGGGTCGGGCAGGGCACCGACGTCCACCCCGACCACCCGCTCTGCGCCCAGTTCGCGTACGAGCCCGGCCATCGTCCCGCCCGAGCCGAGCGCCACCACGACCTCCGCCCCGTCGATGTCCGGCAGCTGGGCGCGCAGCTCCCGGCCGCAGTCCACGTACCCCTGGACCGATGCGGGTGAGGTGCCACCGAAGGGGATGGCCCACGCCGACCGCCGCTGCGCCTCGACCGCCAACACCTCGGCGAGCGGGCTGTCGCCGGCCCAGACGATGTCGGCACCCGCCAGTTCGTCGAGCAGCAGGTTCCCCCGCCGGTCGGTCGGGGGCGAGCCGGCGAGCACCAGCACGCAGGCCAGGCCGAGCCGCGCGGCCGCCGCGGCGGTCAGCCGTGCGTGGTTGCTCTGCGGCGCGCCCGGCGTGATCACCGTGGTGGCGCCGGCGGCGACCGCCTCGGCGCAGGTGTAGCGCAGCTTGCGGACCTTGTTGCCGCCGCCGCCGAGCCCGCCGAGGTCGTCACGCTTGAACCACAGCTCGTCCAGCCCCAGCCGGGCCGCGAGCCGGGGCGCGGCCTCCAGCGGAGTCGGCCACGTGCCGAGGGAAACAGGTGCGATCATGCCGACAGCTAATCACCGCGCCGGCCCTCGGGGGACGCCCCCCGCCCTCAGCGCGGACGCGGGGCCACCAGGCCGCACTCGTACGCGATGACGACGAGTTGGGCGCGGTCCCGCGCGTGCAGCTTGGCCATGGCCCGGTTGACGTGTGTCTTCGCGGTTAGCGGGCTGATCACCATGCGGTCGGCGATCTCGTCGTTGGAGAGGCCCCGCGCGACGAGGGCGACGGTTTCCCGTTCCCGGTTGGTCAGCCCGGCCAGACCGGCGTGGGCACGCAGGTGGAGCGGCTCGGTGACGTACCTGTCGATGAGCCTGCGGGTGATCGACGGTGCGAGCAGCGCGTCGCCGCGTGCGGCGACGCGGACGGCGTGCAGGAAGTCCTCCGGCTCGATGTCCTTGACGAGGAACCCTGCGGCACCGGCGCGCAGCGCGTGGAAGACATGTTCGTCCAGGCCGTAGTTGGTCAGGATGACGACGTGCACCCCGACCAGGGCCGGGTCCGCGGCGATGAGCCGGGTCGCCTCGATGCCGTCCATGACCGGCATCTGGATGTCGACGAGCGCGATGTCGGGCAGGTGCTCCCTGGCCAGGGCCAGGCCCTGCCGGCCGTCGGCGGCCTCGCCCACCACCTCGATGTCGTCCTCGACGTCGAGGAGCGCGCGGAAGCCGCTGCGCAGGAGCGGCTGGTCGTCGACCAGCAGGACGCGGATCACGAGGTCGGCCCGACCGGGAGTTCGGCGTGGACGGTGAAGCCGCCTTCGTCACGGGGTTCGGCGCGGAGCCGACCGCCGAGGGCGGTGACCCGTTCGCGCATTCCGAGCAGCCCCACGCCGGGCGTCGGCGTCGTGCCGACCGTGGCCGTGCCGTCGTCGTCGACGCGGATGGCGAGAGCGTCCGGACGGTAGTCGACGCGGACCGACGCCGTCGCGGCAGCGGCGTGCCGGGCGATGTTGGTGAGGGACTCCTGAACGATCCGGTAGGCGGTCCGGTCCACCGCGGCCGGTACGTCGTGTCGCTGCCCCTCGATCGTCAACGTCGCGTCCAGGCCGGCCATCCGGGCCCGCTCCACCAGCTCCGAGAGGTGGTCGAGCCCGCGCTGCGGGTTGCCGCCATCCTCGCGCAGCGCCTCCAGGGTCGCCCGCAGCTCACGGCTCGCCTCACGGCCGGCCTCCCGGATGGCGAGCAGCGCCTCCGGCACCGCCTCACCCCGCCTGCGGGCCAGGTGGACGGCCACCTCGGCCTGCACTTTGATGATCGAGATCTGGTGGGTGAGCGAGTCGTGCAGCTCCCGCGCGATGTGCAGCCGCTCTTCGTCGGCGCGGCGGCGCGCGGCCTGCTCCCGGGTGCGTTCGGCTTCGTCGGCCCGCCGCTCGGCCTGCCGCAGCGCCTCGCCCGCGGCGGCGGCGGCGACCAGCCACGCGAGCTCAAGCGCGCCCCTGGCCCGCGTGAGTGCCTCGCCCACCGGCAGGTGGTGCGGTGGGGCCAGGGCCGCGAGCGGCAGGGCGACCAGCATCAGCACGGCCGCGACGATCGTGACGGCGCGATGCCCGGCCCGTACGGCGGCGTACACCGCGAACAGGAAGGCGACGGTGGGCACATCGAACCCGACCGCCTGGTAACCCACCCCGCACATCCCGCTGACCGCCAGGACGGCGACGGGAGCGTGACGGCGCGCGGCCAGAGCCAGACCGCTGGCTGCCAGCAGCGCGAGACCGAGCAGGTCCAGGGAGATGCGGGAGCGGTCCTCGGAGAGCCCGGCGGCCAGCAGCGCCGCCGCCACGCACACGGCGATTCCGATGTCCCGGACGCCTGGCCGTCCCGTGCTCATGCCGGAACGGTAGCCCCGGGCACGTCACCCGCGACTCCCCCTGGCGGACGAGCCACCACTACCGCGCCTGCGGTAGCGCGTGCGGCGCCCGCCCCGTCCGCAGCAGCCGGGTACGCCCTCGGCGGCAGCCGAAAGCGCGTCCGGCTGCCGGACGACCGGCGGCCTGCCCGGCGACAGGATCAGACCACAACGCCGTACGACGAAGGAGTGGAACATGAACGCGCCAAGGAACCCGAAGTCCGCCCGGCTGGTGGTCGCCGCCGTCGCGTCCGCGCTGTCCGGCGTGGTCGTGCTCGCCGCTCCGGTGGCCGCGTACGCGTCGGACCAGCAGGCCGCCGCCAGCGTCACCACCATGAGCGGCGGGCGCGTCGGCGCCTCCGTGGCAGCGGTGCTGGGCCTGGCCGGCGTCATCGTCGGCGCGCTGTCACTGGCCCGTCCCGGAAGTCGCCTCGGCACCGGCAACGGCCGGCTCGGTGCCACCATGGCCCTGGCGGCGGGGCTGATCGGCATGGCGCTCGGTGCCCTGGTGGTGGTCACCTCGGACAGCGGGATCGGCACCGGCAACGGGCGAGGCGGGGCCTACGTCGCCCTGGTGGTGGGCGTGCTCGCCCTGGGCCTCGGTGTTCTCGCGCTCAACCGCTCCCGGCGCACCGGCTGACGTGCCAGGCGCCGGGTGTGGTCATGGGCGGGCCTGGTTCTGCCGCAGGGCCTCCTCGAGCTGGTCCTCCAGGATGATGATGCGGCAGGCGGCTTCCAGCGCCGTGCCCTGGTCGACCATCTCCCTGGCCCTCGCGGCCAGCCGCAGTTGATAGCGGGAGTAGCGGCGGTGCCCGCCGGCCGAGCGTTGCGGGTCGATCAGCTTCGCCTCGTCCAACCTGCGTAGGAACTCCTGGGTGGTGCCGACGATCTCGGCGGCACGGCCGATCGTGTACGCGGGGAAGTCCTCGTCGCCGAACATGTCCTCGGGTCCTTGGCCCATCTGACCTCCATGTCGAGGGCCCCGGCGCTGATGCGCCGGGGCCCAGGGTTATGGGTTTGAACACCATCTACCGACGAGAACGTCGGCTTGTCCTTTCCGCACCAGCCTGCTGTGCAGGCAACGGGTGCGAGGATCGCATAAGCGTGACCGGAGACCACCTCTCGTTCGATGGAAACTGCGGTGTCCGCCCGGCCCGAACAGCGGCCGGTAGCGGGCGATCCAACGGTGTGGAACCCTCCCTTTCCTCTGCTTCCATTGCCTGAACTGCTCGCCCGCGTGGAGGCCCCACGCAACTTCGTGGCCCCACACGTCGGCGACGAACTGTCAGCTGGAGCCCTGAACGTGCCTCGGCCCCACCTGCGACGCCCCGTCACATCGACCGGAGCTTGCCTATCCGCACTGCCGTGCGGGCGAAAGCGGCGATGTGCGCCGGCTCTCAGCCCGCTGCCCGTCTCGTGCGACGAGCCCGTCCGCGTCTTTACGTTCCTCTGCTGTCAACGAGAGATACCTTAACCGACCCTGCCGAGAATATCTACGACAACGGGCACAAGTTTTTTTTCTTCCTGTTGCGCGCTGCGGCGGGTGGTGACGTCGCACCGGCAGCAGCGCTATCACGGCCGCGCCGTCGCCCGGTCCGGACCGGTGTCCTATGGTCTGGCGGGGAGGTGCGGTGGCGATCGAGGACTGGGCCGGTGGCAGGCGTTTCCACGCCGGCCGGCGTTACCTGAACGACCGGATACGTCTCGCGGTCGATGCCCTGGAACACCTCGTCGGCGGGCTGAGCACGTCACTCCTGGCGCTCGGTGGGCTTGCCCATGTCATCGGCATCGGATTCCTCCTCCCGTCGCCCACCCTGCGGATGGTGCGGGCGGTCGCCAACCGTGAACGGGACCGCCTGTCCCGCTGGGGTCCGAGGGTCATCGATCCCGGGCCGGTGCCGGCCGGACTGCGCGTGGCGTTGCGGGACTACGCCGTGCGGCGGGAGTTGGGCTGGCTGGCGGTACACGCCTTCGCCGGCTTCCTGATCGGCCTGCTCGCCCTCGTCATCGCCCTGTACGCGCTGCAGGGCGTCACGTTCCCATTGTGGTTCTGGCTGCTGCCGCCCGGCTCCACCGGGCCAGGGTTGCTGACCTGGCGGATCGACGGGTTCCTGGACGCGCTCGGGGCGGGAGTTCTGGGCATCGGCTGGCTGGCCGTCGGCCTGGCCGTCGGGCCGGGAATGGCCCGCCTCCAGGCGTGGCCCGGCCGTCGTCTGCTGGCGCCACCCCCCGGCGCCGACCTGTCGCTGCGGGTGGCGCAACTGACCGCCACCCGCGCTGCCGCGCTGGACGCCCACGCCGCGGAGCTGCGCCGCATCGAACGGTCACTGCACGACGGGACACAGAACCGGCTGGTGGCGGTCAACGTGCTGATCGGCGCGGCCCGTCGGGCGCTGACCCGGGATCCGGACTCGGCGGCGGCCGTTCTGGAGCGTGCCCAGGACGCCGCCGAGCAGGCGCTGGCCGAGTTGCGTACCGTCGTGCGCGGCATCCTGCCGCCGGTGCTGGCCGACCGTGGCCTGGCCGACGCTCTCGGCGGCCTGGCCGCCGGCAGCGCCGTGCCGTGCCGGCTCGACATCGACGTGCCCGGCCGGTGCGCAGCCTCCGTCGAGGCCACCGCCTACTTCGTCGTAGCCGAGGCGCTGACCAACGTGAACAAGCACAGCGGCGCCACGTCCGTCACCGTCACGGCCCGGCGGGAGAGCGCACAGATCCTGCTGCGGGTGAGCGACGACGGCCACGGTGGCGCCGCTGAGCGCGACGGTTCCGGGATCGCCGGCATCCGCCGGCGGGTCGAGGCGTACGACGGACGGTTCTCGCTGATCAGCCCGCCCGGCGGGCCGACGACGATACAGGTGGAGCTGCCATGCGGATCGTGATCGCCGAAGACGATCCCCTGCTGCGCGAAGGGCTGGCCCTACTGCTGCGGGCCGAGTCGCTCGACGTGGTCGCCACCACCGACTCGCCGGGCCCGTTCCTGGCAGCCGTCTGCTCGTACGCCCCGGACGTCGCCCACTTCCTGTCCACGGCGCACTGATCGCCGGCCTGGCCGGCTGCTGTTGGTGACGCCCCGGCTTCACCAACAGCAGCCGGGGCTCAGGGCCGCTCGACCTCCGCGGACGCACCGGTGATCATCGAGACGATCTCGTTGCGGCTGGTCTCCTCGATGTTGCGCACTCCGACCTGGCGCCCTCGGCGCAGCACGGCCACCCGGTCGGCGATCCGGAAGACCTGGTCGAGGTTGTGGCTGACGATCAGCACGGCGGCGCCCCGTTCCCGCAACTTCATGATCAGTTGCTCCACCTTGGCGGTCTCGGCCACCCCGAGCGCGGCGGTCGGCTCGTCCATCAGCACCAGGCCGCTGGCCCAGTGGGTGGCACGGCAGATCGCCACCGCCTGCCGCTGCCCACCGGAGAGGTCCCTGATCGTCGCCTTCGCGCTGGGGATGCGGACGTCCAGGGCATCCACCAGCTCCTGGGTCTCCCGCGCCATCCGGCGCCGGTCCAGCAGCCGCAGCGGGCCGCGGACCAACTCCCGTCCGAGGAACATGTTCATGTAGACCGGCTGTGAGTCGGCCAGGGCGAGGTCCTGGTAGACCACCTCGACACCCTGCTTGCGGGCATCGGAGGCGTCCCGGAACGACACCGGCCGGCCGTGCATCCGCAGTTCGCCCTCGGTCGGCTGGTACACCCCAGAAATGATCTTCACGAGGGTGGACTTGCCGGCGCCGTTG
Organism: Micromonospora sp. NPDC047467; assembly: GCF_040643095.1. Taxonomy (NCBI): domain Bacteria; kingdom Bacillati; phylum Actinomycetota; class Actinomycetes; order Micromonosporales; family Micromonosporaceae; genus Micromonospora; species Micromonospora sp. NPDC047467. Next base: position 239,660 of record NZ_JBEYTO010000008.1, on the reverse strand, counting down.
TCGCCGACCAGTGCGGTGATCTGGCCGGCGGCCAACTCCAGGTCGAAGCGCTCGATCGCGACGACCCCGCCGAACTGCTTACGGATGTCGCGCAACTGCAACGGCGGTGCGCCGGTTGCGGCCTCGCCACCGGCCGGGACGGTGTTCCGGGTGACCGTGCTCATGATTGCCTCCCTGTGCCAGCCGAGTGGGTGCTCGCGTCGGTGTCGTCGATCCGGATCGGCGTCGAACCGTCGGCGGCGTAGACGCCGGTCACGGCCGGGGCACCGGACCGGACGCCGGTCACGCCCGCGGTCAGTGCCCGGGTGACGAAGACCTGCGGCCGGAATCCGAACAGGACCGTGTCGCCGGGCGCGACGGACGGCACGGCGGAGACGTCGGCCATCGCGTAGTAGTCGATCGCCTCCGGTGCGGGCATCTCCACGTCGACCAGGTGCGCGTCGTCGAGACCGCCGCCCCGGGGCACGATCAGGGCGCGGGTGCCGCCCAGACCGAGCACGGGGTCGACGTAGAGCCCGCCACCGAAGACGTAGGCCCGGCCGCCCCACAGGTGGGACACCTCGCTGACGTAGAGCACCGCCGGCTCCTCGACCAGGTCGGTGACCGCGTGCCAGGGCGTCGTGCCGGTCAGCCCGTGACCGGGCTCGACCTGGGTGGCGCCAGCCTCGGCGAGCATGCCCAGGATCGCGGCGGACGTCGTACCCGGGGCGTTGATCTCGACGTGCGACCGCCCGGCGGCGCGCAGCGCGGCGGCGGCGGTCCGCAGGGTGTCGAGGTTGGGCGTCGGCACCACCCGACCGGCGGCCGGGTCGAACAGTTGGGTCGGGAAGCTGGTGACACCCGCGAACCGCGCACCGGCGAGGGCGTCGAGCCGGTCGGCGACCGCGACGATCTCGTCGGCCGGGTAGCCGCCCTCGTGACCCCGGTAGAAGCGGTCGCCGGGGGCGCTGACCCGGGCGAGCAGCGCCTGCTCCCGGCCGGTCGCGGCGTTCGCGGCCGCCGCCTCGCCGGCCTTGGTGTCGTCGAACACCGTCCAGTGCTTCGGGGCGAGCGCGGCGGCGGTGGCCGCCTCGTGCCGGGGAATCTGCACCAGGTGACCGAGGTGACCGATGCCGAGCCCGCCGCGCCGGTCGGCGAGCGCGCACTGCAGGTCGACGCCGACCGCCTCGGTGATGCCGGCGTCGCGGACCGTCCGGCAGAAGTCGGGATTCCGCCCGACCTGCTTGGTCATCGCGTAGGCGGTCAGCCCGAGCCGGTCGGCCTCGCGCCGGATGGCGACGGCGTTGGTCGCCACGGTGTCCAGGTCCAGCGCGTAGCAGTTGGCCGGCAGGTCGCCCTTCTGGTGCAGGTCCGCGGCAGCGGTCAGGAGGCCCGGGTTGCGGCGTCGCAGCAGATCCAGAAACATGCGTGTGCTTCCTTCCGGGTCAGCTGCGCCGCTCGCGCAGCGAGAGGGAGACGGCCACGAGGATGATCGCGCCGCGCGCCATCATCTGCTGGGACACGGACAGCCCGGCCAGGATCAGGCCGTTGTTGAGCATGCCCATCAGCAGGCTGCCCAGCAGCGCCCCGACGATGGAGCCCTTGCCGCCGAACAGGCTGGTCCCGCCGACGATCACGGCGGCGATCACGGACATCAGGTCGGCCTCGCCGAGGGTGTACCGGGCGCCCTGGAGGCGGCCGGCGTACAGCAGGCCGGCCATGGCGGCGCACATCGCGCTGCCCATCATCACCATGATCTTGACGCGGACCACCTTGATGCCGCTGACCCGGGCCGCGGCGACGTTGTCGCCGATCGCGAGGGTGTGCGCCCCGTACCGAGTCTGCCGCAGCACGATGTAGCCGACGACCGCGGCCGCCACCGACCAGAGCACCAGGCCGGGGATGCCGAGGATCTCGCCCTGGCCGAAGAGCGAGAGGAACGCCTCGTTGCTGACCGGCACCGACTGCAGGCCGGTGACCTCGCGGGCCAGGCCGGCCACCGCGCCCATCGTGGCGAGGGTGACCAGGAAGGAGGGCAGCCGCACGAGGGTGACGAAGACACCGTTGACCAGGCCGACCGCCGCACCGGCGAGCAGTCCGGCAGCCGCGCCGAGCAGCATGCTGTCGGTCTCCCGCAGCGTCACCGCGCCGACCAGCGCGGAGAGCGCGACGACCGAGCCGATCGACAGGTCGATCTCACCGGCCGCCAGCACGAAGACCAGCCCGACGGCCATGACCGTGATCGGCGCGGTCTGGATGACGATGTTGGTGAGGTTGCTGGTGGTCAGGAAGCCGTTGCTGCCCTGCGTGATGGCGAAGAACAGGAACACGACGGCGAAGCCGATGTAGACCACATAGTCACGCCAGTTGAACCTGCTCCAGGTCGGCCCGCTTCTGGCCTTGACCGCCGCATCGGTCTGGGTCATCTATCGTCCCTCCGCTGATTCGAAAGAGGCGTTCCTGCCGGGCTGGGCCGCGACGAGCCGCGCCGGCGCATCGGGGTGGACGCCGGCCTCTTGGCGGGCGACCGCGACGGCACCAAGTACGCCGGCCCGGTCGCCGAGCTGGCTGGTCTTGATCTCCGGGGCATCCGCGCTCAGCGCGGCGACCCAGCGCCGGACCGGCTCGACCAACTCGGTCCGGGAGCCGATCCCGCCGCCGAGGACGACCGCCTCCGGGTCGAGGACGGCGGTGACCGCGACGATGGCCAACGCGATGAAGCGGGCCTCCTCGTCGATGGCCGTCCGGGCCCCCTGATCGCCGGCAGCGGCGCGGGCGAAGACGTCGGGCACGCTGGCCTGCTCGCCGCTCACCGCTCGATAGCGGGCGGCCAGGGCGGCACCGGCGACGGCCTGCTCCAGCGCGCCGTGGATCTGGTTGGCCGGGTCGAACGGGTCGGTGCCCAGCGGCAGGTAGGAGATCTCCCCCGCCGCGCCACGGGCGCCGCGGACCAGTTCCCCGTTCAACACGATGCCCATGCCGATCCCGGTGCCGACGGCCACGAACACGAAGTGCCGGTGGGTACGTCCGCTGCCCAGCCACCGCTCCCCGGCGGCCGCCATGTTGACGTCGTTGTCCAGCACCACCGGGTGTCCCAGACGGCTGGTCAGCTCGGTCCGGATGTCGAAGGCCCCGAGTTCGGAGACGTTCGGGGAGAGGTCGACGGTGCCGGTCGCCGGGTCCGGGGCGCCGGGCAGGCCGATCGCGCTGACCCGGATGTCGGACCACCGCACACCGGACCGGAGAGCCAGGTCGCGGAGCAGCGTGTCGATCTGCGCGGCGACCGCCACCCCGCCACGGGGGTCGGTGGCCTGCACGTCCTCGGCCACGATGTGACCGGCGAGATCCGCGAGCGCGGCCCGGAGCTTGGTGCCGCCGAGGTCCACACCGGCGACGTACCCGGCCGGGACGGACGGCGAATGCGCGGCCATCAGCCGACCGTCAGGAGTCGGGCCGGGTTGGCCACCAGCATCTGGTCGAGCGCCTCCGGCGGCACGCCGCGCCGGGCGAGACCCGGCACGATCTCCTGGCCCAGGTACGAGTACCCGAGGCGACCGTGCGTGCCCGGGTTCAGGTACGCCTCGGCGCCGGTCAGGTCCATCGAGAGCAGGATCCGGTCGGCGTAGCCGTCCCGAACCAACCCGGCGAGCATGTCCAGCCGGGCGTGGTCGGGCCGGTGGTACGCCCGTTTGCCGAACTCGCCCTCCGGCGGGTCCTCGGGCAGCGGGGCGAGCACGAAGTCCCAGAACTGCTTGCCGAGCGTGTCGAAGGCGATGTTGACGCCGGTCGCCAGCACCGCCCGCAGGTAGGCCGGGTCGGGGTTGATGTCCAGGTGGCCGATGACGACCCGGGAGAGGTCGGCCTTCTCCTCGCGGAGGATCTCGACCTGCTCCAGCGCCATCGTGCCGTGCGTGGTGTGGGTGTTGACCGACAGGCCGGTGGCGACGTGGGCGCGGGCGGCGGCCCGCAGGCACTTCTCCTCGTGCGGGGTGATCTCGTTCAGCCCGGTGGCCTGCTCGCCGAAGATGCCGACCTTGACGCCGGTGTCCCCCACGCCGATGGTGGCGTCGGCGACGAACCGCTCCCGCATCTCGTCCACGCTGGCCTTCAGGGCCCAGCCCGGCGAGTACGGCTCCAGGTAGATCGCCGACCCGGCGACGACGTGCAGGCCGGTGCGTTGGGCCACCTCGCGCAGCAGGGTGACGTCGTGACCCACCACTTCGTACGGGGACAGGTCCACGATCGTGCCGAAGCCCAGCTCCGGCAGGCCCCGTACCGCGTCGACGGCGAGGTCCGCGCGGTCGTCGCCGGCACCGCCGGACAGCCACGGCCCGGGCACCAGCGCGCCGAGGTGCTCGTGACTCAGCACCCGGCCGAGCGACTCGGGGGACACCGGCCCGAGGACTGTCTGGACGTACCCCATCTGGCTTTCCTTCCATCGCTTCGCCCAGGCCGAGGCCCGTGTGGCGTGGCCCAGGTGAGGTCCGGGGTCTCTCTGGAGAGGCCCCGGACCTCGTTGCCTGCTGTCAGTTGCCGCGCACCTCGGCCGGGGGCTCCTGGCCGTAGTCGTCGCGCCAGGCCTCGGCGATGTTCTCCTTGGTGGCGGCCATCGGCGATCCGACGACCAGCTCCGGGGCCTTCTTGTCGAGCAGCCCGTAGGCGGCGACGATGCCCAGGCTCTGGCCGAGCCGGGTGGAGCCGTTGGCGACGACGCCGACGATGTTGCCGCCCTTGACCAGGTCGGCGGCGAGGTTCGCCTCCAGGTCGTTGGTGACGATCTTGACGTCGGTACGTCCCTGCTGCCGGGTCGCGGCGAGCACGCCCTCGGCGGCGGTGGCCCAGGCGACGTAGACGCCGTTCAGGTCGGAGTGGCGGGTCAGCATCGCGGTGGCGATGTCCTCGGTCCGCGCCGGGTCGGAGAAGCCGGTCTCCTCGACGATCTTGATGTCCGGGTAGAGGAAGTTCAGCCAGTCCTTGAACGCCTTGTCCCGCTGGTTGGTGAACCAGAAGTCGGCGTCGTGGTAGATGTAGCCGACCTTGCCCTTGCCGCCGAGCGCCTTGCCGAGCATCTCCGCGTTGGCCTTGCCGAACGCGGTCAGGTCGGCGGTGACGATCCCGACGATCTGCTCCCCGGCCTTGTAACCCTTCGGCGGGGTGGTCATCACGACGAGCTTGACGCCGGCGTCCACGGCGGGCTTGAAGGCCGCGGCCGCCGCGGTGGGGTCGACCGCGATGGTGACGATCAGGTCGGGCTTGAGCGCCAGCACGGTCTGCACGTTGTTGGCCTGCCGGGCCGCGTCGAACTCGGCGCTGGTGCTGGCGAGCACCTTGATGCCGAGCTGGTCGAACTCCTTGCGGACCCCGGACTCCACCGCCTTGGTCAGCGCGGAACCCTCGTGCCAGACGAAGGCGGCCGAGAAGTTGCCGTCCTTGACCTTCTGCTGCTCCTCGGGGGTCAGCGACAGCTGGTCGGCGGCGGTGGGCGTCTCCCCGCCGGGGCCGACGAACGACAGGCTCGGTTCGGTGCGGGGGCCGCTCGACGCGCCGCCGTCGTCGCCGGACGTCTCGTTCGAGCAGGCGCTGACCATGAGCGCCAGGGCGCAGATTGCGCCCAGGACGGCCCCACGTCTACGGGTGAGATTCATAGCTCTTCCCTCCACAGGCAACGGGCCCGGAACCGGTGGCTCCGGACTGAGACGGGGTTCCGACGCGACCAGCACGGCACGTGACAAGGGACCCGTGCCGTCACCCCGGGATCCGGTGCGTACCGGTGGGGCGGCGGCCTCTATTTCCGTTCAGGGTGAAAGTATTACTGCGCTGGTCAGGCCCGTCAAGAGGGTTGATCAAAGATTCCACCCACTCGCTTCGACCCGAAAATCCGTTTCTGGTGAGGCGGCGTGGTGGCGCCGGTGACAGATTCGGTGCGGGCCAACCACCAAGCGGCAGAAGCAACTCGCCGATCCGACACGCGATCGGTGGTTGCCCCGACAGCACCCTGCCCTTAACATTCGGACGGAAAAGAAATAGGGGGTGGACGTGGAAGCACAAGCGCCCCGGCGCGCGAACCGGTCGACCGTGCTGGCTCACGTCCTGACACACGGGCCGGTGACCCGCACCGCCATCGGCCAGGAGACCGACCTCTCCCCCGCCACCGTCTCGCGCATCGTCGAGGTGCTGCTCGACGAGGGGCTGCTGACCGAGACCGACGGCACCCCGACCACCACCCGGGGCCGGCGGGCGACCCGCGTGGCGATCGCCACCGGACGGGGCGTGGTCTGCGGGGTCGACGTCGGCGGTTCCAACGTCCGGTTGGTGGTGGCCGACCTCGCCGCCACGCCGCTGGTCGGCCGCACCGTCCCCACACCGGCCGACTATGACGCCCCCCGGCTGGCCCGTTGGCTGGCCGACCTGATCCGGCAGACCGTCGGCGACAACCTGGCCCGGCTCGACTGCGTGGCGGTGGGGCTGCCCGGAGCCGTCCGGCAGCACGACCGCACAGTGTGCAACGCGCCGAACCTTCCTCAGGTCGAGGACCCGGAGTTCCTCCGACTGTTGGAGAAGCGGCTGGCGGTCGGGGTCGAAGTGGACAACGACTCCAACTACGCGCTCCTCGGCGAGCTGCGCTTCGGCGCCGCCCGCGACGCGCAGACCGCGGTGATGTTCACCATCGGGGCCGGGCTCGGCGCCGGCGTCGCCATCGAACGGCGGCTGTTCCGCGGCCGCAGCGGGATGGTCGGCGAGTTCGGGCATCTGCCGGCCGGCCCGCTGGGCGGCGCACTCGAACAGATCATCAGCGGGCACGGCATCCTCGCCCGCGCCCGCGATCTCGGCCTACCGTTCGACAACGCGGCCGACGTGTTCCACTCCACCGACTCCCGCCTGATCCCGGTCAAGCAGTACGTCGAGCAGGCGCTGCTGATCATCCTCACCGCCGCGGTGGTCGCCTACGAGCCCGAGGTGATCGTCCTCGGCGGCGGCATCTCCCACGCCCTCAAGCCCGACCTCGGTCGACTGGGCAGTCGGCTGCGGGAGATCGTGCCCGCCACGGCGGCAGCCGTGCAGAGCGCGGAACTCGGGGACCTCTCCGGCGCGTTGGGTGCCGTGGTGGCGGCGTTGCACAGCGCGTACGGCCGACTCGGGCTCGCCGAGGCCGACCTCGCCCACGTGCCCCAGTCGGACGCCCTCGCCGGCTGCGACCTGGGCGCGTTGTCCGCCACAGTGATCGCGTAATCCGTCCGCCGCCCTTCTGCCCGACGGCGCCGCTCGTGGGGGGGGGGCGCCCGGGGGGGGGGGGCGCCCCCCCCCCCCCCCCAAAACAAAACCCAGCGCGGGGAGTGCGCGGCGGGCGCGGGGGGGGGGGCGGCAGACGGCGAGTCAGACGGCGGCAAGC
>NZ_JBEYTO010000008.1:0-232281 GCF_040643095.1 Micromonospora sp. NPDC047467 | reverse complement strand
CAGCGCAGTCCGACGCGTAGCGTGCTCAGGACTCCTCCAACCGCTTCTGCCGTACGTCGCCCCACGCCTGCTGACTACCGAACCCGCAGCTGCTGATGGGCCGCTGCGGCGGGAGCGTAGGTCGCGTCACCGGAGTAGGCGACGTGGACCGGGTACCCCCCTGCTGACAGCCCGGCGGTCGGCAGTTCGATGACGGCCGCGCCGTCGGTCAGCGCAACCACCCGCGTGCTGCCGCCGAAGGTGACGGCCACCTCACCGGTCACCTTCGGCGCCTTCTTGTGCTGGGTCTGCGCCCGCACATCGACGTTCAGCGTGAACGTTCCACCCCGGACGATCGACGCGGGGGCGGCCTTCGCCTTGACCACGACCCGTGCCGTGCCCGGGGCCGTCATGGTGACCTGGGCCGAGCCTGCCTTGGTCGGGTCGACCACCGACGTCGCCACGACAGTGAGCGCCGAGGCGGTCTCGTCAGCGGCCACCGAGAGCAGACCATCCGCGGAGATGGTCGTTGCCGCTGAGGTCGCTCCCGTGACCGACCACGTCACCGCGGGGCTCACACCGTCGTTGGTCGTCACCTGGGCGTTGAACTGCCTGACCCAGTTCCAGCCCCGCGTCAACGTCTCGGTCGGGGGCGTCACCGACACGGAGTCGACCCCCGACCACAGGTGGTCCCGGGCGAAGATCGTGAACAGTTGGCCCGCCGTCATCCCGTCGTGCGCGCCGGGGACCTGGGTCGTCTCGGCGGCGAACCCGCGTGCCCGGAAGTTGTTCGCGATGGCGTTCTGGGCGTTGAGGTTGCCCTCGAAGACACCGTTGCCGAGGAACACGAAGAGGCCGTCATCCCCGACCGCGCCCGCGATGTTGTCGTAGTCCTGCGCGGTGAGGGACGGATTACCGGAGAAGTGTCCATAGAAACCGAACGTGGTCGGGTAGTTCCTGATAACCACGCCACCCGTCATCCCGCCGTAGGAGAACCCGCCGTAGGCGCGCCCCGAACGCTCGGTCGAGACGTTGTAGCTCGCTTCGACGAGCGGAAGGATCGTCTGGACCAGGTTGTTCGCGGCGTTCGTCTGGTTGTACGAGGCGAACCCGAGGCTGGTGCCCGTGAAGTGGTTCCCCATCGTGACCACCACCGTCGGCTCGATCTCGCCCTTCGCCGTCATGTTGTCCAGGATGTTCGGGACATTCGCGGGGACCATGAAGTCGGTCTCGTCACCGAAGATGCCGTGGGCGAGATACGCGACCTTGTACGGTTCGGCGCGGTTGGCATCGTAGTTGGGCGGCAGGTAGACGCCGAGGTAATGGCCACTGTCGCCCAGGATCGTGGTGTAGGGGACGTACTGGACGGTGCCCCGTCGCGAGCGGTCCGCCATCGGCAGCTCGTACTCCGCACGCTCCTTCAGCACCGGGTCGTTCTGCTTCCTGGCGTACGGCACGTACACGGCATCGAGGACGTCGTTGTTCCTGACGCGGAACGAGGACTCGCCCGGGGGGCGAGGGTTCGTCGAGGCGGGATCCCAGATGCGCTTGTTGACCCAACCCTGAGTCGGGTCCCAGACCCGGTACCAGTAGCTGAGGCTTCCGGCGTGCAGCGGGACCGAGACCGACCAGTATCCCGACGAGTCTCTGGTCATGTCCCTGAGGAACTCGGTGCCTCCAGAGTGGTAGCGCCCCGGCTGCCACGCTTCCGGCTGATACCGCGTGTTGCCGGTGTTGACGTCGAGCAGAGTCAGGTCCCCGGCAAGGCGGACCTGCGTGGCGTTGGGATTGTGGTAGACGAACTTCGCGGTGTATCCGGTCGGTGAAGCGGGATCCGCCTTGACGGTCGCGCCCTGCACAATCGCGGGTCCGGCTGCGGCGGCAGCCGGCGCCGAGACGATGGCGCCCGCACCGAGTGACACGAACGCGAGCATCGAGATCGCACGCCTGAGCCGGCGCCTTCCGATCGCCTTCCTCAACTGAGCACACTCCTTTGTAGTCTCAAATCGCGGCCTTGAGCTGGGAAAAGCTCCCTCCTGGGCCGCGCGGGTTCCCTCAATCAATGACGTGACCCGCGCCGATGCTCCGGTGGACCTGGTATTCAGCTAAATCGAATTAGCACAGGTAGTGTGGCGGGGCGCTCCTTCCGGTGTCAAGGGATCTCGGGGCCGTCGCGGCCTCGGGTTACTCCTGGTCACGGCATCGACGAAGTCACCCCCGACACGCCGACCCCTGGCTAGACTCAGGGACCGGCGTCGATCGGGGGAGCATGCGCAGGTGAGTTCGTCCCAGCTCCTCGTCACGCTGGACCGTGACAGCCCGGTCCCGTTGCAGCAGCAGCTCTACGACCAGATCAGCAGATCCGTGCGCGCCGGTCGGCTGCGCCCCGGCGACCCGCTGCCGCCCAGCCGCGAACTGGCACACCAACTCCGGGTCTCCCGGACGGTGGTGACCCGGGCGTACGAACTGCTGCGGGCCAACGGGGTGCTCACCTCACGGCGCGGATCCGGCACGCGGGTCAGCGGCGCCCTGCCCGACGCGCCGCCACCCGCCCAGCGCGGCACCCGCGCGCACCTCTGGCCCGAGCCGCCACTGCCCACCGACGCCGGCAGTCCGCTGTGGAAACCCTGGGAACCGGCACCGATGCACCGGCCGGACGGGACGTACGACTTCCGGCACGGCACCCCGGCGCTGGCCAGCTTCCCGATCACCCGGTGGCGGCAGTCGCTCGCCGACGCGGTGAGCCGGGCCGACGCGGCGGCGCTGGGCTACGGCGCGGCCGAGGGCTCCCCGTCGTTGCGTACCGAGATCACGGCGCTGCTGCGCCGTAGCCGGGCACTCGACGCCACCCGCGAGAACACGGTGGTGACCAGCGGCGCCACCCAGGCCATGGACATCCTGGTGCGGCTGCTCGTCGGCCCCGGCGACGTGGTGGTCATCGAGGACCCGAGCCACACCGTGCTGCGCCAGATCTTCGGCTATTCGCGGGCCGCGGTGGTGCCGGTCGCTGTCGACGAGGAGGGCCTGCTGGTCGACGAGATCGACTGCCGGGTCCGCGAGCACGGCCTCGACCCCGCCCGGGTACGCCTGGTCTACGTCACCCCGTCGCACCAGTTCCCGACCGGGTTCATCATGTCCGACCGGCGGCGACGGGCGCTTCTGCGCTGGGCCCGCGAACACGCCGCGACGGTGCTGGAGGACGACTACCACAACGAGTTCACCTTCGTCGAGGAGCGACTCCCATCGCTGGCCGCCGATCCGCAGGACGCGGACGTGGCCTACGTCGGCAGCTTCAGCAAGACCCTCTTCCCCTCACTGCGCATCGGGTACGCGGTGCTGCCGCCGCACCTCGTCCGGTCCTTCCTCGGCGTCAAGTGGATCACCGATCGGCTGAGCCCTACCCTGACCCAGGAGGCGCTGGCCGAGTTCATCTCCTCCGGCGCGTACGCCCGGCACATCGGCCGGATGGACCGCCTCTACCGGCAGCGACGCGCCCGGCTGCTGGAGGCGCTCCACGAGCACTTCGGCGCGGGGGCGCGAATCTCCGGTACGGCGGCCGGGCTGCACGTGCTGGTGACCCTGGGCGGCGCGCCCGACGCCGACGAGGCGGAGATCGTGCGCGCCGCCGCCGCGCGGGGCGTCCGGGTCTACCCGGCCTCGGGTTACTTCGTCACCCGGCCACCGACCGAACCAACCTTCCTGATCGGGTACGCGGCACTGCCGACCGCCCGGATCACCAAGGGTGTGGCGCTGCTGGCCGCCGCGGTGCGGGCCGTGACGGCTCGGTGAAGCGGGGCCGGTTCGGTGGCGGCGACCACGCTGCGGAACTGGGCCGCGTACCGGCCGGCCGCCGGCCGGTAGATCACCAGGATCGCGCGGTTCACGGGCGGCTCCCACGGTGGGTGCCGGCGGGGCTGAGCGGCCCGCCGCCGGTGGACGGGCCGGCGGTGCGCAGGACCACGCTGGTCGTCGTGCCGTCGAGCACCGCCTCCTGCCGCGCGTCGTCCTCCTGCCGCGCGCCGTCGGCCAGCTCGTCGAGGACGGCCGCGAGCCGGGCCAGCGCGTCCGTCACCTCCGCCCGGCCGCCGGGGTGCGCCGACTCGACGGTGAGCAGCAGCCGGTGCCGGCCCAGATCGGTGCGGACCAGGTGGCCCTGCCGCCAGTTCCAGCGCCGCGAGTGGGCCCGCCCGTCGGCGTCCGCGTAGACGACCTCGCCCGGCTCGGGCTGCTCGGGCGCGTCGGGCGCGCCGAGCGGCAGGTACGTCTCGGTGCCGTCGGCCGGCCGGACGACGAGGTCGGCGAAGCCGTCGACCGCGCACGAGGCCACCGGCAGCGCCGCGCCGAGCGAGACCGCGTTGCAGAGATCGACCAGGGCGTTGATCCGGGGCAGTCGATCTCCCTTGGCCACCCGGCGGGCGATCGACTCGGCGGCGCACGGGAACCTGTTCGGGTTCACCCCCACCGCCCGGTACGCGTCCCGCCACGCGGCGATGCCCGGCAGCCCCGCCACCCCGGCCTTGTCCAGGCCCGCCGCGTGCAGCGCGTCCTCGGCGGCCGTCAGCAGCGCCGACACGGCGGGAGGCGCCGGCGCGACCTCGACGGCCGGTATGGCGAGCACGCCGAGCACGTAGTCCGGCACCGCGGTCAGCACCCGGTCGTCGATGCGTATGGTGAGGGTGGCCGCACCGTCGCTGAGCTGGGTCATCGTGATCCTCGTGGAGTTCGGGTCCTGTGGTCGGACCGACCGTACGCAGCGGTGCGGCCACCGGGTGTGGCCAATCCGGGGTGATCCGGTGAGGCCAATCCCCATCACGTAGCCGTCGTCGGGTGACCGCTCGGTGCCGGCCTACTCCACCAGGGTGGCCTTCAGGGCCTTGAGGTCGTCGGCGCCGAAGCCCCGCGCCGCCAGCCAGGTGGCGACGCCGCCGTGCCGCTCCTGCACCAGCGTCAGGAAGTGCTCCATGGTGGCCGGCTCGGCGGTGTGCGCCTCCTCGGGGAGGCTCGCGATCCGCTTCTCCCAGGCCGGTAGGACCCGCGTCTGGTTCCGGATGGCGACCAGGTGTTCCCGGGTACGCGCGTAGTCCTCGACCACGTTGCGCGGGTGCACTCCGAGCGCGGCGAGCAGCACGGCGACGACAACGCCGGTGCGGTCCTTGCCCGCTGTGCAGTGCACGAGCAGGGGATTCTCGCGGGCGTCCACCGCGTGCCGTACCGCCGTAATGATCGTCGGTGCGGACACCACGAGCATGTCGGCGTAGTGCTCGGCCAGGCGCACACTGGGGTCCGGATGGATCGGCCGCAGGCTCGATCGGCCGAACGGCAGATGCATGATCCGCAGCCCGTCGGTGAGCCGGTCCCGTTCGCTGGTCTCGGCGATCTCCCGGCGGCCCCGCAGGTCGATCCTGATGCGGATGCCTGTCGTCTCGCGGAAGGTCTGCGCCTGGTCCGGGTCGAGGAACACCGGGGTGGCGCTGCGGTAGATCGCGCCGGGGCGCACCCGCCCACCCTCGACGGTCGGCAGGCCACCGAGATCCCGGAAGTTCAGCGGCGCGTGGACGCTCATCGGACGGCGAGCAGGTGGTCGATGAGTTCCTCCCGCTGCGTGGCCGGCCCGTCGAACAGCAACTCGCTGCTCTTGGCCCGCTTGAAGTAGAGGCCGATCGGATGCTCCCAGGTGAAGCCGATGCCGCCGTGCACCTGCACGGCCGTGGCGGTGACCCGGAAGTACGCCTCGGAACAGAACGACCGCACGGTCCGGGCCTGGACGGCGAAGGCGTCGTCGGCGAGGGTGTCGTCCACCGCGAGGACGAGCGACCGCATCGATTCCACGTCGAGCAGGCGCTCGGCACACAGGTGTTTGATCGCCTGGAAACCTCCCACCGGGCGGCCGAACTGCTCCCGGGTCAACGCGTGCTCGACCATCAGCTCCAACGCGCGGGCCGCGCCGCCGGTCTGCTCCGCGGCCAGCGCGACCATCGCCTGGTCCCGCACCCGGTCCACCACCGCGCCCGCCTGCCCCGGCCGGCCGAGCCGCCGTGCCCGGACGGAGCTGAACCGCACCACCGCCTGCCGGCGGGTCGGGTCCAGCACGGGGGACGGTTCCACGGTCACCCCCACCTCGGCCGGGTCCACCGCCAGAACGTCGACGCCGTCAACGGTCCGGGCAACCACGAGCAGGAGTGCCGCCGCCTCGGCGTTGACGACGTGCGTCGCCGTGCCATCGACCAGCCACGTGCCGTCCTGACCGGCCCGGCCCCGCAGGTCGCCCCGCAGGGAGACGGCCGTTCGCAGGGACCCGTCGGCGATCCGTGGCAACCAGTCCGAGCAGGCCAGCTCGTCGCCGAGCCGCAGCAGCAGTTCGGCCCCGAGGGCCACGGTGGCGAAGTACGGGCCGCCGTACAGGACGCGACCGAGTTCCTCGAACACGAGCCGCAGCTCCGCGCCGCCGAACCCCTGCCCGCCGTACGTCTCGGGAATGGCCACGCCGGGCAGCCCGAGCTCGACCGCCATCCGCTGCCAGATGGCGGGATCGAAGCCGACCGGGTCCTCCATCAGCCGCCGTACCTCGGACTCCGGTGACGCCTTCGCCAGGAAGCCGCGCAGCGACCGGCGGAAGTCGGCCTGGTCGTCGCTCACCGGGTCGCCTCCCAGGTGTCCCAGTAGACGACGGACTCCACCGGACGTCGGCGGGCCTCGCCCCAGCGGCCGGTCGGGACGCCGATCGGGATCAGCGCCCAGGCGATCGCGTCCGGTGGCAGTCCGAGCACCTCGCGCACCTCGTCGGCGGCGTGGCGGTGGGTGGTGGTCAGGGTCGTGCCCAGGCCCAGCGCCCGCGCCGCCAGCATCAGGTTCTGCACCGCCGGGTACACCGACGACGGCTCGTCCACGGTCGTCACCGGAACGATCAGAGCAGGTGCCTCGCCCATGTGCTCGGCCAGATGGTCCGCCGAGCGCAGCATCCGGGCCTGCTGCTCGGCCGCCTCGGGGTCGTCGGGCACGCGGTCGTCGTACCGCCGGCGGACCGGTGCCCAGCAGGCCCGGTAGATCTCGCCGAGTCGGGCGCGCCGCTCGGCGTCGGTGACCACCACCCACCGCAGCCACTGCGCGTTCCCGCCGGACGGCGCGCAGTGGGCCGCGCGCAGAATGGTCCACAGTTGTTCATCGGTGACCGGTGCGGTCGGGTCCAGCCGCCGCATCGCGCGCGTCGTCCGGATCACCTCGAAGACGTCCATCGGTCAGGCTCCTTCGGCAGCGTTCATCAGGCGGCGTTCCAGGCTGGGGGTCGCCGAGATCAGGGCGCGGGTGTAGTCCGACTCGGGCCGGGTGAGCACCTGCTCGGTCGGCCCGTGTTCCATCACGGTGCCGTTGCTCAGCACCAGGACCCGGTCGGCCAGGTGGCTGACGACGGCGATGTCGTGCGAGATGAAGACCATCGCGATGCCGAGCTCCTCCCGGACCCGGTTGAGCAGGTTGAGAACGGTGGCGCGTACCGACACATCGAGCGAGGACACCGCCTCGTCGCAGACCAGCACCGTCGGCTTGGCCGCCAGCGCTCGGGCGATCGAGACGCGTTGTCGTTGACCGCCGGAGAGCTGTGTCGGGCGGCGGTCCGCGTCGGCCTCAGTGAGACCGACGTATCGGACGTACTCCATCGACGGCTCGCGGAACCGGCGCGACAACCGCCGGTTCACGGCGGAAACCTCGGCCATCGAACGCCAGACCGGCAGCCGGGGGTTCAACGCCCCGGCCGACTCCTGGACGATCATCTGCACCGATCGCGGCCCGCCAGCGAGGTGCTCGACGGTGCCCTCGGTCGGCGGCAGAAACCCGGCGATGATCCGGCCCAGCGTGGACTTGCCCGAGCCCGACTCGCCGACGACGCCGAGCACCTCACCGCGCGCCAACTCCAGGCTGACGTCGGAGAGCACCCGATGGGCCTTCGCGCCCGAGCCGTAGTCCTTGGACACCTTCGAGACCCGCAGGACCGCGCTCACCGGAGCGCCTCCGTCCGGCCGGCGCTCCCGGCGGGGGCGGCCACGCCGAGCGGGTGCCGGCACCGCACCAGGCTCTCCTCGACGGTCCACAGTTCGGGGTGCTCCCGGCAGTCGTCGGCGGCCCGGTGGCACCGGGCGGCGTAGTTGCACCCGCCGCCGGTCCAGCCGCCCGGCCGGTCGGCGGTGATTTCCGGGAACGTCCGCAGCCGGTTGCCCCCGAGCCGCGGCACGCAGTCGAGCAGCGCCTGCGAGTAGGGGTGTCGCGGCCGGCTCAGCATCGCGTCCACCGCGCCGACCTCCTTCACCTCGCCGCGGTAGAGCACCATCACCCGGTCGCTCACGTCGCCGAGGACACCCAGGTCGTGGCTGATGAAGACGGCGCTCAGCCCACGCGAGGCGACCAGTTCCCGGATCAGGACGAGGATGTCCTTCTGCAACGAGACGTCCAGCGCCGTGGTGGGCTCGTCGGCGAGGACCACGTCGGCCTCGCAGCTGAGCGCCATCGCGATCATCACCCGCTGGCACATGCCGCCGGAGAGTTCGTGCGGGTAACTGTTCATGACCCGGTCGGGGTCGAGCCGGACGTCGCGCAGCGCCACCACCGCGCGTGACCCGGCCTCGGTCCGGCTGGCGGGCAGGTGGGCACGGATCACCCGGACGATCTGGTCACCCACCCGGCGCATCGGGTGCAGCGCCGAGACGCTCTCCTGGAAGATCATCGCGATCCTCCGGCCACGGATCGCGCGGAGCGGGCGGCCCCGGAGCCCGACCAGTTCCTGGTCGCCGAGGCGGATGCTTCCGGTCACCTCGGCGTCCGGCGGCAGCAGGCCCAGCGCGGCGAGGGCGATGGAGGACTTGCCGCTGCCGGACTCCCCCGCCACACCGAGGACCTCACCGCGTCCGACCGTGAACGAGACGTTCCGCACCGCGGGCTCGGGGCTCCCCGCGAACCTGATGCTCAGGTCGCGGATCTCCAGGGCCGCCTGCTCCGCGCCTGTCACTTGCGGGCCACCGTCGACATGTCCGGCCGACCGCTGGCGTTCGGCTCATAGCCGGCCACCTGGTCGGACAGCCCGACGATCATCGGCACGGTGAACAGCGGCGCGAACGGCGCGACCTCAACCACCTTCTTGGCGAGGTCGGTCGCCGCGGCCTTGCGCGGCGCGAAGTCGAACGTGGTCAGCAGCTTCTCCTGCAACTGCGCGGTGCCGAAGTCGGTCTTGCCGGCGTTGTAGAAGGAGTCTGGGTTGAGCAACCGGCCGTAGGTGATCGCCGGGTCGGCGTGGCCGGTCCAGCCGGACAGGAAGCAGGGCGCCTGGTCCTTGGCCCAGAAGGCCTCGGTGGCGGCGGCGGCGGTCTCGGACTGGATGGTGACGTCGATGCCGATCTTCTTCAGCGAGTCGATGATGATCGGGCCGCTGGTCTCGTAGTTGAGGCCCGGGAAGGTCAGGCACTTCATGGCCACCCGCTTGCCCCCGGTGGCCTGCGCGACGAGCGCCTTGGCCTTCGCCTCGTCGTAGGCGTAGGTGGGTGTGATCGACGCGTCGTGGTACGGGTGCGTCGGCGGCAGCGCCGTCCAGGTCACCTCGGCGGCCTCACCGCTTGCCGCCTTCCGGATGACCTCGCGATCGAGCGCGTAGTTGATCGCCTGCCGGATCTCCACCTTGTCGGTCGGCGCCAGCTTGGCGTTGAAGTTGATCATCGTCTCGGAGTACGCGGGACCGACCACCACCTCCTTGCCCGGCACCGTCTTCAGCTTCTCCACGCTCAGCGGCGGCACCGAGATCGCCACGTCGACGACATTGCTCTGGAAGGCCGTCACCATGGCCTGCGGGTCCTTGAACACCTGCCAGTTGAGCGTGGGCGCCTTGCCCTTGTCACCCCAGTACGCGTCGTTGCGCTTGTAGTTGACGGCAGCGCCGGTCTGCAGGCTCTCCAGCGTGTACTTCCCGGCTCCGACCGGACGGGCGGCGAAGTCCTTGCCCTCCTTCTCGACCGCGGTCGGTGAGACGATCATCCCGGCCCGGTCACTCAACGCCGTCGGGATCGAGGAGTCCGGCTTGCTCAACGCGAGCACCACGGTGTTCGCACCCTCGGCGGTGATCGCGGAGACGCTGGCGATGTCCTGGCCGTTGGCGGACGCCTTGAACCGGTCCATGCTCGCCTTCACGGCGGCGGCGTCCATCGTCGTTCCGTCGGAGAACGTGACGCCGTCGCGCAGTTCGAGGGTGATCTTGGAGCCGTCGTCCGCGACCTTCCACGAGGTGGCCAGGCCAGGCCCCAGCTCGCCGGTCTTGGGGTCACCGACCAGCAGCCGGTCGTAGACCAGGTTGAGGTGCGGATAGTCGTACCCCGAGGAGCTCACCGTCGGGTCCAGCGAGGTCGGGAAGTTGACCGTGCCGATCTTCAACGGTGCGGCGGCGGACGAGTCGGTTCCCGACTCGCCGGACCCGCAGGCGGACGCGGACGCGAGGACAAGGATGCCGACGGCGAGGGCGGTGATTGGTAGGCGGCGTGGGCCGAAGATGGTCATAGTTGCTCCTCATCGAGGGAATTGGTGAGAAGGATGGGCCGGATGGTGGGACGCTCATCCGATCCGTAGGCGGTCGCGCAGGCCGTCTCCGAACTGGCTGATCGCGAACGCGGTTGCGGTGATCAGCAGGCCGGGGGCGACGGTGAGCAACGGGTTGACGTAGAAGTCGGCGTAGGCGCGGGCCAGGTCCGGCCCCCAACTGGGTGCCGGCGGCTGCACGCCCAGGCCGAGGAATCCGAGAGCGGCCTCGATGATCAGTGCGGTGCTGGCCAGGCCGCAGAGCTGGACGACCACCGGCCCCATCGCGTTGGGCAGCACATGCCGCAGAGCGATCCGCCAGCCGCGCACGCCGAGTGAGCGGGCCACCAGCACGAACTCCGCCTGCCGCAGCGCCAGCACCTGGGCGCGCAGCAGCCGGGCGACGATCGGCGCGAAGACGACGCCGACCGAGAGCATCGCGGTGAGCAGGCTGGGGCCGAGCGCGCCGGTGATCGCGATGGCGAGCACGATGCCCGGGAAGGAGATCACGGCGTCGGCGAGCCGCATCAACACCTCGTCGACCGGCCCGCCGACATAGCCGGCGACCAGGCCCCAGAGGCTGCCGAAGATTCCGGCCACGCCGACGGTGATGGCGATTCCGCGAAAGCTGGAGGCCGACCCGTGCATCAGTCGGGACAGCACGTCGCGGCCGTTCGCGTCGGTGCCGAGCCAGTGCGCGCCGGACGGCCCGGCGTACGGGTTCGAGGGGTCGATGGCCAGCGGGTCGTACGGCGCCAGCCAGGGCGCGAGCAGACCGGCCAGCAGCACCAGCAGGACGACCGCGCCGCCGAGCCAGAAGGCGACGGCACGCGAGGCGCCGGCCGGTCGGGGCCGCCGGGCGGCCGACCCCGGGCGGAACCGGGGCGGCGTGACCGTGGTGCTCGGGTCCATCGACGTGGTCATCGGTGTGCCTCCTGCGATCGGGCTACCGGTGCGGCCAGCCCACGGTCGGCCGGGTCCTGCTGCTGGCGCGGGGCGAGCCCGAGCTCGGTCAGGAGTTCCGCGGTGTGCTCTCCGGTCCTCGGCACGGTGAGCGCGCCGGGCCGGTCGGTGAGGCCGACCCGCACCGGGCGGCCGGGCACCCGCACCGGGCGGCCGTCGGGACCGTCCACGGTCAGCACCATGGCCGCGTCGGCCATCGCCGCGACCGCCTCCCCGACCGAGCGCATCGGTCCCGCCGCGACGCCCGCGGCGTGCATCGCGCCAAGCACCTCGGCGACGCTGCGACCGGAGGTCCAGTCACTGACCACCTGTTCCAGGCGGTCACGCGCCGGCCCGGTGGACTCGTCGTAGCTGACGTCGGTGCCGCCCAGAACGGCCCAGAACCGCTGCCAGGCGGCGTCGCCCAGTGGGGCCAGGAAGACCTGCCCGTCGCGCGCCGGAAAGACGGTCGCGAACGCGGTCTGGACCTGGTTGCCCCAGCGCCCACGGGGGACGCCGGCGGCGGCCAGGCCGACCTCGTGGGCCAGCATGGCGGTGTACGAGTCGAGCATGCTCACGTCGACGAAGGTTCCGACGCCCGTGCTCTCGCGCTCACGCAGAGCCATCAGCACGGCGATTGTCGCGTGGTAGGCGGCCACATGGTCGGCCACGAAGGCCCCGACGAACGTCGGCTCGCCGCCGGGATGCCCGGTGAGATCGGCGATCCCGCCCATCGCCTGGATCACGCCGTCGTACGCGCCCCGGGGCGCGTCGGGCGTCCCGGAGCCGAACCCGGTGACGTGCACCATCACCAGCCGTGGGTTACGGGCCCGCAGCACGTCGTAGGACCAGCCCAGTCGCTGCGGCACGTCGGCGCCGTAGTTGGTCACCACCACGTCGGCGGTGTCGCAGAGCCGGAGCAGCGCCTCCCGGTCGTGCGGGGTCTTCAGGTCCAGGCAGACGCTGCGCTTGCCCCGGTTGTGCGAGGCGAAGTAGACGCTGCGACCGTCCACGACCGGCAGGGCGTTGCGGGACATCTCCCCCGCCGGCGGCTCGACCTTGACGACGTCCGCACCGTGGTCGGCGAGCATCTGCGCGCAGTGCGGGCCGGCGATCGCGTGGCCGAGTTCGATCACCCGGATGTCGGCCAGCGCGCCGGTTGCCGCGCTCACGCCGCCACCCGCCGGTCGAGCCGGGCCAGCACGAGGTCGGCGACGAAGTTGAGGACGAGCACCAGCAGCGCCATCAGCAGCACGGCGCCCTGCAACGTCGCGTAGTCCCGGTTGTCGACCGACTGCACGACCAGGCTGCCCAGCCCGGGGATCGCGAACACGTTCTCGACCACCACGGAGGCCCCCACCAGAGTGGCCACCAACAGCGGCAGCAGGGTCACCACGGCGGGCGCCGCCGAGCGTAACGCGTCGCCGAGGTACACCTGCCGGGGAGAGAGACCCATCGCCCAGGCCGTCCGGATGTGCGCGCTGTCCAGCGCCTGGCCGACCGCGCTGCGTACGTGCCGGCAGACCAGCGCGCCGGTGGCGAAGGAGAGCACCAGCACCGGGAGCACGATCGAGCGGATCGTCTGTACCCAGTCGTCGCCGAGCGGCGTGTAGCCGACAGCCGGCAGCAGTGCCAGGTCGAGGCCGATGAAGCCGGCCGCGATCGTCGCCAGCCAGAAGTCCGGAACGGCGAGGCCGATGCCGGACACCGCGAGCACCGAACGGCCGTCCAGGTGGCGACGCCGGGCTGCCGCCCACAGCCCGGCCCCGCCGCCGATCACCAGGGCCAGCACGAGCGCCGAGACCACCACCAACACGGTCGGTTCGAGGCGGCGGGCGAGCAGCGTGTCCACCGGTTCCCGGCTGAAGTAGGAGGTGCCGAGGTCGCCGCGCACCAGGCTGCCGATCCAGGACGTGTACTGCTCGACGAGCGGCCGGTCCAGCCCGAGCTGCCGGTTGATCTCGTCGATCGACTCCTGGGTGGATCCCGCGCCCGCGATCGCCTCGGCGGGGCCGCCCGGCACGATCTGCTGCAGCCCGAACACCATCAGGGTGATCAGCAGCAGGGTGGGCACGAAGGTGGCCAGTCTGCGAATCAGGAAGGCGCGCATCCCGTCACCTCTCTCGCCATCGGACCGGGAGACCCGACACGCGGGCCCACCAGGGGAAGCTATATTGACGCTGACGTCGGGGTCAGAATCGTTGAGAGGACGTTAAGACGAGGCAGGACCGATGTCCAGGATTTTCTATGATTCGGTTCACACGGCCGGTCGACCCCGGCCGACCGGGCGACACGAGATCGAATGGGGCGACGAGTGACCAACAGGACCACCACGCCGGCGAGTCCGGACGGTGCGGCGACGCAGTCGAAGCGCTATCTGGAGCGTCGCGCCAAGCTGGTGGAGGGTGCCCACCGGGTCTTCGAGCGGGACGGGTTCATCGATGCCCGGATCACCGACATCGCGAAGGAGGTCGGCCTGGCGCACGGCTCGTTCTACACGTACTTCTCCTCCAAGGAAGAGATCTTCCGGGTCGTCGCCGAGCAGATCCAGGCCGAGATGTTCGACGGCCACCGCAGCGGGTCGGCCGACCTCACGCCGTATCAGCGGATCGAGGCCGCGAACCGCCGCTACCTGGAGTCCTACCGCCGGCACAGCCGGATCATGGCAATCATCGAGCAGGTGTCGACGTTCAACGACGACATCCACGCGATCCGCGAGTCCCGGGCGCAGCAGACCATGGGCCGGACCGAACGGTCGATCCGCAGGCTCCAGGCCGAGGGCTTCGCCGACCCGGACCTCGACCCGCACCTGAGCGCCGTCGCCCTCACCTCGATGCTCAGCCGGTTCGCGTACCTGTGGATGGGCGCCGACGCCGGCCCGGACTACGAGTTCGACCTCGACGCCGCGGTCGACGGCCTGACCCGGTTGTGGGCCAACGCGATCGGGCTCAAGAGAGACTGACTCAGGGCGGGCCGGCCGGCCGCACCTCCTTCGGCATCCCGAGCAGGCGCTCGGCCACCACGTTGCGCAGCACCTGCGTGGTGCCGGCGTAGATGGTCCCGGGTCGGGCGTTGTAGAAGATGTCGACCCACGAGGCCGAGCTGATCGGCGCCCCGGCCGCGTCCGGGCCGCCGTAGCCCAACTCCAGCACGCGCCCGGTCGGCGTGGTGGCCTCCGGCCCGAGGATCTCCAGGGCGAGCTCGGTCACCGCCTGGTGGTGCGCGCTCCACTGCAACTTGAACAGGGCGGCGTCCCCTGCCGCGTCGACCCCGGTGAGCCCGCCGCCGGCCAGCCGCCGGCCGAGCGCGTCCATCACCTCGATCCGGACGTACGCGGCGGCCAGGCCGTCGCGGACCCAGGCCCGCTCCAGCATGCCGTTCTCGCGTGCGGTGCGGACCAGCCGCTCCCACTCCGCGCGGTAGCGGATGGCCTGGGTGGTGGCGGACTGCCCGCGCTCGTGGCCGAGCAGCGCCATGGCCACCGCCCAGCCCGCACCGACCGCACCGACCACGTCGGCGGCCACCGCGTCGGTGAGGAACACCTCGTTGAAGTGGGAGGCGCCGGAGAGTTGCCGGATCGGGCGGACCTCGACGCCCGGCTGGTCCAGCGGCACGAGCAGGAAGGTCAGGCCACGGTGCCGATCGGCGCGGGTCCCGGTGCGGGCCAGCACGAAGATCCAGGACGCCAGGTGCGCGTTCGAGGTCCAGATCTTCTGCCCGGTGAGCCGCCAGCGCCCGTCGGACCCGAGCACCGCGCGGGTCTGTACCGCGGCCAGGTCGGACCCGGCGCCCGGCTCGGAGAAGCCCTGGCACCACACGTCGGTGCCGTCGAGGATCCGGGGCAGGTAGTGGGCCTGCTGTTCGGGCGTTCCGAGCGCGAGCAGCGTGTTGCCGAGCATGTCGATGCCGAACGGGTCGTTACCGCTGCCGCTCGGCACTCCGGCTCGGGCGAACTCCTCCTGGAGCACCACCTGCTGGTCCGGGGTCAGACCGAGCCCGCCGTGCTCGACCGGCCAGCCCGGGGCGAGCAGGCGGTGCCGGGCCAGAACCGTGCGCCAGCGCGCGATCCAGGGGTGGAGTTCGTCGCTCCCGAGCGCCCCGAGGCCGCTCCAGCCCGGCGGGAGCTCCCGTTGCAGCAAGGCGCGTACGGAGGCTCGGAACTCCGGTAGCCCGACGCCGGTCTCCAGGCCGCGCACGGGCAGGTACCGCTGCCGCAGGCGGTTCTTGGCGAGCTTGCCGGTGGGCAGCCGCGGCAGGGCCTCCACCACGAACACCGAACGCGGAATCTTGTGCCGGGCCAGCCGCCCGGCCAGGTACGCGAGCAACCCGGCCACGAGTTCGTCGTGGTCGGTCGTCGGATCGACCGGCTGGACCACCGCCACGACCTGCTCACCCAGCTCCTCGTCCGGGACGCCGAACACCGCGACGTCGACCACCGGCTCGTAACCGATCACCGCGTTCTCGATCTCCTGCGGCGAGACGTTCACGCCTCCGGAGATGATCAGATAGTCCCGCCGGTCGGTGAGGTAGAGGTAGCCCTCGTCGTCGAGGTGCCCGATGTCGCCGAGCGTGGACCACTCCGGGCGTACCGGGTGCCGGGCCGCCGAGTTGTCGGCCCCACCGACGTACTCGAACTCGGACCGGCCGCCCTCGGACTCGAAGTACACCAGTCCGTCCTGTCCGGACGGCAGCTCGTCACCCTCGGGGCCGCAGATGTGCACGCGGCAGCCGGCGATGGCGCGGCCCACCGACCCGGGGTGCGCCAGCCACTCCGGCGAGTCGATGAAGGTGGTGCCGTTGTCCTCGCTGCCGGCGTAGTACTCCAGCAGGATCGGCCCCAGCCAGTCGATCATCTGGCGCTTGACGTCGACGGCGCACGGTCCGGCACCGTGGATCATGACCGACAGCGAGTCGAGCACGGCCGTCCGGCGCCGGTCGGCGGGCAGCCGCAGCAGGCGGACGAACATCGTGGGCACCATCAGCGCGTGCGTGATGCCGTACCGCTCGATCGCGGTCAGCGCGGCGTCCGCATCGAACCTGCGCATCAGCACGACGGTGCCGCCCGCCGCCGTGACGGTGCTGGAGAACGAGAGCGGCGCGGCGTGGTACAGCGGGGCCGGAGTCAGGAAGACCGAGTCGTCGGTGAACTTCCACAACTCCCTCAGCCAGCGCAGGAAATGCGGGTGCCCCTCCTGCACGGTGCGGCCGGACAGCTTGCGACGGACCCCCTTGGGCCGCCCGGTGCTGCCGGAGCTGTACACCATCGCGACGCCCAGCGGCTCGTGCTCCAGCGGCTCGGCGGACGACCTGGCGAGCGTCTCGGCGTAGTCGTCGAAGCCCTCCAGCGGGCCACCGACCGCCAGCCGCAGCACCGTCCCCGCAGCGGCGGCGAGGGCCCCCGCGGCAGGCGCCGCCGCGTCCACCACCAGGGCCTTGGCCTCGCAGCTGTCGACGATCCAGGACGCCTCCTCGGCGGTCAGCGACGTGCCGACCGGGGTGAGGAAGAGCCCGGAGCGCATCGCCGCCCAGTACACCTCCAGGAAGCTGAGGTGGTTCGCCATCATCAGGGCGACGTGGTCGCCCGGACGCAGGCCGGCGTCCCACATCGCCCGGGCCAGCCGGCGGGAGGCGTCGTCCAACTGACCATAGGTGAGGGTCTCACCGGTCTCGGCGATCACGACGGCCGGTCGATCCGGCCACCGCAGCGCGTGAGCCGTGGGGTACGTCATCGCGTCACGCCATCCGCTCGACAGCCATGGCCATCCCCTGCCCGCCGCCGACGCACATCGTCTCGACGCCGACCGTACCGCCGGTGGCCTCGAGCCCGTTGAGCAGCGTGGTCATGATCCGGGCACCGGTCATGCCGAAGGGGTGACCCAGGGCGATCGCGCCGCCGTGCGGGTTGAGCTGGTCCTCCACCGAGATCTTCAGGGCGTCCACGACCGCCAGCACCTGCGCCGCGAACGCCTCGTTGAGCTCCAGCACGTCGACGTCCCGGACGGTCAGCCCGGTGCGGTCGAGCAGCCGGCGCACCGCCTCGATCGGGCCGACTCCCATGATCTCCGGTTCCAGGCCGGTGATCGCGCAGCCCAGGATCCGCGCCATGGGCTCGATCCCCAGGTCGCGGGCACGCTCGGCGGACATCACCACGACGGCCGCCGCGCCGTCGTTGAGCGGGCAGGAGTTGCCGGGCGTGACCCGCCCGTCCACCTTGAACGGGGTGGGAAGTCCGGCCAGCACGTCGAGGTCGACGTTGGCGCGCGGGCAGTCGTCCTGCTCCACGAACGTGCCGTCGGCCAGCGTGTACGGGCTGATCTCCCGGGCGAAGAAGCCGCGGTCGCGGGCGGCGACAGCGCGGTCCTGGGAGAGTTTGGCGTACTCGTCCATCCGGGCGCGGGAGATGTCGAACCGCTCGGCCACGTTCTCCGCCGTACGCCCCATCGTGATGTACGCGTCCGGCAGGAGGTCGACGCCGAACCGGGGGTTCATGGCCGCGTCGTCGATGTGCGCGCTGGAGGTCCGGGAGACGCTCTCGACGCCGCCCGCGACGTACACGTCGCCCTCGCCGGCCATGATCGCGTTGGCCGCGATCCGGATCGCGTCCAGCGAGGAGGCGCACCCCCGGCTGACGGTGGTGCCGGTGACGGTGTCGGGGAGCCCGGCCAGCAGCGCGGCCAGTCGACCGATGTTCAGGCCCTGCTCCCCCGCCGGGTTCGCGGTGCCGACGATCACGTCGCTGATCTGGTCGGGGGTGACCGCGGGGACCTTCTCCAGGACCTGCGCGATGGCGAATCCGGCCAGGTCGTCCGGCCGTGCCTGACGGAGCGACCCCTTGTGGGCACGACCGACCGGCGTCCGTGCCGTGGCCACGATGACTGCTTCCCGGGCTGGCGCCACGTCGTCTCCATTCGTCGCGAAAAGGCCCGCGAACGGACCTGTCCGATTTCTTGACGCCGACGTCGACGTCGGATCTAATTTGAGCACCGGGACCGGGCCGACGCAACCATCCGGATCGTCGGAGACCCGGACTCACCTCCGCTTCCGACCGGTCCGCTCGACGACGCTTGGAGCTCCCCGTGGACTTCGCCTACTCGCCCACCTCCGCCGCCCTGCGAGAAACCCTGCTGACGTTCATGGACGAGTGCGTCTATCCGGCCGAGCCGGTGTACCGGCAACAGCTCGCCGACAGCGGCGACCCGCACTTCTTCCCTCCGGTGATGGAGGAGCTGAAGCGCGAGGCGCGCACCCGCGGCCTGTGGAACCTGTTCCTGCCGCACAAGACCCAATGGACCGAGGGCCTGTCGAACCTCGACTACGCGCCGCTGGCCGAGATCCTGGGCCGCTCGCACATCGCCTCGCAGGCGCTGAACTGCTCGGCCCCGGACACCGGGAACATGGAACTGCTCACCATGTTCGGCACCGAGGAGCAGCAGAAGCAGTGGCTCCAGCCGCTGCTGGAGGGCGAGATCCGTTCCTGCTTCGCGATGACCGAACCGGCAGTGGCCAGCTCCGACGCCCGCAACATCCAGTGCTCGATCGTCCGCGACGGCGACGAGTACGTCATCAACGGCCACAAGTGGTGGATCTCCGGAGCCGGCGACGCCCGGTGCAAGCTCGCCATCGTGATGGGCAAAACCGACCCCGACGGCCCCACCTACCGGCAGCAGAGCATGGTCCTCGTGCCGCTGGACACCCCCGGCGTCACCCTCGTCCGCAGCCTCACCGTCATGGGCTACCAGGATCAGGAGGGGCACTGCGAGATCACGTTCGAAAACGTCCGGGTGCCGGTGACGAACCTGCTGGGCGAGGAGGGCGGCGGCTTCGCGATCGCCCAGGCGCGGCTCGGACCGGGCCGGATCCACCACTGCATGCGCTCGATCGGGGCGGCCGAGCGCGCCCTGGAGCTGCTCTGCCAGCGGGTGACGTCCCGGGTGGCGTTCGGCGGCCCGCTCTCCGAGCAGGGCCAGATCCAGCGGTGGATCGCCGACGCGCGGATCGAGATCGACCAGGCACGGCTCTACACGCTCTACACCGCCTGGCTGATGGATACCCAGGGCAACAAGGCCGCCCGGACCCAGATCTCCGGGATCAAGGTCATCGCTCCCAACGTCGCGCTCCGCGTGCTCGACCACGCCATCCAGGCGTTCGGCGCCGCCGGCCTCGGCCCGGACACCCCACTGCCCAGCATGTACGCCCACCAGCGCACGCTGCGCTTCGCCGACGGCCCGGACGAGGTGCACCGGCGCTCGATCGCCCGCGCGGAGCTGAAGGCTCAGACATCAGCCTGACCGGGACGATGACGGCGTGGGCGACAACGCAGAGGAGCTGACCGTGGGGATCTACCCGGATCGCGTGCTGGTGGCAAACCGGGGCGAGGTGGCCGTCCGTGTGCTGCGGACGCTCGCCGACCTCGCCGTACCGTCGGTGGCGGTGTACGCCGCCGACGACGACCGCTGCCTGCACGTACGCCGGGCGGACCAGGCGGTGCCGCTGCCCGGCGCCGGAGTCGGCGCGTACCTCGATCAGAACGCGCTGATCGAGGCCGCCCACGCGGCCGGCGCCACGGCCCTGCACCCCGGCTGGGGGTTCCTGAGCGAGAACGCCGAGTTCGCCCGCCGCTGCGCCGAGGCCGGGCTGGTGTTCGTCGGCCCGGCACCGCAGGTGCTGCGGGTGCTGGGCGACAAGACCGCGGCCCGCGCGACGGCGGAGTCGGCCGGTATCCCCGTGGTGCCGGCGACCGGGCCGGCCACGCCGGACGAAGCGGCGAAGTTCCTGGCCGGCGCGCCGGAGGGCATCATGCTCAAGGCCGTGGCCGGGGGCGGCGGACGCGGAATGCGACCGGTCACCGACCCGGCCGATCTGGCCGCCGCGTTCGAGCGCTGCCGGTCCGAGGCGCTCGGCGCGTTCGGCGACGGCACCCTCTACGCCGAGCGGTTGCTCACCGGCCGCCGGCACATCGAGGTGCAGATCGTCGGTGACGGGACCGGCGCGGCCGTCGCCCTCGGTGACCGGGACTGCAGCCTGCAACGACGCCGGCAGAAGGTGGTGGAACTCGCCCCGGCGCCCGGGCTGACCCCGGAGCTGCGCGACGCGTTGCACAGTGCGGCGGTACGCCTGGCCACCGGTCTGCGCTACCGCGGGGTCGGCACGGTCGAGTTCCTGGTCGGCAAGGACGACTTCGTCTTCCTGGAGGCCAATCCGCGGTTGCAGGTCGAGCACACGGTCACCGAGCAGGTGTTCGGCGTCGACCTGGTGGAGATCCAGCTGCGCCTGGCGGCCGGGGCGACCCTGGCCGCGATCGGTCTGGCCGGTCCCGCGCCGGAGCCGGCCGGAACGGCGATCCAGCTGCGGGTGACCACCGAGACGGCCCGCCCGGACGGTGGCAGCCTGCCCGCCACCGGCGTACTCACCGCCTTCGACCCGCCCGCCGGCCGGGGCGTACGCACCGACACCCACGGCTACGCCGGCTACCGGGTCGGCACCGGGTACGACTCTCTGCTGGCCAAGGTGGTCGTCCACGAACCCGGCGGTGACCCGGCCGTGCTGCGGCGCAAGGCGTCCCGGGCGCTCGCGGAGTTCCGCGTCGAGGGCGTGGACACGAACATCGGCGTACTCGGGCGGCTTCTGCGACGGGCTGAGGTGACCGACGGGACCGCCACCACCGCCTTCCTCGACGAGCACGCCGCCGACCTGACCGCCGCGCCGGATGGCGAGCCGCTGTGGTTCTCGGGCGTCGACGCCGACCCGGCCGTCGCACTCGAGCCGGAGCGGGACGAGGACGGGATCGCGGTTCGGGCGCCGATGGAGGCCACGGTCATCGCGGTCCCGGCGGTCGAGGGCGACCAGGTGACCGCGACGTCCGTCCTGGTCGTGCTCGAGGCGATGAAGATGGAGCACCAGGTCGAGGCCGGCGTGAGCGGCGTGGTGGACCGGCTGCTGGTCACCGTCGGCCAGACCGTGCACCCCGGCACGGTGCTCGCCTCGCTGCTGGCCGGCGAGGTCGCGGCGACGGCGGTGGACACCGTCACCGAGGCCGACCCGGACCTGATCCGCCCCGACCTGCGGCGCGTCCTGGACCGGCAGCACAAGACCCGCGACGAGGCGCGGCCGGACGCCGTGGCGAAGCGGCACGGCCGCGGGCACCGCACCGCCCGGGAGAACCTCGCCGACCTCTGCGACCCGGGCAGCTTCGCCGAGTACGGCTCGCTGGTCCTCGCCGGTCAGCGGGCCCGGCGCAGCCTCGACGACCTGATCGACCGGACCCCCGCCGACGGTCTGGTGGCCGGCGTCGGCCAGATCAACCGCGCCGGCTGCGTGGTGATGGCCTACGACTACACCGTGCTGGCCGGCACCCAGGGCTACAACGGGCACCGCAAGAAGGACCGGCTCTTCGAACTGGCCGAACGCAACCGCTGGCCGGTCGTCATGTTCGCCGAGGGTGGGGGCGGTCGGCCGGGCGACACCGAGAACCCGGGCGTGGCCAACCTGGACACCCGCGCGTTCGCCCTGCTCGCCCGGCTCAGCGGGCTGGTGCCGACGGTGTCGGTGGTGACCGGCAAGTGCTTCGCCGGCAACGCCGCACTGGTCGCGTGCAGCGACTTCATCGTGGCCACCCCGGACGCCAACATCGGGATGGCCGGGCCGGCGATGATCGAGGGTGGCGGCCTCGGCGTGTACCGCCCGGAGGAGATCGGGCCGACCTCGGTACACGCCGTCAACGGCGTGGTCGACCTGGTGGTTCCGGACGACGCGGCGGCCGTGCGCGCCACCCGTCAGTATCTCTCCTACTTCCAGGGCCGGCTCGACACCTGGGAGGAGCCGGACCAGCGCGCGTTGCGCCACGCGGTGCCGGAGAACCGGCGGCGGACGTACGACGTCCGTACCGTGATCGACACGCTGGCCGACCGGGACTCGGTGCTGGAACTCCGGCGCGAGCACGGCGTCGGGATGATCACCGCGCTGATCCGGATAGCGGGCCGCCCGGTGGGGCTCATCGCCAACAACCCGCGCCACCTCGGCGGCGCGATCGACGCCGAGGGCGGCAGCAAGGCGGCCCGGTTCATGGAGTTGTGCGACGCGTTCGACCTGCCGATCGTCTCGCTCTGCGACACGCCGGGCTTCATGGTCGGCCCGGCGGCCGAGGAGACCGCGCAGGTGCGGCACTTCGGTCGGATGTTCCTGGCCGGGGCCAGCCTGACCGTGCCGATGGTGACAGTGGTGCTGCGCAAGGGGTACGGGTTGGGCGCGCAGGCCATGGCCCGGGGCGGCTTCTACGAGCCGGAGCTGACCCTGTCCTGGCCAACCGGCGAGTTCGGCGGAATGGGCCTGGAGGGCGCGGTGCGTCTCGGCTACCGCAAGGAGTTGGACGCGGTCGCCGACCCGGACGAGCGCGAGGCGCTCTACCAGCGGCTGGTGGCGCAGATGTACGAGCGAGGCAGCGCACTGAACATCGCCAGCGTGTTCGAAGTGGACGACGTGATCGACCCGGCGCAGACCCGGGACCGGATCACTGGTGTGCTGGACGCGGCACCGCCGCCGGCGCCCCGGGCCGGGAAGAAGCGGCCCCTGGTCCCCGCATGGTGACCGGGCCGGCAGGACAAGGAGGAGGCGGAATGAAGGCGTGGCAGGTGACCCGGCTGGGCGAGCCCACGGACGTCCTGGAGTGGACCGACGTGCCGCCGCCCCCGGCGCCCGACGGCGCCCTTCGGGTCGCGGTCGAGGCGGTGGCCCTGAACTTCCCCGACGTGCTGCTGTGCCGGGGCGAGTACCAGGACAAGCCAGAACTCCCGTTCACGCCCGGCGCGGAGGTGTGCGGGCGCATCGTGGACGGGCCGAGGGCCGGCGAACGGGTGCTGGCCGCACCCGAACTGCCGTACGGCGGGCTCGCCGAACAGGTGGTCGTCGCGCCGCACCGGGTGTTCGCCATCCCGGACGACCTGCCCGCCGAGAAGGCGGCGTCCATGCTGATCACCTACCAGACCGGCTACGTCGGCCTGCACACCCGAGCCCGGCTGGAGCCCGGCGAGTGGCTGCTGGTGCACGCCGGCGCCGGTGGCGTCGGGTCGGCGGCGATCCAGATCGGCAAGGCGGCGGGGGCCCGGGTGATCGCCACGGCGGGCGGGCCGGACAAGGTGCAGGTGTGCCGGGACCTCGGCGCGGATGTGGTCGTCGACTACCTGTCCGAGGACTTCGTGCCGGTGGTCAAGGAGGTCACCGGCGGGGCCGGCGCCGACGTGGTCTACGACTCGGTCGGCGGCGACGTCTTCGACAAGAGCCGCAGGTGCGTCGCCTTCGAGGGCCGGATCGTCGTTGTCGGCTTCGCGGGCGGCCGGATCGCCCAGGCGCCGACGAACCACGCCCTGATCAAGAACTACAGCGTGGTCGGCCTGTACTGGGGGCTATACCACGTCAAGAACCCAGCCGTGATCGCCCGAACCCACGAGCGGCTGGTCGAGCTGTGGCACCAGGGACTCGTCGATCCCCTGGTCAGTGAGGTGCTCCCGATGAGCGCCGCCCCGTCCGCCCTGGCCAACCTCGGCGACCGCCGCACCGTCGGCAAGGTCGTGCTGGTCAACAACCCCAACTGAGGACGTACGCATGAGTGAACAGGATCTGGTCCGCGACCGGTGCGTGGTGGTCACCGGCGGCGGCAACGGTATCGGCCGGGCGATCGCCCGGAAGATGGCGGCCCAGGGCGCCCGCGTCGTCGTCGGCGACCTGGACCCCGTCGCGGCCGAACGGGTCGCGGCCGAGGTCGGCGGCGTGGCGGTGGGCGGCGACGTGTCGACCGACGAGGGCGTGGCGCGGTTGCTGAGCGCCGCCGGACGCGTCGACGTCTTCTTCGCCAACGCCGGGGTCGGTGTCGGGAAGGGCATCGACACACCCGACGCCGACTGGCACACCGCCATCGAGGTAAACGTCATGGCCCACGTCCGCGCGGCACGCGCGCTGATCCCCGGCTGGCTGGAATCGGGCGGCGGCCGGTTCGTGGTGACCGCCTCGGCGGCGGGACTGCTCACCATGCTGGGCAGCGCGCCGTACTCGGTGTCGAAGCACGCGGCCGTCTCGTTCGCGGAGTGGCTCTCGGTCACCTACGGGCATCGCGGCATCACCGTGCAGGCGCTCTGCCCGCAGGGGGTGAGGACGAAGATGCTCGACGACTCGGGCGAGTTCCGGGACCTGCTGAGCCACGACGTCGCGCTGGAGCCCGAGCAGGTCGCCGAGGTGGTCTGGGAGGCGTTGCACGATGACCGATTCCTGATCCTCCCGCACCCCGAGGTGCAGCGATACTACGAAAACCGCGCGGCCCGGACCGACGCCTGGCTGACCGGCATGCGCAAGCTCCAGAAGCGCTTCGACGACACGGCGGCGGTGCACCATGGCTGAGCGCAAGGTAGCCGTCGTCACCGGGGCGGCACGCGGAATCGGGGCGGCTGTGGCCAGCCGGCTCGGCGCGGACGGCTACGCCGTGGCCGTCTGGGACCTGGACGCCGACGGATGCGACACGATGGTGGCCGACCTGGGCGAGCGGGGAGTCCCCGCGTACGCGGTGGTCGCGGACGTGTCCGACGAGGCGGCCGTCGAGGCCGGTGTCGAGCAGATCGCGCAGCGGCTGGGCCCACCGGTGGCGCTGGTCAACAACGCCGGCGTCCTGCGAGACAACCTGCTGTTCAAGATGTCCTCCGCCGACTGGGACACGGTTCTCGGGGTGCACGTCCGGGGCGCCTTCCTGATGAGCCGGGCGGTCCAGGCGCACATGGTCCGGCAGCGGTGGGGGCGGATCGTCTCGTTGTCCAGCACCTCGGCGTACGGCAACCGGGGTCAGGCGAACTACTCGGCGGCGAAGGCGGCGTTGCAGGGCCTGACCAAGACGCTCGCCATCGAGCTCGGCCCGTTCGGGATCACCGCGAACGCGGTGGCGCCGGGCTTTGTGCAGACCGAGATGACAGCGGCGACCGCGCGCCGGATCGGCCGCCCGTTCGACGAGTTGATCGCCGAGGCGGCGGCCGGGATACCGGTCCGCCGGGTGGGGCAGCCGCAGGACATCGCCGAGGCGGTCTCGTTCTTCCTGGGGGAACGGGCCGGCTACATCAGCGGCCAGGTGCTCGACGTGGCGGGCGGGCCGCAGCGATGAGGGTCTTCACCGGCATCGAGGAGTTGCGCGCGGCGGTCGGCGAGCACCTGGGCCACAGCGACTGGCACCTCGTCACGCAGCGGCAGGTCGACACGTTCGCCGAGGCCACCGGCGACCACCAGTGGATCCACGTGGACCCGGAGCGGGCAGCCGGCGGGCCGTTCGGCGCGACTATCGCGCACGGCTTCCTCACCCTGTCGCTGATCCCCACGCTGGCCGCGCAGGTGTACCGGGTGGACGGGATGAGCATGGGCGTGAACTACGGCTCGGACCGGCTGCGGTTCCCCGCCCCCGTGCCCGTCGGCTCGCGGATCCGTGCCGGGGTGACCCTCACCGGGGTGCACGAGGCCCGGCGCGGTTTCCAGGTCACCTCGGACATCCAGATCGACCTGGAGGCGGGCGGGCCGCCGGCATGTGTGGTCGCCGCCATCTCACTGCTCGTCCCCTGACCCGAACTCATCGATCCCTGACCCGGAACTCAGAAACAGGAGCGAATCGCGTGCAGGATTCTTTCGAGGGCCGAACCGCCGTGGTCACCGGCGCGTCGCGCGGGATCGGTCTCGCCGTCGCCCGGGAGTGGCACGACCGTGGCGGGAACGTGGTGCTCACCGCCCGCACCGCCGAGGCAGCCGAGGCCGCCGCCGCCACGCTCGGCGAACGGGCGCTCGGGTTCGGCGCGCACGTCACCAGAGAGGACCGGGCCCAGGCCTGCCTGGAGGCCACCCTGGAGCACTTCGGACGCATCGACGTGCTGGTGAACAACGCCGGGACGAACCCGGCGTTCGGACCGGTGGTCGAGCAGGACCACGGGCGCTTCGCGAAGCTGATGGATGTCAACCTGTGGGGTCCGCTGTTGTGGACCTCGCTGGCCTGGCGGCTGTGGATGCGCGACAACGGCGGCGCGATCGTCAACGTGGCGTCGCTGGGCGGCATGGCGGTGAGCCCCGATCTCGGCCTGTACCACGTCTCCAAGGCGGCGCTGATCCACCTGACCCGGCAACTGGCCCTGGAACTCGCACCGGGGGTACGGGTCAACGCCGTCGCGCCGGGCGTGGTGCGGACCCGGCTGGCCGAGGCGCTGTGGAAGGAGAACGAGGCCGACGTGAACGCCGTGACCCCGCTCGGGCGGATCGGTGAACCCGTCGACGTGGCGGAGTTGGTGGCCTTCCTGGCCTCCCGCTCGGCGTCCTGGATCACCGGGGAGACCGTCCTCGTCGATGGTGGGCAACTGCTCACCGGCTCCGCCGTCGACCCGGTCGGCGCCTGAGATGGCCCTGGATGTCACCGCGCTCGGGCACTGGCTGCGACAGTCGGGGCAGGACGTGGTCGAGCCCCTGACCGCCAACCGGATCGGCCTCGGCCAGTCCAACCTCACCTATCTGCTGACCGATGCGGCGGGCTGGCGCGGGGTGGCCCGTCGCCCGCCGCTCGGGCACCTCCTCGCCTCGGCGCACGACGTCGCCCGCGAGCACCGCATCCTCGCCGCGCTGGGCCGGACCGGCGTGCCGGTCCCCGGCGTCCTGGGCCTGTGCCGCGACGACCGGGTGGCGGACGTTCCGGTGCTGATCGTCGAGCACGTCGACGGTCTCGTGGTGGACCGGTTGGAGACCGCGGAGGCGATGACGCCCGACCTGCGTCGCGCCGTCGGCCTCGAACTGGGCCGGGTGCTCGCCGACCTGCACGCCGTCGACCCGGCCGAGGTGGGCCTACACGATCTGGCCAGCCATTCCCCGTACGCGCCCAGGCAGTTGAAACGGTGGTCCCGACAGTGGGCCGACAGCCGTACCCGTGAACTGCCCGAGTTGGAGAAGCTGACCGCCCTGCTGCGGGACCGGGTCCCCGAGCCCGGTGACCTGGTGCTCGTACACGGCGACTTCCACCTGGTCAACCTGATCGTGGACCCGTCGTCGGGTGCCGTCCGCGCGGTGCTGGACTGGGAACTCTCCACTCTCGGCGACCCGTTGGCCGACCTCGGCAGCCTGCTCGCCTACTGGCAGGAGCCGGGCGACCCGCCGCTGGGCCTGTTCAACGCCTCCCGCCTGCCCGGCTTCCCGTCCCGAGCCGAGGTGACCGCCGCCTACGCCGAGCGGTCCGGCCGTGACCTGGCCGCGCTCCCCTTCTGGCACGTGCTCGGCCTGTGGAAGGTGGCCATCATCCTGGAGGGCGTGTACCGCCGTGCGCTCGACGAACCGGCGAACGCCGCGCAACCGGGCTCCCTCCCGGACCGTGACGTCGTCGACCGTCTCGTCTCCCAGGCCTGGTCCGTCGCGTACGAGACGGGCTTGGCCGCTTAGGGTGTCCCGTCTCACCGCGGTCTCTCCGGGTGGTGGGCGGTAGCGGCCCGGTAGTCTTGATTGGGACCGGACTGTACCTATATGTCCCACGCACCGGAGGGGTGACCATGCCCGATCACGTGTCCGACCGCATCGACCTCGCCCGCCTGCAGGAAATGCTCGACGGACCGTGGGCCAAGGTGCGCAACGCGCACCGGGACCACCTCGACGAGCGCTTCCTTCCGGTGTACGGCGAGACCGGCGACCAGGCACGTGAGCGGATCACCCGGCTGCTCACCGAACTCCCCGTCGAGCTGGGCATGGCGTCGGCCTTCCCCACCGAGTACGGCGGCAGCGCCGACGTCGGCGGCTCGATCGTCGCCAGCGAGATGCTGGCGCAGGTCGACCTGTCGCTGATGGTCAAGGCGGGCGTGCAGTGGGGTCTGTTCGGCGGCGCGGTCCAGGCCCTCGGCACCCAGCGGCACCACGACGCCTATCTACGGGACATCATCTCGGGCACGATCTTCGGCTGCTTCGCGATGACCGAGACCGGCCACGGCTCCGACGTCCAGCAGCTGCGCACCACCTGCACGTACGACCCGCAGACGCAGACCTTCGACCTGCACACCCCGCACGAGGCGGCCCGGAAGGACTACATCGGCAACGCGGCCCGGGACGGGCGGATGGCGGTGGTCTTCGCGCAGCTGATCACCGACGGGCAGCGGCACGGCGTCCACGCGTGGCTGGTCCCGATCCGCGACGAGCGGGGCAACCCGCTGCCCGGCGTGACAATCGGCGACGCCGGGCCCAAGGCCGGCCTGCTCGGCGTGGACAACGGCCGGCTCAGCTTCGACCACGTGCGAGTGCCACGGGACATGCTGTTGGACCGCTACGGTCAGGTCGCGGAGGACGGGACGTACTCCAGCCCGATCGAGAACGACTCCCGGCGCTTCTTCACCATGCTCGGCACCCTGGTCCGGGGCCGGGTGAGCGTGGGCGGCGCCGCGGCGGCGGCCACCAAGTCGGCGCTGACCATCGCGGTGCGCTACGGCGACATCCGCCGCCAGTTCGACACGCCCGACGCCGACCGGGAGGTGCTGCTCAACGACTACCTGGCCCACCAGCGCAAGCTGCTGCCCGCCCTGGCCACCACGTACGCGCTGCACTTCGCCCAGGCCGAGCTGGTCGCCGCGCTGAGCGAGGTGCAGGGCGGCGGCGGACCGGTCGACGAGCACCGGCAACGGGAGTTGGAGTCCCGGGCCGCCGGCCTGAAGGCCGCACAGACCTGGCACGCGACCCGCACCATCCAGACGTGTCGCGAGGCGTGTGGCGGTGCCGGCTACCTGGCCGAGAACCGGCTACCCAGCCTCAAGGCCGACACCGACGTGTTCACCACGTTCGAGGGTGACAACACGGTGCTGCTGCAACTGGTCGCCAAGGGGCTGCTCACCGGCTACCGCGACGAGTTCGGCTCGTTGGACGGCTGGGGGCGCGCCTCCTTCGTCGCCGAGCAGGTCCGCGAGATGGTGCTGGAGCGCACCGCCGCGCGGTCGCTCATCGAGCGGCTGATCAGCGCCGTGCCCGGTCGCGACGACGAGGTCGCCGTCACCGACCGCGGCTGGCAGCTCAAGGTCTTCGAGGACCGCGAGAAGCACCTCCTCGACGGCGCGGTCCGCCGCCTGCGCAACGGCGCGGCCACGAAGAAGGACCGTCCCTTCGACATCTTCAACGACGTTCAGGACCACGTCCTCGCCGTCGCCGCCGCGCACATCGACCGGGTCACCCTGGAGGCGTTCGTCGCCGGTATCGCAGACACCGCGGACCCGGCGGTCCAGGCGCTGCTCTCCCGGGTCTGTGACCTGTACGCGCTCAGCGTCATCGAGGCCAACAAGGGATGGCTCCTGGAGCACGGCCGTCTCACCCCGGCCCGCGCCAAGGCGATCACCGGCGTGGTGAACGGTCTGCTCAAGGAGCTACGCCCACACATGCGGACACTCGTGGACGGTTTCGCCATCCCGGACACGTGGCTGCACTGCGCCGTCCTGCGCGAGGAACCCCACCGGCAGGAGACCATGGCCGCCCATGACGCCGCCGGTGACCCGCAGGCGGTCCGGGCGTAGGAGCGCCGTCGCCGCGTTGCCGCAACCTTTGCGGGCCGGAGGGCGTGTTGTGGGAAATCACCGCTCCTGCTGGCACCGGAGGAATGATGACCCCGACCGCGCTCCGCGCCCTCGTGCCCGTCGCCCTGCTGGCGGGCCTGGCGGCCTGCCTCAGCGCCTCCCCCACTCCCGCGGCCGAGGGAAGCACCGCACCAGCCTCTGGTGCGGCGCTCCCCTCGGCCTCGAACGACACGGCGGCGACCCGCAGCGCCACGTCACCGACGCCCCGCACCACCGAGAAGGGCTGTCCGGTCAGCGCAGCGACCCTACAGAGGGCATCGGGGCTGACGAGCACCACCCACCGGATCGACCCCGATCACATCAAGTGCGCCGGGCGGTGGGCCACCGCCGGGGTGATCGCCGTCGACCCCGCAACCCAGGGCGACGGAGTGTTCCTGTTCGAGTACGTCGACAGCAGGTGGAAGAAGCTGGATGAGGGCAGCGCGCTCGAATGCAGCCCGTACGGCATCCCGAAGGAGATCGGCGACCAGATCGGCTGCCACGACCGCTGAGGTCTCCGCTCGTCGGGGCGTCAGCCACCCACGCCACGGACCGCCTCGATGATCGTCTCGGCGACCTCGCTCGACCGGACCACCGCCATCGCGTGCGAGCCGCCGGCGATCTCACGCTGGCCCCGCGGGTTCGCCCGCTCGGCCATGAACCGATGCGCGGCGACCGGGATGTTCATGTCGGCGTCCCCGAACACGAACCAACTGGGCAGCGATCGCCAGGCGGGGTCGCCGGAGAGCCCGTCACCGAGGGCCGTTTCGGTGATCGGCCGCTGGGTTCGGGCCATCAGCGCGGCCAGGTCGGCGGGCACGTCCGCGGCGAACTGCGCGTG
The DNA here is from genome assembly GCF_040643095.1 of Micromonospora sp. NPDC047467. Taxonomy (NCBI): domain Bacteria; kingdom Bacillati; phylum Actinomycetota; class Actinomycetes; order Micromonosporales; family Micromonosporaceae; genus Micromonospora; species Micromonospora sp. NPDC047467. The sequence goes on along the minus strand of NZ_JBEYTO010000008.1, from coordinate 201,408 downwards.
GTAGGCGTCCTGGCCGATCGCCACCTCGTTGCCACCCGTGGACAGCGGATACTGCACCAGCGTGTCGGCGAGCGTGCTGCCGGGGAACTGCCCGGACAGCCCCAGCGCCGATTCGCCGGTGTCCGGGCAGAGGGCGTTGACGTACACGAGGGCGCGCACCGTTGGATCGCCCGCGGCGGCCTGCGTGATGACCATGCCGCCGTACGAGTGGCCGACGAGGATGACCGGGCCGCCGATCCCGCCCATCACATCCCGGACGTACGCGGCGTCGGCCGCGACGCTCCGCAGCGGGTTCGCGACGGCGACCACGTCGTACGCGGCACCCAGGCGATCGATCACACCGTTCCAGCTCGCCGACTCGGCGAACGCACCGTGGACGAGGACGATGGTGGGCTGCGGATCGGGCATCGCACGCACTCCTTACTCCGTGGCTGTTGACCCACCGGCCGCGGCGGTCCGCATGAGTACCCGACACACGAGCGTGAAACATCCACCTGCCTCTGTAGGGCACGCCAGGTCAGCGCCGGCAACACCCCTTCGCGCCGCGTCGCCCCGTCAGGGATTTCCCGGCCGTCGGCCGTCGGGAGGACGTTGGGACGGATCCTCCGGGACCGGGACCACCCGCTGGTCCCGGTCGGTCGACCGCGCCGAGGGCTGGTGCGGCAGCCGTGACGCGTCGCCGGTCTCGGCGACCAGACGCTCGGTCTCCTGCACCAGATAGTGCGGTCGGCGCTTGGTCTCGTAGTAGATCCGGCCGATGTACTCGCCGATCACGCCCAGGATCATCATCTGGATGCCGCCGAGCCCGATCACGCTGACGATGATGGTGGTGTAACCGGGAACGTCGATGCCCTTTTCGATGGCGTCCGCGACCACCCAGGCCATGTAGCCCACCGCGATGAGGGTGAGAAACAGGCCCCCGTAGATCGCCAGGCGCAGCGGGCGGTTGTTGAACGACAGCAGGCCGTCGAAGGCGTAGTTGAAGAGCTTGCTGAACGTCCACCTGCTCTTGCCCGTCTGCCGGGTCTCGTTGTGATGCGCCACCACCACCGTCCGGAACCCGATCCAGGAGAACATTCCCTTGGAGAACCGGTTGTATTCGGGCATCGCGAGGATCGCGTCCACCGCGAGTCGGGACAGCAGCCGGAAGTCACCCGCCCCGTCCTGCAGGCGCACGTCGATCCACCAGTTGACCACGCGGTAGAAGGACCGCGAGGCGACCATGCGTATGAACCGGTCGCCGCGCCGGTCCCGGCGGGCGATCACCTGGTCGAAGCCCTGCCGGTACAGCGTGACCATCTCGGGCAGCAGCCGTGGCGGGTGTTGGAGGTCGGCGTCCATGATGACGACCGCGTCACCGGTGGCCCGCTGCAGGCCGGCGAGCATCGCCGCCTCCTTGCCGAAGTTGCGGCTCAGCGACGTGTAGCAGACAGCGGGGTCGGCGGCGGCGAGTCGGCGCAGCGCCGCGAGGGTGCCGTCCTCGCTGCCGTCGTCGACGTACACCACCTCGACGTCCACGTCGGACAGCTCGGCGAGCGCGGCTGTCACGCTCTCGTGCAGCCGCTCGACCGACGCTTCCTCGTTGAAGCAGGGAACCACGACGGACAGGCGCATCGTCGTCACCCCGCCCGGCCCGTGCCCAGGCGCCCACCGGCGCCGGCACGCCCTTGCTCAGAGGCGATAGACCAACACACCATCAAGATCCTCTCGGGTGATGCCCAGTCCGTCGACGGGCCGGGCCTCGATGCCCTCCCACGGCGTCCCCGCGGCGCGGCTCGGCACGGCGACGACCGACCGCACGCCGATCCCCCGCAGGTACGCCACGCTGCCCGCGTCGGGGAACGACTCCACCGCGATTCGGGTCTGCGCCTGGGTGACCGGCTCGAATCCTGCCAGCCCGTTGGTCACCCGTGGGAACCCGTCGGTCGTCCACAACATGTACGTCAGGTCGCCGACGCCGCCGGCGGGGAGCACCAGCATCGGTTCCTGCGCTGCCCGCATCGCGGCCGGCGGCTGTGGCACGGTCGGGTGGGGTGTCCGGTTGACGCCCTCCAGGGTGACCAGGGTCAGCGGCACGAGCAGGACCAGCGGCATGACGATCCGCGTCCAGCGGCGCGGCGACGTCTGGCCCGACGGCTCGGTCAACGCCGCCTGGCCCGACGGCTGGGCCAGCGCCGTCACCAGGCCGGCGGCCAGCACCGCCAGCAGAAGGCTGATCCAGTGCATCATCCGGCCCGGTGTGCGCAACGCGTCCCAGCCGGGCAGGTGCACGGACAGGGTCAGATAGCCGGGATCCCCGTCCCCACCGAGGGTGGCGCCCAGGCCCAGCAGCACCGCGCCGAGCACGCCGAGCCCCAGCGCGACCCGGTGCCAGGGCCGGTAGACCGAGACGAACAGCCCCGCCGCTGCCAGCCCGATCAGCGTCATCCCCGGCAGCAGCGCCATCTCCGGTGGCCAGGACAACTGCTCCCGTGCGGCGGCGTGCGCCTCGCCCCACACCCACGAGTCGGCAGGCGCGGTGACGAACCCGATCAGCGGAGGGGAGAACATCTTCGTCCAGTCCAGCGTCCGCTCGGCCTGCGGGTTGATGTCGACAACGCGCAGGTAGACCAGACCGAGCAGCAGCGTCACCGCGCCGAACGCGGCACCGCCGGCCAGATCCGCGAGCAGCAGCCGCCGGCCGAACGGCGGGCGTTCCCGCTTGCGCCACCAGGACCAGCCGTAGCAGCCGGCCGCCACGAGCACTGCGCCCAGCAGGAAGTAGACAAGCGGCAGCCCGATGCCGAAGCCGAGGGTGACCTGCCAGGCAGCGACCAGCCACCCGGCCAACGCCCAGCCGGGCCGTCGTCGCTCCGGCCGGTATCCGTGGCGCAGCGACCAGCCGTGGCCACGGGCCAGCATCGCCAGGGCCAGCGCGATTCCCCCGCTGGACAGGATGTTCAGGTGGCCGGAGTGCGCCAACCGCCAGGGCGCGTACGCCCACGCGATGCCGGCGACCGCCCCGCCCCACCGGCTCGCTCCGAGCTGCCGGGTCAGCGCGTACGCCCCGAGGAACGCCAGTGCGTGCAGCAACACGTACAGCACGTTGTACCGGATCACGGCGGCCTCGAAGCCGGAACCGATCATCCCGAACGGGGCGTAGCCGAGCAGGGTGTCGCTGTAAACGTACGTGTATCTCTCGGGGTAGAACGTGTTCGAGTGCCAGAGGTCGGCCGGGCTGTTCACGAGGGCGTGGCCCGCCCAGGCGACCTGCCACGCCTGCAACGTCGGGTCGCCGAGGTCACCGGGGATCGTGCTCGCCGGATGCCGCAGTGTCGGCCAGGTCAGCACCACGGCCAGCAGCAGGCTGCCCAGTGTCGCCAAGGTCCATTCGTGGCGGGGCCAGCGCCAGCGCCATCGGCTCCGTCCGCCCGGAACCTGGTCGTCTGACGTCTGTTCGGGGCTCGCACTCTCAACTGTTGGCCGAGCGCCGGTGGACCGGATATTCACAAGATGGATGTTCTCCAATATTTTTGGCGTTGTCCACCGACTGCCCGATCCGTGGATCTACGCGCGGTGACGTGACCCGCCACAGGCCGCGATGTTTGCCCTGCGGCCGGGCCGGACGAACGTCGGCGTGCTCGGCCTGGACAACGGCAGCTAGGAGCTGGCCGACGATTGTCACGCATAGGTGCCGCCGGGTCGGGAAGTGCCGGTAGCGAGTGCCGAAGCCCACGCCGGCGCGCCGGACGACCTCGTCGAACGGCGCGTCGGTCCTGCGGTCGATGGTGATCAGCGACGAGGACGCGTCGAGCCCGGACCACGAAACTGGGGAGCTGCGATGGAGTACGCCGTTCATCACGTACGCCGGCCGAGTATGACCCGTGACCTGCCGTACGGTCCGCAGGACCTGCTGTGGGTCGCCAACACCGCCACGCTCCTGGTGGCCGAGAGCGACGCGGTGCTCGTCGACACCTACGTCACGGTGGAGCAGAATCAGCAGTTGATCGACTGGGTACGGTCGTTCGGGCGCAGGCTGACCCACGTCTACGTCACCCACGGCCACGGCGACCACTTCTTCGGCCTCGGCCAGATAGCGGAGGCGTTCCCGGGGGTGCGGGCGGTCGCCACCGAGGCGACCGCGGCGGCGGCCGAGGTCCAGGCCGGGCCCGACATGGTCAGTTCGTTCTGGGAACGGCTGTTCCCCGGCCAGATCCCGGCCCAGCTGACGCCTCCGCAGCCGCTGGCCGACGATCACCTCGACCTCGAAGGTCAGAGGTTGGAGATCGTCGAGACCGGCTTCAGCGACACGGCGGGGAGCACGGTCGTGTGGGTGCCCGATCTCCGATTGATCGTGGGCGGCGACGTCGTCTACAACGACACCCATCCGTACCAGTCCGAGAGCACCGCCGCGACACGCCAGGAGTGGGCCGCGACGCTCGATCGGCTGCGGGAGCGCGACCCCGCCGCCGTGGTGGCCGGGCACAAGAACCCGGCCCAGCCCGACGATCCGCGAATCCTCGCCGACACGGCCGCCTACCTGCGGGAGTTCGCCGAGCTCGACGCCCGTACCGCCACCGCCGAAGAGTTGTACGCCGCGATGCTCGAACGGCATCCCCGGCGGCTCAACCCCGGCTCCCTCTGGGGTGCCGCGAAGCAGGCGAAGCAGGTGCCCTAGTGCTCGACGTGGTGGGCTCGGTGGGGTGACAGCTACTCGAACACGCTGCTGTAGGCGTTGATGGCCGGCTGGCCGCCGAGGTGGGCGTACAGGACGTTCGAGTCGCGGGGAATGTCGCCGTTGCGAACGAGGTCGATCAGCCCGGCCATCGACTTCCCCTCGTACACCGGGTCGATGATCATGCCTTCCAGCCGGCCGGTGAGCCGGATGGCGTCCAGGGTGGACTCCACGGGAATGCCGTAGAGGTCGCCGGCCCAGCCTTCCAGCACGGTGATCTCGTCGTCGCGCAGATCACGGCCGAGCCCGATGAGCGCGGCGGTGTTGTGGGCGATCTTCGCCACCTGGGTCCGGGTCGCGTCGATCGTGGCGGACGCGTCGATGCCGAGCACCCGCCGCAGCCGGTCCTGACCGGCGAACCCGGCGATCATGCCGGCGTGGGTGCTGCCGGTCACGCTGCACACGATGATCGTGTCGAAGAAGACGCCGAGCTCCTGTTCCTGCCGCTGCACCTCGTAGGCCCAGTTCGCGAAGCCGAGGCCGCCGAGCGGGTGGTCGGACGCGCCAGCCGGGATCGCGTACGGCGTACCGCCGGCGGCACGGACATCGTCGAGCGCCTGGTGCCAGCTCTGTTTGAAGCCGATGCCGAACCCGTCCCGCACGAGGCGTACGTCGGCGCCCATGATCCGTGACAGCAGGATGTTGCCGACCTTGTCGTTGACCGGGTCCGGCCAGTCCACCCAGCTCTCCTGCACGAGGACGGCCTTGAGCCCGGCCCGGGCGGCGACCGCGGCCACCTGACGGGTGTGGTTCGACTGGATGCCGCCGATGCTGACCAGGGTGTCGGCGCCCTGCTTCAGCGCGTCCGGCAGCAGGTACTCCAGCTTGCGGGTCTTGTTGCCGCCGAAGGCCAGACCGCTGTTGCAGTCCTCCCGCTTCGCCCAGATCCGGGCACCGCCGAGGTGGTCACTGAGCCGGTCCAACGGATGGATCGGGCTGGGGCCGAACAGCAGCGGGTAACGCTCGAACGCGTCGAGGGGCATGGGCATTCCTTCCTCAGAGGGTCTCGAGCAGGAACTGCGCGCGAGGGCCGGCGCCGCCCCTCCGTCGATGTCACCAGCCTGGCCAGCGCCCTCGACATGCAATATATTGCGTACTGCTCGCGCCGCTGTCAAGGAGAAGTCGACCCGTCCGAGGTGGACGGGGCCACGGACGACCACGATGGAGAGGAATCGTCAACGGTGCGCCGCGATGGCGGGCGCTACGAGCAGCGGGCGTGCCTCAGCGACGCCGAGGCGACGGATGCCTCATCGCGCGGGCGCGTCGTCCGACGCCCCGAAATCGAAGAGCGGATCCAGGCTCAACCAATTGTCCCGGGCGGCCAACGCGGCTCGCTCGGCATCGCCGGCCTCGCACAGAACGATGATGCGTTCATGCAGAGCGACCGAATCGCGCCCGTTCAGCGAGGAGAAGCGCAGCCGTTCGAGCCGTCGCAGAATCGGCGTGAACTGCTCCAGCACCGACCTGATCGCCGAATTGGCGGAGGCCGTCACCGCTACGCGGTGGAATTCGTCGTCCGAGGCGATCGCCGCGTCGACGTCGCCCGTCCGCAGAGCTGCCGCGAACCGCCGGTTGGCCGCCCGCATGGACTCGATCTCCTCGGCGGACAGATTGGGCACAGCCTGACGCACGGCCAACTCGTGCATCGCCGCAGTGACCGACTGCGCTGCCCGCGCGGCCTGGACGTCCAGCGGAGTGACCATCGTGTAGCGGCCGGGCTTGGTCTGGACCAGGCCCGCCTCCTCAAGCCGGGCCAGCGCCTCCCGCACCGGGGTGCGACTCACGCCCAGCCACTGCGCCAGATCCGCATCGTTGAGCCGCTCCCCCGGCGCCAGGGTGCCATCGACAATCGCGTCCCGGATGGTCCGGTACGCGTTGTCCCGCAGCAGGGCACGCGGGATCACACCCTGACGCTCGGGGATCGGCATGCAACATATCCCACACCGCGTCGGACCAGCCGTCAACGAGTGACGCGCCACTACCGATGCAGCTCTCCTCGGGAGAGAGTCAAGGGACGTGACGGCGTCGACTACGGTTCGATCACCAGCCGGGTGATCAGGGCGCCTTCCAGGGCGAACCGATAGTAGGTACGGCCCTCGTCGGTCACCGCGGCGTCGGCGGCGAAGACGCTGATGGCTGCCTCCGTGTCGCGAGCCTGGTGCGCGGGGAGGTACGCCCTGATCGGGGCCGGCAGGTCCTCCCAGGAGATGACGATGCCTCGGCCTGCGTTCGTTTCCATCCCTGCACGGTCAGGCCTCCCCCGGCGGGAGAGTCAAGAGAGCAGACGGGCTCCTCGTTCCGCAGCCCCGTGACGGGAGGCCGTCAGCCGGAGGTGAGACGGAAGACCGGCCAACCGAGCTCGGTCCGCCACCGCGCGGGGTCCCCGGTGTCCCGAGGACCGACGAGGTATGTCTCGTGGACGGGCCCGGCGACGCCCAACGCGTGGGAGATCACCCAGGCACCCAGGCGGCCATAGGTGACGTCGATGTCGTCGTGTGGCCCCCACGTGGACCACCACGGCGAGATCGACCGGCGGCAGGTCGACAACCTCGATCCGGCCAGGTTCCGCACGCTCAGATGACTCAGCGTGGCGAACTCGCCGATGGTCAAGCCCTTTCGCATGGTCACAGTGTCGCCGGTTCCTCAGGCCTCAGGGGCGAGCGTCTCCCACAGGTGTGGGTGCCGTGTCAGGTGCAGCAGCCGCTGCGCAAGCCGTCGGTTGGCGGACGTCCGCGTCGAGGCGCCCCACAGCGGTGCGGTGCTCATCCCGTCCGCTGCTGCCACCACCAGCGCCAGCACGTCGGCGGGCAGCCCGTCAGCGGCAAGTGCCGCCTCCAGCCGTTCCGCGTCGGCCCGGGCGAGTTCGGCGACCGCGGGCAGGGTCATGAGCTGAGTAATCAGGGCAAGAGATTCGCGGGCCGCTGCTTCGTCACCGTCCGGCGCCAGTGCCGCCCGGACGTAGGCCCGGGTCAGCCGTCCAGGCGCGGTGTCCGACGGGTCCAGTGCGGCGTCGACGCTGGCCTGGAAGGCGGCGAGCTGATCACGGGCCAATTCCAGGATCAGCTCGTCCTTGCTGGCGAAGTGGTAGATCAGCCCGCCCTTCGACACGCCGGCGAAGCGGGCGATCTCGTCCAGTGACGCGTGGATCCCACGGACACGGACGGCGTCGGCGGCCGCGTCCAGCAACGCCCGTCGGGTGTCGTGCGGTGACCGCCCAGCTGTGCGTCCCACGGCGACACCGTACCTACGGCCGCGGTGTGCGCGGCGACGGGATCAGCACCCATGCCAGCACCGCCGCTACGAGGGTCAGCGCCGCCGCGACCAGCGAAGTGACCTGCATGCCGGTGATGAACGCGTCCCGCGCGCCGGCAGCGGCCTGCGGCGGCAGCACCTGCAGCGCCGAGCCCAGCGAGTCACGTACCCGCGCCGCGTCCTCGGCCGGCAGCCCGGACGGCACGCTCACGTTGTTGCGGTACAGCAGCGACAGAAGGGAGCCCAGCACCGCGATGCCCAGCACCACGCCGAGTTCGTTGGCGGTCTCGGTGATCGCGGAGACGGAGCCGGCCTTGCGTGGTGGTGCGGCCGAGATGATGGCGTCGCCGGTCAGCGTCATCGCCAGCCCGATGCCGAGGCCGATGGGCACGAGCGCCAGACCGAGCCACAGGTACGGCCCGTGCGCCGCCGCCGCCACCGCTGCCAGCCCCACGGCGGCCAGGCCCAGGCCGAGCGCGATGGCCCGACCCCGGCCGAGCCGGGCCACGACCAGCGCGATGATCGCGATGACGACGATCGAGGCCAACGTCGCGGGCATCTCGGCGAGGCCAGCCTGCAATGGGCCGAACCCGCGGGCGAACTGCAGATACTGCGAGAAGAAGAACAGCAGCCCGACCAGCGCGAAGATGGAGATGACGTTGGCGACGACCGCCCCGGAGAACGCCGCGTTGCGGAACAGGTCGACGTCGAGCATGGGCTGCTCCAGCCGCCGCTGGCGCCGCACGAACAGCACGCCGGCTGCCAGTCCGGCGAGCAGGCAGGACACTGTCACGCCGTCGACGCCAGCCCCGACCACATGCTTGATGGCGTACACCAGGGGCACGATCGCCGCCATGGACAGCACCGCGGATAGCACGTCGAAGCGGCCCGGTTGCGGATCGCGCGACTCCGGCAGCAGAAGAAGGCCGGAGACCACCACCAGGATCATCACGGGCACGTTGATGAGGAACACCGAACCCCACCAGTAGTGCTCCAGCAGGAACCCGCCGACGAGCGGCCCGATCGCCGACCCCGCCCCGAAGGCGGTGGACCAGATCGCGATCGCCCGGGTCCGTTCGCCGCTGTCGGTGAAGATGTTGCGGATCAGCGACAGCGTGGACGGCATCAGCGTCGCCCCTGCCACACCGAGCAGCAGACGCGCCCCGATCAGCGCCTGCGCGCTGGGAGCGAACGCGGCCAGCAGCGACGCCGCACCGAACGCCACCGAACCGATCAGCAGGATCCGCTTACGCCCGAACCGGTCGGCCAGATTGCCCATCAGCACCAGCAGACCCGCCAACGTCAGCGAGTAGATGTCACCGATCCAGAGGATCTGTTCCGCGCTCGGCGCCAGGCTCGCGGTCAGCGCCGGCACCGCCAGCGAGAGCACCGTCCCGTCGATGGCGAGCAACAGCACAGCCGCGGCCAGCACAGCGAGCGCCGCCCACCGTCGACGGGCCGACAGCGCCGGCTCTGGAGCCGACGTCACCAAGGAGGTCATCCCGAAACTGTACCGACCAGTCGGTTCGGTTCGTCAGGATGATCCTGGCCACACGGGGAGCGGCAGCGGTCCTGCGTCGGTCGTGGCGTCGACGTCGAGGACCAGGCGGCGTGGCAGGCGGGCAATCGCCTTGCGCCGGCGTCGCGTTGTGGGCCATAGTCGTTCCATGATCTCTTACCGGAAGGGCGGCGACGCCCTGGCGCTGTGAGCGCCCCCGCGCGGCGCGACGACGCCGCGAAACCCCCACAGGCCGTTCGCAGCGGCAACCCGCGCGACCTGTGGCAGCAGGCCATTCGAATCCGTCAGGAATGGCTCGACCACGCACTGTCCACACAGCCGGCTGACAGGTCGGCCGCCGAGCGCTGCCTGACCGCCATCTACGCCAGGGCATCGCGGCCCCGACCCCGGTTCGAATGGGTCGACTCGCCAGCCAAGGCACTCCCCCTGATCACCGGCTGGCCCACCCTCGATCAACTCTACGAGCGCATCCGGGACCCCCGGCCGCGCGGAACACCGCCGCTGGCAAGCGGTATTGCCATGATCGCCTCCCAGCTGCGCGGCGCGCTGAGTGCGGGCGTCACCCACACCGATCCCGAACTGTCACCCGTGCGTGCGAGCAAGACCAAGGAACCATGGCCGGAACTGGCGCCGCCACACGCGCTCGACAGTGGCGTTCCGCTCGCTGTCGTGCTGCACCAAGGCGTACGCACGGCATTGCACCGAAGCCTCGCGCACGGGTACTACCTGCCCGTGCGCGCGGTCCTCGCGGACGAAGCTCCAGTGCCCGTGTGCTGGTACGGGCAGCAGGACGCGTCATGGATCGCCTACTACGACGTGCTGCATCGGCTCGGCCTTGCCAGGTACGGGCCGGACGAGGCCGAACATCTCGACGCCTGGGCCGGCCTGGCCCGCTCCTGCGGCTGGTGGTGGCCCGGCGAGGACGTCTGCGTCGTGGTGGACCGGCCGCAGGCGATACGAACCGAGCCGGTCTCCGGAACAGCGCACGACCAGATTCGGCTCCACCCTCGCGGTCTGCGCTACCGCGACGGCTGGCAGCCGCTCCTGACCGGGTGACCTGACGAGGGCCGGCCGGGACGGGCACTCGCCAGTCCCGGCCGGCCCGCCCGAGATCACACTCGACACCGACGACAACATCCCGCACGCGCTGTGCGCCGGGCCAGCGGCTTGCCGCTCAAGGGCACCCCGCCGGGACCGGATCGCCGAGGCGGTCCGGTCCCGGCGCTGTCAGCCGCTGGTCGACATACGGGCGCGGTACGCGGCGACGGCGGCACGATTTCCGCAACGACCGTCGCAGTACCTCTTGGATCTGTTCTTGGAGAGGTCCACCATCACGTTGTGGCATTCGGGGTGGGCGCACGACCGTAGCCGGCGAAGCTCTCCCTGACGAAGCAGGTCGGCAACGGCGATCGATGTTCTGATGGCGAAGCGGGTCGCGAGTGGCGCATCCGCTGGAGCGACCTCCCAGCGGAAACCCCAGGTGCCGCGTTTCACCAGTTGCGGAAGCGCGTTGAACTCGTGGAGCAGTTGATTGACCACCTGTGCCGCGGCATCTCCGGTTGCCTGCCAGAGTTCACGGAGTCGAGGGTGGAGGCTGCGGAGCGTCTGCAGATCGTTCCTGCCACAGGTCGGCCCCTCGTCCCAGGCCAGGATCTGCACAATGCGTCTGAGCGCGGCATCATCGGGCTGGGCGCCGTCTCCTCCGCTCGTGTTGACCAGCGCCGCGGCGGCCACCAGTGCCCGTGCCGCGTCCTGCGGGAGGACCAGGCTGGCCCCCTCGTGCCCGCCGATATCCGGTCCTGCCCGCCATCGGTGCGGACCGTACCCACCCGCCCGCGACGGCTGGCTCCCCGCGGGACCGGCGAGCCGAGACGTCATCGCGCGCTGGAGGGCGGGGCCACCGGCCAGTCGATGTCGGTGGCCGAGGCGGCGCTTGTCGTGCACAGCACGGAGACGAGGACGGCAACGGCGATCATGAGGAACCTACGCACAGTCAACTCCAGATGTGAGGGATGCGGGTGAGGGCAAAGCCGGCGGTCGTACCGCGTCGGGTTGTCCTCCCTGGTACGACCAACCTATCTGGGGCACCAGTGCTTGGCAATAAGTTGCCAGAAGATGGCATTAGTGAATATCCGTTTAGGCAACCGCGCTTTAGGTGCGGAAATACGCCGCAGATCGGGATAGGCCGGCACGGCACGGGCACGCGAGTACGCGTTCGTCGACCAGGGCGCAGCCACGGTAGCCCAGCCGTGTTGTCTCGCATGTGCCAAGTTGGTTGTCTCGGACGGCGCGGATCTCGCCCCACGCGTCGAGCCGGGGCCGCCACACGGCGGTGACCCGGCTCCCCGGCGGCTGCTGACCGGCCTCGGTCAGCCGAGCACCCGCCTCAGCCAGCCAATGCGGGCCTGCTGGGCGTTTCGCGAGACCGTGGCGGTAGGCACCCACTCGTCGAAACTGTGGAACGCGCCCGACCAGACGTGCAGCTCGGCCTGCCCGCCGGCACGCCATATCCGGCTCGCGTACTCGATGCCCTCGTCGCGCAGCGCCTCGACCGAGCCCACCTCGATGAAGGCCGGCGGCAGACCGGACAGGTCCGTCGCCCGCGCCGGAGCGGCATAACAGGACACCGACGGCGTGCCTCGGCGCTCGCCGAGCAGCGCGGTCCAGCCCGCTTCATTGGACAGCCCGTCCCACAGGCCGACCCGGCTGAGCTGACGGCAGGAGTCCGAGGCGCACCGGTCGTCCAGCATCGGGAACTGCAGCAGCTGTCCCTTGGGCCGGAGGCCACTGCGGTCCCGCGCGAGCAGGGCCAGGCCGGCGGCCAGGGCGCCACCGGCGCTGTTGCCGCTCAACACGATCCGGTCAGGATCGAGGCCGAGGGAGCCGGCGTGATCGGCGAGCCACAGCAGACCCGCGTGACAGTCCTCCACGGGTGCCGGATCGGGGTGCTCGGGCGCGAGCCGGTACTCGACCGACACCACCGCGAGGGAGAGCGCCTGAGCTCGGTCGAGCTCGCCGATCAGCTCGGTGCTGCGGTGGCTGCCGGCCACCATGCCGCCGCCGTGGGTGTGGTAAACCACCGGGACCGGCGTCGTGACGCCCACCGGCCTGCAGATCAGCAGGCTGATGTCAGGGGCGCCGGCCGGGCCGGGGACCTTCCGTTCCTCGATCTCGAACGCCCCATCGCGGCGGATCTGCGCGTCGGTCAGACGGCCGCTCCGGGAGCGTTGCCGTCGGTCGGCGATCAGGTCGGCGGTGAGCGGCATCGGCAGCTGGGACAGAATCTCCGCCAGCGGACCGGCCAGCTCGGGGTCGAACGGTGGTGGGGCTGCGACGGTCACGGTCCCGGTCATCACGCCTCCTCCAACAGTGCCAGAGCGTCCACTTCGAGCAGCAGGTCCGGGCGGTAGAGCGCGACCACCTGCACCACGGTGCTGGCCGGCGGCCGGGAGGTGTCGATGAACTCGTCACGTACCGCCAGCACCGCCGGCACGAACGCGACGTCGGTGACGAAACAGGTGAGCTTGACGACGTCGTCAAAGCCGCCGCCAGCTGCTGCCAGGCAGCGACCCATATTGGTGAAGACCTGCCGCGCCTGCGCCTCGGGGTCACCCGGGCCGACCAGCTCCCCATCGGCGTCGAACGCCATCTGGCCGGCGATCGCGGCGAGCCGGCCCCGCCCGAGCACGACATGGGTGTAACCGGAGCTTGGCTGCACGCCGGCGGGCTCGGCCAGGTGCGTGATACGTGGTGTTGGCACAGGTGTCCTCCCGAGGGGTTCGGTGATGGTGCGGGCGTACCCGCCGGTTAGCGCGCCCGCAGCCGGACCGGCAGGCTCTCCGTGCCGTTGACCGCGATCGAGCTGACCCGGCGGACCGGGCCGTCCAACTCGATCGCGTACGCCCCGTCGAGCAACTCGGAGAAGAGCACCCGCATCTGGGCCCGGGCCAGCGTGGCACCGATGCAGAAGTGCTCACCGACGGCGAGGGCGATGTGCCGATTGGGCGTACGCGTGATGTCGAACTCGTACGGGTCGGTGAACACGTCCTCGTCACGGTTGGCGGAGGGAAGCCAGAGCACGACCTTGTCGCCGGCGGCGATGCGCTGACCGCGCAGCTCGTACGGGCGCGTGGCGGTCCGCACGCTGTGGGTGGCGCTCGACGTCCACCGCATGATCTCCTCGATCGCGCTGGGCAACAGCGTCCGGTCAGAGGCGAGGCGGTGCCACTGCTGCGGGTGTTCGAGTAACGCCTGCGCCCCGCCGATGAGGGCCAGCCGGCCGTTCTCGGTGGCGCCGATGAGGTTCTCGCAGTTGAGCACGACCTCGATCTCGGTGAGCAGGTCACCGCCCACGGTGCCGTGCAGCAGCGCGCTCACCAGGTCTTCGGTCGGTTCCTCCATCCGGCGGTACAGCAGGTCCATGAAGTAGTCGACGATGTCGGGGTGCGAGACGAGCGAGCTGTGGGCCGCGAACGCCTCGTCGGTCCATCGGTACAGCTTGTCGTGGTCGGCCTCGGGCACCCCGAGGATGTGCGCGATCACCATCAGGGACAGCCGTCCCGCCACATCGGTGGCGAAGTCACAGGTGTCCTGCTCCGCCGCGCGGTCCAGGACGCCTCGGACACTGGCGCGCACGTAGCCCTCCAACGCCCGCACCGCGCGGGTGTTGAACCAACCGGCCATCAGCGCCCGTAACTGCTTGTGACGGGGGGCGTCGGTGAGCGCGAGCGTGAGGTTGCCACCCGGATCGGGGCCTGCCACGGCTGGCCGCAGCAGCACGCCCTGCGCCGAGCTGAACGTGGCGCTGTCCTGGTAGACGGCGCGGATGTCCGCATGCCTGGTCAGTGACCAGAACCCTGGCAGCTCGGTCGCGGGCTGCCAGTGCACCGGCGCTTCCGCGCGCATCCACGCCCACAGTGAGTGCGGATCGCCGGTGGCGTACAGGTCCGAGTCGGTGAGCCGGGACAGCGACGGCGTGCCGGCCACGGCCCGGCCCGGCGCGTCGGTCTCCGCTGGCTCGGTGGTGGTGGCCGGAATGGTGCTAATGGTCATGGCCGGACTCCCGTCGCCTGGCTGTACACGTACTCGGAAAAGTGCTTGGCGAGGTCGGCCGCGGTTTTCTCGGTGACCGCCGTGGGGTTGTAGGTGACCTCCAGCCGCAGGCCGTCGCCGTCGGGCCACAGCTCGGCGTGCAACTGGAGGGGCAGGTCGAGATACGGCTGCCGGACGAAGGTGACGCGGGCGTCCGGCATCCGCAGCTCGGGGACGGCATTGTTCTGGTAGGCGAACAGCGTCTGGTACGCCGGTGGTCGCCCGGCCTCGCCGAGCAGCTGGAACCCGGCCAGGCTCTGGGCCGCGAGCATCTGCTGGACGGTACGACCCACGATCCGGACGGCAGCGGTGTCGCCGGCGCACGCGGCACCGCGCAGTGGCAGGCAGACCATGGTGATGTGGCAGCCGATCGCGCGTTCCAGGGCGGGGTCGTCGCGGCGGGCCACCGGCACCCCGAAGGCGACGTCCCGCTGGCCGGTGACGTCGGCGACGCTGGCCGCCCAGAGGGCGAGCAGCACGACGAAGCGGGTGACGTTGGCAGCGGCAGCGGCGGCGTCAACGGCCGCGAGGGCGTCCGCGGCCAGCGTCGCCTCGACCCGCTCGGGTTGCCGGCGCGGCACGATCACGAACGGTGCCGTCGTGCTGGTCGCGGCCTCGAACGCTGTCACGCCGTCGGCTGCGGACGGCAGGCCGCTCAGCGCGCGGCGGGGGCGTTCGGCGGATGCGACGCGGCCGTCGGATCCCGTGCCGTCGCCGTCGCCGTCGAGGGTTGACGGATCGGAGGGCCACCGCAACGGCGGCACACCGGCCAGGGCGGCGCGCACTTCGGCGAGGCGGCGTTCGGGCTCGGCCAGCCGGCAGCGGGCCAGTTCGGCGTGGGCCAGGTCGGCCAGGGCCGGGCCGGGTCCGAGCGCGACCGCGAGCCGGTCGGGGTCGACGTTGGCCAGGGCGATCCGGTAGGCGGTGCCGAGATCGTTGGCAAGGACCGCCTCGGACCACCCGTCGAAGGCGACATGGTGCACCGCGCATCCGAACACGGCCGTGGGCGGTGCCGGCTCCGGCATGTCGACAGGCACGAGGACGGTCTGCCACACCTGGGCGTCCTGTGGCGCCAACGGCGCGGCGAGCGCCTCGCGGGCGGCGGCCAGGGCCACGTCGACGTCGGCCCGCGGCGGCAGCACGGTCAGCGTGGGCGCCGGCACGTCGTCGGGATACGCCGCCGGTTCCGGGTCGAGCAGGTATGCCGCGCGCAGCGACTCGTGCCGCAGGTGTACGGCAGCGATCGCGGCGGACAGGGCCGACCGGTCGAGTTCGCCCTCGACGACCCAGCTGAGCAGGCAGTGCCCGGTACGGTCGGCCGGGTTCAGCAGTTCCCGGGTCAGTTGCATGACCTGGACGGCGGTCAGCGGGGCGGTGTCGTCGTCGGGGACCGGCACGGCGGCCTCCCGCCCTGAGTCCGGGACGTCCGCCGCGTCGGACAGCCGGCGAGCGAGGCCGGTGACGGTCGGGTACTCGTACAGCCAGGACACCGGCACCGGAATGCCGGTGCGCGCCGAGAGACGGGCACACACCCGGCCGGCGTCGAGCGAGGTCAGACCCATCTCGGGGAACGGCGTGCCCAGCCGGATCGTGCCGACACCGAGGACGGCGGCGACGCACTCCGCGACGTCGCGCAGCACCGGGTCGTCGAGGGTGGCCGGGTCGCGGCCCGCGGCCGGGTCGGAGGTGACAGCGGGGGGTGTCAGCAGCGCCAGCAGCGCCCGCTCGTCCAGCTTGCCCTGGGCGGTGAGCGGAAGCGCGGCGACGCTGACCACCGCGGCCGGGCGGTGGTAGGCGACGAGCGCGTCGCGGATCCGAGACGTCGCCTCGGGCAGCGGGTCACCGTCGCGGACGGGCACGCAGAACGCGACCAACTCCCGGTCGCCACGGCCGGTGGCGCGGGCCACCACTCGGCAGTGCCGTACGTCGACGAGCAGTTCCTCGATCTGGCGTTCGACCTCGGCCGGCTCCACCCGGTTGCCACGAATCTTGAGCTGACGGTCGGCGCGACCGGTCAGGTGCAGCAGACCGTCCTCGTCCCAGGTGCCGAGGTCGCCGGTGCGGTAGACGCGGACGTCCCGATCGCCGACGCGGATCCGGGTGAACTTGACGGCGGTGAGGGCGGGGTCGCCGAGGTACTCGATCGCCAGTCCATCGCCGGCCAGGCAGATCTCGCCGGTCTCGCCGACGGCGCAGGGGCGCTGACCGTCCAACACGTACACCTCGGTGCCGGGCACGGGTCGGCCGAGCGGGATGCCGCCGGGCCGCTCGCAGTCGTCGGCGCGGATGCGGTGGGTGGTGGCGAAGACCGTGCACTCGACCGGGCCGTACCCGTTGAGCAGGACGGTGTCGGGATGCAGCGCCAGGAATCGGCGTACGTGCGGCACGGACAGCCGCTCCCCGCCGATCATCACCTGGCCCAGGCCCTCGAACGCGTCGGGCGCCTCGTCCATGATCAGGTTGAACAGGCTCGCGGTGCACCACGTGGTGTTCGCACCATGCCGGGCCACCCCGTGGCGCAGGGCCGACGCCGACAGGTAGGGATCGGACACGATCACCGAGGTGCCGCCGTTGAGCAGGGCGGACCACAGTTCGAGGGAGAACGCGTCCCAGGGGGTGGCGGCGGCGAGCGGGATCACCGTCCGGTGGTCGAAGCGGGCGAAGCCGCCGGGCCGCAGCAGGCGGGCGGTGGCTCCGTGCGGGCTGACCACCCCCTTCGGCCGACCAGTCGTGCCGGAGGTGAAGAAGACGCAGCACGGGTCGGTGGCGGCGACGGCCACCGACCGGAAGCCGGGGCCCGCATCTACCGGTGCGGCCGAGATCGGCCAGGCCGGCACCGCGAGGTCCCCGGCCGGTTCGGTGCCGGTGACCACCAGTGGGGGTCGCAGGTCGGTGAGCACGGCGTCGAGGCGCGGCGCGGGCCAGTCCGGCGGCAGCAGGCAGTAGGCGGCTCCGGTCTTGAGCACGGCCAGTAGCGCGACGACCAGGTTGGCGCTGCGCGGCAGCAGGATCGGCACCCGGTCACCGGGCCGCACCCCGGCGTCGACCAGGCCGGCCGCCCAGGCATCCGCGGCGGCGTCGAGTTGCGCGTACGTGATGGTGCGAGGGCCCTCCACGACGGCGGCGGCGTCGGGTCGCTGCCGCGCCTGCCGGGCCACGGTCTGGTGGAGCCCTTCCGCCGGAGCGGTGTTGGGCGGGCCGACCGACCATCGCGGGTCTGCGTGCACGCTGTTTTCCCCTCGTCGGTACCTCTCGGGGTGACCAGGCGACGTGCGCCGCCATGTTCGACACGAACGTTGCCATGACATTGCCTAGTCTGGCAACCTACTGGCAAGCCCCGGGCAGGTAGACCGCATCGATCCACGCCGGACGGTGCTCCTGGTGACTGATCAAAGGTGGGTGCATGGCACGCGACCATTCCCTCGACATCGCCGTATCCGGCATGGCCGGCAGGTTTCCCGGCGCACCGGAGCTGACCCAGTGGTGGGACGCTCTCACTGCCGGACGGGTGCTCACCCGGCGTTACCAGCGGCAGGAACTCGCCGCCGAAGGGGTGCCCCCGGACCTGCTCGACGACCCGGACTACGTGGCGGTCCACGGCCACCTCGCCGACGCCGACCGGTTCGACCACGTGCTGTTCCGGATGAGCCCGCGCGAGGCCGAGATGCTCGACCCGCAGCACCGGCTGATGCTGGAGTGCGCCTGGTCGGCCCTTGAGGACGCCGGCGCCAACCCGCTCGACACCGGGTTCACCACCGGCGTGTTCGCCAGCGCCAGCAGCAGCGACTACCTGCGGCGGATGGTGGCCGGCGGCCAGCTCACGCCGCTGACGCTGGAGGACGCGCTGCACGGCACCGAGCCCGACTTCCTGGCCAGCCTCCTGTCCTACCGGCTGAACCTGAACGGCCCCGCGCTGGCGGTGCAGACCGCCTGCTCGTCATCGCTGGTGGCGGTACACCTCGCCGTGCAGGCGCTGCTCAACGGCGACTGCGACCAGGCGCTCGTGGTCGCCGCCGGGATGGCCTTCCCACAGGCGGGGCACCTGCACGTGCCCGGCGGCATCCACTCCCCCACCGGCCACTGCCGCCCGTTCGACGCGAGCGCCGACGGCATCGTCGCCGGGTCCGGTGTCGCCTGCGTGGTGCTGCGGCGCCTCGCCGACGCCCTCGACGACGGCCCCGCCCCGCACGGGGTCATCCTGGGTACCGCCATCAACAACGACGGATCCGCGAAGGCCGGCTACTACGCGCCGTCCGTCGAGGGCCAGCAGTCCGTCATCCGTGCTGCCCTGCGGGCCGCCGACGTCGGCGGCGAGTCCATCGGATACCTGGAGAGCCACGGCACCGGCACCCGCATCGGCGACCCCATCGAGTGGGCCGCCGCGTCCTCGGCCCTGCGCGCGAGTGGCGCCCGTCCCGGGCAGGTCGCGGTGGGCGCGCTGAAGGCGAACACCGGCCACCTCGACAACGCCGCGGGTGTGGCCGGCCTGATCAAGGCGATCCTGGTGGTCCGGGAAGGGGTGATCCCTCCGGTCGCCGGGCACACCACGCTCAACCCGCTCCTCGACCACGACGGGTCGCCGCTGTACGTACCAGACCAGGCTCGGCCATGGCCCGGCACGGCACCTCGGCGCGCCGGGGTCAGCTCGTTCGGCGTCGGCGGCACCAACGCCCACGTGGTCGTGGAGCAGCCCTCGGTCGAGAGCACCGCCCCTCGCAGCGCCCGCCCGGGCCGCCACCTGGCCGTGCTGTCCGCGGCCGACGGTGCCGCGCTCGACCGCGCCGCCACCCGGCTCGCCGCGCACCTGCGCACCCACGACGTCCTGCCGCAGGACGTCGTGCGGACCCTGGCTGCCGGCAGGGCACACCTGGCCGAGCGACTCGCCGTCGTCGGAACCGACGCCGACGAACTCGCCGAGCGGCTGGCGTCCCGTCACACCGCCGTGCACGGCCGCGTGCCCGCGACCGGCCCGGCGCCACTCGTGTTCGCCTTTCCCGGGCAGGGCGCCCAGTACCCCGGCATGGCCCGGCCACTGGCCGCCGACCTGCCCGGCTTCAGCGCCGCGCTGGCGACCGTGCTCGACGAGTACGACCCCGCCACCGCTGAGCTGGTCGGCCGCGCGCTGCTCGACCCCGGGTTCCCCGCCGACGACCTGGCCGAGACCGCCCTGGCCCAGCCCGCCCTGTTCGCGGTGGAGTACGCCGCCGCGATGGCGCTGCGTGAGCTCGGCCTGCGCCCGGCGGCGGTCACCGGGCACAGTCTCGGCGAGATCACCGCCGCGTGCGTGGCCGGTGTGCTCGACCTGGCCGACGCCGCCCGGCTGGTGACCGTCCGCGGGGCGGCCATGCAGCAGTGCCCACCCGGTGCCATGCTCGCCCTGACCTGCGGCGAACAGGAAACCGCTGACCTGGTACGCGCATCCGGCCTTGCGCTGGAGACCGCTGCCGTCAACTCTCCCGAGCACACCGTGGTGGCCGGCACACCGGACGTCGTCGACACCTTTGCGGCCTGGCTGAACGGCCGGGTGCGTGCGCGGCGGCTGCGCACCCGACGCGCGTTCCACACCGCGCTCGTCGACGCCGTGGACGCCCCACTGCGGGAGGCGCTGGCCGGGATGCGACTGCGACCGCCCACGCTGCCGTGGGCCGCGAACAGCGGCGAACTGCTCCTCCCGGGAGCCCCCGTCGGCGCGGCCCAGTTCACCGCACAGGCGCGCCACACGGTGCGGTTCGGACCAGCACTGCGGCGGCTGGCCGACCGGTTCGCCGATGCGGTGGTGGTCGAGGTCGGGCCAGGCCACGCGCTGTCCACTCTGGTGGAGAGCGGCGGCCTCACCGCCGTGCCGCTGTGCGGCGGTCGGCCCGGTGCCGACGACGAGGCGGCGCCCACTGCCCTCGGGCGTTTGTGGACGATCGGTCAGCCGGTGGCGATCGAGGCGACGTGCCCCACCGGGCGCCGCGTCCACCTGCCCGGCTACGCCTTCCACGGGCCACGCCACCTGGCCGCCGAGGCCAGACCGGCACCCGCCGCGCACCAACCGTCGGCTGCCGTCCCGCTGCCCGTCACCGCCCCGGCGCCGGATGCGACCGCACTCGTGACCGGGCGCGACAGCGGCATCGGCGCGACGCCCGGCGCCGACCGCCCGGCTGCGGCTTGCGAGCAGGACGTGCCTGCGCTGCTCGGCCGGCTGTGGAGCGATCTGCTCGGCCGGGACCAGTTGCCCGATGACGCCGACTTTTTCGCGCTGGGCGGCGACTCGCTGAGCATCACCCACCTGGCTCGCCGGCTACGTACCGAACTCGGCATCCGGGTGCCGATCCGCGACCTCATGACCCGCCCGACGCTCGGCGATCACACGTCGATGTGCCGAGCCCTGGTCGACGGCGTCCGCGCACCTGTCGCGGTTGGCTGATCGACGCCGGGGCGACCGCCGTCCGCCGCTACCGCACCTCCGTCCGCACCCTTGTCACCAGGGAAGAAGGAGCTCGTCCATGACCACCCTGTCGATAACCCCACCGCTGGGTACGCCGGCCGAACTGCCGTACCTCGGCGGTCCCCTGCCGGACGGCCCGCTGCCGCCGGTGCCGGACCTGGTGACCGCGGTGGCCGCGCGCACGCCGTCGCGGCCGGCGGTGCGCTGCGGCACCGACGAGATGAGCTACGCCGAACTCGCCACACGCAGCTCCCGGATCGCCGCCGCGCTGACGAACGCCGGGGTGGGCCGCGGCGACCGGGTGGCGGTCCCCGCCGAGGCCAGCACGGCCACCGTCGCCGCCATCCTCGCCGTGCTGCGCTGCGGCGCGGCGTACGTGCCTCTGGACCCCGGCCAGCCCGACCAGCGGTTGGCCGAGATCCTCGCCGATGCCCAGGTCAGCGCGGCCCTGGTCAGTGACGGCACAGGCGACCGTCTGGCGGGCACGGGCCTGCCCCTGGTGTCGGTCACGGCGGGCGACACCGCCGCCGGCGACGACGGGGCACCGGTCGACGTCCCGGTGCTGCTCACCGACCCGGCGTACCTCATCTACACCTCCGGCAGCACCGGGGAGCCCAAGGGCGTGGTGGTCGAGCACGGGCAGTTGGCCGCCTCGACGCTGGCCCGGCGCATGGTCTACCCGGGCGAACCCACGTTCCTGCTGGTCTCCCCACTCAGCTTCGACTCCTCGGTGGCCGGCCTGTGGGGCACGCTGACCGCCGGTGGCTGCCTGATCGTGGCCACCGGCGCGCAGGTACGCGACCCGGAGCAGTTGGTCGGCCTCGTCGACGACCACAGGGCCACCCATCTGCTGTGCATCCCGTCGCTGTACAGCTACCTGCTCGATGCCGCCGCGCGCCTGGGCGCGGGCCGCCTGGAGTCGCTGCGGACCGCGATCGTGGCCGGTGAGGCCCTGCCGCAGGAGCTGGTGGAGCGGCACTTCGTCCAGACCTCCGGTCGCTGCGAGCTGGTGAACGAGTACGGCCCGACGGAGGCGACCGTGTGGGCGACCTACCAGCGCTTCACCGCACCAGCCCCGGTGACCATCGGCCGCCCCATCCCCGGCGCCCGGGTGTACGTCCTGGACGAGCAACTGTGCCCGGTCCCGGTCGGCCAGTCGGGCGAGCTGTACGTGGCCGGCGCCGGTGTGGCCCGCGGCTACCACGGGCGCCCCGAGGCCACGGCCCGGGCGTTCCGCGACGATCCGTTCGCGGCCGATCCCGGCGGGCGGATGTACCGCACCGGTGACCTGTGCCGGTGGACCCGCGACGGCACCCTGGAGTTCCTCGGTCGCCGGGACCATCAGGTCAAGGTACGCGGACATCGGGTCGAGCTCTCGGCCGTCGAGGCACAGCTGTGCGCGCTGCCCGGCGTCCGCGAGGCCGTGGCCGTCCCCGCCGCCGGTGACACCGAGCTGGTCGGCTTCGTCCTCTCCCCCGCCGGAGCTGCTCCGGAGTCCCTGCGACGGCAGTTGGCCGACCGGGTTCCGGCGGTCATGGTGCCGAGCCGGATCGTGGTCCTGGACCACTTCCCGCGCACCGCCAACGGCAAGACCGATCGGGCCGCACTGCGCGGCCTGGCCGACGCCGGCCCCGCGACCGCCGAGGCGGCGACGCCGGCCGGACCGGCCACAGCGGACCCGGCCGATCTGGCCGTGCAGGTCAGTGCGGCGTGGACCGATGTGCTGCAGCGCGACGACGTCCCCGCCGACGTCAACTTCTTCGACCTGGGCGGTCACTCGCTGGCGATGTTCCGGCTACGAGACACGCTGGAGCGGCGTACCGGGCGCCGACTGTCGGTGGTCGCCCTGTTCCAGCACACCACGGTGGCCGCGCAGGTGGCGTTGCTGCGCGACGGCGGCGACGCGGCCGACGCCGACGCGGCCAACGGCGCGGCCCGCTCCGCCCGTGCCCAGCGGGCCCGCGCGCTGCGTGCCCGCCGTACCGGCCTGATGCAGGAGGCAGAGTGATGACGATGCGCGAAACCACCACCTGGTTGCAATGCCCGGTCCCGCTCACCGACCCGAACGCGCGTCTGGTGTGCTTCCCCCACGCGGGCGGCTCCGCCGCCATGTTCCATTCGTGGGGCGGGCGTCTGCCCGGCGTCGAGGTGCACGCGGTCTGCTATCCCGGCCGCGCGCACCGGATCGCCGAACCGCCGCCCACCGACCTTCGCCGGCTCGCCACGCAGATCACCGACGCGCTGGTGCCGCTGGCGGACCGCCCTCTGATCCTGTTCGGTCACAGCATGGGCGCGGCCATCGCCCTGGAGACCGCTGTCGCACTGCAGGACCGCGGGATCGAGCCGTTCCACCTGTTCGCGTCGGGATCGCGCGACGCGCCGTACCCAGGGCCGGAGCAGTTGTCGGACCCGGACGACCTGAACGACGCGGCGGTCGTGCAGCGCCTGCTGACGCTCGGCGGCACCGACCCGGAGTTGGCCGCCGACCCCGAGTTCCAGGAGTTGGTCCTGCCGTACGTGCGCGCCGACGGCCGGATGTTCCACGCGTACGAGCCGGGCGCGGGGCCGATGCTGCGGTGTCCGGTGACGACGATCGTGGGCGACGCCGACGACGACGCTGACTGCCGCCCGTGGTCGACGCTGACCACCGGGACGGTCCGCGCGTACGGCACCCGTGGCGACCACTTCTACCTGGTGGCCGAGCCACCGCTGGCGCTGCTGGGCGACTGCCTGCCCGCGCCGGTGAGGAGCGGGCCGTGACGATCACCTCCACCGACCTGCCCCGTTCTCCCGCCGTCGATGTCGGTCCCGTGGGCGGTTCGCCGCGCCGGACCGCGGCGGACGTCCTGGCGCTGGTCGAGCGGCACGACGTGGAGATCGTCCGCTTCCTGTGGGTGGACCACAACGGAATCCTCCGCGGCAAGGGCGTTGCCCGGGACATGCTGCCCGGCCGGCTACGGTCCGGGGTGCCGCTGTCGGTGGGTCGCCAGGCGGCGAGCCTGCTGGACCAGGCCCAGCCGGTGCCGGGGTTCGCGGTCATGGACGAGGTTCGCATCTCCGCCGACCCGGACACCCTGGCGCTGCTGCCGCACGCGCCGGGTTCCGCAGCCATGCTCGGTGACCTGCTCACCAGGGACGGCACCCCATGGGGAGCGTGTCCGCGGGCGTTCCTCCGCGACGCCGTGGCCGCGGCCGACCAGGAGGGGTACGCCGTCGTGGCCGCGTTCGAACCGGAGTTCACCCTGCTGCGCGACGGGGTGCCGTTCGACGACGGACTCACGCTCGACAACGAGGCGTTCGACATCACCAACGGCTACGTGATCGCGCTGATCCGCGCCCTGCGCTCGGTCGGCGTGGCGGTGGAGCAGTACCACCCGGAGACCTCGCCGGGCCAGCACGAGGTCACGGTCCGGCCCGCCCCGGCGCTGCGGGCCGCCGACAACCACGTGTGGCAGCGGATACTCACCCGGGGTCTGGCCCGGCAGCACGGGCTGCGCGCCACGTTCGCCCCGGTGCCGCTGCCGGGGCTGCGCGGCAACGGCAACCACCTGCACGTGTCCCTCTGGCGTGACGGCAACGCGTTCGCCGCGCCCGGCGCGGGGCTGTCGGACGTCGCGCACCACTTCATCGCCGGGGTGCTGACGCACCTGCCAGCGCTCAGTGCCCTGCTGTGCCCCAGCGTCAACAGCTACGCGCGGCTGGTGCGGGGCAAGTGGGCCGGCGCCTACGGGTGTTACGGCTTCGACAACCGCGAGGCCGCGGTACGGGTCCCGTCGGTGCTGGGCGGCGACGAGTCCGGCACCACCAACGTCGAGATCAAGCCGTGCGACGGCACCGCCAACCCGTACCTGGCCCTGGGCGCCGTCATCCATGCCGGCTTGGACGGGGTACGGCGGCGGCTCGATCCGGGCCCGCCGCTGACCGTCGACCCGAACACCCTGTCCGACGCGGAACTGCGTCGCCGCGGGGTCACCGTCCTGCCCGGCAGCCTGGCCGAGGCGGTGGCCGCGTTGGAACGCGACGAGCTGTTGATGTCGGTGCTGGGCTCGCCCCGCCGGGACCTCTACACCGCGATCAAGCGCGCCGACGTTCGCGACCTGGCGGCGATGCCCGAGTCGGAGGTGTACGCCATACACCACACCCGGTTCTGACCCGGATACGCAGGGTTGCCGGCGCGGCAATGTGCCGGCAACCCGCCGAGGCAACGCCTGTGCCGCCACGCTGTCACAGCGCCTGCCGGCGTGGCTATACTCCTTTTCAGTCACATACCGTCGATGGCAACGCCGAATCATTACCGGCGGTCACACCCGCGGCGCTTGATGTCGGTTGTCGGTGACCTTGGCCTTGGGGGTTTGGAGATGCTGCAGCAGTCCGAGTTCGGGCCCCGGCTCCGTGCACTGCGCGAGAAGCGCGGCCTTTCCCAGGCGGCACTGGCAAAGGGTGGAATCTCCACCGGCTACCTCTCCCGCCTCGAGTCCGGGGCCCGGCGGCCGACCCCCCGGGTGGTGGCGTACCTCGCGCAGCGCCTCGGCGTGCCGCCCTCGGTCCTGGAAGACCCGAATGCCGACCCGGTAGACGCCGTGCAAGCGTCGCCGTTGACCCAGATCCTGGCCGCGATGATCTCCGCGAGCGGTGACGACCGTGTCGCCGAGCCACTGGCCGAGGCGCTGCGCACCGACGGCCAGCGAGACCCGGCCGAGCGTTGGCAGGCGCTCTGGCTGCTCGCGGAGATCCGCGGTGACGCCGGCGAGCGCGACGAGCAGCGCCACCTGTTGGAGGAGCTGGTCAAGCTGAGCACGCAACTCGGCGTCGCGCCGCTGCTGGCCCGCGCGCAGACCCAGCTGTCGCGGTGCCTGCGCACCCTCGGTGACACCACCGGCGCCCGGGAGTACGCGCAACAGGCGCACAGCATCACCGACGAGCTGTCGCTCACCGACCGCGCGGCGACCCTCCAGGCCCTCGTCTCCGCGCTGGCCGAGGCGGGCCAGCTCGACGAGGCCCGTACCCACGCCGACGAGTTGTGCCGCCTCACCAAGCCTGCCGGGGGGACGCTGCACGTCGAGGCGCTCTGGTCGGCCGCGACGGTCCGCACCCGGCAGGGTGACCACGCCGGTGCCATCGCCTATCTGGAGGACGCGCTGTCCGGCGCGACCAGCCGCAACGACCTGCAACTGTGGATCCGGTTGCACCTGGCCGCCGCCTCGCTGTACCTACAGATCACTCCGGCGCGGCCGACGCAGGCCCGCACCGCGCTCGACGCCGTCGGCCCGGTCCTGAACCTGATCGGCACCGAGCGCCACCACCAGGAGTTGCAGAGCCTGCAGGCTCACCTGGCGTTCGCCGAGGGGCGCCTCGACGACGCACGCGTTCTGTGCGAGGCGGCCGCCGCCCAGCGTTCGCTGCTGTCGTTCCGCGACCGGCTCAAGCTCGCCGCCCTGCACGCGCGTCTGTCCATTCTGGGCGGCGACGCCGACGGCGGCATCCGGGCCCTGCAGGACGTCGCCCGCCAGGCCGAGGAGGCCCACAACGTCGAGCTCGCCGCCGAGCTGTGGCGCAACCTCGCGGAGACCCTCGCCAAGCCGTACGGTGACGGCCCTGCCCTCGCCGGCCGAGCCGCAACCGGCTGAACCGGGGCAGCCGAACCGGCGGCCGGCCGGGCCGCCACCGGCTGAGTCGGGGCCGGCTGAGTCGGGGCCGGCTGAGTCGGGGCCGGCTGAGTCGGGGCCGGCTGAGTCGGGGCCGGCTGAGTCGGGGCCGGCTGAACCGGGACCCGCGACCGCTCGCCCCTCGGTGGCACGCGCGTCGGGAGCGGCCCGGTCCCGTACCGGTCAGGCGGCGCAGACACGGCGCAGCGAACGGCCGAGCGCCTCGATGTCGGCGAGGCTGTTGTAGTGGTGCACCGACGTGCGCACGAACCGTTCGATCCCGGCCGTGGCCAGGTAGAGCGGGGTGTGTGCGCCGACGCCGACCCAGGTGTTGAGCCCGTCCTCGGCAAGGGCATCACGGATCCGTTCCGGCGGCAGTCGGTCATGCGTGAAGGACGCGATGCCGCCGTGTCGGCTGCCGGGCATCAACGGGCGGGCACCGGGCGTTTGCCGAATGGTGGCGGTCAGTGCCGCGTACACCTCGGCCGACGGCGCCGGCGACGTGGTGCGGGCGTACTCGGCGGCGGCGAGCAGGCCAAGCACCGCGGCGTTGCCACGCTCGGCGGTCTCGAATTGGGCCGCCGTGGCCACGTCGAGCCGGTGCTCGTGCAGCGAGAGCGCCTGCGCGACGTGCAGGTCGTAGAACACGGGGTCGATCCGGTCCCACAGGTCGGGGCGCAGGTAGGCGAAGCCGGTGCCGCGCGGGCCGCGCAGAAACTTGCGGCCCGCCGCGGTGAGCGCGTGGCAGCCGATCGCGTCGACGTCGACGCGGATCTGGCCCACCGTCTGGCACGCGTCCACCACGTACACGGCCGCGGAGCCGGCCAGCAGGGCGCCGATCTGCTCGACCGGCTGGATCAGCCCGACCGCCGACGGCATGTGGACCACGGACACCAGCGCCACCCGATCGTCGAGGTGGGCGCGCATCCACTCCAGGTCGAGGTCGCCGGCGCCGTCCACCGGGACCACCTCGAGGGCGCACTTGCGGCGAGCGGCGAGCCGCTGCAGGGCGATGAGGTTGCCGGCGTACTCGTACGGGGTCGTCCAGATCCGGCTTCCCTGGGGCAGGGTGAGATGGCACGCGATCCGGCACCACGCGTCGGTGGCACTGGCGAACAGGGCGATGTGCTCCGCTCGCGCACCGACGAGGTCCGCGAGCACGGCGTACACCCTGCTGGTGAGGTCGACGGCGCGGGCCTGCTCGGCTTCGTACGGCCCGGCTGTGGCCTCCGCGTCGAGGTAGCCGGTCATCGCGGCCGTGACGCCG
Organism: Micromonospora sp. NPDC047467; assembly: GCF_040643095.1. Classification (NCBI taxonomy): domain Bacteria; kingdom Bacillati; phylum Actinomycetota; class Actinomycetes; order Micromonosporales; family Micromonosporaceae; genus Micromonospora; species Micromonospora sp. NPDC047467. The sequence goes on along the minus strand of NZ_JBEYTO010000008.1, from coordinate 173,487 downwards.
GGGGCCGGCAGGCCCGCGCCGGCGGTGTTGAGGTGGATCATGCCAGCCGTCATCGCCGGGCTCTGGCCGGTACGGGCGACTCCGCAGGCTCCGGCGGCGCCACCGGTGGTGCCGGCGCTGGCACCGGCTCCGCTGGCGGCGTCCACGACTGCCTGGCCAACGCGGCGATCTCGGCGAAACTGCGCTGACCCGGGTCGCCGGGCTCGCCGCCGGTGCGACGCCACTCGCGGTACTTCCCCGCGTAACTGATCAGGGTCTCCTTGTCCCGGCGGCCCGGCGAGCGGGTCATGATGCCAGCCCACATCCCGTCCCACAACGCGTACGCCGGATCGCCGAGCAGGATCCGGTGGGCCTTCTTCATGTTCCAGAAGGGCACGCCGGTGTTGAGGTGGTGAACCAGGTGGTAGTTGTCGTTGTGGCGCCCCAGCAGGAATCGTTCGATGGCCCAGCCGTGCCGGTTGCGGGTCATCAGGATCTGCCTGTTCTCGCTCTCCGGCAACGGGAAGTGCTCGGCGAGTTCGGACAGCCAACCGATGGCAACCGCGGTGGTGAACAGCGGCACAATCCAGAACAGGACGAATTCGAGCAGGTAGCCGCCGGACACGATCGGGGTCAACAGCACCGTCCATACTCCGAGCAGCAGCCAGCGCTCCGCCCGCAGGCTGATCGGCATGGAGACGGCAATCTGGTCCTCACGGAACAGCAGTCGGTCCTCCACCACGTAGCGGACGTACTCGAAGGTTCGCAGACCCAGAGCCGCGAGAAGAATGTTGCGCAGAAAGAAGGCCCGGTTGGAGCCGCCCGGATCGTAGATGCCGCACTCCACGTGGAAGCTGTAGTCGGGGTCCTTGTCTCGGTCCCCGAGGTAGCGGTGGTGGAGGCCGATGTGTGAGCTGCGGTAGGGGTTGTGCATGTGAAACACCAGGTGCCCGGTGAAGACCGTGCTGAGCACCAGGTTCAGGGTCTGATTGCGGGCCAGCACCTTGTGCGACGCTTCGTGCAGGAGGTTGACCAGGGCACGCTGGGTGGACCCGATGAGCACCAGGGACACGGGGTAGAACCAGTACGACACGCCCACGCTCAGGTATACGGCGAACGCCACGACCGCGTAGTCGAAGAGGACGCCGAGTATTCCGTGGTGGTTGTCCAGCCGGCACAGCTTGCGCAGCTCGCGCCGGATCTCGGGAGACAACTTGCTGAAGTCGAGGTCGGTGGGCGGGCTGAGGGTGTTCACCGAGGCCATTCGAGACTCCTCGCAGAGGGCACGCGCCGGAATGTGCACGTGGCAAAAAGCCGCCAGCAGTGGCGAACCCAGCGCCCGCTGACGACCGGCCGCGGGACCAGCCGGCGACTGGCGGAATGGATGGCGGGCGGGGACAGGGTGGCGCTCAGCGACGACGGTAGAGGACGGCAACGTCTTTGACAATGCTGTTGCCTGGCGTTGACAAGGCCGCTATTCCACGACTACCGTCAAGCGCACCAAGAGGCGCGGGGGGTCGCATACGTGACGCCGCAACCCGTCTGCATTCTGTCGTGATTCCGTGTCTCGGCAGATATGAGTCGATGCCGAGTGGCGCCGCCTCCCACACCTCAGGGATGAGACATTGGATCAGCCGCAGTTCGGTCAACGCTTGAGGGCCCTCCGATTGGGACGCGGGCTGTCGCAGGCTGCGCTCGCGGGGGATTACATCTCCACCGGCTACCTGTCGCGGCTGGAGTCGGGCGCCCGGCAACCCACGCCACGTGTGGTGGCATACCTGGCAGAGCGGCTCGGGGTCGAGGAGGCCGCGTTCCTCTCCCAGGCGAGGTCGGCAACATTGGCAATCGTGCTCGCCTCGGTCACATCGGGTGTGCAGCCCGACAGCGCCGAACGCGTGGCCGAGGCGCTCCGCCTCGACGACGGGCGCGCGCCGGAGCTGCGCTGGCAGGCCCTGTGGCTGCTGGCCGGGCTGCGCAGTGATGAGGGCGCGCACGAGGCGGCGTACGCGTTGCTGACCGAACTGCTCGCGCTGGCCGAGGAACTCGACGTGCCCGAACTGCTGGTGCGAACGTGTACCCGGATGTCGCGCTGCCTGCGGGTCCTCGGTGACATCGTGAGAGCCCGCGAGTACGCCGAGCGGGCCGTCAAACTGTCCACCGCGCTCGCGCTGCCGGACCGGACGGCCGCGCTGCACGTGCTGATCCCCACCGAGGCCGAGGCGGGCCGGCTGAGCGAGGCACGCCGGCACGCCGACCTGCTGTGCGCCCTCACCGAAGGCGCTCCGGGCACCGCGTACGTGGAGGCGCTGTGGGCCTCGGCGACGGTCAGCATGCGCCAGGGTGACTACCGTGCCTCGCAGGAGATGCTGGAACAGGCGCTGCGACTGCTGGACAGCCACGAAGATCTCAAGCTGTGGATGCGGCTGAGGCTCGCCGCGGCTTCGCTGTACCTGCAGAGCACCCCGGCCCAGGTCGCGGCGGCACGTGCCCGCCTGGAGGAGGTCGCCCCCGTGCTGCGGATGATCGGCTCCGAGCTGCACCAGCAGGAGATGCTCTCCCTGCAGGCACACCTGGCGTTCGAGGAGGGGCGGTTCGCCGAGGCGCAGGAGCTGGCTGGCAGGATCGACGATTCGGGCGGGCGCCTGTCGTTCCGGGACCGGCTGCGGATCGAGGTGCTGCGCGGCCGCCTGTCCATCGTCGAGGGCGACACCGAGGCCGGCATCGCGCACCTGCAGCGGCTGGCGCACAACGCGACCGCGGCGCACAACCTGGAGTTGGCGGCGGAGGCCTGGCGCAGTCTGGCCGAGACGCTGTCGGCGCCGGCCAGGCTACGGGGTATGAGCGCGCGACCACCGGCGAGCAGCGGAAAGGACGGGTGAGATCATGGGAGAGACGCAGATCAGGCCGATGCGGGTCGAGGACGTGCCCGCCGCCGAGCGTGCCTCGGCGGTGACCTTCTTCGAAGGCGACCGGCTCAGCCGCCGGGTGAGCGAGCCGGAGGTCCAGCCCCGGTCCGCCGCGGTGGGCAAGCAGTGGATCGATCGGATGTCGTACCTCGTGGAGACCGATCCGGGCGGCTGTTGGGCGGCCATGGACGGCGACGACATGGTCGGCTTCGCCATCTCGCAGAACCGGGAGCAGGTCTGGTTCCTCGCCACCTACGGCGTGCTGCCCCAGCACCAGGGGCGCGGGCTGGGCCGGCAGCTGATGGACGCCGTCCTCGCCCATGCCGATGGGCGGCCGGGGCTGTTCTCGTCGACAGTGCACCCGGGGGCCACCCGCCGCTACCGGTTGGCGGGTTTCCTGCTCTATCCGCAGATGCGAATGGTGGGCACCGTGGACCGGTCCACGCTGCTGGCGGTCTCCGGCCTGAGCGAGGGCGACGAGAACGACATCGAGTGGATGGATCGGCTGGACGAGAGCCGGCGCGGCGCCGGGCACGGCCCGGACCACGAATACATGATTCGCCGGATGCGTCTGGTGGTGTCCCGGCAGCCGGGTCGGCACGGGTACGTGTTCATCGACGAGGACCTCGGGCAGGCGAAGCTGCTGGCGGCCCAGGACCCGCAGACGGCGTCCTCGCTGCTGTGGGAGGCGCTGGCCTCGTCGCGCGGGTCGACCCTGATCAACTGCATCACCACGGCCAACCACTGGGCGATCGACGTGGGGCTCGCCGCCCGGCTGGACATCGGCCAGGAGGGCTACCTGGCGCTGCGGGGCATGGCGGAACCCACGCCGTACCTGGCCAGCGGCCACTTCCTCTAGTCAGCGGGCCGTCCGGTGTGGGCGGCGTCGCCACGGCGGCGCCGCCCACGGGCAGCATCGTCAGAAGTAGGTCCGGACGAAGTCGACAACGGTTTCGTCCCGCACGACCGGGATCAGCTGCCACTTGTCGAAGGCCGTGCACGGGTAGGACAGTCCGAGCATGACCCAGTCCCCCACCGCGAGCCCGTGCCCGGCGGGCAGCGTGAGGAAGGCGTGCTGGTCGTTTACCGCGCGGATGGCGCAGTCGGCCAGCTCACGGATCTCGCCGTCGACGCCGCGGACCAGCTGCGGTTCCGGCGGCCAGGCATCGAACGACAGGTCCCGCTTGCCGGCGGTCAGCAGGGCCAACCCGGGCTCCGGCATCGAGGTGACCCGTGCCCACAGCTTCAGGGCCGGCCGTAGCGAGCCGTTGACGGCCTCGCCCCGGGAGAACGGCGACATCCAGCGGTAGAAGCCGTCGTCGTGGGTGACATAGCACCCGCTGCGCAGCACGGTGGTCACCGACATGCCCGGCCACGGCCCGCCGAACACCTCGGCGACCTGGTCGAAGAAGCAGCTACCCCCTGCGGTGAGCAGGATCTCGTCGGTCTCGAACAGTCCCTCGTGATGCAGGGCGATGGTCAGTTCGCGCATGCGGTGCAGGAATTCGTTGACCACCGAGATGCTGTGTGGCGACGGGTCGTTGACCAGCACACCCTCGTAGCCGCCCACCCCGACGAGACGCAGCAGTGGGCTGGCCGCGGCCGCGCGGGCCACCGCCGTCGCTTCGGCCACCGAACGCGCCCCGGCCCGTCCGGCGGTGCGGCCGACCTCGACCAGGACATCCACCGGCGCGGCGCCCACCTGACGCAGCGAGGCTTCCATCTGGGCCACCACGTCGACGGAGTCGACGAAGCAGACGAACTCGAACGCGGGGTCCGCGGACCGTTCCTCGTCGATCCAGCGCAGCCCGGCAGGGTCGACCAGCTCGTTGGCGAAGATGACCCGGGACACCCCGAAGGCGCGGTACACCCGCAGCTGGGCGGTGTTGGCCGCGGTCAGCCCGTACGCCCCCGCCTCGATCTGACGAGCCCAGAGCTGCGGCGCCATCGTCGTCTTCGCGTGTGGGGCGAGCTGCATTCCCCGGTCGGCGCACCACTTCGCCATCGTCGTGAGGTTGTGGGTCAGGGCGTCGTCGTCGAGCACGAGCATCGGCCCGAGGAATCCGTCCTCGAACAGGTTGAGCCCACGTTCCGCGGCCTGCGCGACGGTGCAGCCGTCCAGCGCCACCGGCAGTCCCTTGTACCTCCAGGTGATCAGCTCCTGGCGGATCGCCTCCACGGCCTCGGTATCGATCATGTTTAGCCCTCCCACGAGACGACACGCTTTGCCAAAGCCTGCCAGAGTTGGCAACAGCCGGCAAACGCCAAATCCGAGTCGAAGCCGTCGAGGAGTTCTTATACTGCGGATTTAGGCATTGCCAGCACTGGCAAGACTTGGCAATATGGCTCTCAAGACCGGCGGCGTTGGCCATGCGCCCAGACGTGGAGTGTGTGTGCACCCCTCCCCAGGCTCCACGCGGGCAGAGCCGTCGACTCCGACAAGGAAGGGCAGGACCAGGTGACTCACACCATCGAGACCCCCGTCAACACCCGGGTCCGGATCCGGCAGGTGGCGGGCAACATCGGCGCTGAGATCCTCGGCGTGGACGCCGCCGAGGACCTCAGTGACGATGTGATCCGCGAACTGCGGCAGGCGCTACTGACCCACAAGGTGATCTTCATCCGGCGTCAGAATCTGGACTACGACCGTTTGGTGGCGTTCGGCAAGCGGTTCGGCACCCTGACGCTGGGGCACCCGATCTACGGCGGCCCGGAGGGCAAGCCGCTGCTGCGGGAGATGGACTCCCGCGGCGAGGGCACCCGCGCGAACTACTGGCACGCCGACTTCACCTACATGGACAACCCGCCGGCCTTCGCCTTCCTGCACAACGTGGTCTGCCCCGAGGTGGGCGGCGACACGATCTGGGCCAACACCGGTGCGGCGTACCGGGACCTGCCGGAGGGACTGCGCACGCTGGCCGACGGGCTGCGGGTCATCCACTCCAACGATTCGGACTTCACCGACGCCACCTACGACGGTGACGTGCGGACCAAGTACCTCAAGAACCGCTTCGCGGCCGAACACCCGGCCGTCCGGGTGCACCCGGAGACCGGTGAGCGCTGCCTGTTGCTGGGCGGGTTCGCGCGGGCTGTCACCGGCTACACCCCGCAGGCCGGCCGCGACCTGCTCCGGATCCTGACGGAGTACGCCACCAAGCCCGAGTACACGGTGCGCTGGAAGTGGCAGAAGGGCGACCTGGTGATCTGGGACAACCAGGCGACCCTGCACTACGCGATCAAGGACTACACCGAGCACCGCCGCGGTGAGCGGGTCACCGTCGCCGGCACCACCACGGTCGGTGTCGACGGCGCCCCCGCTGTCACGTTGCAGGGCAACACCTCCGACTTCGTGGCGGGCACGGGCATGTAGCCCACCGTCGACGTGAGCGGACCCGTTCCCCGGGTGCGCGCCGGTGCACTGGCGCACACCCGGGGTTCGCCGCGTCACCCCCCATCCCGGCGAGCCGCTGCGGGATCCATCAGGCAGCGGGGCTGGTGGAACACGGCGACGGCTCCCGGCGGGACCGGGAGCCGTCGTGTCAGCCGAGGAGTCAGGCCGCGGAACAGACAGCGCCGCTCAGGGCGGCGGGGCGGCCGCCGAGGCCGGGCGCTCACCGGGCGGCACCTGGACCACCGCGTCCAGGAACGGCGCGGCGATCCGCTTCACGTCCACCGGCTCGTCGCTGATGACGTACCCGGTCAGCTGCCGCTCGTGCCGACGGCCTGGCACATACCCGAGCATCAGCCCGGGCCCGCTCAGGTGCGTGCCGGTCAGGATCAGGTCCGCGAGGTCGCGGCCCTCGGGGTCGTGGTTGTCCTGCGACGGCACCGGGTGGAAGCCCATGGAGACCTTGAAGGGGAACAGGCCCATCTTGGTCAGGTGGCCGTACAGGTTGGGTTCATCGCCCAGCGTCACCCACTTGAAGCCCTTGTCGCGGGCCACCCGCATCGCGCCGAAGTAGAGGGTGCGGGCCAGGCTGGCCCGGCGCCATTCCTCGGTCACGGCGGAGAAACGGATACGCACCATCTCCTCGTCCGGGCACTCGCGGACCAGGCAGCCGCCGGCGATCTCCGCACCGTCCATCGCGAAGACGCCGTAGTACTTGTCCGGACCGTCCAGCATCGCGTCCCGGTACCGGCACGCGATCGTGATTCCGTAGGTCATCTCCGCCACACGCGAGCGGTACAGGTCCAGGAACCCGTCGAGCAGCGGCGCCGGCAGGGTGTCATGGACAGTCAGGGTCAGCGCGGCCTCGGCCCGGTGGATGGAGCGCCGGATGTCCTGGCGTGGCTTCGTGGCCAGCCGGGCCAGGAACTCCTCCTCGTCCGGGCCGAGCTCGGCGCGCCACGACAGCAGTTCCGGCTTGTGGACGAAGCCGAGCCCGGCGAGCTCGGGCAGGAGGTCGTCCGGGGGGTCTGGCAGGCGTACCACGTCGATGTGCTGGTCGCTGCCGCGCCACGGCCGCCGCGCCACCTCCTCCGGGGCGAGGTCAGCGACAGCCAGGCCGTGGTGGTCGGTGATCCGCACAGTGTCACCCCCTCGTCTCGGCCAGGACGGCCGTCGCCGGGGCGCCGACCGGCTCCGCGGCCACGTCGATGCGGTACCGACGCGCGATCTCGGCGCATCGCTTCGCCACCTGCGCCTCGGTCTCGGCCCGGATCAGCACGATGCCGGCGTAGACCGAGGAGTCCACCGGGCCGGCAAGGTGATCGCCGACCTTCGTGGTGATCTCGGCGTACTCCACACCCGGCGCGGCGCGCAGGTCGGCGGCGGCACTGATCGCGGTGACGGTGCCCACCGGCCGGGGCAGCATGTACTGGATCAGGTAGTCGGATCGGGACGGGACGTCCAACTCGACCGGGTCGCCGATGGAGGTGGCGATGAGGGCGTCGGTGGTGTCCACGCCGTACTGGTGTTCGAGCTGGAGAGGGATGCCGCCGCCAGCGGTCCGGCAGGCGATCTCGCCGACCAGGTAGCCGCGCGAGGACTTGAGAACCTCCAGGTGGGTGACGCCGTCGGGAAGCCCCAGCGCGGTGATCACCCGATCGTGCAGGTCGCAGATCAGGCGGGCGTCGGTGTCGTCATCCGGCAGCGTGTACGAGCCGATCACGCCGCCGAGGCTGTCGAGGACCGGGGCGAGGTACCGGGAGGCGGCGGCAAACACGACCTTGCCGTCGACGACGACCCCATCGCAGTGGAACTCGGTGTCGATGTCGACGAACTCCTCGGCCAGCATCGGGCTGTCCAGGTCGCCCAGTCGGGCCAGGGTCTCGCCAGCCATGATCGACCGGGCGTGCTCGGCGTCGCGGACGACGAACACGTTCTCCGAGCCGCCGCCGAAGGCGGATTTGAGCACGTACGGCCAGCCCAGCTCGTCACCGACGGCGACGAGCTGGCCGAGCGTGTCCACCCGACGGAACGTCGCCACCGGTAGCCCGGCCGCGGCGACCTTCTGCTTCATCACGAACTTGTTGGAGAACGCGTTCGCCACGTCATAGCTCGGCCCGGGGATGCCGAAGTAGGAACGGATGAAGCCGCCGGCGGGGACGCTCCACTCCGACGGGGCGACCACGTAGTCGAAGGGATTACGCTCCCGGATCCGCAGGGCGGCCGCGCGGACCAGATTCAGGTTCTCGATGGTGTCGACGACCTCCAGGTCGGTGCCCGCGTCGTACCAGTCGAGGTAGCCGGGCATGGAGATGACCGACAGCCGGATGTCGTCCCGTTCCTGGAGTGCGCAGCCGACGGCCTTGCGACCCGAGTTGATCAGCAGCACGTTCTTCATGTCACAGCCTCTTCCTCACGGTCCGACAGGGGCCGTGGCGTCAGCGCAGTCCGGCGCTGTATGCGGAGGTGTCACCGGCGATGGTGACGCTGGCCTGCCCGTCGATGCCGACCGGGGTCTGGCCGATGGTCGTCAGCCGCTCGCCACGACGGCGCTCCCGGCCGTAGTCGTAGATCGCGTAGTGCATGGTCGCCTGGTTGTCCCAGATGACGAGGTCACCGACGCGCCACTGCCAGCGGACGGTCTGCTCGGGCTGCGTCACGTACTCCTGCAGCAGCCGGATGAGGTCACGGCCGGCGGCCGGGGTCATCCCCACGACGCTGCGGGCGAATCCGCCGAGCAGCAGAGCGCGCTCGCCGGTCTCCGGGTGCACCCGCACGGCCGGGTGCTCCGCGACGTAGGCGGTGGACACGTAGTCGTCGCGGTGGTCCACCGTGTCGTCGGTGAAGTCGGAGTCGTTGCTGTGCAGGATGCGCAGCTCGTCGGCGAGCGCGCGCAGCGGAGCGGGCAGCGACTGGTACGCGGTGACGCAGTTCGCCCACATCGTGTCCCCGCCCACCGGCGGAATGATTTTGGCGTGCAGGAGGCAGAACGCGGGTGGGCGTTCGATGAAGGTCAGGTCGGTGTGCCAGTGGTTGGCCTTCGTGCCGTGGGCGGAGTCCATCTCGCGCAACGCCGGACGGCGTTCCGGTGCGGCGTAGATGGGGTGGCTGAGCGTGAGCTCGCCCAGCCGCTCGGCAAACGCCTGCTGGCTGTCGTAGTCGAGGTTCTGGTCGCGGAGGAACACCACCTTGTGCGCGAGCAGGGCGGCACGGACGGCGGCGACGGCGTCGTCGCTGAGCGGTCCGCTGGTGTCGACACCACCGATCTCGGCGCCGATGTTTCCCGCGAGCCGGGTCACGGTGACGGACGATGGGGCCACGAGGGTATGCGCCACGGTACTGCCTCTCTCTCCGATGAGTGTGGGCGTGGATTGCGCCTGGCTCGCCTGGCACGTACAAGGCCTTGCCATTATTGCCAATCCTGCGAAGCGGGAGCACCCTCATCGCGCCATCATCGTGACCGCATTGCCAAGATTTGGCAAGGCATGGCAACATGACAGCCGGTGGATAGCCGCGCCGGACGATTTCCCCCACGGAGTCCGCCGCACCGACAAGGCCCTGCCCGACACAGCGAGAGCCGCACCCGGCCGCGACGGCGATGGGAAGATCATGAGAAAGTTCTGGTTGTACACCGGAGCCACGGCCATCTCCATGGCCGGAAACACGTTCCTCTACCTGGCCGTGCCCTGGGCGCTGCTCGAATCCACCGGCTCCAGCCTGCTCGCCGTCACGAGCATGGCCGCCCAGACCGCGCCCTTCCTGCTCGCCCCGCTCCTCGGCGCGTTCATCGATCGGCACGACCGGCGCACCCTGTTCATCGCCGGCGAGATCGTCCAATGCGCCTCCGTGGCGATGATCCCGTTGCTGCTCCTGTTCCAACAGGTCGCCCTGGTCTTCGTCATGCTCGCCGTCATGGGCCTGGCCAAGGTCGTCTCCGACGTGGCCGGCGACTACGGCCTGATCCCCGCCCTCGTCCCCCGCGAACGACTCGACCAGGCAGCCAGTTGGTTCAACTCCACGCAGCTCGTCGCCCGGTTCGCCGGCCCTGCCCTGGCCGGCCTGACCATCGCCGCAGCCGGCGTCACATGGGCCCTCATCATCGACGCCAGCAGCTTCCTCGTCACCGCCATCGCCGCCCTGTTCCTCCCCAAGGTGCGCAGCGTCATCGAACGCCACGGCCCCACCATGCGAGAGCAGATCCGCGAAGGGATCGCCTACTTCCGGGCCCGACCAGACCTGCGCCGGCTCACCGCAGCCGTCGCGCTCTACAACCTCGGAGCCGGCGCCGTCGAACCCACCATCCTCACGATCGGCACCAGCCAGTGGGGCTGGTCCCCTGGTGCGCTCGGCATCGCCGTCTCCTTCGGTGCCGTCGCCGCTGCCATCGGCTCCTGGGTCAGCCCACTCGCACCGAACGGACCGCACCGCCGCCACCTGCGCATCGGCGTGTGGCTCGGCGTCGCAGCCCTCGGCTCCCTCGGCCTGCTGCTCGTCGCGCCCATCCTCGTCGTCATCGCGTTCTGCCTGCTCTGCTTCGGCGAAGGCGGTGTCAACGCCACGACCATGGCCTACCGCCAAGCCGAGATTCCCGCCGAACTGTCCGGCCGGGTCAACGCCGTCATCCGTACCTTCATCACCGGCACCGTGCCGCTGTCGTCACTGCTGCTCGGCCTCACCGTCGGCCTCACCGGCTCCGCATTCGTCTTTCTGCCCGCCGCGGCCACCGCAGTGCTGGCCGTTGTCATCTGGACCAGGTCGCCCACCCGTGACAGCCGGCCCACCGACCCCCGACCCGTCCGGACGGGAACACCCGCCATGGCCCACGCCGTGCCTCAGGAAACGGTGGGGTGACCATGCCCAACGTGCTGCTCATCAACTCCAACTGCCGCACCGGAGCCCGGCTCCTGCAGGACCGCCCCGACGTCCGGCTCTCCGTCATCACCATCGACAAGTACCGGCACTTCTACGACCCGGGCACCGACGTCGAACTCGTCGACTCCGTGGCCGACCTCACCGGCGTACGGCTCGCCGCCCTGCGAATCCGCGAGAGGCACCCCTTCGACTGGGTTGTCGCACCCTCCGAATGGAGCGTCCAGGCCGGCGGCTACCTGCGCTCCTACCTGGGCCTGCCCGGGCCCGGGTACGACGTCGCCAACGCGTTCTCCAACAAGTTCGTGATGAAGCAGAAACTCGCAGCGGCCGGTCTGCCCGTCACCGCGTTCCGGCGGATGGAATCCCTCGACGACACGGTCGAGGCCGCCCGGCACCTCGGCTGGCCCGTCGTCGTCAAACGCGCGTGCGGCGGCGGCGCCGGTTACGTCGTCGTCATCCGCGACCCCGACCACCTGCACGATGTCTTCGCCGACGACAGCCGCGCCGCCATGCGTACCGCACCGTTCCCCCTGCTGGCCGAACAGATGGTCGACATCGAAGCCGAGTACCACTGCGACGGCGTGGTCATCGACGGTCAGGTGCGGTTCGCGCCCGTGTCCCGCTACTTCGCCCCCGTCCTCGACAGCGTCGGCGGCGTCATCGGCTCGTACACCCTGCCCGACGACGACCCCGAAACCCACCTCATCGCCGACCTGCACACCCAGGTCGTCGACGCCCTCGGGCTCCACGATGGCGTCACCCACCTCGAAGTCTTCAAGAGCCCGGACGGCTACCTCATCGGTGAGATCGCCTGCCGCCCCGGCGGCGGCGGCATCACCGCGCAGATCCGCCACCAGTACGGCATCGACCTGTGGGACACCTTCCTCGACCTCGCCACCGGCACCAGCGTCGACATCGCCCCCGCACCCCGCGACGACCACATGATCCAGTACATGCTGCCCCGCCCCACCGGCACCGTCACCGCCATCACCAGCCGAGAGGAACTCCTGCGCCTCGACTGCGTCGTCGACGCCACCATCACCACGCGCGTCGGCGACAACGTCCGCGGCCCGCTCGACTCCTCCGTCTACGCCGGCGTCGTCATCATGCGGGCCGCCACCCCCGGCGACATCACCCGCAACGTCGCCGCCATCGACGCCGCCTTCCAGATCGACGTCACCGACGGTCGCACCAGCCAGGCTTGGTCGAGGTGACCCGCACGTCAGCTCTCGTTGCGGCCGCCAGATGCGAACCCTGGCCGTCACCGCCCGGGAGCGGCACTCCCATGTCCGCCGCGTCCGGTAGTGACCTCGAAACGGGATAGCCATGTCGGCCCGGCCGGTGCGATGATCGACATCTGGGTCGCTAGCTCAACTGGATAGAGCATTCGACTGAGTAGCGCGTCCGCTCTCCGCTCGCGCGGCGATGGGTGCTCTTCCTTCTCCTAGTTGGATCGAAGGGTTCGGGGTTCGAGTCCCCGGCGACCCACTGTGCCGCGGCTGCGGGCCGGCATCTACCGGAGTCGACCGGAACGGGGAACCACGTGCTCGAAAAGCTGATCATCCAGAAGACCCTGCGCGTGCCGGCCAGCACCGGCGCGGCTGGCGATGGCACTCCGGTGGCCCGGCAACTGGACGTGGCGCTGCTCGATGTCGGGTTCTCGGCGTCGCGGGCCCTGCTGGAGCACATCGGCACCCTGGCCCCCGCGCCGGCGATGGACCTGGCCGCCACGGTCGTCTCGGCGGTACGCGAACTGGTGGGCGACCATGTCCGGCACAACGCCTATTTCATCGGCTTCCCGGATGACGTGCCGGACACTGCCGAGTTCTGGACGGATCGGCTGCGGGCGGCCGTTTTCACCGGCGGAGGCACGGCAACCGACGAGCAGCTGCGGGACGCCGTCGCCTCGGGTGCGGTGAACCTGCTGGATCTGCCGGCTTATGGGACCTACCAGCACACCCATGCCGAGCTGTTGGCCGCGCACGACGAGCTGATCACCGCAGCCGGTGACCGGGTGACCGTGCTGCGCCTCGGTGACGCCGTCGACGTGGAGGCAACGAGGCTGTATCTGGCCCTGGCCGGTAGCTCAACGCCGCATGGCGAGGCGGGCCTCGCGATCCTCAGCGAGCTCGCGGTCGCCTGCGTGGACGGCGCGCAGCCGGCCGAGATCCCGGTACGGGAGAACCGTGCCGTGCTCAACGGGATCCGGCTCGTCCTCGGCCGGCCGCTGGTCGGCGTGGACACGACGACCGACGTGCTGCGTCTTGCCTGCCAGGTGTCCGACGGGGATGCCTCGCTCCGGACACCCACGCGATTCCGCGCCTTCCGGCGCCCGGAGCGGCGGATGCTGCTGGCCGCGCTGAACGATGTCGTCGGCGCGAGTCCAGGCAAGCTCGGTGACGTCGTGCGCTACGCGGAGCGGTGGAAGCGGCTCGGGGAACGGCTGCACCCGCACGAGTACGACCAGTGGCCGCACGCACAGGCGGTGTTCGAGGTCGCGCGTGGCGAGCGGCGGGTACGCAACCTAGCCGGTCGCGCGGAGGCGGAGATCCGCGCCGGAGCCATCGGTTCGGCCGCGTCGGTGCTGTCGGCGGCGCCGGGCCTGCTCCTGCGATCCGCGGACCGGCTGCTGCGGCTGGCGTCGGAGCCGCAGCGAAGCGGTGTTGTCGAAGCGGTCGCTGGCGCGCTCGGCTCAGCGTCGGGCCGGGTGCTGCTCTCGCTGCGGGAGCATATGGACAACCGGCTCACGCCCATGTCTGCCCGGATGTACGCGAGCCGCTCGCGCAGCGCGTGGGTGGGTCCCGACGAGCGGCCACCGCTGCCGGCCGAGCTGGTAGCCGAGCTGTCGTCGCTGCTCGACGCCGAGATCAGCGCCCGGCTGCCGCAGCCGGAACGACCGCTGGTGGTGGACCCCGAGGTGCTCGACGTAGCACTGCCGCTGTCCGGCAAGGCGGCCGACGGCGGATTCGCGGTCCTGCCAAGGGGCTCCCGGGCGTCGGTCTCCGGTGAGCTGCTGCGCTTCTTCACATACTGGCGCCAGGCAAGTCGTCGTACCGACTACGACTTGTCCGTGCTGCTGCTAGATGACGAGTTCCACAGTGCAGGCCAGGTGTCGTGGACGAACTACCGCCACGATGGTGTGGTGCATTCCGGCGACATCACCGACGCGGCGGACGGGGCGACCGAATTCATCGACGTGCCCCTGACGACCGGCGGACGCTATGTGGTTCCGCAGGTCCTCATCTATGCGGGCGAGTCGTTCGACGAGGTCGCCGAGTCGATGTTCGGGTATCAGGCCCGCACACGGGACCAGCTCGGTGCCCCCTTCGACGCACGGACGGTGCGGGCGCGTTCGCACCTGCGCGGCCAGGGCCGGATCGCGCTGCCGATGGTGTTCGCCAGGAGCGAGGGCGGCTGGCAGGCCCTGTGGCTTCACCTGTACCTGCCGGGTACGCCGTCATTCAACCGGGTGGAGGACAACACCTTCACCACGGCCGACCGAGTACGAGCGCTGATGGAGCGGCGCTACCTCACCGTGTCCTACCTTGTCGACCGTTGGCGGGCACGGGCCGAGGTAATGACGTGGAACGGCCGGCTACCGGACGAGCCAATCACGTTCATCGGCATTCAGGCGCCTGAGGAGCTGCCAGACGGGTCTGATGTGTATACACTGGATCGGCTCAGTGAGCTGATCCCTGAGTAAGCGGCGACAGCCGAGGCCATGCGGGCGCTTCCTTCTATTCCCGTTCAACTCGGGAACCTCCGCGCAAGCGGAGGATGTGGTAATTCAGCTTCCGCGCTTTCCTCGGCTCTCGCACCACAGGATCGGTGGTCATCCTCATCCGATCCGACCAGCTTGACAGCGCGACGCTGCTTCGAAGGTGAGATTCGAGTCTCGACCTCCGCGATTCATGACGCCGCCAACGCGATGGCTCCACAGCCACGCGTCGATGGGCACGCTCCGCAACGCGGATCGGGCCGTTCTCCCCAGCTCGCGCGACCTGCCCGTCTCGCGGATTGACCAGCGGAACCGCCGAGATGGCACCACTACGCAGCGGGGTGGCGCTTCACAAGCGATGCCCTGGCCCTCCCTACCGCGAATATTAGGGCGGAGGCGCACTCGTGCGAACGAGGTCTTCGGGGCCCGCGACATCGAACACGAAGCTCTCTCCGTCTGCCAGGTCACGAATCGAATTGGCAAACGAACCCCAGTATCTCATCAATGCCACGTCGTGAATTGCGGACACATTTTCGCGGACATACTCACCACCAAGGACGAACGGAACACGTGCCAAGAGACGGTAACCTGGCCGAATGGCGCCGTGAACTGCCTGCCAAGCATGAATAACCGGATAGCCGGTAGCGACCCGATAGTTCTCAAGAACTCCACTAGCCCACTGCTCGATATTGTCAACGACAACCCGTACGCCGCCAGTCTCAGAATTGAACGAAAATACGTGCGCCTCATCAATCGCAAACTGGTGCCCGAAGGCATCTTCAGCGAAGAAGCAGAACCTATCGTCTATCAAGCTTTGATAGGAATGCCTCCATAGCTCAGAGGAATTCCATGCCGAGATGTCGTGGGCACCGTCAGTTCGGCGGGCCGCAGGCCTAACATGCAGCGCAGACTCGAACACGTAGAAACCGTTACGATCCACCAGCAGTTCATGAAGTTGATTACCGAGACTACCCGCAGGCAGATCTTCGCGACTTGGCTCGGTGCGGCTGATTGGGCCGCTCGCGATGTCGAGCAGCTTACGGACGAGGGTCACCCGGAACCCCAATCATATCTAGGTTGTGAATCCTCACGACCACACGACCCATCCGGAATAACCACCAACTGATTCTTCATAGCAGAACCGGCACCGCGATTGTCGCCGACTCCAATATGCTTGACGCTCGCAATGGTGCCACCCTCGGCGAAGATCGCCGGAGGGAATTCGTCCCCTGTCCAATCATCGCCGCCGGCCGGTCGATTGTGAGCTGCCAGCCAGTGCCTGGGTGCCACCAGCACTGGCTCCCGCAGCCGCGCCGTCGAAGGGAGAAAACGCTCACTACCGCCTCACCTTGCCAGCAGTGGCAGTTGACACGCTTATCGTCAGCGGATCGCCCCTCCCTATACCCAGCTCTTGATTCCAAGTCGCGCTGCCTCCTCTCTAATCAAAATCAACGAAGCTCTGGCCCCCTTTAGCGCTGCAGAAAACGAATCGGCCAGCTCGCGGCCCACATTCCTATCGATCTCGACCCCGTGATCTGCGAACCCAGTGTAGCGGGACCATGAAGACTCAAAGAGTTCATAAGACTTTGCGTACGCACCGCTGTGCCGAACCCAACTAGAACGATCGATTAGACCCTTTATCCGTCCTAGTAAATGATTCATTTCAGCGTGCACGGCAATCATCTCGCCCGCCATCGCCGCAAGGTGGCCTCGGGTACCGGGATGCGTTAGAACCTCGACGAAAAGGCCAAAGGGCCCAGTGTAAGCCTTCATGATCACCTCCTCGTCGGATAGAGTTCCGGCGGAATCATGGCCAACCGAATCCGGGGAAGCTTTCGAACCAGGCGGCCGAGGCCGTGACGATCCCCTCGCGGGTCAGCCCGATCGCGACTTCCGGGGATCGGCGCCCCGCCGCTACGCGACGAGCCCACGGACAGCCCGACCGCCAGCCGATCGAGCCAGTAGCCCACGCCCCCTCATCTGACCGCGCTGCTGCCCGTCGCCCGGTCAACTGTCCACCTTAGACAATATCTATCTATTCGCATGCATGCTAAGTGTCTGGCAGCAACCCGGGGCACACAACCACGCACTTCTACACACGAAGCTACGGGGCCAGCACGCCCCGGAGTTGTCCGACTACGCGCGAAATTGCAAGGTCACCGCTGCCCAGCTGGTGTTATGGAAACTCCCTCAGCTGGTTCATTCAGGTCATCCGGAGAGCTGGTAAAGAGTTCAACTCCGGTAGTCGAGATTGTGTACGATGAGTCACCATCGAACTCAACCGGGAGGCCGCCCTGAGCCAGTTCCTCAAGCACGGTTCCAAGAGGCCTTCCGGTTAATTGAATTCCGCCAAGCGATACGGCAGTTTCGCCGCCTATTTCTATGAAATTGAGGTGGTCCAGCTCGTCGTAGGATAGCATGACCATTCCATCCGGATACATGTCTGTCACCCCCGCGCCCGGCACACGCTCGAAGGCCTTATAGCCCCCGAGACGCTCACGATGACTGGAACGGCTTTCCCCGAACCGTGCACGATCAAGGCCGATCCCAGGCAGGACTTCCAACACGCTTGAGCCCTCTGGCATGGTCAAACTCCTCTTCGCTCTCCTGCAGTGCGATCAGCCTATTCCTATGGTCAGCATCTTGCCGAACGAGGGCATCAACCTGGACCGAGACATGTCGGCAAATTGCTGAGCATCTCATGTATCGCGTCATCATACTTAGAGCCAAACTTGCTCTGAATATCGTCGATGCCCATCTTTATCGCCCCAGCCCAATCGCCAGCGTCAACCAACGCTTTCTGTCGCGCCCGGTAAGTCTTCGCGCCAGCGCCCGATCCCCAACTCGCAGTCTGATAGTGGTCAAGGGTGTCCATCTGAATGGCAGGACCTCTGGCCGTGGATAGCGGGCTGACGCTATTTGCGGGCATGTGGTTACGTTCAATACCAGACCCTCGCGGCGCATTCAGTTCCCATGCGGGCCGCCCCGATATGGACCACCAGCGACCGCACACGGCATTGTTGACGTTGTGAACGAGGACTGGCGTGTCGCCGGCCATCACATAGTACGTATGCAGGTCGGCGACGGTGAGGTCCCGCATGTTCTCGGAGCCAACGTAGTTGCGTACCTCGGCGACGGTCGCGCTCGACGGACCGACCGTCAACAGCGCAGCGCCGACTGCCAGCGCGCCGGCCAGCACCCACGTCCGAGCCGTCTTGTCCCAGAACAGATGGTTCTGCGTGGTCTTTAGAGTCGTCGTGCTGGTTGCGGCCGTCGCGGCGGACCGGGTGATCACCTTGACATCGGCCAGGTCTTTGTCCCGGTTGAGGTGCAGGGCGGTGACAGGCTTGGCTTCCGTCCGGCCGGTCTTCGGGTCGGTCGCGGTGACCTTGTCGCCGATGTTGACGTCCTGGATTGGCCGCGTGTTGCCGTCCGCCATCAGCACTCGAGTGGCGGGGGCAAAGCTGTGGCAGGTCCGGCGCCTTGGCGAACCCGCCGGCCATCGCTCCCTTGCCGTGAACCCGGCGCTGCTGGCCGGCTTGGTCCGCCGCTTGGTGCGCCACCAGCGCGGCTTCGGTCGCGTCGCCACGCGGTCACCGCATCCGGTGCCGCCTCCCGACCTCGTGACAGGGCTGCTCGCCGACCATTCACCCCGCAGCAGTTAGTGACCTCGGTCCGGGCGGAGGAAGCACGACAGCAGTTGCCTGAACTCGTGTGGGTGCTCGATCGCCGGCACGTGCCCGCATCGGCCGAACACGTGCAGACGGACATCGGCCAGGTGTTCGAGCAGGGGCTGGGCTGCCGTCCCGAGCGGGGTGACCCGGTCCTGGGCACCGTGAACGAGCAGCACGGGCAGGCGGATCGTTGCCAGCGTCTGCGCCGAGAGGGCGAGTTCGTCGGCCCATCGTGCCCTGGGTGGAGGGAACAACGACGCGAATGCGGCCGCCCCCGCGCGCATCGCCGTTGCACGGGCCTCGACGGCCGAATCGGTCACGAGCGCTTGGTCGGAAACAAGGCGACTCAGCATGTCCCGTGCCCCGAGCGGGCCGGCGGGGGCGGCCCAGATCGCGTCGAGCTCGGCGGACAACGGGGCCCCGGGGGCGCCCATCGTCGAGACCGCCACGACACGGGTGACCTGCTGGGGGCGCGCGGCCGCCAACGCCAGCGCCACGGCACCGCCCATGGAGTGACCCACCACGGCGTAGTGCTCGATACCGAGAGCATCCATCAGGCCCGCGGCCTGCTCCGTCCACAGCCGGAGCCCGCCCTTGGAGCCCTCCGGGATAGGTGTGCGGCCGAACCCCGCCTGGTCAGGAGCCACCACGTGCAGGGACGTACCCAGCGCCTGCGCCGTCGTTGCCCAGGCGCCGGACCCGGTCGTGCCGGGTCCGGAGCCGTGCAGCATCAGCACCGAGGGCCCGGTGCCGCTCTCCAGGACGTGTACAGGAGACCCGTCGACTGTGACGGTCCGAAGTGCCGTCACCGGGGCAGGCCAGGTGCGCTCATGCCGGGGCGGAGCCGACGGACTTCGAGAAGAGCTCCATCATCGCCCGGCCGAATTGCGGCATGTCGGGCCACCCCCGGCAGGAGACGAGGTTGCCGTCCACGACGTCGGGAGCGTCGATAACCGTCGCGCCCGCGTTCTCCATGTCACCCGTGATGGGCGGGAAGCACGCCGTCTTTCGGCCCTTCAGCAGCCCGTACACCGCCGGCACCTGAGCGCCGTGGCACACCAGCGCGATGGGGAGGTTGCGGGCGAAGAAGTGCTCGGTGATGCGCCTGACGTCGGCGTCGACCCGGATCCATTCGGGGGCACGGCCCCCGGGAATGATGAGGGCGTCATAGCGCTCGACGTCGACCTCGGCCCAGGGCACGTCGACCGGCAGCTTCCGGCCGTTCTTCTCCACGTAGGCGTCGGAGTTGGGGTCGAACTCGTGGATGACCAGTTGCACGTCACGCATCGTCCGTGACGAGACGTCGACGTCCCAGCCGCCCTCCTGCACTCGGTAGTAGGGATACATGGTGTCGAGTTCCTCGGCGGCGTCGCCGGTCAGGAGCAGCGCTCTGGGCACCTGCTTCTCCTCGCATCTATTGGTGGTGGGGTGAGGTAGATCCAATCCGATCCGATCCGGTTGAGTTAGCATTCCCCGACCCAGTTCACCCGTCAAGCCTCTACCGCCATCGCGTCCTCGACCTCGTCGAACACTCGTCGGAAGCGCTCGCCGGAGCGCAGGATGTGCCGTCTCATCGCGTACGCGGCGGCGTCGGGATCGCGCGCGGCGATCGCGGCCACCACGTCCTCGTGCTCGGCCATGGCCAGGTGGGTGACCTGGGCGTCGCGGTGCAGCCGGAAGAGATGCACGTGGCTGTGCAGGCGGGCGAGCGTCTCCCGGATGACCTGGTTCTCCGCGCTGTAGGCGACGAGATCGTGGAACGCGGCGTCGCGCAGCCCGAAGGCGCCGTACGCCGCAGGCCCGCTGCCTCCTTCCAACGCCTCCATCTCCTCCAGCATTCGTCGCAGACCGGCCACCTGGTCAGACGATGCGCGTTCGGCCGATCGGCGCGCCGCAGCCGGCTCGAGCAGCAGTCGGACCTCGAGCATGTCCTCGAATCGGTCGCGGGTGATCTGGGGTGGAATGCGGTAGCCGGCATGCGGCACTCGCACGACCAGTCCCTCGGCCTCCATGCGGTTCAGCGCGTCCCGGATCGGCGTCTGCGACACCCCCAGCTCGCGCGCCAGGACGTCGATCGTGACGCGGGAGCCGGGCTCGATCCGTAGCGACATCAGCTGTCCGAGCAGCGTGTCGTACACCTCGTCGGCAAGCCGGCCGCGAGATCTCCCCGGCGGCGTCGCACCCGTCGCGGCCCCACGGCCCCGCACGATCATCGGCTCGTCGTCCATCGTGACCTGAGGTCCTCTCTTGCGCCTTCGTGAAGCTGTTGACATCAGTCACAGTGCTGCGCCATGCTGACGCCCCCGCCAGATCGTATAGGAAAAGTGGCGGGAGCTAGCCATCCCGCTCCTCGCGGCGCCTCGAGACGCCGGGGCGCGGGACGGCGCCGCGAGAGCCCGGCAACGCCTGAACAACCCGCAACTGCTCGGCGAAGCACATAGCGAGGCCTAGAAGTCCCCATCCAGAAAGCAGGCCAGGATATGCGATACCCGAAGCGAATAGGACGATCGGCTACTCCCCGGCGAAAGGTGCAGTTGGCGGCGGCGGCCATGCTGCTGCTGGCCACGACCGTGGCGGCGTGCGGCGGTGGCGAGGACGACGGCGGCAAGACCAGCGCCCCCAAGGCGCCAGCGACGATCCCGGAACTCACCACCGACCCGCTGACCCTCAGCTTCATCTGGTTCGACTGGCCGCCCGCCCACGCCCTGGAAGACTTCGCGAACGCGGAGTACAAGAAGGAGCGGCCGAACGCGACCATCAAGGTCAACACCGTGCCGAACGCGAACTGGCACGACGCGATGTTCACCCAGTTCGCCGCGCGCAAGACCGACTTCGACATCGCGATCCTGGACTCGCAGCACATCGGTGAGGCCGTGACGAACGGCAACATCCTCGACCTCACCGACTACGTCAAGGGCAACATCGACGTCAACGCCTACAACCCGTACCTCCTGGCGGCCTACGGCCAGTTCCCGCAGGCGGAGACCGGTAAGCGTGACGAGAACGCCAGCCTGTACGGGCTGCCGCTGCTCGGCGACACCTGGACGATGATCTACCGCAAGGATCTGATCGGCGACAAGCCGCCGCAGACCTGGGACGAGATGATCTCCGTGGCCGCGAAGTGTCAGGCGGACAACCCCGGCGTCAGCGGGCTGGCCTTCCACCAGGCCAACGGCTCCGACGCGGCGGCCGTCACCTACAACACGGTCAACGGCGTCTACGGCGGCAACCTCTGGGACGCCAAGACGCGCAAGATCGATGGCGTCCTCAACGACGCCGCCGGCCACGAGGCCATGGACGTCCTGGTCAACAAGATGAAGCCGCTGACCGCCAAGGGCTCCGGCAACTGGTTCATCGACGAGGTGAACGCGGCGGTCGCCCAGGGCAAGGCCTGCATCGCCTTCAACTGGATCGCCGCGAGCGGCGGCCTGCTCGACCCGAAGCAGTCGACGCTCGGCACTTCTCGTGAGCAGATTCTCGACAAGCTGGGCTTCGCCACCCTGCCGAGCCAGAAGACGAACCTGGTCCCTCTCGGCGGCATGGGAATGCACGTGTCGGCCTACTCCGCGAAGGCGAACCAGGCGGAGGCCCTGAACTTCATGAAGTGGTTCCAGCGGGCCGACGTCCAGAAGAAGTGGGCCGCGGCCGGTGGCGTGCCATCGCGTACGGACGCGCTTCAGTCGCCTGAGTTCCTCAACGCCGGGCCGTTCAACCAGGTGTACGCCGACTCGGTTCCGCGGATGCGGGACATGTGGAACGTGCCTGAGTACGCGCGCCTTGTCGACATCGAGAACACCAACGTGAACGCGGCGCTCAACGGCGCGAAGGACCCGAAGGCGGCGCTGAACGACATCGCCAAGGAACAGCAGGGCGTGCTCGACTCCAGCGGCCGCAAGGGCGGCGGCGGACTGTGAGCGACGTCCCTCTGACGACCGACCAGCCCGGGCAGGTGGCGTCCACGACGCCACCTGCACCGGGCCGGTCCCGCCGGCTGAGCGACCGAGGGCTCGCCGTGGCCTTCATCTCCCCCGCGCTGCTGCTGTTGCTCGGCATGTCGGTGTTCCCGTTGCTGTGGGCGTTGTACCTGTCCTTCACCGACTACTCGGCCACCCGCGGTGGGCCCGCCAACTTCGTCGGATTCGGGAACTACACGGCCATCCTGACGTCGGCGCAGGTCCACCAGCGGGCCCTCACGACGTTGATCTACGTGATCGGCGCGGTCGGTCTGCAGACCGTGCTCGGTTTCGGCATCGCCTACCTGATCTCACGGCGCACGCGCGGACGAGGAGCGCTGACCACCCTGTTCCTGGTGCCGATGATGCTGTCACCGGTCGTGGTCGGGCTGTTCTGGAAGTTCATGCTCGACGCGCAGTTCGGCGTGGTCAACAGCATGCTCGGCTCGCTCGGCCTGGGGCAGGTGGAGTGGCTCACCCGGCAGCGAACGGCGTTGCTCTCACTGATCGTGGTCGACACCTGGCAGTGGACGCCGTTCATCATGCTCATCGCACTCGCGGGCCTCACCGCGGTACCGAAGTACCTGTACGAGGCCGCCTCGATCGACCGGGCGTCCGAGTGGTTCAAGTTCCGCACCATCACTCTTCCGCTGGTGTGGCCGTTGCTGCTCATCGCCGTGATGTTCCGGGCCATCGAAGCGTTCCGGCTGTTCGACCTTGTCTACATCCTCACCAGCGGCGGCCCGGGTGTCTCCACCGAGACGTTGTCGTTCCACGTCTACAAGGTCGCGTTCCTGGGCTTCAACACCGGAACCGCTTCGGCGTACGGGATTCTCATGGTCCTCGTCGTCATCGTCCTCACGCAGCTCTACCTGCGCTACCTGAACAAGCTCAAGGAGGACTGATGGCCGTCTCCGTCGACGAGACCGTGTCCACGGATCCTACCCCGGATCGCACGCGGCCCGCGCGCCGCAGTGGCGGCCGAGGCCGCTCCGCGCTGGAGATCGTGCTGCTGATCGTCCTGGCCGTCGTGATGCTCTTTCCGGTGCTCTGGATGATCGAGACATCCATCAAGGAGAACCGGGACGTCTACGCCATCCCGGCCAAGTTCTTCGGCTTCACGGTCACCATGGACCACTTCAAGGATGTGTTCGTCGCCCCCGGCGGCGGTCGCTCGGCCCTGTCCGTCGCGTTCCTCAACTCCGTCGTGGTCGCCGGGGTCTCCACGGTGCTGGCCACGGTGCTGGGGGTTCCGGCGGCCTGGGCCTACTCGCGCTTCGCTGTGAAGGCCAAGAAGGACCAACTGTTCTTCATCCTGTCCACCCGCTTCATGCCGCCCGTGGTGGTCGTGGTCCCGATCTTCCTCATGTACCGCCAGGTCGGACTCATCGACAGCAAGATCGGCCTGATCCTCATCTACACCGCGTTCAACGTCCCGTTCACGATCTGGATGATGAAGGGATTCGTCGACGAGGTGCCAGCCGAGTACGAGGACGCCGCCATGCTCGACGGCTACACCCGCTTGCAGGCGTTCTGGAAATACACCCTTCCCCTGCTCCTACCCGGCATCGCCGCGACAGCGGTCTTCGCACTCATCTTCTCGTGGAACGAGTTCGTGTTCGCCATCTTCCTCACCTCCAGCGACAGCGTCCGGACGGCCCCACCCGCCATCGCCGGCCTCATCGGCGGTACCACAGTGGACTGGGGTCTCGTGGCCGCCGCCTCCGTGGTGTTCGCCCTACCGGTGCTCGTCTTCGCGTACCTGGTGCGCAAGCACCTCGTCGCCGGCGTGACGCTCGGGGCGGTGCGACGCTGATGGCGGGCATCGAGGTGACCGCCCTGCACAAGCGCTACCCCGACGGGACGGTCGCGGTTGATCGCGTGGACCTGTCCATCGACGACGGCGAGCTGTTCGTGATGCTCGGCCCTTCGGGTTGCGGCAAGACGACGACGTTGCGGGCGATAGCCGGTCTGGAGAGGCAGACGACGGGCGACATCCGCATCGGCGACACGCTGGTAAACGACCTGCCGCCCGCCGAGCGCGACATCGCCATGGTGTTCCAGTTCTACGCGCTCTATCCGCATTTGAGGACCCGCGACAACCTGGCGTTCCCACTGCGGGCCGAGGGACTGCCCAAGTCGGAGGTGCACAAGCGGGTCGACGAGGCCGCCCGGCTGATGCGGCTCGGACCGCT
Source organism: Micromonospora sp. NPDC047467 (assembly GCF_040643095.1). NCBI lineage: Bacteria > Bacillati > Actinomycetota > Actinomycetes > Micromonosporales > Micromonosporaceae > Micromonospora > Micromonospora sp. NPDC047467. The sequence goes on along the minus strand of NZ_JBEYTO010000008.1, from coordinate 148,802 downwards.
GCTGAACCGGCGACCGCGCCAGCTGTCCGGCGGGGAGCAGCAGCGCGTCGCGCTCGCTCGTGCCCTGGTGCGACGGCCGCGCGCCTTCCTCATGGACGAACCTCTCACCAATCTGGACGCGGAGCTGCGGGCGGACATGCGCACGGAGATCAAGCACCTGCAGGGGGAACTGGGCGCGACGATGGTCTACGTCACCCACGACCAGGTCGAGGCGATGTCGCTCGGTCACCGGATCGCCATCCTCAACAAGGGTCGCGTCGAGCAGATCGGCACGCCGCTGGAGGTCTATGACCGTCCGGCGAGTCTTTTCTGCGCCGCGTTCATCGGCTCCCCGCCGATGAATCTGATCGATGTGGAGGTGGCCGACGGGAAGCTGCGCGGTCAGGGCGGACTGGTCCTCACGCCACCGCCGGGCGTACCGCGCGACCGTCAACTGGTCGCGGGCGTCCGGCCGGAGGCGCTGGAAGTCACCGAGCCAGGGGCGGACCGTTCGGTCCCGGCCCGCGTGGTCTCGGCGGAGTGGCTGGGCGACGAAATCATCTACGTGGTCGACCACAGCGGCCAGCGTGACGTACGGGTTCGGATGCCACCGACGGTCCGCTTCGCCACTGACGCACAGGTCGGGCTGCGGCACACCGGCGGGACCCCGGCGGTCTACGACGTGAGCACGGAAGAGCTGGTGGCCTGATGGGAACCGTGGCAGTGCAAGGGCTGCGTAAGTCCTTCGGAAGAGTCCAGGCCCTGGACGGGGTGACGTTCGATGTGCCGGACGGCTCGTTCTTCGTCGTGCTCGGGCCCTCCGGGGCAGGCAAGACGACGACCCTGCGAGCGATCGCCGGCCTCGAAAAGCTCGACGCTGGGTCGGTGCATCTGGACGGCAGGGACGCGACAGGTGACGCCCCTGCCGCACGCGACCTGGCCATGGTCTTCCAGAGCTACGCCCTCTACCCGCGACACACGGTGTACGAGAACATCGCCTCGCCGCTGCGGGCACGCCGCTGTTCCTCGAGCGAGATCGCCGCTGCCGTCGAGCAGATGTCGAGTCTGCTGCACATCGAACGTCTGCTGCAGCGTCGTCCCGCGCAGTTGTCGGGCGGCGAGATGCAGCGTGTCGCCCTGGCCCGGGCGCTGGTCCGTCGCCCGCGCGCGTTCCTCATGGACGAGCCGCTGACGAACCTCGACCTCAAGCTCCGCGTCGAGATGCGCACCGAGCTGACCCGCATTCACCGGAGCCTCGGAGCAACCTTCATCTACGTGACGAACGATCAGGTCGAGGCCCTGTCCATGGCCGACCAGGTCGCAGTCCTCAAGGAGGGGAAGGTGCAACAGGTCGGAACGCCGACCGAGGTGTACGAGCGTCCCGCCAACAAGTGGGTCGCAGGGTTCGTCGGGAGCCCGCCGATCAGCCTGCTCCCCTGCCATGCCGAGGGGGATCGTCTGGTCGGCGCGGGAGGATGGACGCTGCCACGGCCCCGTTGGACCACTGCCGAGGACGGTCGTGCGCTGCTGCTGGGCCTGCGCGCGGAGGATCTGTCCGTCGAGCAGCGTGGAAACGCGTCGTTGTCGGGGGAACTCTACGGGCTCGAACCGCTCGGTGATCGAACGGTGGTCGACGTCCGGGTGGGGACGGCGATCCTCAAGGTCAAGGCACGACCTACCGTCGCCGGTACGCCGGGCGAGCGGCTGTCCGTGACTGTCGACCTGGACCGCGCGCACCTGTTCGATGCGGACACCGGGCTGTCGCTGTCCGAGGCCGGGCGGTAACCACGCCGGGCGGCGACGGCACCATGCGCCCGGACGTGACCACCGTGCCTCGACGGACCGTCACCGGTGAGGACGGCCTGACGACGCTGAGACGGCCCCGTGCCCGAGAGGGCGATCAGTGGCGCGGGGCGTCGCCCTGCGGACAGGGCCAACCTCGCCCCCGACGAGGGCGTGTGACCCGTCCGTCTACGCGCACAGCGCGATCACTGAGGCGCACCGGACACCACGTAGATCACAGGAGGCGACGCAATGAGTGACCCGACGACCGTCCTGGCCCCCGAGCACCGGCGGCTCCGGATCGGCGATGCCTGGCGCGACGCCGCAAGCGGAGCCACCTTTGCCGTCGAGGACCCGGCCACCGGCAAGGCCATCGCCGAGGTGGCGGACGCCGACGTCGTTGACGGGCTCGCCGCTCTGGACGTGGCGAGCAGGGCAATGGCGGAGTGGGCGGCGACCCCACCGCGGAAACGGTCAGAGTTGTTGACCGCGACGTACCGGGCACTGACCGAGCGATCCGAGGAGGTCGCCCGGCTGATAACGGTCGAGATGGGCAAGCCGCTCGCCGAGGCTCGGGCAGAGGTGGCCTACGGCGCCGAGTTCTTCCGGTGGTTCGCCGAGGAGGCAGTGCGCGTCGAGGGGCGCTACAGCACCGCTCCCACAGGTGGATACCGCATCCTCACCGTGCCGAAGCCAGTCGGACCGTGCGTCTTCGTGACGCCCTGGAACTTTCCGTTGGCCATGGGTGCCCGCAAGATCGCTCCTGCGTTGGCTGCGGGCTGCACGACGATCACCAAGCCGGCAGCCCAGACGCCACTCACCATGCTGTTCCTGGCCCGCATCATGGAGGAGGTCGGCGTTCCCCCGGGCGTCGTCAACGTGGTGACCACCAAGCGTGCCGGCGAGGTGGTGTCCGCACTGCTTGCCGACAGTCGGACCCGCAAGCTTTCGTTCACCGGGTCGACCGAGGTCGGGCGCGTGCTGCTACGACAGGCGGCGGACAACGTGCTGCGTACCTCCATGGAACTGGGCGGCAACGCGGCCTTGATCGTGTGTGCCGACGCCGACCTGGACGTCGCGGTCAACGGCGCCATGGTGGCCAAGATGCGCAACATCGGGGAGTCCTGCATCGCGGCCAACCGGATCTACGTCGAGGAGCCGGTACGCGAGGAGTTCACGGCGCGCTTTGCCGAGCGGATGGGCGGGCTCTCGGTGGGCCATGGTCTCGACGACGGCGTGGACGTCGGGGCGTTGATCGACGAGGATTCGGTCACCAAGATCGACGCGCTCGTCGCCGACGCGGTCGACCGCGGCGCCCGGGTCGTGGTGGGCGGCGAGCGTCCGGATGGGCCGGGCCACTTCTACCCGCCTACGGTCCTCGTCGACGTGCCCGACGACGCGCGGATGCTCAAGACGGAGATCTTCGGCCCAGTGGCGCCGATCATCTCGTTCACGTCCGACGACGAGGTGCTGGCGAAGGCCAACGACACCGAGCACGGCCTGGTCGGATACGTCTTCACCCGTGACCTCCAGCGGGCGCTCCGGTTCACCGAGGGGCTGGACACAGGGATGATCGGCGTCAACCGGGGCCTGATATCGGACCCGTCAGCTCCGTTCGGAGGCGTGAAGCAGTCCGGCATCGGCAAGGAGGGGTCGCACGAGGGCATCCGTGAGTACCTCGACCTCACCTACGCGGCGATCGACCTACCGTGACCGGCCTGCCGCCCCAGGCGCCCACCGAGGATCGCCGGGCCCAGTGCACGCATGACCTGACCGGCCTCCACCCGGGGGACGCCCGCGCCGCCCGGACGGCCAACCTCGCCGACGCCGTCCCCGTCCCGCAGGTGACCTGGACGTCCGCCCAGCACATCGCCGCCGACGTTCCGGAGAGGCACTGACATGCTTGAGACCGTCCGCGGACCACGCCAGTTGATAGTGGGCGAAGGTGTCGCGCAGAACATCCCACGGGTAGTGGCCGAGAGCGGTTCGCGGGTCCTCATCGTGACCGACCAGATTCTCCTGGGGCAACCGGGCGTGGCCGAGATCGTGGCCGCCGTGCGGGAGAAGGTCGAGGCCGTCGAGGTGTTTTCCGACGCGACCCCGGACGTGCCACTCACCGATGTCGCCCTGGCCGTCTCGGTCGCCGCCGAGGTGGACGCCGACGTCATCCTCGCCATCGGGGGTGGCACAGTGATCGACCTCGCCAAGATCGTCGGCGTCATCCGCCGCCACGGTGGGACGCCGCGCGACTTCTACGGCGAGTCCCGGGTGCCGGGGCCGACATTCCCTCTCATCGCGGTCCCGACGACGTCCGGAACCGGCTCGGAGCTCACGCCCGTCTCGGTGTTGACCGACCCGGACCGCGCGCTGAAGGTGGGGGTTTCCAGCGTCCACATCGTGCCCGACTTCGCCATCGTCGACCCCGAACTCACCTACACCTGCCCTGCGAACGTCACCGCCCACTCTGGCATCGACGCGTTCTGTCACGCGGTGGAGAGCTACACCGCGCGACCCCGGGCCCACGGACCGCGCGACCCGGTGGAGCAGGTCTTCCTCGGCCGCAACCCGATCACCGACCACTACGCGCTCCTGGCCGCGGAGCGGATCGCCCGTAGCTTGCGTCGTGCTGTCAGGGACGGAGGCGACACGGACGCCCGCGCGGACATGTCCTACGGGTCCGTGCTCGCCGGGCTCGCGTTCTCCCACGCGGGCAACGCGGCTCCGCACGCCCTCCAGTACCCCATCGGCGCAGCCACGCATACGCCGCACGGCCTGGGAGTCGGGCTGCTACTGCCCTACGCGCTGGACGCGGCCAGGGATGCCATCGGCGACCGGTTGGCCATCCTCGCCGGGGTGTGCGGGCTCGACGTGGCCGACGCCTCGGATACCGAGGCCGCAGACACCTTCCTCACCTGGCTCGACGAACTCCTTGCCGACATCGGCATCCCTCCTACCTTGGCGGACATCGGCGTGGCACGCGCCGACCTCCCCCGCTTCGCGGAAATGGCCAGTGGCGTCACCCGCTTGATCCAGAACCATCCAGGCCCGGCCGACACCGCCAGCCTGACCGCGATCCTCGAAGCGGCCTGGGCCGGGGACCGGACCTGACACGTCCTGACTCCGAACAGAGACAGTGACCGGCCTTCCACGTGACGACGAGTTCCCTCCCCCACCCTGGGTGTCGGGATGCTCGGCTACGCGATCGCGAGCGCCCTCAGACGGCTTGCGGTACGGCGTGATCACCTCGGGGTTGCCGCGGTAGCCGCCGCCGGTCATCACCGGCCGCCCGTGAAGCTTCTCCCGGATGCCAGAGCTGCGGTAAACGATGGTGTCGTTGCGGTTGCCCGGCTGCGGGTCGCCGACGGCGATGACCAGGCGGGTACTGGCGTCGATCGCAACCTGCAGGTTGACGCCCAAGCCGTCGCTGAGCGTTGAGGGGCGGAACCCGCCTCTCGGCGGGAGCCCAGGCGGCCTCGAGACTCGGACCGCCTGGGCTCGACGGGCTCAGGCGGCGGTCATGCCGCCGTCGATCGCCAGCGCCGCGCCGGTGATGAACTTGGCCTCGTCGCTGAGCAGGAACGCGACGAACGCTGCGATCTCCTCGGGCTGCGCGATCCGTCCGACCGGGTGCATGGCGCCTGCGGCCTTGATGGCCTCTTCCGGGTTGGGGCCCATCGCGCCGCGCAGCAGCGGGGTGTCGACCCCACCGGTTACGAGCGCGTTGACCCGGACCCCCGTCGCGGCCGTGTCGAGCGCGGCCGAGCGGGTGAGCCCGACGACGCCGTGCTTGGCGGCGCTGTAGGAGGCCATGCCGGGCGCGCCGGTGACGCCGAGGTTGGACGAGTTGTTGACGATCGAGCCGCCCCCGGACGCCTGGATCGCAGGGATCTCGTACTTCAGCCCGTAGAAGACGCTGTCGAGGTTGAGCGCTTGGTCGGCACGCCAGGCGTCTTCGTCGATGTCGGTGACCGGGGCGTACGCGGTGGCGGCGCCGACGTTGTTGAACGCGCCGTCGAGACGGCCGTAGTGGTCGACGGCTTGGCGGATCAGCTGCGCGACCTCGGCTGCGACCGTCACATCGGTCGGCGCGAACAGCGCGTCGTGCCCGGCGGCGCGCAGCTGCGCGGCGAAGGCGTCTCCGGTGTCCTTGCCGCGGGCGGCCAGGACGACCTTGGCGCCCTCGGCGGTGACCCGCTCGGCGACGGCCCGGCCCATGCCGGAGGTGGCGCCGGTGATCAGGATGACTTTGTCGGTGAATCGTGCGGGCACGGTTGTTCCTCCTTCGGATGTGTCTTTCGGTTGCGGCGAACTGTCACCAGACGGTGAGCTCTTGTCAGAAGGTGAGTACGAACCGTCCGCGCACGCCGCCCGCCTCGAGCCGGCGGTGGGCGTCGGATGCCTGGTCTGCGGGCAGCACTTCGGCGATCCGGGACGTGAGCACACCGGAGCCGGCCAGGCGGCGGATCTCGTCGAGCTTGTCGGTGCGTCCGTCGTATTCGGGCACGAACGGCGACAGCACCTTGATTCCGCGGGCGCTGTCGGCGGGGTAGCCGCCGGGCTCCTCGGCCTGGCGGAACCGGACGAAGGTGCCGCCGTCGCGGACGGCGTCGAGCAGCTGCGACCCGACCAGCGCCGGGTCGGCGACCGCGTCCACGCCCCCGGGGTAGCGCGCCCGGATGCTGTCGACGACGTCGGGACCCCTCGGCACGATCTCGGTCGCGCCGAGCTCGCGGACGAGCTGCTCGTCGGCCGGGGCGGCGTCGGCGATCACGGTCAGGCCGGCGTGGGCGGCCAACTGGACCAGGTAGCCGCCGAGCGCTCCGGCTGCCCCGATCACGGCCAGGGTCGAGCCGGGCGGCAGCGCCAGCTGGTCGAAAGCCAGCAGCGCGGTCAGGCCGTTCATCGGCAGCGTCGCTGCGGCCTCGTGGCCAAGCCCGTCCGGCGCGCGGACCACTGACGTGGCAGGCAGGACCGCATACTGCGCATAACCGCCGCCGCGGTAGGCCACTGATCCGTCGTCGGCGGGCAGGAAGGGCAGCAGCATCGCCATCACCGGATCGCCGGTTTCAAGGCTGGTGTCGGTATCGGGGCCGATCTCGTCGACCACGCCCGCGATGTCCATTCCCGGCAGGTACGGCGCGGGCACCCCGGCCAGTGCCCATTCCTGCGTGCCGTTGCGGATCAGCACGTCCGCCGGGTTCACGGCGGCAGCGCGCACCCGGATCCGGACCTGGCCAGGGCCGGCATGCGGTTCCGGGACGTCGACGACCCGCAGCACCTCGGGACCGCCGAACTCGCGTAGACCCACAGCTTTCATGATCTTCCCCCGTCTATCTGGCTCAATCCGTGTGGTTTCTGTCACGTACCTGGTACCGGACCCGTACCGTCCTTCGAGTGTGCGCAATACCGGCAAGTCCGACAAGAAGGCACTTCAAAGTGCCCTGGTATAGCCAGAGGTACCGACTGGGCCCCAGGCCAGCACCCGGTATACGTCATATACTGGGTGCATGACGCACCCGACCACCTCTGCGAGCGAACAGGAACTGGTGCTCTGCGGTCAGGGCCGCGAACTGGTGCGCGACGTGCTGGAGCGCATCGGCGACAAATGGTCCGTCGTGGTCATCTGCCAACTGGGGCACTCCACCAAGCGCTTCAACGAGCTCCGCCGGCTCAGTGAGCCGATCACCCAACGCATGCTCAGTGCCACCCTACGAAGCATGGAGCGCGACGGACTCGTCACCCGAACCCTGCACGACACCAAACCTCTGCGCGTCGACTACGCACTCACCCCGCGCGGCCTCAGCCTGCTTGCCGTCGCACGAGACCTCGCCCGTTGGGCGATCGACAACGCCGGCGGCATCCAGCAATCGCGGGAGGTCTTTGACGCCCCGTAGCCCGCGCGGCATGGGTGGTCGCGGCGCGGTTTGGCCGACCAGGACGATGCGCGCGAACCGTCCACTGATGCCACCAGCTTTGCGCCTCGCTGGTGCCTGGCAAACCCCGTGAGGTTCCCCCGGTAGCTCGGAGGCTTTGGGGCCGCGCCGTGCAGGCCGGCGAGGCGCCCAGGCCCCAGACCTATTTTCAGTCCTCCTGCACGTACCGGCTACCGTGACCGCAGCGTCATTACCCAGGCAGCCCGCAGGAGAACGAGTCACCGCTCGTGAGTGTCCTGACAAGGACCTTCGGGGGTAAACGGGGGCGGCGTCGGACCGTTCAGGCCCACCGCACCCCACCACTGCGCACTCCGGCGCACAAACGAGGGCCGACCCTCACCTCAGCGACGCCGGCACCGACGGCTCACCATCCAACACGGCCAAAACCTACGAGCTCACCGCCGATCGACCTCTACAACCGGAGCCGCCCGGCGCTCGCCTGCGACTGACGCCGGTCGCCACCGCTGCGCTCGCCGCGCGATGCGGCGGGCGCACCGAATTCACGGGGTCGTCGAGATCGCCGAGGTCAGGTCTCGTTCGAATTCCACGAGGAGGTCCGCCGGCGCCTCCAGGAACGTGTGGTGGCCGCCGTCGACCAGGACGAGCCGGTAGTCGTCGGCGACGTCCTTCCAGCCGGCCATCGTCGTCACCGGGATTTCGTGATCGTCGCCCCAGCCGATCGCCGTCACCCCGCACGGCAGCGTCGGCGCATGGTCGAACCGGTACTGCCGGTTGGCCTCCAGATCGGCTGTCAAGAGGCCCAGCCCGAGCTTGATCAGCTCTGGGGCAGGCGTGCCGCCGAGGCTGATCGTCAGGCGGCGAAGCTCCTCGGCCAGCCCGTCGCTATCCAGGGTGAGGAACCGCCCGGCCGGACCATCCTGTGGTGCGACCTGCGAGGAGACAAAGATCCTGCGGGGCGTCGGCAGCCCTTCCGCAGCCAGTTGCCGCGCCATTTCCACGCCGTAGAGGGCCCCACCGCAGTGACCGAAGAATCCGAACGGGAGATCAAGCAGACCCACCGGCAGCGATTCGATCATCGATCGCGCGAAGGCGGGATAGGTCTGGAAATGCGGCTCTCGGATCCGGCTCTCGCGGGCCGGCGGCTGAACGAAGCAGATATCGATCTCCCCGATCCGGCGAGGCCACCGGTGGTACATCGAAGCACCGCAGCCGCTGTACGGGAAGCAGAAAAGCCGCGCCCGGGCAGTGGGATCGGGCCGGCGCAACAGCCATCGAGGTTTGGCCGGCTGGGGAGCGGAAGCAGTGGTCACCTCAGCTCTCCCCCCGGCGTCGATCAGTCAAAGAGTGGTGATGGTTGGTTCCCCTATGATCCTGTGAGAACCAACCATCGCTCACGCCTCGGTCTTGTCCGCGTGCGGGTTGACGGCCTCGCTGGAGCTGAACATGATCTGCTCGTCCAGCTGCAGAACCAGCTCGCGAAGCTCGCTCGGGGTCAGGGCGGCGAACTCGTCGGCATCGATGAGCTGAGACAGGATGATCTTCATAGGGTCTCTCCTTCACGAGGGACAGATTGCCTTGATCTTATCAACGAAGTGATATGCGTCAACCCGAAGCCGTCACCGTTCGTCCACTGTGGTATCTGCGTCGACGCGCCTTCCATCTTGGTCCGGGGCGGGGTCGAGGCGCACCGGCAGCGACTCCAAGCGCCATGTGCCAGGGTCTTTGACGCGCTTGAGCCCGTCCGGTTCGGCGGCCGACGCCAGGCCCGGAAAGCGCTCCTGCAGGCCGGTCAGCGCCACCTCCACCAGGACGCGGGCCAGCGCCGCGCCGATGCAGATGTGCGGTCCGTGTGCGAACGTCAGGGAGCTCGGTGTGCCCGATGGACGGTCGAAGTCGAGCCGGTCGGGGTCGGGGTAGACACGTGGGTCCCGGTTGGCCGCGACGAGCGCCGCGACCACCGGATCACCCGCCTTGACCGGAGCTCCGTGCAGGTCCAGGTCCTCCCGGGCGTAGCGGGGAATGGTGAAGACGTTCAACGAGCACCAGCGCAGCAGTTCCTCGACCGCGCGCGGCATGGGCACCACCCCGCTGCGCAGCGCCTCGCGCTGAAGCGGGTGCGTCAGCAGGGCGAGCACCGCGTTGGCGACGAAGTCGGCCGTCGTGGACGCCGCAACCATGATCAACCAAATTAACCCGGTGATCTCCGTGTCGTTGAGCCGGTCGCCGTCATCGGCCTGGACGCGGACAAGATCGGAAATCAGATCGGCGCCGGGGTCCGTCCGACGGCCTTCGATCGCCCGGCGGGTGCTCTCCAGCACTCCGGGCATGACATCGCTCCACCGGTCACCCTCTCCGGCCGACACCGCCGCGCCGTAGGACCGCCAGAGGGCCCGATCCGACGCCGGGATGCCCATCAGGCCGCACAGCACGTCCATCGGCAGGGGCCGGGCGAAGTGCTCCAGCAGGTCGACCTGGCCGTCGACCGCGTTGGCGGCCAGGTCGTCAAGGAGGCCTGCGACGATCAGCGCCATCTGTGGCCGCAGTCGCTGCGCGTGCCGCGGCGTGAAGGCCGACGCCACCAGCCGTCGCAGCCGACGGTGCACGTTGCCGTCGATCAGCATCGACTCGAGGTACGTCAGACCGCTGTCCGGCATGTCCGGCCGGATGGTCAAGCTGTCCACCGTGAACTGGAACTGCGACGAGTTGAGCATGGCCCGGGAGTCGTGATAGCGGGTCAGCGCCCACATCGGACGCAGGCCGGGAGCGAGCAGCCTGGCCACCGGGGACTGCTCGCGGGCGGTGCCGTAAGCGGTGAACGGATCCCTGAGAACCGCCGGATCAACCAGGAGCAGGCGCGGTATCCGACTGCCAGGAACAAGCACGGTCATGGGACGTGAACCTACCCCAGCCCGGAGCAGGTCAGCCGTCCTTGCACGATCAACTGACCTCGACTAGCATCCACGAAATCCGATAGCCGGGCCGGGTGACCGCGCATGTCAACCGCACATCACGGCGCCTGAGAAGGGCCGCTTTACATGCTCAACGATGGCCAGCCCACGGTCGGCTCCGCCCTCAGCGACGTCCTGGCGTTCCACTTCGACGTTCAGCCATGCACTGCCCGCGATCTCGGTCGGCGTGAGTTCGACGGCCGCTTTCCGGATGTGACTCGCCCGCCGGTCCCGGCCCTCATGGAGCTGCGCGACCGGCTGCTTCCCGGCGGAACGGCTGGCAGCCCTGCGGAACGGGCCGACGTTCGAACCGCGGTGTCCTGGCTCGACCGGGAGGCGTTCCGGGTCGGAGTGCTCGGGCTTCGGCATCGTGATCCCGTCGAGTGCCTGGTCGAGGCCGACGTCTGGGGCTACGTGAAGCAGCCGTATGCCAGCACCGAGGAGAAGGTCGCCGCGGTCCAGGCGCACCTGGTCGGGGTTCCGGCGTTTCTACGCCAGGCCGAGGAGGTCGTCGGTGCCACGTTGCCCGCCGGCCAACGAATGCACGCGCTGGAGCTGTCCCGGGCACTCGCCGCCGACCTCCGGGACACGGTGGGTCTTCTGGCAGAGGAGCATCCCGGCCTGCAGGCGCCGCAACTCGACGCGCCGGCTGAGGCGGCGGCCACGGCCTGCGAGAAGTTCGCCGCACGGGTCGAGATGACGACCCCGGAGGCCGCCTTGCTCGGGCCGGAGCTCCTCCAGGAATGGGTGCGCGTCAGTGAGGGCATCGACCGTACCCCCACGGACCTGGTCGGTGAGGCGCAGGCCGAAGTGGACGCGCTGGTGGCGGCGCTGGCGGAGTTGGTCATCGAGTTCGGAGTGGCCCGGCGTCGCGACCTCTACGACGTGATGGAGCGGCCCGAGCCGGGGCAGAGCGTGGCAGACTGCGTCGCACCGATGGTCGACCGGTTGCGGCAGTTTTGGACCGACCGGGACGTGGTCGGCGTCGAGACGCGCAATCCGCTGCTCTACCGGACCCGGCCGCGGATGTTCGCGGCTGCGGAGTTCGGCATCGTCGGCCCGCTGAACCGCCCGCACCCACACCATCTCTACCTACCGCAGAAAGCGGCTCAGGGCAGACACTTCGCCCTGCCGACACTGGAGATGCTGGCCGTGCACGAAACGTACGCCGGCCATTACGTCCACACGGAGGCGGTGTTCCGGCACGTCGACGGCGTCCGCAACAGCATGCGCCTGTGGGCCGGCTTCGTCGAGGGGTGGGCCCACTACGCCGAGGAGTTGGCGATCGAGCAGGGGCTCGCGGATGGACGGCCGCTGGTCCGCGCGGCGCATCTGCTGGCCGCGCTGGAGGCGGCGACCCGGTTGCTCGTCTACGTCTCCGTTCATTCCCGACGTTGGACCTTCGGCGAGGCGGTCCAGCATGCGGCGCACCTGTGTGACTGGCCGATCCCGCAGGCCACCCGGGAGGTGCTCGGCGCGACCGCCGACTGGCGCCTTAGCCTCTACACCTTCGGGAAGCTACGCATCCGCGAGTGGCGGCGGGATTCCGCCGCCAACGCGACGCCGGCCCGGCTACGTGCTTTCCACGACCGGCTGCTGAGAGGCGGCTTCGCGCCGCTGGCCGTCGTCCGGCAGTACGCCCTCGAGTCCGAGAAGATTGAGCCCGATGAGGGGGGACGGAACGCCTATGTCCGAGACAAGCGGCACGAGGCTGCATAGCGTCAGCCGGCCTGAGGCGGACGACTGGATCATCATCCCCGGTGGGCCGTTCACCATGGGCGCCGACGGCGTCCGGCCCGACGGGCGGCCGAGATCCTCGGCACCGGCCCACACGGTGCAGGTCGACACCTTCCGGATCGCGCGACGGCCCGTGCTGGTCCGTGACTTCGCCCGGTTCATCGATGCCACCTCCTACCGGACCACGGCAGAGCGGACCGGCAAGAGTTCGGTCTGGATCGGCGGGCGGACGCCCGACGAACTGTTCCCCGGCAACGACGAGCTGTGGATCGAGATGGCCGGCGCGACCTGGCGTACGCCCCGCGGTCGGGGCTCGGAGGTGACCGGCAAGCAGGACCACCCGGTGACCCACGTGTCCCTCGAAGACTGCTTCGCCTACTGCGAGTGGTCCGGGACGCGGATGCCCACCGAGGCCGAATGGGAGAAGGCCGCGCGCGGCACCGACAGGCGCAAGTTCGCCTGGGGCGCGGAGCCGCCGACGCCGCAGCGGTGTAACTACGGCATGAACGTCGGTGACACCACGCCGGTCGGCCGGTACCCGGACGCGGGCGGGCCGAACGGGCTCGAGGACGTCAGCGGCAACGTGTGGGAGTGGACCGCGACAAGATGGCACCGGTATCCGTATTCCGCGGAGAAGTCACGGGCGATCATCACGCACGGTGGTCGGGTCGAGCTGATCTCCATGCGAGGCGGATCCTTCTTCAACGACTGCAGCGCGATGGGCTTGTCGATTACCAGCCGGCTGTACTCGTTGCCCACCTACACCGGTTACGACGTCGGGTTCCGGGTCTGCGCGGTCGACTGACCGACTCGTCGGCCGTGCGTCTGGCGGCCCGAGTAGCCGCCAGACGCACGGCCGACGCCTCGATCGCTCAGGCCAGGGAGTGGTCGGCCGGGGACCGATGATAAGGAGCCGAGGGATACGGCCGTTCAGCGCTCGAGGAAGATGCCCGCTTCGCGCTCGACCGCGAGCTGCTGGACGGCCGTCGCGACCGCGATGTCGTTGACCGCCATGCCGAAGGGATTGACCACCACACGGTCGTCGGGAGCGGGCGCCACCGCAGTGGCTCCGGCGATGACGTGGCCCAGTTCGGCGTCGACCCGGGCCTGCGCGCTCGCCGTTCGCGCTGAACCGGGAGGGCCCACCTGGCCGTCCATGATGAGCCGCCCGAGCAGCCGGTTGGTGTCGTCGGCAACCAGATCCCAGCTGTCCACCACGAGAAGGTCCGCGCCCAGCAGCAGGTCGCTGGCGCAGTCGTCGAGTCCGACGTTCACGACGATCGCGCCGTCGCGGATGTCCGTCAGGCTCAGGTACGGGTCGGTGCTCGTGGTCGCCGCGATCACCGCGTCGGCGCGGCCGGCCACTCGACGCCAGTCCGGCACCGCTTCGACGGCGACGCCCTCCACGGTCACGGCCGAGGCCAGCGCAGCAGCCCGTTCGCCGTCGAGATCGTAGGACCAGATCACCCGGATGGCCGGGACAGCCGTGCACAGCATGCGTACGTGCGCCTCGCCGATCGGGCCGGCCCCCACAACGAGGGCATGTGTGACGGGCCGCGGCGCGAGACGGCGGATCGCGGCGATGCTGACCGCGGCTGTCCGCATCGCGGAGACGCGCGCGGCGGCCATGACGGTGGTGACCTGTCCGGTCTCGACATCGAACAGCAGGATCAGACCACTGGCGCGAGGTATCCCCCGGCCGGGATTCGCGATGTTGCCGTTGATCACCTTGATCCCGGCCGTGCGCGTCGGCACACCGAGCGCTGCCGGCAAGGTGAGACTGCGGGCCCAACCCGCATCGACGTCCCAGCGCAGGTAGGCCTCCGGCGGCAGCACGGTGCGGCCCAGGGCGTGGTCGCGTTGGGCCGCCTCCACGGCAGCCACGACGTCGATGTCGGTGAGGAGGTCGTCGACGGTCTTCGTGTCCAGGTAGCGAATCATCGACGAGTCATCATAGGCGATCACCGTGCCGCCGGGCAGGGAGATCACAGCCGGGCGAGCAGGCCCTGCAACGGGTAGGGGAGCCGGTCGAGCTCGACCGACTCGGCCAGCAAACGCGCATATCGCAGCTTGCGGCGGGCACCGCTGCCGAAGAACCGGTGCAGTTGAGCCGGCAGTTCCTGGTCGCGCCAGGCCGGCTGAGTCTGCAGGGAGCGGAAGGGCCGCAGATCCCCCTGGCTCTCGATGATCTCTACCACGCGCTCTTCGTGGACCGCCCGGATGAGCTCGTCCTCCAGGTCCTCGACGCAGACGAAGAAGCCCAACTGCTCCATCTCGACCCGGCTGCGCGAGGTCCCGACCCGGGCCTCGGCCAAGCCGCGCAGGAAAACCGTCTCCTCGCCGGCGTCGCACAGACCGAGCAGGCGCATGCCATCGCCGAGCGGCCCGAACCGACGCGCGAATCGAGACAACGCGTGCGCGCCGCCGATCGGGAGGACGACGACGCGGTCGGCGGCCAGATCGATCTGGTTCCGGTCGGCGACCGCCTCCACCGCCATCTGGTCACTGACCCCTTCCACAAGGACGACGGTCCTCGCGTCCGCGGCCCTCTCCAACGCCCGGGCGGTCGCCTCGCCAGAGGTGGATGGCCCGTGGACGCGTCCTTCCAGGAGGTTGCGGTTGATCTCGCGACGCGGGGCTAGGTCCATGCTGTACCACCTGACATCGAGGCGTGTTAGCGTGACTCGTGGGCTGACCCCCGGCCGCTGCCCGGGTACGCAGCTGTCCACGGCGGACCCGTCACCAGAGGGAGCAGCGGCCGGAAGAGCACGTTGCCGGCGGCATCGACGAGCCGTCCGTTCAAGCTATCACCAGCCGACGGGATGTGTAGATGTCGATGTGGAACACGGTGCCTGTCCTCGACACCATCGGCCACGCCGACTTCTACGGCGATTTCGTCGCGAAACGCAGACCGGTCGTGATGCGCGGTCTCACCAGCGGCTGGAAGGCACGTGACTGGGATCTGGAACGGTTCCGGCAGCTGCCCAGCAGCGCGAAGCTGGGCGTGAAGACGGGCACGGTTGCCGACGGCCGACGGGTCAGCATGACCATCGCCGACTACGCCGGCCTGCTGCAGCGCTACGAGGCGAGTCTCGCTGCGGGACAGCCGCTCGACAGTCCCGGCTACCTGCACGACGTGCCGATCTTCCGGTTCTTTCCGGAGCTGGCCGACGAGGCGGCGCCCTTCCCGCTGCCCATGCTGCCGAGGTGGTACCACCGCACCTGGCAGGAGTACGCGCAGTTCTTCATGGGGCCAACCGGCAGCTCCACGCCGCTGCACTTCGACACCCTGCTGACCCACAACATCTTCTTCCACCTGGCCGGCCGGAAGCGTTTCGTGCTCATCCCGGCCGAGCAGCGCCGGCTGTGCTACCCGAAGAGCTGGCGCTGGATGAGCTTCGACCCGATCCGGCCGGACGTCGAGACGTTCCCGCTCGCCGAACAGGTGAAGCCGGTGACAGTCGACCTCGAACCGGGAGACACGCTTTACATGCCGTCCGGCACGCTGCACCAGGTCACGAATCAGACCATGACGATCTCCTTCAACATCGACTGGCACACGGCCGACAGCGCCCGCGACGGGATGGTCAGCGTGGTGAAGGGTGCGCCGTGGAAGAACGGCTACTACAACGCGCTGTCGTGGCTCGGCGTCGGGGCGAGAGTGCCGGCCAAGTACATATTCCCGTTCTACAAGTCCTACCTCACCTACGTGAGCTGACCGTGACCGATCCCGCTCTCGTCCTGGCCACCGTGCCCCGCGTCGTGGTGCACGACCCGCAGGTCCACCTCGACCCGATCGGCGTCTACGGTCGCCTTCGCGAACAGGCGCCGCTGGTTCGCGTCCTCGCGCTGGGCCTCCCCGCCAAATGGGCGATGACCCGGTTCACCGACGTCCGGGCCATGTTCGCCGATCCACGCTTCGCGTTCACCGCCGACAGCGCGATCACCCCGGATGTCCCGGCCGCCGGCCGGACGCACATGCAGGAAACGCTCATCGATCGCGACGGCCACCGGCGGTTACGGTCCGCGATGGCGCGTACGTTCACGCCCCAGCGGTCCGCGGCGTTCCGCCCGCTCGTCGAGGCGATCGTGGACGAGTTGCTCGACGCGCTGCCGGGCCATGCCCACAACGGCGTCGTCGATCTCATGGCCGCGTACGCCGACCCGCTGCCGATCGATGCGACAACCGCCTTCCTGGGCGTGCCACGCTCCGATCAGCCGGCGTGGCGGGAGTTCCCGGGGCCGGTGGGCTCCGGCGACGCCGACCGCTTCGCCGCCGTGATGCCGGCCATTCTGGACCGTACGCGATCGGCCATCGCCTGTCGGGCCGCGCACCCCGGCGACGACGTCATCTCGCTGCTGCTCGATTCCGGGGAGTTCGACGCCGACTCCGTGCAACTGGCCGGGCTCGTCTGGATCAACGTGGTCGCCTCGTCCACCGTTTCCAGCCTGCTGGGCAGCGCCGTTCTCGCCCTGCTCACCCATCCCGAGCAGCGGGAACTGCTGAGTTCGGCGGCTGTCGGGCCGTCGACCGCCATCGACGAACTCGTCCGCTGGTGCGGCGTCCACGTGCTCAGCACGCCACGGTTCGCGGTCGACGACGTCGACTGGCACGGCGTCACCATCCCGAAGGGCGCACCGGTGGTCGGGTGCATAGCAGCCGCGAACCGGGATCCACGGGTGTTCGACGAGCCCGACCGGTTGGATCTGACCCGACCGCTGCGCACCGCCTCGCCGCCGCATCTGGGGTTCGCCCACGGCCCGCACGGGTGCGCCGGCAACGCGCTGGGCCGCGTGATCATCGATGTGGCGCTTGGCCGCCTACTGCACCGGTTCCCCGGGCTTGCGCTGGCCGCGGACCCGGCCGAGCTGTCCTATGTCAACGATCCCGAGGCGCACCGCCTGGCCGCCCTGCCGGTCGTGCTCTGACGGCCGCCGTCAGGCCGCGCCGGCAGACCGGTTGACGCGCGGATAGGCGATCACCGGCAGGTGTTTGATCCCGCCGGTGAAGTTCGAGCAGAGGTGCTCCGGCTCGCCCGCCGCCTCGAAGCGCTCGACCCGGGAGAAGATCTCCCGAAGGGTGATGTCCAGCGTGATCCGGGCCGCCGCCGTGCCGATGCACCGGTGCGGGCCGTAGCCGAAGGAGATCTCGCGGTTCGGGCGACGCCGCACGTCGAATCGGAACGGATCCGGAAACACGTCCTCGTCCCGGTTCGCCGACGCGATCCAGGCCACGACTCCCTGCCCGGCGCGGATGCGCTGACCACCGATCTCGACGTCCTCGACGGCGTACCGGAGGAAGTGGACAACCGGGGATGACCAGCGCAGCGCCTCAGTCAGGCCAGTCTTCCAGCCCGCCTCGTCGCTAGCCCAACGGTCGTACTGCGCGAAGTCGTCCATCAAATGCAGGACGGCGGCCGACAGCACGTGACCCGTGTTGACGTTAGCGCCCAGCAGCATGGAGTAACAGTTGGCGACGATCTCCCCGTCGGTGAGTGGCGAACCTTCGACCGTCATCGTCATCAGCCGGCCGATGAGGTCCCGCGAGCCGAGATCCGGGCCGGGAGCGCGGCGCCGGATCCGGACCTGCTCGGCGAAGTACGCGAAGAGACCGTGGTGCGCTGCCCGCAACGTCGCATCCGGGTCGTTGCGGACCTGGAACTCCTCGTCGTCCGGCGCGACTGTCATCAGCCCTTTGCGGACCAACCCTGGGTGGTCCTCTTCCGGGATGCCCATCAGCACTCCCGACACGATCATCGGTAGCGCGGTCATCGCCACGCCCATGTCCCACGGCTTCTCGTCACACATGGGTGCCAGGAGCTCACGGATGCTCGCCCGGATCTTCGGCAGGTAGGGGACCATCGCCGCCGGGGTCAGCATCTCCTCCAGCGGCTTACGGACGTGGGTGTGCCGGGGCGGGTCGGAGACCGCCATCTGATGGCCGCCGGCTGGGTCGTCCGTGCCGAGCATCTTCAGGATGGCACCGCGCTGGGAGGTGAAGGACGTGTAATCGCTGAGCACGCGGCGACAATCGTCGTACCTGGTCACCGACCAGAAGCCGCGTCCGTCCGGTAGGTCCTGCCAGAAGACGGGCTGCTCGCGGCGCAACGTCTGCCAGACCAGGTGCGGGTCGCCGTGGGCGTACAGGCGTGGATCGTAGAGATCGATGTCGGCCAGCGGTACGCGGGCCGCCGGGTCCGGTGCCGTAATCCTCATCGCTCCCCCAATGCCTCGGCCGCGGTGTCGACCACCGCGGCGAACTCCTGAACTGTCGGATTTTCCAGCAGCAGCAGGTACGGCAGTGACACGCCGACCACGTCCGCCACCCGACTCATCAGGTCCATCGCCAGCAGCGAGTTACCGCCGATTTCGAAGAACTCGTCACGGGCGCCGACCCGGTCGATGTCCAGAGCCTCAGCCCACATGTCGCAGATGAGCTGCTCGGTCGGCGATCCGGCGGCGACGTACTCGGCGTCGCTGTCGCGGACCTCCCGTTTGGGCACAGGTAGGCGGGACCGATCGATCTTGCCGTTGTGGTTGAGCGGAAACTCCTCCACCGCGACGAAGACGGACGGGATCATGTACGGCGGCAGCGAGCCGCGCAGCTCCCGACGCAATCTGGTGCTCAGGTGGCCAGGCACGGTGCCGTCCGGCAGGACATACGCCACCAACGACGAGTCGAGCCCGTCGTGCGTCGCCACGACCACCACCTCGGCCACTCCGGACGACGCGGCGATAGCGCGTTCCACCTCGGGCAGCTCGACGCGGTATCCCCGGATCTTCACCTGGCGATCGATCCGGCCGAGAAACTCCAGGTCGTCCTCGCCGATGTGGCGAACGAGATCGCCCGTCCGGTACATCCGGGCACCCGGCTTCCGGGCAAACGGATCGGGCAGGAAGCGATCGGCCGTCGCACGCGCGTCGTTGACGTAGCCCCGGCCCAGTCCGGCGCCGGCGATCCACAGCTCGCCCTGAACGCCGGGTTCGACCGGGCGCAGGGCGGGATCGAGCACGTGAAGGCGCGTACCCGCGATCGCCCGGCCGATCGGGACGTAGGCGCCGACCGGTGTGGTGATCGGGTTGCAACTGGCGAACGTCGTGTTCTCCGTCGGACCGTACCCGTTGATCAGACGCACCGAGGGGTACTCGCGCAGGAACCGGTCGACCCGGGCCGGGTCGAGGACGTCGCCGCCGGCGAGCAACTGCCGCAGCCGGCTCAGCGCTTCCATCCGGTGATCCACCATCCGGTGGAAGAGACCGCTCGTGAGCCACAGCGTGGTGACGCCCTCGCGGTCCAGCACCGTGCCGAGACCGTCGATGTCGATCGCGCCGCTCGGATAGACGGCCAGCCGCCCGCCGTTCAGCAGCGGCCCCCAGAGCTCGAACGTGGACGCGTCGAAGGAGACGGGCGCAAGCAGCAGGAACACCTCGTCGGGGCCGAACTGTGCCCCGTCGCCGAGTACCAGCCGGGCCACCGCCCGGTGCGGAACCCCCACTCCCTTGGGCGGGCCGGTCGAGCCCGAGGTGAAGGAGATGTAGGCGAGGTTGTCCGGATGCAGCGCCGGGGCCTCCCCTGCCGGCACGTCGGCGATCCCGTCCGGCAGGCGCAGTGTCGGCAGATCCGCCACCTGCGGCCCATCGCTCACCGCTGCCGCCGCACCCACCGCGGCGAGCATGTGCTCCTGCCGGGCCCGGGGGGCGTCGGGCTCCAACGACAGGTACGCCGCACCCGCCTTGAGGATGCCCAGCAGTGCGGCCACCAGGTCGATGCCGCGCGGAAGCTGGAGTGCGACGACGTCCTCGCAGCCGACACCCCGCGCGCGCAGCCAGCCCGCGATGCGGTCGGACCGCTCGTCGAGTTCGGCGTACGTGAGGTTGACGCCGGCGCAGGAGACCGCGACCGCCTCGGGACGTAGCCGAACCTGCGCGGCGTAGAGATCCGGAATCGTGTGCGCCCACGGTGATCCGGGGGAGGCGTCAACTGTCATCGCTGGTCCTGGGTGAGATCGGTCCGTCGGGAGAGGCGGGGACGGTGGTCCGCTCAGCACCGGCCCACCGCCGATGGCGGTCGCGGTAGTGACGGCTGAGTGGGTGCCCGGACTGCCCGCCGGGCGTTTGGAAGTACGCCACCGTCCCGGCCGGAGTCAGCACGGCCCGCCCGGCCGCGCCGAACCCGGGCACGCAGACCCGCACGCTGTGCAGCGTGCCGGACTGCGGTTGCGGTGCGACGTCCATGATCGGAGCGGCCCAGCGGGCGAGCATCGACAGTGGGTGGGAGAGACCGACCGCGTTGAGCCTCCCCCACCGGGGGATCCGGCCGCGCCGACCGGTCTCCCGCACGGTGCGGACGGCGTCGTCCACGCAGCCGGCGATGAAGCCCGGCCACCCGTCGGCGCGCTCGGCGGCCGGCAGCAGGTCCGGGTCGTTCGAGCGCACGATGGCCAGCAGCGGATGGTCGATGGCGCTGGGCGCGTACACGAACTGGGGGTCGTGGTCGCGGCAGGCGACCAGGAGCGGTGCGAGGACCCGTTCGGCCAGCCGTACGCGCAGTTGAGCGAGCACTCCGAAGGACAGCGAGTCCGCGCTGGAGGTGCCATCCCACCCGGTGAGCAGCGCCTCGATCTCCCGGTCGCCGGTGGCGCGCCGGTCGGCGAGTGCCGAAACGGCCAGATCCCGGTACGCCTCGTACATCGTCGCGGCCGTGTCGTGCTGGAGCGCGAGCATGGCCGTCGGGTCGGCCTGTTCGCTGTCGGCGAGCTTTCCGAGAACCTCCCGGATCCGATCCGCCCGATGTCCCGGATCGACGGCGTACCCGATCCGGAACTCACCCGTGAGGAGCAGCTCGTCGTTGGCGGAGGCCACAATCCGCGACGGCGGGTCGATCACCCGCGGGCGTTCCGGACCGCGGAGCATCCCGTCCGGCGGGCCGTCGTGGCCGGCACGACGGCGCGGGATCAGACCGGTCACCATGTGGGCCAGTCGGCCGGCGGTGTCGGTGAGCAGGACGTTGAGCGCGATGCCGTCAGCGTCGTCGAGCACCCGCATACCCTCTTCGACGTTTCCGGCGTGCGCCAGGCGCACGAACTTCAGATCGCAGCTGCGCGGGTCGTAGCCCGTCCAGCGGGCCGCCACCGGCGCGCCGAGCAGGGGTGCTCGCGCGACCGGGACGTCGCCGACATGGGACACGTCGAACCGCCGCGTCCCACCGCCGCGTACGCGGATTTCCTCGGTGCGTACGCGGACCGCGTCGTGGTCGACGGGAACCAGGTCGAGCACGTCCGCGGACAGATCCGTCACGCCCCAGGCGATGCGGCCGTTCGTTCCGGTGAGCACGGCGGGCAGCCCGGCCAGAGCGAGACCACGCAGCATGCCCCCGGGCCACCGTAGGTCCATCTCGTACAGCAGGTTGGGCATCGTCAGCGGCAGGTGTAGGTCGCAGGCGAGCACCGGGCCGTTGGCCGTGGCCGTGGCCCAGCAGTTGGAGCCGGCGATCGGGCGGTCGACCGCGACGAGGTTCGCGGGCGGCTCAGCCGACGAACGCCACCCGGCCAGGCCGGCGGGAACCGGCTTGGCCTCCGCGGCGAGGAGGAAGTCCGCGACCGCCTGCGGGTACGTATGCCTGATCACCGCTTCCGCGCGCTTCTCGCGCTCGTCGAAGGACAACGTGTGGAACATGTACAGCGCCAGCAGGGTGCTGTCCTCAACGGTCCACGGTTGCGGTCGGTAGGACAGGAAACGGCTCTCGAACGGCGGCCCGAGGGCCGCGAAGGCCTCGTTGACGCCGTCAGCGTAGGCCCTGAGCACGTCGCGCTCGGGATCCTCCAGCTCAGCTGCCGCTACCGCCGCGGCTGCCACGAGCCCGGCGGACCGGTAGTGCTCGTCGCTGGGCAGGGCCGCCCGGCCGAGCAGTTCGGCCAGGCGCCCGGCCGCTGTCCGGCGCATGAAGTCCAGCTGGAACCCGCGGTCACGCGCCGTCACGAACCCGGCCTGACGCACCGCGTCCAGCCACGAGTCCGCTCGTATTCGGGTCACGCCGTCGGGCGGCGCGTCGGCCACCAGCGTCCGCGACCGGACCAACGCGTGGATCAGGTGCCGCTCGACGCTTGCGCGGCTGCGGTGACGGTATGTGTACCCGGCCAGGATGACGACGGCGACGACGGCGACGGCGATCGCCGTCCTGCCCGAACCCACGGCGACCGCTCCCGCCATGCCCAGGACGCCGACGCCCAGCACGGCCAGGCTGAACCGAATCGTGGGCAGACGCCACAGCCGCAGGTAACGAGGGCGGCCGTGGCCAGGCCGCTCAGAGCTGCTCATGTAGCTCCCGCGCGAGTGCGACCAACTGCTCGGCCACGGCGTCGACAAGTTCGCGAGCGGCCTCGGGAGCCACCGCCGTCGGCTTGAACCGCAGGGTGAGGTCGATGCCGCTCGGGCCGGTCGTCGCGGCCAGCATCAGCGTGGCAGCCGACGGGGACAGGGTGTTGGTGAGCAGGCCGTCCTTCGGCTGGTACGCACTGAGGCGTAGCCCGTCGACGGTCGCACCGGTGAGCTCGTCCTGTTGAAGCAGCATGGCTTCAAAGAGCTGCCCCGCCTCACCGGAGGCAGTGAGGCTTTCCAGCACGTCCTCGAAGGCCAACTCCTGTCGTCCGTACGCGGCGGCGCAGACCTCGTGCGCCTGGCGGCTGAGCGCAACCGCGTCGGCCGGCTGATCGACCCGCAGCCGTAGCACGACGGTGTTGACGAGGAGGCCGATGACGTCCTCGGCCCCGGGGTCGCCGCGACCGGCGACCATCGTGCCGATCCGAATGTCCCGCTGTCCCGTACGGCTCGCCAGCGCTGCCGCGTATGCCGCCACCAACAGCATGAACTCGGTGTGCCCGTGGACCGCACCGGCCATCCGCAACGTCTCGGCGGTGGCCGCGTCGACCGTCCGGCGGCAGGATCGGAAGGTCAAGCTCTCTATCAGCGACAGCCGGCCAACCGGCTTGATCGGGCTTTCGGCCGGGTCGGACAGCAGCGGCCACGGCGGTGCCAGTTGCGTTGTCCAGAAGCCGCGCTGCTCGTCGGCAGCGGCCGAGCGGGACCAGGCGATCCGGCCGCTGATCAGGGCGGCGGCACCAGCCGGCGCCGGACGCTGCCGCGGCGAGCCGTTCTTGATCTCCAGGTAGGAGTCCGTCAGCTCGCGCTGCATGAGGGCCATCGACCAGCCGTCGCACACGATGTGGTGCAGGTGGAGATGGACGACGTACGCCTCGTCGCCGATCCGGTACGCCGCGACCCGCATCAGCGGCGCGGTGTCGAGCGCGAACGGCTGCCGGGCGGCGACCGCCATCCGCTGCTCGCAGGCGGCGAGCGGATCGTCGTGCCCGGATACGTCCACCACGTCGACCCCGATCCCGGCATCCGGCTCGACGACCTGTTCGACGCCGGTGCCGGCGGCCTCGAAGCGGGTCCGCAGGGCGTCGTGACGGGCGACCAACGCGGCGAACGCGCCGCGCAGCGCGTCGAGGTCGACCGGACCGTCGATGCGGAACGTCCCTGACACCCCGAACAGCGGTAGCTGCGCCATCCGGGTGGCGAGCAGCCAGAGCTGGTGCTGGGTGCGCGAGACGGGGAAACGGCGCGGGCCGTGGGGCCGCCCAACGGCAACCACCGCCGGGGGGTCCGCCGGGGCGGCGGCGAGCACCGCGGCGGCGGCCTCGATCGTCGGCGCGCTGATGAAGGCCCCCATCGAGAACTGGCCGTGCCGGGCCCGGAGCCTGCTCACGACGCGCATGGCGGTCAACGAATCACCGCCGACGGTGAAGAAGTTGGCGTCGGCGGCGTACTCACCGGGACCGAGCACCTCCACCCACGTCTGCTGGACGCTCTCCTCCAGTGGGGTCCGTGGCGGCCGCCCGGTCGAGGCGGGTGGCTCTTCGACGGGCGTCTGCACCGCCGCCGCTACGGCGCCGACGGCATCGAAGACGGGCTGGTCATCGACGTCCACCAGGTCGCCCAGTCGGGCCAGATCGAGGACGCCCGGCAGGCTGACCTGTCGGCACGACGCGGCCGGGTCGGCCACGATCGCTGTCAACGTCCGTCGGTACGCCTCCGCGGCCAGCAACACCGACGAGCGCTCCAGCCGGGTCGAGTCGTACTCGAGGATCAGCCGCAGCTCGTGGCTTCGCAGGTCCACTGTGAAGTTCACACCCATCGCGTAGTGGGTGAACTCCAGCTCCATCGCGTCCAGCAGCTGCAGCTCCTGCTCCAGCAGACGCTTGGTGGTGTGGAAGTCGGTGAAGTTGAAGTAGGAGTCGAACAGTGCTCCCTGGCCACGCTGCTTGAGCACGGCGGCGTGCGGATACCACCGGTGGTTCGTCATGGACATCTCGACGCTGTGGACCTGCTGTGCCAGCTCGATCCAGCTCGGGTCGCCGAGCCGGGTGTACATCGGCAGCTCGTTGAGGAACAGCCCGAGCACCCGGTCAGCGTCGGGTGTCGCCGGCCGGCAGGTCAGCACCAGGCCGGTCACCACGTCGTCCGCGC
This sequence comes from Micromonospora sp. NPDC047467, assembly GCF_040643095.1. Taxonomy (NCBI): domain Bacteria; kingdom Bacillati; phylum Actinomycetota; class Actinomycetes; order Micromonosporales; family Micromonosporaceae; genus Micromonospora; species Micromonospora sp. NPDC047467. The sequence goes on along the minus strand of NZ_JBEYTO010000008.1, from coordinate 123,934 downwards.
CCAGCAGCCACGACAGCACACGCGTGTGCGCGGCCAGCAACAAACCTTTCAGGGGCGTGCCGGCCAACTGCGCGACCGGCCGCAACCGGGCGATCGTGCCGGCCGGGAACCCGATGCTCATCCGGCGCATCACGGGCGGCACGGTCGTCGGGGTGGTCAGCAGTTTCGCGTCCGTGGCCGTGATCCGCGCCCAGTAGTCCCGCTCCGCCGGATCGGCGAGCGCGGCTTGTTCGGCGGCGACGTAGTCGGCGAGTCTTCCACGCAGCGCGGGCAGGGCGGGACGGTCATCTCCCAGCGCCCGCCGGTACAGGTGGTGCAGGTCGTCGAAGAGGATGTTGACCGACCAGCCGTCGAGCAGGATGTGGTGGTGGCTGAAGACGAGCTGGTACTCGTCGGCGGACCGGGTCAGCACCACGAAGCGCAGCAGGGGGGCCGAGTCCGACGGGAAGTCGGTGGCGCGCTCCTCGGCCAGCACCGCCTCGACCCGGCGCTCCTGTGCTTCCGCGCTGAGCGCGGTGACGTCCTCGAAACGGACCGGCACCTTGACCCGCTCGTGCACCCGCTGCATCGGCCCGGCGGCATGACCGGGATCGAAGCTGGTCCGCAGCACCGGATGCCGGGCCGCCAGATCCTGAACCGCGGCGTGGAAGGCCTCCGGACGCATCGATCCACGGACGCGGACGCTCAGCAGGTTGTGGTAGACCCTGGCCTGCGGGGCGACCTCCTGGTGGTAGACCATGCCCAGCTGCAGCGCGGTCATCGGGTACGCGTCGACCACGTCCGGTCCGAACGTGGTCGCGTGTGCCGGTGGCACCAATGCGAACGGCGCGGGAGAGGCGGAGCCCGCGAACGCCGTGGGAGAGGCGAGCCCTTCGTCCGGTCCGGCGTGACGAACCACCCGGCTGGCCAGATCGCGCAGCTCCGGGTGGGCGTAGATGTCGCGCAGCGTGAACTCCAGCCCGCTCTCCTGGGCGAGGCTGAGGAGCTTGATGGCGCGCATCGAATCGCCACCGAGGTCGAAGAAGTCCGCCGCGTCGTCGTCGTGGCCGAGCCGGTCCAGGTTCGCCAGGCGGGATCCGTCGCTGAGCGCCCGGCGATACAGGTCCCGGAGCCTCTCCACCACATCCGCGTCGGCCTCGGCGGCCGGACCGGCGACCGTTTGCGCGGGGTTTTCCGCAATGACCGACGACCGGACCGCGGCCGGTGGCGCCATCGCACGCCGCGGATCGGCCGTGCCCGCCGTGAGCACCCTGACAATCGAGCCGGCGAGGGTGGACACCGCCGCACCGGTGATGGCCGCTCGGTCGAACTCGATGTCGACCCGCAGCACATCGCCGAGGTCGCGAACGAGGAAGTTCAGGTCGAACTTCGCGCCGACCTGTTCGATCTCGACCTCGGACGCGTGCAGACCGGTGAAGCCGGTCGGCGTCAGCGGCGCCCCCGCGTCGGTCACCAGGATGTTGAACAACTCGCGCCCGGCCCGGTTCGCGCCGGTCCGCCCCTCCGCCGCCAGCGACGGTGGGAACCGGTGGATCAGCGCGCCCAGCACGGCCGTGCGTACCCGGCCGACGGCCTCGGCGAAGGTCGGCTCGTCGCGTAGGTCGAGGCGGACCGGGACGGTGTCGAGCAGCAGTCCGACGAGATCGGCCAGGCCGTCCAGATCTCGACGAGCGACCGGCATGCCGACGACCATGTCGTCCCGGCCGGTCAGCGCGCGTAGCGCCGCCGCCACGACCGCCGCGACGACGACGAAGGCGCTCGCCCGTGCGGACGCCGCCGTCTCGCGGACCGCCGCCGTCAGATCGGCGTCGATTTCGATCGAATGCGCGCTGCCGCGCGCCGGGCCAGATTCCGGGCTGGGAACCGGCAGCGGCACCGGGTCGGTCGGGCAGTCATGAAGCGCCTCACGCCAGTACCGACGCGTTGCCGACAGATCGCCGGAGCGCAGGTAGCGCTCCTCCCAGACGGCATAGTCGAGCAGATCGGGCTCGATCGGGCGGACGGGCGCCGCTGCTCCGTCCCGCCGAGCGTTGTACCGGCGCATCAGGTCCGCGATGAGAATCTGGAACGAGACGCCGTCGGCGATCACGTGATGAAGCACGACGAAGAAGACGTGATCGTCCTCGTCGAGGCGGTACAGGCTCATCCGCACCGGGGGTGCCGCGTCCAGCGCGAGCAGCCGATCGGCGACGGAGGCACACTCCTGCAGGCACTCCCCCAGCGCCACCTCGGTCGGCAGCCGGCTCAGGTCGTGCTCGGCCAGCGGCACCTCGGCATCTTCCAGGATCACCTGGCGGGGCTCGCCATGCTCGGCCGGGAAGATGGTGCGCAGCGAGGCGTGCCGCCGGTGCACGTCACCGAGCGCGGCGACGAAGGCAGCGCGGTCGAGCGTGCCGCGCAGGCGCAGAGCGCCGCAGAGGTTGAAGGTGCCGTCGGTGACGACATGGCTGGTCGCCCACAGACTGCGTTGGGAGACGGTCAGTGGACCGGTGCGCTGGCCGTCGGTGTCGGACGCGCGGGCCGGCGGCCACGCCAGCCGCTCGCGGGCGGTCAGGATGGCGACAAGCTCGTCGCGGTTCTGCTTCATCTCGGCCAACAACTCCGGTGCGAGAGCTCCGGCCGGACTGCGGTATCGGACCCGGTCGCCGGAGAGCGTCAGTTCGACACCCAACTCGTCGAGCCGGGTCACGAGGTCGACGCCGTTCACAGCTCTCCCTCCTCCATAGGGGGCGCGGCGTTGCGCTGTGCCGACAGCCGATCGATCTCCGCGGCGATCCGGTCCACCGTGGCGAGATCGAAGAATGTGTCCAGGCCCAACTCGAGATCGGTCCGGCGGGACAACTCGTGCACCACCTGAACGGCCAGCAGGGAATGGCCCCCGAGTTCGAAGAAGTCCTGGGAGCGGTCGACTGTCTCGACCTCAAGCAGCTCGCACAGCACTTCCACGACCATCGTCTCGGTGGGGGTGGCGGGAGTCGTCATCGGTCTCTCCGTTCGTCGTCGGCGAGCGGCGATACCGGCGCGGCGCCGACGTCGGCCACGCCTTCCTCGACCGCGGTCGCCACCGCCGTCAGCCAGTCCCCCGCGGTCGTGGCATCGAGCACCTCCGGCCGGTACACCAGTTCCAGTCGCAGCCGGTCGTGCTCGCCCGACACGTCGAGCATCAGGTCGAGGTCGGTCACAGGTTCGGACAGCACATCGGCCTCGACCGACAGTCCCGGCAGGTTCAATGCGTCGCGCCAGGCGCCCTGGTGCGTCACCTTCACCTGGAACAGCGGGAACCGACCCGCCCGGCGTGGCGGGTTCACCGCCGCCACGATCTTGTGGAACGGCAGGCGATCGTGGGCGTACGCGGCCAGGCTCTGCCGGCGCACGAGAGGCAGCAGGTCGGCGAGCGTCGACTGGCCGGGCGCACACCGCAGACGGACCGGCAGCTGGTTGACGAAGGTGCCGATCAGGCTCTCGCTGCCGGGCCAGGATCGGTTTGCCGAGTCGATGCCGAGAACCAGGTCGTCGCTGCCGGTCAAGCTTCGCAACACGGCGGCGAACGCGGCCGTCACCACCATCATCGGCGTCACGCGGGCACGCCGCGCCATCTCGCGCAGGGCCGTGGTCGATTCCGGCGTGAGCGTGCGCTCGACGTGATCCGCGACGAAGGTGGGCCGGTCCGGGTGGGGTCGGGTGAACGGCAGCTCCATCACGTGCGGCGCTCCGGCCAGTTCCTCGCGCCAGAACCGCTCACAGGCCGCCCCGTCCGGCCCGGACAGCCACCGGTGCTCGTCCGCGACGTAGCGGGAATAGGTCGAGGCCAACGATGGCGCGTCCACGTCGCCGGCAAGGTGGCGGCGGTAGTGCAGCCCGAGCTCCTCGCCCAGGACCCCGATCGAGAATCCGTCGGCCACCAGGTGATGCAGGACCATATTCAGTACGTGGTCGTCGTCGGCGCGGCGTACCACCTGGGCGCGCAGCAGTGGGGGAACGTCGGCACGCGCGGACAGCCCGTACGTGTCGAGCGGGTCAGGCAGCTCGGTAACCATCTCCAGCTGGATCTTGGCGTGCGGCGCGATGACGGCGGCGGGCTTGCCGCGCTCGTTGACGAAGGTGGTCCGCAGCGGCTCGTGCCGCTCGATGACGACGTTCAGCGCGTGTTCGAGGGCGCGCAGATCCAGCGGACCACGGACGTCCAGCCGTAGCCGGATCAGCTGGACGTAACGGGACGGGTGCAGCTGTTCGAGGAACCACAACCGTTGCTGTCCGGACGACAGCGCGCTCGACACGGCCTCGACCGGCGGCTCAGGTTCGGGCTCGGCCTGGGCCGCGTGCACCGCCGCCAGCAACCGTCGCGGGGTGGGATCGGTCAGGAAGTCGCGCAGTGTCATTCCGGTGACACCGAAACGTTCGCGGGCCAGCGACATCAGCCGCATCGCCATCAGCGAGTCGCCGCCGGCGGTGAAGAAGTGCTCGTCCGCACCGACCGTCGACACCCCGAGCACCTCGGCGACGACGGCGCACACGCGGTCCACCGTCAGCGCGTCCGCGGCCGGGTCGTGCGCCACCTCGGCATCAGCCGCAGCGGCCACCCGTCGCAGCAGCGCCGAATAGTCGGTCTTGCCGCTGGTGTTGATCGGCATCCGATCGAGGACGGTCACCTCGTGCGGCACGAGAAAGCCGGGGACGGTCGAGCGCACCGCGTCGAGGACGGCGTCGTGGCGCAGTGCGTCCGTCGCCGACCGCGGGGTCACGAATCCGTACACCCGATCCCGGACGAACACCGCCGCCGCGGTGGCCACGCCGGGCACCCGCGCCAGTTCCGCCTCGATCTCGCCCAACTCGACCCGCTGGCCGCGCAGTTTGACCTGGCGGTCCCGGCGGCCGAGGAAGTCGATGGTGCCGTCCGCGGCGCGCCGGGCCCGGTCGCCGGTTCGGTAGAGCCGCGCGCCGGGCGTGCCGGAGAGGTGATCCGGGACGAAGGCGAGCGCCGTGCGAACCGGGTCGGCGTAGTAGCCGCGCCCGACACAGTCGCCGCCGACGAACAGCTCGCCGTCCACGCCCGGGGGCAGCTCGCTGCCGTCATCGCCGACGAGGTGGATCCGGGTGTTGATGATCTCCCGGCCGATCGACGGCGGCCGGCCGGCCTCGCACTGGGCCGCGGTCACGATGTGGTGGGTGACGTCGTCCGAGCACTCCGTCGGTCCGTACGCGTTGACGAGGGCAATCCGGGGACAATGGGTGTACCAGCGGCGTGCGAGCGGCAGCGGCAGCGCCTCCCCCGTGGCGATCAGATGGCGCAGCGTGCCGAGAGATTCGCGCAGCGCGGGATCGATCTCCAGTTCGTCGAGCAACACGGCCATGTAGGACGGAACCAGTTCGAGGAGCGTGACACCGTGGCGGCGCACCCAGGCGAGCGTCTCGACCGGCTCGGACATGTCGACCGGCGATGCGACGACGACCCGCGCTCCGACGGTCAGCGCGGTCAGCGCCTGCCAGACCGAGATGTCGAAGCTGAGCGGGGCGGTGAAGCCGACCGCGTCGTCCGGCCCGATCGCCAGATCGATCGTCTTGGCCGCCGTGTGGTTGGCCAGGCCCGCGTCGGTGACCATGGCGCCCTTGGGTGTGCCGGTCGAGCCCGAGGTGAAGATGACGTATGCCAGCCCGTCCGGATCCCGGCGCACCGCCGGAGCCCTGCCCGGCCCTGACGTCGCTGTGACGATGCGTCGGTCGCCACCGGCCACGTCGGTCGCGTACCGCTCGTGGCCCGGCTGAACGAGCAGGACCGGGGCACGCACGCCGTCGCACATGTCGCGGGCCCGGCGGACGGGCGTCTCCGGGTCGAGCGGAAGGAAGGCCGCACCGGCCCGGAGCACCCCGAGCAGCATGGCCACGTACTGCCCGCACCGGACGGCGACCACCGGGATGACGTCTTCCGGGCCGACTCCCTCGGCCACGAGCGCCTGCGCGTACGCCGCGGCCTCGGCGTCCAGCTGCGCGTAGGTGCGCGTGGTCGTCCCGTCGACAACCGCGGGCGCCCCGGGCTGCTGGGCGCATCGCGCCGCGAAGAGCGCCAGGAGGTTCTCCGGAATCGTCATCGCGTCGCCTCCGGTTCCAACGAATGGCCGGTCCTGGCGAGAGCCGCAGCCAGCGTGGCTTCGGGCTCGTGGGCCAGGGCCGTGAGGACGCCGCGCATCCGCTCGGCCAGCACAGGCATGTCCGCGTCGGCGAACCGGTCGCGGGCGTAGCGGAACGACACCCGGTACACCCCGTCAGCCGGTTCCACGTCGACGGTCAGCGGGTACGGTGCGCCACCCGGTTCCAGCTCGGTCAGCGTGGTCGTCAGCCCGGCGAAGACGGGCACCTTCGTGGTCGGCTGCATGACGAGCATCACCTCGAACGGATCACCATCGGGCCCGGCAACCGGGCGGAGCATGGCGGCCAGGTCCTGGAACGGCAGGTGCCGCTCCCGGTACGCGCGCAGCACGCCGTCCCGGACGCAAAGCAGGGCTGCGGTTCCGGTGTCCGACAGCGACAGGCCCGCTCCCACGACGGAGACGTTGAGCAGCGGTCCGACCACCCGCTGCCATTCGGCCCGGTCCCGCTGCGCCACCAGCGTGCCCAGCAAGGTCGTCTCGCGCCCGGCGCTTCCGCTGTGCAGCAGGCTGCTCAACGCGGTCGCGAAGACGATGAACGGTGTCGTGCCGGTCCGGCCGGCCAGGGTTCGGATGCCCTCGGTCAGCTCGCTGTCGGTGGACCAGCTGTGGCGGCCGGTGCCCGGACCGGACGGCCGGCCCGGCAACGCCAGTGACCGCGCGACAGGGCCGGCGGCCAGCTCCGCCGCCAGCGGCGCGGGGGTGGACCCGCGTCGGCCCAACCAGCCCTGCTCCCAGCGGCAGTAGTCGGCGTAGGTGTAGCGCGCGCCCGTCGGCGCCAGGTCGCCGGCGTCGACCAGCCGGTTGTAGGCATCGGCGAGGTCGGTGAGGAACACCCCCAGGGACACCCCGTCACACGCGATGTGGTCGATGGTGATGACCAGCGCCCAGTCCCGCTCCGCCAGCCGGGCCAGGACGGCGCGGAACGGGCGTTCACGACGCAGATCGAACGGTCGCAGCGCCTCGTCCGCCAGATATCCGTCGAGCGCCTCGTCACCCAGTTCGGCCAGGAGGCCGCGGAGGTCCAGCGGCGCGGCGACCGGCTTGGCGGCAGCTTCGGCCGTCCACTCGAGAGACCCACCGCCCGTGCTGAACCGGGCCAGGAGAACGGGGTGTCCCGACACCGTCGCGTGCAGCGCCGCCTGCAACGCGTCCTCGTCGAGCGGACCGCGTATCCGGAGGACACCGGGCATGTTGTAGGTCGGCCGCCCGGGATCCAGCTCGTGCAGGTACCAGAAGCGCAGCTGTGCCGCGCTCGCCGGGACGGCGGTCGCGTCGGCCCGGGGCGTACCAGCGGCCGGGCCGACCGCTGGCGGCACTTCGGCTGTCCGCACCGCCTCGACGAAGTCCCGCAGCCGCGAGTGGGCGAAGACGGCGTCGACACCGAGATCCACCGAGAGCGCCCGGCTGACGCTGTCCAGCATCGTGAGCGCCGACAGGGAATGGCCGCCGAGGTGGAAGAAGCTGTCGTTCCACCCGACGGTCGGCTGCTGCAGGACGGTGGCCCAGATGCCCCGGACGGTGGTGGCCAACGGGTCGTCGGACCGGTCGCCGTCGTCGTCACCGGTCCGTACGGCGTCCCGGTGGGAGAGCGCGCCGTGATCCAGTTTGCCGTTCTTGGACCGGGGCAGCCGTTCGACCCGCACGAACACCGTCGGGATCATCTGCCGGGGCAGCCGCTGCTCCAGCACCGGACGTAGCGCCGCCACCTCCACAGTGTCGAGCAGCCGGGTCGCCCCCGTTCCGGAGCCCTGCTCCGCGCTGGCGGCGCGGAACGCGACGTATCCGACCAGAACGGGACCGGACGCACCGCGCTCCACCTTCACGACCGAGTCGGCTACGCCGGGGCAGGCCCGCAGTGCCGCCTCGACCTCGCCGGCCTCGATGCGGATGCCGCGTAGCTTGATCTGGGTGTCCTCCCGACCGAGGAACTCCAGGTCGCCGCCGGGTGCCGAACGGCCGAGGTCGCCGGTGACGTACATCCGCGCGCCGGGGGTCGTCGACCATGGATCGGGCACGAACACCTCGGCAGTACGCCGCGGGTCACCCAGGTAGCCTCGGCCCACCGCCGATCCTCCGACGCAGAGCGTGCCGACGACGCCGGATGGGACCGGGACGAAGTCCCGGTCGAGCACCAGCACCGACGTGTTGGCCAACGGGCGGCCGATGGTCGGCGAGACCGGTCCCGGACCGAGGGCACATCGGCCCATCGTGACATCGTCGCTGCATTCGGCCGGCCCGTAGGCGTTGAACAGCGGAACGGCGGGCAGTTCGGTACGCCACCGGTCGGCCACGTCGTACGTCAGCGAGTCGCCCGTCGAGATCATCACCCGCAGGGCTCCCGGTGCCGCCGCGAGACCGGCGTCCAGCAACGCGGTGATCATCGACGGCACCAGCTCGAGCACCGTCACGCCGCCCTCGCGAACCGTCCGCAGCAATCCGGCCGGCGACTGCGCCACGGGGTCCGGCACCACGCGCACGCGACCGCCCACAGCGAGCGGGGCGAGCAGTTGCCACACGGAGATGTCGAACGACACCGGTGCGGTCTGCGCCAGGCAGTCGCCCGGCCCGAAGTCGAAGTGCTCCAGCATCTGCCAGATGTGATTGGTCATCCCCTGGTTGGTCACCACCACCGACTTTGGTGTGCCGGTGGACCCGGAGGTGTGGATGACGAATCCGGCGCCGTCGCGGGGGCACAGGTGTTTCGCCGGTCCGGCGGTCTCGCCACCGGTCACGTCGGCGAGGTCAAGCAGACCCGGCCGCGCGGGGGTGTGCGGCGAGGCAGCGGTGAGGAGGCCGGCCCCGGCCTCGTCGGCGATGCACACGACCGGCCGTACGGCGTCGATCATGGCGGCCGCGCGGCGCGGCGCCTCGGCCGGGCTGATCGGAACGTAGCTGCCGTCGGCCTTGTGCACGCCGAGCACGGCCACGACGTAGTCGGCGCCTCGGCCGGCGCTCACCACAACCGTCGCGTCCACGCCGACCCCGCAGGCCCGCAGCCGGGCGGCCACGTGGTCGGCCCGGCGGTCCAGCTGCGCGTAGGTCAGGGAGACCGAGCCGTCGTCCACGGCGATGGCGTCCGGTTGGGTACGCGCGAGACGCTCGAACGACTCGACGTAGTGCTCGGTGCGCTCCACTCGTGGCCCGGTGCCGGCCGCAACCAGCTCGTGAATCTGCTCCGGAGTCTGCAGCGGCAGTGTGCGTACCGGCCGGTGGGGGTCCGCGGCGACGGCCCGCAGCAGCGTCGCGAAGGTGGTGAGCAGCAGCTGTGCCTGCTCCGGTGCCACTGCCTCGGTCCGATACTGGAGCCGCACCTGGACAGTGCCGCGGATCGCGGCGACGTTAACCGATATGTCGGCCTGTGCGGTGTGTTCGGGCATCGCACGGCCGCGCAGGGTGCACGCGCCCACGTGGACCTCGGCGGATGGGTCGCCCAACACCGCCGCCGCCGCGTCCTCGCCACCGGCCACCGCCGTCGAGTAGAACTCGAACATGGCCTGGAACAGCGTCGTGGCCGCGCCGAGCCGTTCCGGATTGACGAGCCGCGTGATCGCCGCGAGCGACAGGTCCCGGTGATCCAGCGCGTCCAGGACGGACGCCTGCGTGCGTCGCGCCGCCTCGTCGAAGCGTTGGTCCGGCGCATACGCCGAACGCACCGGCACCGCATTGACCAGGTAGCCGACCCAGGCCGCCGCCCGCCGGTCGTCCCGACCCAGGGTCGGCACGCCGATCAGCAGATCGTCCTGTCCGGTGAGCCGATGCAACATGACCTGGTACGCCGCCAGCATCACGTTGTGCAGCGTCAGGCCGGCTTCGCGTGCGAAACCGGTCAGGGCCTCGGCCACCGCGGCGGGCAGGTCGAGGGACAACACCGCGCCCGCGCCGCGGCGGCCCCGTACGGCCGGGACGTCACCCAGCCGGGGCAGCACGAGCACCGGCAGGTCCCCGTCCAGCGTCGCTTTCCAGTAGGCCGCCGTCCGCGCCGCGTCCTTCGGGTGGATCACCGGCTGCCGCGCCGCCGGTTCCAGGGTCTCGCGCGCGTACGCCCGCGCGAAGTCGGTGACGATGACGGCGAGTGAGGCCATGTCACACGCGATGTGATGGACGGACAGAACAAGCAGCCAGGACCCCGGGCGGCGCAGCAGTGCCGCGCGCACCAAGGGGTCGTCCGCCAGGTCGAAGGGGGTCGTGGCGAACGCCTCGTACCACTCGGCCTCATCGGCGTCCGCCCACTCGCGCGCGTCGATGATGCGGAGCGCGACCGGCTGCTCGGGGCGGACGACCGCGCGGGGCTCGCCCTCGACGGTGTGGACCGACAACCGCAGGCTCGGGTGGCGGGCGACGACAGTGGCGAGCGCCGCCTCGGCGGCGTCGGTGTCGACCGGACCGGTCAGCCGGAACGCCCGGGTCACCGTGTATCCGAAGTCGTCCGGGTCAGCGCGCTGAAGGAACCACAGCGCTCGCTGGGCGTCGCTCAACTCGTACGCGTCGGCGGCCGGTTCGACGACCGGGACGGCCTCCTGGGCCGCGGCGCACGCGGTCTCAGCGACCTCCCGGATCGACCCGGCGCGCAGCATCAAGGTCGGGCGCAGGGCTGTCCCGAGCGCCTCCTCCAATTCGTTCTGCACCTGCACAGCGAGCAGCGAGTCGGCGCCGAGCGCGGCCGGGGCGGCGGTGCCCGCCGGCGTCTCCGCCAGCCGGAGCACCTCCCGCAGGTGCGCGCGGAGCACATCGGTGACCACCCCGGCCCGGTCCGCTGGCGCGGCCTCGGCCAGCGCGGCGCGCAGACGGGTGCTCAGCCTGGTCGCGGACGGCGTGGGCGCGGCAAGCGTGCTGGTGTGGTACGGCCGCAGCTCGCCGGCCAGGAACCGGCGCCGCACAGTGTGCCGCTCGGTCTTGCCGCTCGTCGTCCGGGCGATCGAGTTCGGCGGCAGCAGCACGACGGTGTGCAGCGTGACGTCGTGGGCACGGGCGACCGCGTCCCGCAGCGCGGCCGCGATCGTCGGGTAGCGGTCCGCTGGCGTGTCGGGCCGGATCTCCTGCGCCGCCACGAGAGCCTCGTCACCGCCGTCGGGCACGGACAGGACCGCCGCCCGGCCGGAACGCACGGCAGGATCGGCACCGGCCAGGTCGGCCTCGACATCCTCAGGATGGATGTTGCGTCCACGGTGGACGATCAGATCCTTGTGGCGACCGCTGACGTACAGCCGACCATCGTGTACGAAACCCAGATCACCGGTACGCAGGAACGTGGCCGCGTCGCCCGGAAGACTCAGCCCGAAGGTGCCGGCGCTTTCGACCGGATCGTTGAAGTACCCGCGGCCGTTGCTCGGCCCGGCGACGACGATCTCGCCGATTCGACCGTCCGGCAGCGGTTCAAGGGTCGCCGGGTCGACGATCCGGACGGTGGCGTGGTCCGGCATCGCGTACGCGATGAGCACCCTGGCACCTGCCTCGTGCGCGTCGGCCGGCACGGCGTCACCTCGTTCGAGCGAGGCGGTGGTGAACCAGGCGGTGCGCGTCCTGTGCACGCGTGCGACGAGCAACGTGGCCTCGGCGAGCCCGTAGCAGGGCACGTGCGCGTCCGGGCGAAAGCCGGCTTGGGCGAACACCTCAGAGAAGTGGTCAAGCGTCTGCGGAAAGACAGGGGCGGCGCCGTTGAACGCGACCCGCCAGGAGCTGAGGTCGAGGCCGTCCTTCTCCGCCGCCGAGACGGTGCGGGCACACAGGTCGTACGCGAAGTTCGGCGCACCGCTGATGTCGGCCCGCTCCGCCGAGATCGTCGCCAGCCAGGCGCCTGGCCGGCGCAGGAACGTCATCGGGTCGAGGATCACGCTGCGGGCGCCCGTGTGCAGCGGCTGCAGCAACCCGCCGATCAGTCCCATGTCGTGGTGCAGCGGGAGCCAGCTGACGATGGTCGAATGGGGGGTCACCCCGAACGCGTCGCGGATCGCGGCCTCGTTGGCCATCAGGCCGCCGTGGGTGACCATCACCCCGCGCGCCGCCGCGGTGGACCCCGACGTGTACTGGAGGAACGCGACGTCGTCCGGTCCCACCGCCGGTGTGGGAAGGGCCGCCGGCGCGGCGACTGCCGAATCGTACGGCCGTTCGTCGACCAGGATCCACGCGCACGCGCGGAGCTGGTCGGCTTCCGGGGAGCCCGGCGGGAAGGACTCGCGAACCGCCCGAGTCGCGATGATCGCCGCTGGCGCGCAGTCGGCCGCCGCGGCGATCAGCCGCCGCCGCGTTGCCGGACTGCCCGGCACGGGCAGCGGAACCGCGACGACCCCGCTCGCCAGACAGGCGAGGAAGGACACCGCGAAATCGGCGGTTGGGGGGAGCGCCAGCAGCACCCGTTCGCCGGGCGCGAGCTGCCGCGCCAGCCTCTCGCCGAGAACGCGTACGCGCGCTGCGAGCTCGCCGTAGGTCAGCTCTTCGCGGTGCCCGGTACGGTCAGCGGAGAGAAACGTCAGGGCGCGACGGCCCGGCTCCGCTGACGTGTGCTCATTCAACCGGGTGACCAGGTCGACGAAGGTCGTCATGATGACGCCGACCCCGTCATCATCGCCGGCGTCGGGGCGAGATTGGCGGCGACCCAGTCGTCGTCGTACACCGTGTCGCGATAGGGCTCGCCGTTGTCCATGCACAGGAACGCCACCACCGGCGCCGCGCCCTGGAATCCGTCGAAGTATCGGTCGATCGCCGAGTAGACGGCGCCGGTCGAGCCACCGGCATACACCTGATGATCGCGCAGCAGCCGTCGACACCCGACGACCTCGTCCAGCTCCGACACCGTCCGAACCTCGTCGATCACCGCGTCTTCCACGAGCGGAGGGCGGATGCTCGACCCGATGCCGGGTATCAGCCGCCGGTGCGGCGCCGCCCCGAAGATGGCCGACCCAGCCACGTCCACGGCCACCACGATTACGCCGGGGTTGGTCTCGGTAACCCGCCGCGACAGACCGTTGATGGTGGCGCCGGTGCCGACGCCGACGAAGAGGTAGTCGATGCGCTCCAGCTGTGCGACCAGCTCGGCGCCGGTCAGCTCATAGTGCCCGCGCGCGGCCGCCGGGTTGGCGTACTGGTCGGTCCAGTACACGTCGTCGAGCTCTCGCCGCAGCTCCTCGACCCGGGCAAGCCTGCTGAGCAGGAACCCACCCGTCTCGTCGCGGCGGTCGACCTTTTCCACCCGGTGGCACAACCGGCGCAGTCGATCCTCGGTCGGCGCGTTGACGTTGGGATCGATAACGGGGACGAATTCGACGCCCAACTGCCGGCAGAACGTGGCGAGCGACAGCGCGAAGTTTCCGGACGACGACTCGACCACGGTCGTCCGGGGACCGATCGCCCCCGAACGCACCGCGTCGCACAGGACCCACACGGCCGACCGGTCCTTGACGCTGCCGGTCGGGTTGCCGGACTCCAGCTTGACGAACAAGTGCAGTCGCGGGTGCTGCAGCCGAACGAGCTCGGTTTCCGTCACCCCCGCCCGGACCGCTTCGGCCCGCCGCCGCAGCACGTCCTGGTCGGCCGCCGACCCCAACGGGGACGGGTTGACGGCGGGGGTGGGCATAGCGGTCACCCGCGTGGCCAGCCGGTCGGCGCGCCGGGGCCGACGACCGGTGGGTGGCGCGGGGTCAGGTCGGGCCAGGCCGCCGGGTCGATGCCGTGCTGACACAGAAACGCGTAGGCCAGCCGTTCCAGTCCGAACCCCACGCAGCCGGTGGAGACATGACCGGTGGACGCGGTCGTGATGCCGAACGCGTCGGCGAAGAACCGCTCATGGAAGTTGAAGGAAGCGGCCGCGACGGATTCGCCAGGGCCGACATCGAGCCGCAACTCGTACTTCAGCTCCAGGTAGCGCTGCGACCAGATGTGGTCGGCGCTGCGGCCCAGAAAGAACGGGTCGTTGGCGACCTCGCAGCTGCCGTGCAGGCCCAGTCGCTCCATCAGCGCGATCGACGCCTCCATGAACCGTCGTCGGCAGTCCAGCACGAAGTCCCGGTCGCCGAGGAACACCATCTCCCGGATGGTGAAGTCCCACAGCCGCTCCAGGGTGCGCCGGTAGCGCGCCTCGAAGCGGAACGACTTGCCGCGCGACGTGACGACCATGGACGGCGCTGGCAACGGCGCGTCGCGCAGTTGGTGATAGGTGTGCAGGCACATCGTCGGCGGCAGACCGTACTCGCTGTGGCGGCAGTGGTCGAGGACGTGGAGGGGACCGCCGGACTTCACCCCGTCCAGGAATTCCTGGTAGACGTCGACATCGGAGTGCAGCCGTGCCACGAACATCAACTGTTGCGGGAACGATCCGAGGTAGCCGCAGCGACGGAGCACAGACAACGGCAGCAGCGTCGGATAACGGAACTGACGAGCGTCGAACTCGCTGACCGCGATGTCGAGGACGAGGTTGTCGAGCGCGTCCATGAGGCCGAGGACCGGTTCGCCGAGGGTGATCTGTCCCTCGCCGGCCTCAGCCACCGCGCCGATGGCCAGCAGCCGGCCGAACACGTCGCCGTGCGAGGCCGCCGTGCCGCTCGACCGCCAGACCTCCCGAGGCGGGGTCACCTGTTGCGAGAGGACGTCGTTGGCCACCACCCAGCGCAGCTTGCGGGCCAGGTCGACGGCGTCGCCGTCGACCTCGACCTCCACGGCCACGACGTTGCCGCCGTCCCGGACGAGGGAGAAGTCCACGATCGCGTCGGAGACGAAGTAGACCCGCTTGCCGAGCTCATCGGCCAGCGCCCCGGGCACCGGAGTGTCCAGCTCGATCGTCTGACGGGTCATGCGGGATGCCGAGCCGGGACGAGAACACGCGCGTGCGCCTCCCGGCGCAGCACATCGCTGAGGATGTCCAGCCCTTGACTTAGGGTGGACCGCTCGACGTTGAGCGCCGGCAGCAGACGCACCACCTCGCCACCGCGCCCGCCGACCTCGAGGATCAGCCCATTCTCCAGGGCTGCGCGCTGCACCCGGCGGCCCAGCCGGCCGTCGGGCGCACCGGTGTCCGGGTCGATCAGCTCGACCCCTAGCATCAGGCCCCGGCCACGGACGTCGCCGATCACCGGAATCTCCGCGGCGAGCTCGCTGAGCCGCTCGCGGGCGTACGCTCCCTGCACCGCGACGTTGCCCAGCACGTCGGTCTCCCGCATGACGGTGATGGCGGCGAGACCGGCGGCGAAGGCGACCTGGTTGCCGCGGAAGGTGCCGGTGTGCGCCGCCGGCGCCCACACGTCCAGCTTCTCGTGGTACGCCACCAGCGCTGTCGGCATGCCGATGCCGCCGGCGGCCTTGGACATCAGCACCACGTCCGGCGTGATTCCGGCGGCCTCGAAGGCAAACCAGTTCCCGGTACGGCCGTAACCGCTCTGGATCTCATCGACGATGAGCGGGATGTCGAGCTCGGCCGTCAGCCGGCGCAGCCCTCTCAGGAACTCCCCGGAAGCCGGGATGACGCCGCCCTCACCCTGGACGGGCTCGATCAGGACGGCGGCCGGCCGGGGAATGCCGCTCGCCGGATCACGCAGGACCCGCTCGGCGTACGCGAGGCAGCGCTGACCGCACTCGCTCGGCGACCCTCCGAGCGGGCACCGGTACGCGTACGGGAACGGCAGGAAGTGCACGCCTGGCATCAGGTTGGCGAGCGGCTCCTTCGGCGCGACGAAGCCGGTCAGCGCGAGCGCGCTGTGCGTGCTGCCGTGGAAGGCGCCGTGGAACGCGATGACCGTGCCCCGGCCGGTGGCGGTCTTGCAGAGCTTCAACGCCGCGTCCACGGCGTCGGCACCGGCCGGTCCACAGAACTGGAAACGGGCGTGCTCACGAAACGGCTGCGGCAGCAGGGCCAGGTGCGCGTCGAGGAAGTCGTACTTCACCTGCGTCGGGAAGTCCAGCCCCGTGGTGAGGAGGTCGAGCTGCGCCTTGGCGGCGTCCACCACCGTGGCGTGACCGTGCCCCAGCGGCAGAACGCCGGCACCAGTCAGGAAGTCGATGAAGACGTTGCCGTCGACGTCCTCCACAAAGGAGCCGCGGCCCCGGCGCAGCGCGATGGGCAGCCGGCGGGGATAACTGCGGGCGTTGGATTCGTGCCGGGACTGGCGTTCAAGCAGCGCTGCGGACTGAGGGCCTGGCAACGGGCTGGCGACGCGGACGATCGGCGGAACCAGCTCCAACGTCACACCTGAACCCTTCAGATCATCGAGTCCGGGCTCTCGCCCGCCTCCCCACGACCCGGTGACAACGAGAGTCAACAATGGACAGGCTGTGGGCACCGACTACTTGTGACAGGCTCAATTGTCCCGGTGATCTTCGACGTGAGACTATGGGACGCATCGAACCCAGTCAAGACAGCCTCTGAGGGGCGAACGGATGCCGAATCACCAGGCCGACGAGGACGTAGCCGCGTCGCTGCATCACGTCGTCGTCAACCATGAAGAGCAGTACTCGGTGTGGCCCGCCGACCGGCAACCACCCGCCGGCTGGACGACCGTCGGCCCGGCTCGCAGCAAGGACGACTGCCTCGATCACATCGCCGAGGTGTGGACGGACATGCGCCCGCTGAGCCTGCGCCAGAGGATGGACAACGCCTGACGGGCGTTCCCGCCTGAGGCTGATCCCGTTGTGGGACAGCGACGACGGTCGCGGCGCGGACGAGTTCGAGTTGGCGTCGGCGTACCGGCCGTCACCGGGCAGGTGCCACCACGTTGACCGCCTCGGTCAACGTGCCGCCCGCGACGCCGTCCGTGTTGACACGCACTAACGGGCTCACAAGACTGCAGCGGTGGCCGCACTGGAAATGATCGACGTGTCGAGATCCTTCGGGAAGGGCGATCGAGCGGTGCACGCTCTCCGGCACGTCGGGCTGACCGTTGAGCAGGGCGAGACCGTCGGCCTACTCGGCACCAACGGCGCCGGCAAGACCACCATGTTGAAGGTGATCTCGACGCTGCTGCTCCCGACCGCGGGCACGGTCCGCGTCGCCGGCATCGACGTGGTGCGCAACACCCGCCAGGCACGGCACGAGTTGTCCGTGGTGCTGGGGGGCGAACGGGGCTTCTACGGCCGCCTGAATGCGCGTGACAACCTCCGCTACTTCGGCATCCTGAGCGGGTTGTCCCGGCGGGACGCCGCCCGCCGCAGCGAGCAGGTGCTGGATCAGGTTGGCCTTCTGGACGTCGCCGATCGAGCGGTGGAAACCTATTCCAAGGGCATGAAGCAGCGGTTGCACATCGCCTGTGGTCTCCTGACCACACCCACGCTCCTGATGCTCGACGAGCCGACCGTCGGGCTCGACCCGATCGAGGCCGAACGGGTCCGGGTGTCCATCGCCGAGCTTCGTGACAGCGGTGTGACCACCCTGCTCACCAGCCACTACCTCGTCGACATCGAGCGCCTGGCCCGCCGCGTGGTCATCCTCCAGTCCGGACGGATCACCCACGATCTGCCACTGGACCGCCTGATGGAGCGGGCCAGCGCGGCGGCCGAGGTCAGTCTGTCCGGCGTCGGCCGGCCGCCGGAGGCAACCGAGGACGTCATCCACGGCGTACGTGTCGTCCGCAGCGGCCCGACGGAGGTGGGGTGGAACGTGACCTTCGAGGTCCGCGACTGGTCTCCGGGAGCGTTGCGGGCGCTGGCGGACCTCTGGCCAGAGGCCGAAGTCGGCGAGGTGAGGGTGCTACCCGCCAACCTCGAAAGCGTTTTCGCGCAGCTGACGCGATGACAGGCATCCTGCGCGTCTTCTTCGCGTCCGCGGTCGTGCAGATGCGGACGCAACGCTCGCTCGTTCTGATCATCATCGGCATCGCGCAACCGGCCATCTTCCTGGCCGTCACCCTGCTCGCCCGTCGCACCGGGAACCAGGTGCAGCCGGCCAGCCTGGCGCTGGGCATCTGCCTGGTCAGCCTGTGGGGCGCGACCATCTGGCAGACCGGCTTCGTGCTGCAGAGCGAGCGTGTCGACGGGACGCTCGCCCCGGTGCTGTCGCGTCCGGCGAACCTCGGCGCGGTGTTGGTCGGGAAGGCGGCCGCATCGACGATCCGCTCCCTCCTCTTCGTCGTGCCGACGGTCGCCGTCACGATGCTCGTCGCCCGGGAGCCGCTCCCCGTCGCGGCTCCCGGTGCCATGGTCGCGGCGGCGCTCGCGGTCGTCGTCAGCGCCACGGTCTTCGGGCTACTCGTCGGCTCCCTGTTCGTCCTGACCCGGGCCGCCTACCGGATCGCCGAGGCAGCCGCCTATCCCGTCTTCATCCTGGGCGGACTCGTCCTGCCACCGGAACTGCTGCCCGGCTGGTTGCAACCGGTCGCCTGGGGCGTCTCGCTGCACTGGGGCGCGGAGTTGCTGAGCGCCGCCGCGGCCGGCGTCCCGCCACCCGGCACCGCCTGGCCGATGCTCGCCGGGACCACCGCTGCGTACGGGCTCATCGCCGCCTGGCTCTTCGAACGGATGGTGAACCGTGTCCGCCGAGACGGCACCCTCGAACTCTACTGACCGCCGACGGGCCGGGATCAGCGGCTACGGCTTCGCCGCCTCCGTCGCCGTACGCGACTACATCAGCCTCTACCCGCCGAGCATCGTCCTACTGACGATCCTGCCGCGCGTTCTGCTGCAGGTCGCCTTCATTTCCTACCTCGGTTACTACGCCGGCGGCACGGACGGGCGTACCTTCGCCTTCATCGGGGCCGCCCTGCACATCATGACGACGGCGACCGTCGCCAAGGGCGCGGATGCCATCCTCGACGAACGCGTCCACGGCACGATGTACCGGATACGCCTGGGCGTCCTCTCCGTGCCGGGCACGGTGGCCGCCCGCTGGCTCGTCTACGCGGCCGAAGGCTTCTGCGCCTCACTCGCCGCGATCCTCGTGCTCAGCATCCCCTTCGGCGGCACCGATCTCCTGCTGGAACTGCTCCCGGTGACCCCGCTGATCGCCCTGCTGGCCCTGACGACCAGCGCGTTCGGGATGGCGGTCGGTTCCTTCGCCCTCTCCTACCGAGCCGATGTGCTCATCGTCAACCTCGCCACGTACGCCATGCTTCTGCTGTGCGGCGTCGTCGCACCCACCCACGTCTTCACCGTGTTCGGTTGGGACCTGCCGAGGGCACTCCCGCTGACCAACGGAGTACTGGCAGTCCGCGCCGCGGTCGACGGCCAGCCCTGGTTGCTGGCTGCATTCTGGGAGGTCGTCGTAGGCATCGCGTGGGCAGCGGTCGCCGTAGCGTTGTTGGCGCGCCAAGATTTTCGAGCTCGCCACCGTGGCACCGACGACTTTCTGTGACAGGCCCGCTCTCGCTGACACCCAGCCTGGGTCCAGAAGCCCAGCCGAAAGCGGCCATCACCGCCGTCAGATGGGCGAGACGATCGCCCGTGCTGGTTGCCCCTATCGTCGAGGCATGCCCAACGAGACCATCGAATCGGTCGTTCGCACCCACGCCATCAGCGCGACGGCGGTTCTGCGGCAACTGGTCGATCTGCGTGCCTACCCGCACCGGCACCTCGCCGTGGTCGCCTACGCCGCTGGCGGGGACAGCGTCAGCCAGGCACTCGCCGCAGCCGACCACCTTAGCCGCCTGGGTTGGGAACTGATCAATGTGACGCAGGTCGGGAGCGGCAGGGCACTGCACGCGTTCATGCGGCGCAGGTGAGCTAGAAGGTCGCGGCCATCGGTTCGGCGGCGGCCACACCTTGTGACACCTGGGCCTGCGCGAAATTCGGTGGTCATGAGGTTGTTCGCGGTCTACCGTGGCCCGCCGTGCTCTCAATCGAACAGATCATCGAACAGGCCCTGGATCGGATCGAGGCAGGGTACGTCTTTCCTGCGAAGGTCGAGGACATCGACGCCGCGATCCGGCGTCGTCTCGCAGCAGGCGAGTACGACGACCTGGACGGGCCGGTGCTCTGCGAGACGGTGACCGCCCACCTTCAGGAGGTGTGCCCGGACAAGCATCTGCGGCTGCTGTGGTCGGACCAGCCGCAGTCGCTGGATCCGGCGGACGAAGACGGGGGTCGGGCGGCGTTCCTCGCGCTGCTCAGGGCGGAGAACCAGGGAATCCGCCGTGTCGAGCACCTGGACGCAAACGTCGGGCTCATCGACGTGCGGCGCATCGCGTACGCCGACGAAGGCGCCGTCGCGATCGGCGCGGCCATGCAACTGGTCGCCCTCAGCTCCGCCCTCATCCTGGACTTGCGGGCATGCGCCGGCGGCGCACCGGAGGGAGCCGCGATGTGGTGCAGCTACTTCTTCCCCGACGATCAGGTGCACCTCAACGACTTCTACGAGCGGTCCACCGGCGCCACACGCCAGTTCTGGACGACCGCGCACCTACCCGCGCCGCGCTATGCGGACCGCCCGGTCTATGTGCTCACCAGCGCGATGACGTTCTCCGGGGGCGAGGACGTGGCATACACCCTTCAGGCGCACGGCCGGACCGTCGTCGTCGGTGAGACGACACGTGGCGGCGCGCATCCGACGGCCCGCCACGCGGTCACCGAACACATCCTCGTGACCGTGCCGACCGCCCGTTCCATCAACAGCGTCACCGGCACCAACTGGGAAGGCGTTGGAGTGGTCCCCGATGTACCCGTACCGGCAGACCAGGCACTCGACACGGCTCTCAAGGCCATCTCGGGCGCATAGGCGCGGCTGCGTCGGCGGCCGTTCGCTCGAACGCGGGGCTCGGGTCGACCCGGGGGCTGTCAACCAACAACGTCCGCCGTCAGTGGCGAGAGGCCCGGGCCGACACCGACCTCGCCTGGGTCACTCCCCACACCACGCGCACGACCGTGGCCACCCTCATCCCACGGCGCTAACGCGTCCCCCCGTTCCCGCTATAGGGCACGCCGCCGCCGGCTGAGGCGCTGCTGCGTCGGGTCCGTGGCCAGTTTCACGATCACGGGTTGACGGTGTACTGACCGCTTACTGGCCTGGTCTGGCCGGGACGGGAAGCGACAGGAACCGCATGCTCTTCTCCCGTCGGGCACACGCACTCCTACCGCGTCGCGCCGAGCTCGTACGGGAATCCAGCACGAGGTGGAGACCGAAGCTGGTGCCGCAGGCGGCGGATTATCGATGACGGCGGGCCATCCACTGCCAGATGTGGGTGCCGTTGCGGCTCGGGTCGTTGCGGGCCACGTAGATCCAGGACCAGTGACCGGGGAACTGGTAGCCGTTCCATACGACGTGGTCGTACAGGGTGATCAGTGATCCCGGGATGAGGTCGTGGGCGTGGATCGTGTTGGTCTCGGGTGGCACGGTGTCGTCGTCGCGTGAGGTGACCAGCCAGGTCGGGGTGTGGATCTTCGTCAGCTCCGCGTCGGTGATCAGGGGCGGGCCCTCCCCGCCGAGCGGCTCGATAACGCCGCAGATCGGTACCGACGCGGCGAACAGGTCGGGATAGGCAACGGTCATCTCCAGGGACATGTAGCCGCCGTTGCTGCAACCGGCCACGTAGATCCGGTCGGGGTCGACACGCTTGCGGCGTACGAGGTCCTGGACGATTTCGCGGATCAGCGGGGCGAACCGGGGGCCGTCCTCCATCCAGTAGGAGGTGCTCTGCGGAGCGACGACGTACGCGTCGGAGAAGATCCGTTGAGCCTGCGGGGTGGCGAAGCCCAGCGCACCGCGGTTGGCGCGCAGCGTGGTCTCGTTGTCGTAGTAGTCGTCAGGCAGGGAGGCGCCCTCGCCGCCGCCGTGCAGCCAGAGGATCAGCGGCAGCCGACCGTGGCGGGGCGAACGCTCCGGGGAGTACAACCGGTACTTCAGGCCCGAGCCCGAGACGTGGTGGCTGAAGGCATCCACCTCGGGGTTCGACAGCCGCCCCTGCACGAAGCGCGTGATGGTGACCGGCGAGCCGTGACGCCGGACGAGCGGGGTGTTCTGCCTGATGGTGTAGACGAGGTCCAGCCGGACGTTGCGGCCCCTGCTCACGATGTAGCCGAGGGTGCCACCGCCTGGTTGACCTTCGGCGTGGCTCAGCTCCAGCACGATGTTTCCGTGCCGGTCGAGCCGGGCCGCGGTCACCGTGCGGTCCAGGTCGTACTCGCTGAAGATCAGATCGCCGGGAGCGATCGGGATCGGGCTGGTGGCCTTGGCATGCACGGTGAACGTGTCGGAGGTGAGCCCGGCGGCGTCGATCGGCCCCAGCCGGCCGGTGTGGAGAGTGACCGAGGTGACCTGCTCACCACCGTCGAGCGTTGTCGCGTCGAGGGTGAAGCTCACGCTTGTGGGGTGGTGGCCACCGGCGTGGGCGGCGGGGCCGGGCAGCGCTAGGCCGATGGCGGCACCGGCGCCACCGGCCAGGACGGTGCGGCGAGTGACAGACGTTGACATTCGGGCCCCCGGGCACCTTGTGATGTAGACGTTCGTCGATGATTTTCAACCTAGTGTTGCCGAGATCCGCTGGCAACCGGTGCCGCCGCGGGAGATCAGGGCGCCCAAGGCGCCCTGCCCTGATCGCCGTCGCCGCGTTCATTCCGTTCCAGCGGCTACCGATCAACAGCGAAGCCGCCAGGCGCTGGCCTCGGACGACGGCCTCCAGGGCGAACTGCCGAGGGCGGCTGACGGAACTCCCAGAACGGGGTCGACGTTGGGCATCGCCTTGATCGACGGGCCGTACCGGATCGCACCCCCCGGACGGCGCGTCATCGGGACGTGTCCGAGAGGTAGACCCCGAGACCAGCCAGCAACAGGCTGATCAGGCTGGCACCGGCGCGTAAGGAGTTCCACCACGTCCAGGCGGACGAGTAGGAAGCCCACACCCGGACCGCCTCCGCAGGATCGGTCGGCACGCCTGCGGTGTCGAGCGTCTCGTTCATCGGCACGTTGACGACCACCGTCGGGATGAACGCGCCCACCAGGTACACCCCCGCGGCCACCAGGAACAGGACACCCGCCGACCTCTTCCCGAGGATCAACAGGAACACACCGGTCACCGTGGCGGCGACGAGCGGGCCGAAGAACGTGACAAAGAACAGCGGATTCTGGATCCTCTGGTTGATGCTCGTCATGGCCCGGATCGCGGTGCCAGCGTCGGCGGCGTTCAGACCGGGCATCACCGCCACCGAAAAGGCGTAGTAGACACCGGTGATCGCACCCGTCACCACCAGGGTCACCGCCGCCGACCAGGCAGCCAGGGTGGCGTTCATGCCCAGTCTCCACCGGGTGACGTGTCCCATGCACCAGCGGCGGCGGCGTCCCGGGCATAGTCGGTGAAGTCGCGCGGCCTGCGGCCCAGCGCCCGTTGCACACCATCGGCGAGCTGTGCATTGCGGCCGTCCAACACCTTGCCGAACAGTTCGGTCAGCACCGCCGTGAGCTCCGCCGGCACGTCGTACCCGGCCATCACGGCGGCGTACTCCTCGGGCGATACCGACCGGTAGCGGATCTCCCGCCCGAGCGCGTTGCCGATCTCCGAGGTCGCCTCGGCGAAGGTGAGAAGCCGCGGGCCGGTCACCTCGTAAAGCTGCCCCGCGTGCCCGTCGTCGGTCAGCGCCGCGACCACGATGTCGGCGATGTCGAGGGCGTCGACGAACGGCTCCGGCACGTTCCCGGCCGGGAGGGTGACCTCGCCGCCGCGTATCGAGTCGGTCAGAAAGTCCTCGCTGAAGTTCTGGCTGAACCAGCTCGCCCGCACGATCGTCCAGGCCACTCCGGAGTCCTGGACCACCCGCTCGCTGAGTTTGGCCTCCTCCTCGCCCCGGCCGGAGAGCAGAACCAACCGTTCGATCCCGCCGGACACCGCCTGTGCGGTGAACGAGCGGATCCTCGCGAGGGCGTCCGGCGCGACCAGGTCCGGGTAGTACACCAGGTAGACCGACGAAACCCCGTCCAGTACGGGTGCCCAGGTGCGCTGGTCGGTCCAGTCGAACGGCGGCTCGCCGGAGCGGGAGCCGACCCGTACCGGCCGGTCGAGTTTGGCGAGCCGGTCCACCACCCGGCGGCCGGTCTTGCCGGTGCCGCCCAGTACGAGGATTGGCTGCTCATCAACGGTCTTCGTCATGCCAACCAGTCAAGTCGAGGGCGAGCGCACCGGGAATGGGCGAGACTCTCGATCGCATGTCCCGGCGTCTCGACCGCCCACGTCACAGGGCTAACCTGAGCGCATGGATGCGCTCGCGGGGCTGCTGGACGGGCCGAGGGCGCGCGGCGCGTTCCTGATGCGGTCGGTGTTCGACCCGCCCTGGTCGGTACGGATCCAGGATCGCGCGCCCCTCACCCTGGTCACCATGCTGCGCGGCACGGCGTGGGTGGTGCCGGATCAGGGTGTTCCGGTGCCGCTACGCCCCGGCGATGTCGCGATCATCCGTGGCCCGGAGCCGTACACGATCGCCGACGACCCGGCCACGGCGCCGCGGGCAGTGATCCATCCCGGTGAGCACAGCACCACGCCCACCGGGGACGAGTTGTGCGAAGTGATGGACCTGGGTATCCGGACTTGGGGCGAACGCGCTGACGGGATGGCGGTGCTGCTCAGTGGCACGTACCAGTTGCAGGGCGAGGTCAGCCAACGGCTGCTGAGGGTCCTGCCCCATCTCCTGGTGCTGCCGGCCGGAGCACTGGACAGCCCGCTCATCCCGTTGCTCGGCGACGAGATGACCAAGGACGAGCCGGGGCAGGATGTGGTCCTGGACCGGCTGCTCGACCTACTGCTCATCGCCGTACTTCGGGCCTGGTTCTCCCGGCCGGAGGCGGCGGCGCCCGCCTGGTACCGAGCGCACGGCGATCCGGTGGTCGGCAGGGCGTTGCGACTGCTGCATGACCACCCGGCAAAGCCCTGGACGGTGGCCACCCTCGCGGCCGGCACCGGTATCTCGCGGGCGGTGCTGGCCCGCCGGTTCACCGAACTGGTCGGCGAGCCTCCGATGGCGTACCTCACCAACTGGCGGCTCGCGCTGGCCGCCGACCTGTTGCGCGATCCGGACGCCACCGTCGGCGCGGTGGCCCGCCAGGTCGGCTACGGCAGCTCATTCGCACTCAGCGCGGCCTTCAAACGGGTACGCGGTCTCAGCCCGGCCGAACACCGGCAGGCCATCGGGTCGCCTGACCTCACTTCAGTGGGATGACCGTGTCGAGGCTGGCCGTGGGCATCCGTTCCTCATCGTGGACTGAGCCTTTCCAGGCTGATCTTGCAGCTCAGGATGGGTGTGGCGGGCCCGGTGATCGATGGGTACGAGGCTCCCGGTAGGACAGCTGTCCTGCTGCCCACGGCGAGCAACCGCGATCGTGCAGGCCATCCTCGTCCTGCACAACGTCGAAGCCAACCGCTACGCAGGATGAAAATGGCTGTGAGAGTTGTCGTTGGCTGGCCTGGACGAGGATCCGCTGCGACGAGTGCCGTTTGCGGGCCGCGTCGTGCGCGGTCATCGAGATGCCGAATCGGCCGGGACATCTGCGTCCAGTGCCCGGATCGCGTTGACGATGGAG
The DNA here is from genome assembly GCF_040643095.1 of Micromonospora sp. NPDC047467. Lineage (NCBI taxonomy): Bacteria > Bacillati > Actinomycetota > Actinomycetes > Micromonosporales > Micromonosporaceae > Micromonospora > Micromonospora sp. NPDC047467. The sequence goes on along the minus strand of NZ_JBEYTO010000008.1, from coordinate 98,377 downwards.
GTCACCGACTGGTGCTCGGCGAGCTGAGCACTTGCAGCGCCCACGCCAACGCCTACGTCACGAAGCCCATCGACGTGGACACGTTCGAGCGCATGGTCAGCGAGATCCACCGGTTCTACAGCAAGATCGCCGCGTTGCCGCTGCCCAGGGCGGCGTGACTCTGGGGCAGCAGCGACGCGCAGGCGGGGTCCCGATTACTTACAACCTCACCCAGATGCAGGGGTGACGCCACGGCCACCGCGCAGCGGCCAGTTGGCCGACGCGGCCGGCGTGAACCGTCAGGCGCTGCGGTACTACGAATGCCTCAAGCCGCACGACGGCCATCGAAGGCGTTGTCCAGCGGCGCGACAGCTACATCACGTTCATCAGACAAGGGCCGGTCCGCCACCACCTGCAACGGTTCGGCCTGCTCGCGCCGCACCTGCCGGACCTGCCGCAAGAACCGGTAGCCGATCCCGAGGACCGCACCGAAGCCGATCACCACGGCGTACGACCAGGCACCGTCGCCGCCGGTCAATTCGCCGAATTGGTTCGCCAGAAACCCGACGAACGTGGCCATGGCCAAACCGGTGACCGCGGCCACGGCGCGCAGGTCAGGAACCCTCGCCGCAAAGGCACCGGCCGCCACAGCGACAACGAGCACCCGCCCCGGCATCTCCGAGCGCGAAAACAGCGCCGCCGCCACGAGGGACGCGGCGATCATCGCTGTCCAGCCGATCGCAACGCTGACGCCCGTCGGCGTCTGCTGCGCGCCCCTTGCTTCCCACAGATTGCGATCCACCGCCATGGCAAGCCCCCGGACCGTGCGGACCCGCGCATCGAGTCCACCTGGTGCCATCTCAGTCCGTCTGGCCGACCACCGTCGACGGCTTTCACGCACCCGTTACGACCACGGGCCGATTCTTGACACGGCCATAACGGCAGCCACTCGGCCCCGGCTTCTCCGAAGGTAGGCACACCTCGGAGGGACGGTTGGTCCGGAGCGCCGGGAAGCCTGGTCGGCATGGGTCTTGATGACGAGAACCGACGGCGGCGATCCTCACCGCTCGGACACATGGCACTCCCACGTGCGGCCTACGCAGTCACGCCAGGCGGTTGGTGCCGGCGCCAAGATGCGCGCATCGGCCGACACGATCCGCCGCAGGCACGATTGGTTACGGAACCGGCGGTCCCTTACGGCAAGCTGGCGTATCGGCGGCGTCAATTCCCGGCCGGGTTCCGTATCAGCGGTGTGAAGAGCCTTGTGGCGCACACCCCGTACGCGATGTGCTCGTTGTCGGAAGGACGAGGTGAAAGGAACGACGGTGGCCAGATTGACTTGGCGCACCCCGGCGGGGCTCGTACGAGCCCAGCCGCAGTGGACGGGCGACCGGTGCGGTCCAGACAGGGCATCGCCGTCCCCCACATCCGGGCAGCGCATGTCGCTAGCTGCTCTCGGCGCCTCCACCCCGTCGCGCGGCGGGTTCGGGCCGATTCGGCTTCGAACCCGCCGCAGCTTCCTTATCTTTCGGGAAGAACCAACCCAACAGCTCACAGCACACCGGTGTTGAGGAGCCTCGCGTACGGGTTGTCCCGCACCGGCCGCGGCGCGGACGCCGCGCCGGTCTTCGCGTCGATCACCGGTACATGATCGGCGTTCCGTGGTCCTGGTGGGGCGGCATGCGCGGCGACGCCGCCTTCATCCATGCCCGCCGCCGCGCCCGCCGAGCTGCCTGACACCGGCCTCGGGTAGCGCGGGCCGGTCCCGCTCCGGGTCCCGGGGCAGCACCGCACCCACGGGCACGGCGCGTCGCACCGCCAGCTGCATCTCGGCGAGCAGACCACATCTCACAGCACTGTGACTTATGGTGAAAATCCGACACAGCCACCATCGTCCGATGCGCGCCGCAGGCGTCCCGACCAGAGCCGCCGGCTTTCACGTTTCCAGTCGAAGAACGGACCGATGACCGAGGGAACATTGACTGCCAACGCTCGCGTCGCCCACCCCTGCTGAGATGGACTGGGCCGGATGGGCGTTGTTCGGGGTCGTCGCCACCGCGGTGCTCACCGCGGCGCTGATCACTGCTCAACTGGCCGGACTCACTCGCCTCGACTTTCCCCTGGTACTCGGAACCCTCGTCACCGAAGATCCCGACCGGGCCCGGGTCATCGGGTTTTTCATCCACCTCGGCGCCGGTCAGGGCTTCGCGCTCGGCTACGCTGCCACGTTCGCCCTGCTGGGCCGCGCCACGTGGTGGACCGGGGCACTGCTCGGGGCCGTCCACGTCGGGATCGCGCTGACGGTGCTCCTGCCGCTACTTCCGGGTGTCCACCCGCGCATGGCGTCCCAGCGGGCGGGCCCAGCCAGCACGGCCGTCCTCGAGCCACCCGGCGTCTTCGCCGTCAACTATGGCGTCCAGACCCCCGTGGTCGTCGGCATCGTCCATGTCATCTACGGGGTGGTCCTCGGACTACTCCTTCACGCCGGCTGACCCGCGCGCCACGTCTCGTCAGGAGCGATCTGCATGACCGGTGGGTTCGAACCGACATCGGTCCGCCCCCCAGCGCCGATCAGCGAGTACGGGCTGCTGGGTGACACCCGCACCGCCGCCCTCGTCGCCGGTGACGGCGGGATCGACTGGCTTTGCGTGCCCCGCTTCGACGGCGAGCCCCTCTTCGGCCGGCTGGTCGGGGGACCCGAGGCGGGAACGTTCCGGGTTGGCCCCGCTCGACCGGCCACGATCGTGCAGCGACGCTACCGGCAGCACACCGCCACTCTGGAGACGACCTGGGCGGTGGGCGGCGGCCGGCTCACCCTCACCGAGGCCATGGTGGCCGAGGTCAGCGGCCGCCTGCTGCCGACAACGCTGATCGTGCGACGGCTTTCCGCCGAGGACACGACGGGCGACGCCGTCGTCGAGTTCGATCCCCGCCTCGGCGAAGGGCACCGCCGGCCTCGAGTTCACCACCGGGGTCCGGGCCTGGTGTGTCAGTGGGGGTCCCTCGCGGTCTCACTGGGCAGCTCGCCCGAGCTCACCATCGAACCGGGTCGGCCCGCCCTGATCAGGGTGCGACCGGGCCGACCGGTCACCCTCGTGCTGGCCGTGGCATACCGCGAACCGCTGATCCACGTCGAGCCCGCATGGGCCTGGGAACTGCTCGCCGAGGACGAGGAGCGCTGGCGAGCCTGGACCGCCGAGATCGACGGGTCGCTTCCGTTTCGGGAAGAGGTGGTACGAAGCCTGCTGACGCTGCGGTTGCTGACCTACTCGCCGTCGCGAGCGCCGGTGGCCGCACCCACCACGTCACTGCCCGAAGATCCCGGCGGGGTACGGAACTGGGACTACCGCTATGTCTGGCCCCGGGACGCCAGCATCGGCGTGAGCGCGTTCCTCAGCGTCGGGAAACCGGACGAGGCCCGCGGTTTCCTCGCGTGGCTGATGCACGCGAGCCGGCTACAGCGGCCACGCCTGCCGGCACTGCTCACCGTTCACGGCCGCGTCGTGCCAGCAGAACGGGAACTAGCCGGCTGGCCCGGCTATCTCGGCAGCGTCCCGGTACGGATCGGCAACGGCGCCGCCGGGCAACACCAACTCGACGGCTACGGCTGGCTGATCGATGCCGCCTGGGCGTTCGTACAGGCCGGACAGCGCCTCTACGCAGAGACGTGGCGGGCGGTGCGGGGCTTCGCCGACGTGGTCGCCCGCTGCTGGCAGGAGCCCGACGCCGGCATCTGGGAGGTCCGCCAACCCGCCCAACACGTACATTCGAAGCTCATGGGGTGGCTCGCTCTGGACCGGGCTTTGCGCATCGCCGATACTCACCCCCTGCCACGCCGTCAACGTCGGCGCTGGCGGGAAGCACGCGAGGCCATCACCGCCGAGGTCCGGTCATCCGGCTTCGACCCGACGGCGGCCAGCTACATGCGCACCTACGGCTCGACGGATCTGGACGCGGCCCTGCTCGTCCTGCCGCTGCTGGACATGGAGAGCATCGAGTCACCCCGGGTGCGCGGCACCATCGACGCCGTTCGAGACGAACTGTCCGCCGGCGGTCCGCTGCTCTACCGCTACCCGCCGGGACGTGACGGTCTCCCGGGGACCGAAGTCGCGTTCCTGCCCTGCTCGTTCTGGATGGTGCAAGCCCTCGCCCGCACCGGCCGCCGCTCCGAGGCGATCGAGCTGTTCGAGGCCATGCTCGGCTATGCCAGCCCTCTCGGCCTCTACGCCGAAGAGCTGGATCCCGCGACCGGCGCCCAGATCGGCAACTACCCCCAGACGCTCACCCACGCGGCGCTCGTCCAGGCCGCGCTCGCCATCCGGGACGCCCCGCCGGAATGTTCGCCGCCGCCTCGGGTGCCGCTCTCATCGCCATCGACGGCGCCATGATCGCCAAAAGAACTCGTACGGAAATGGGCCGTCGCTGACCCGTCTCGTCACGGTCGTCGCGTGCCAGGGCCGAGCCGAGCCACGACGACCGGCCCGATTACCACCGTGCGATCCATCTCGTCGCCATCGCAGGCACCCCGCTGACAGTTTCGTCCGCCGTTTCCGCGGCTGCGGGCGGTGACCCGTGCGGTAGAGACGGACCTCGCCGCGCTCGACCCAGCGTGTGGGGCTGCGACGCGGTGCGAACCTGCAGCGTCTGCGATGGGCCGGTTGACGGTGAGCTTCGCCAAGTCTGGATCTCTGGCCTGGTCGCCACCGACGTGTTGCCGTTGCTGGTAAACGCATGCTCCGCGGCCTGCGTGGCGGCACTGCCGCAGCCGTACACCGGCTAGGACGCCCGTACCAGCCGATGGCCGTTGAGCCGGGGAATCGAGAGCGGCGCCTCGTTGAGGATTTTGCGGTCAACCGCGAGGCGCTCGGTCCGCAGGAGCGTCGCGACGCCGAGCTGCGCGGCTCGGCGGCGCGGGGATGGTGCCGTCAGTACGAGTCGTGGCCGCCGCAGCCGCAGCCGCAGCCTTGGATGTGCGGCGGTGGAGCGTGAGAGTCATGACCAGCACGACCAGCGCTCCGACGATCAGCCCGAGGATCGCGCTGGCCGCCGTGTTGACGAGCCAGCCGACGAGCCCGCCGAGAACACCCGTGGCGTCGTGGGCGGCGACCTCCACGTGGTGCACGGCCTCGTACAGGAAGTGCAGGTTCAGCTCGTTCGTGCCGAGCAGCAGGATGTGCCCGCCCACCCACAGCATCGCCGCCGTGCCGACTACCGTCAGCACGGTGAGGACCACCGGCATCGCCCTCACCAGACCGCGGCCGAACGTGGCGACGGCGCCGGAACGTTGCGACAGGCGCAGCCCGACGTCGTCCATCTTTACGATCAGGGCCACCACGCCGTACACCAGGACGGTTATGACGACGGCGACGATAGCCAGGATCGCCAGGCGGGACCAGAACGCCTGATCGATCACCTCGTTAAGGGAGATGACCATGATCTCTGCCGAGAGGATCAGGTCGGTTCGTACCGCCCCAGACACCAGTGTCGTCTCGTCCTGCACCTTCTCCTCGCCCGCGCCGGAGGCACCGTGATGGGCGATTTTGGCCCACACCTTCTCCGCGCCTTCGTAACAGAGGTAGGCGCCGCCGAGCATGAGGATCGGAGTGAGCAGCCAGGGCACGAACTGACTGAGCAGCAGCACCGCCGGCAGGATGATGAAGAACTTGTTGCGCAGCGACCCCACGGCAATGCGCTTGATAATCGGCAACTCGCGCTCGGCCGCCAGGCTCCGCACATACTGCGGCGTGACGGCAGCATCGTCGACGACGACGCCCGCAGCCTTGGCGCCGGCCTTCGCGGCGGCCGCCCCGATGTCATCGATCGACGCGGCAGCGGCCCGGGCCAGCACCGCCACGTCATCCAACAGGGCTACGAGTCCACCGGCCAAGGGAGGGTCCTTCCAGGGTTGCGCGAGGTTCGAACTGGACCATTCTCGCTCAGGTCCCTGCGCGCGGCACGCCACCGCCCGGTCGTATATCGGGCGAGAGCTCGAGGTGAGCGGCTATCGCGCTCGGCCGACGATCGCCACCACCGCGCCCGGGTCATCACCTGGCGCCAGGCGTGGGTTCGTGTCGGTGACCGGTACATCACCGGTGGTGATTCACCATGACCGGATGCATGTTCTTCGAGGTGTCTTGATTTCTGTGTTTGCGGCGGTGGCGACGGGCGGGTGCTCCGGCGGCCAGGAGCCGCCGCAGGCCAGGCCTTCACCGTCAGCGGTCACGCCTGCGGGGTCGGGCGAGCCAAGTCAGCCGGATGACTTGACGCTCGTAACGGAAGGCCCGGCTGCGGCCGGCGCAGCATGGGGGGACGGGTTGACCACGAAGCTCGTCGCGGTTGAACGCAAGATGCTAGATGGCGGTAGCGCAACAGCAGTCGGGTGCGCAACCCGCGACGGGCAGTCGTCTGCGACGGCGGCCCGCAACAACAGGAGAGAAGAACGCAACGACTCGTGAGCACCCTGCCGATCCGGCAGAACAACGCTGTCCCCGGCCTGAGTATCCGATGGGCTCAGGCTTTGGGGGCCACGCGGACGACGCTCGCTCCGCCTATGACTCCGCCATCCTCTCGTACGGCAAAGATCAGGTTGTAAGACCCGGGCGGCGCGTCCTCCGCGATGGGAATGACGCTGACCGGTCGTTCGCCCGCCGCACCGGATGGCCGCACCGGCTGGGCCTCGAACGTTACCTCTCCCAGAGCGGGCCGAGCTGTACCCCCGGCAGCGTTCTTCAGTTCGCTGACGTCCCCGTACGGGCCAGTCAGACGCGCAGTCAGCTCGACGTGTGTCGGCTTCGCGGCGGGGCCGGTCCCCGACTTGACGATCCAGTGAACCGTCATTTCCTGGCCAGGCTGGTAGACCGTGTCCACGTCCTCGCCATCGCAACACGTGTAGGTCGTCGGGGTGCCTGCTGCGGTGGTGGACCGCCCGGAGCCGCAACCCGATATGACCAGCAAGGCCAGGCAGGCAACGACCGCCATAGGCCGGCACGTTTTCATGAGCAGGAGCATAACGAGCACTACTCTCGAACGTCTCCGGACAGACCTGGCCCCGCCAGCATCCACTTGATGGGCCGGTGCTGAAGTGAACGCTCACGGGCGATCCGGCCGAGCGCAGTGCCGGGCGGCTGACGCTCACCACCATCCGTGCCGAACTGGCCCGGATCGTCGGAGAGCGCGCGGCCGACGACCCGAACCTGCACTACCTCGACGGACGCGACCTGTACGGCGAGGCGGACTACGCCGAGATCCCACTGCCCGACGAGGTCCACCCCGACCCTGCGGGGCACCGCCGCATCGCTGAGAACTTCGCGCGGCTCGCGTTCGGCGACGGTGGCCCCTTCGCCACCAGCACCGGCTGACCGTCGCAGGGCCGGACCGGTGCGGTGGTGTTCCTGGGCAGGGTCTACGCGCCCTGTCCCTGGTTCTGCATCAGACCGCCGTCCATGAAGTACGTCGAGCCGGTGACGTAGTCGGCGTCGTCACTGGCCAGGAAGACGGCGAGCTTGGCGATTTCCTCCGGCTGCGCGGCCCGCTTCCAGGGGATGGACTGCACCTGCTCCTGAAGGAACTTCGGGTCGTCGATTGCCTGCTGGTTGAACGGCGTGAGCACCATGCCGGGCCCGATGTTGTTGACGTTCATGTGCATCGGGGCGACCTCCAGGGCGATGCTCTTGGCCAGCTCCAGCATGCCGCCCTTGCTGGCGTCGTAGTCGGAGCCGCCGGCCCGGGCCACCTCCTGATGGACGGAGGTGATGTTGATGATCTTCCCCTGCCCGCCCTGGTCGCGGCGGTGCCGGATGAACCGCCGGCAGCAGAAGAACATCCCGTACAGGTTGGTGCGGATCGCCCGGTCCCAGGTCTCGGTGTCCAGGTCGGCCACCGGGATGCCGGAGGCGTCCACGCCCGCGTCGTTCATCAGGATGTCCAGCCTGCTGAACTCCCCCAGGGCTTCGTCGAACATCGCCTCCACCTGGTGCTCGACGCTGATGTCACCCTGCACCACGACAGCCCGCTGGCCGGTCCGTTCGATCTCGGCCTTCGTGTGGTTGGCGCCCGCGTGATCGTGCAGGTAGTGCACCACCACATCGGCGCCCTCTCGGCCGAACTCGATGGCGGTGGCCTGCCCGATCCCCGAGTCGGAGCCGGTGATCAGGGCGGTTTTGCCTGTCAGGCGTCCGGTCATCAGCACGCTCCTTCCGTGGCTGTCACGTCGGCGCGCATACCCGCTGGTCGTGGGCGTAAGCCCACCGTGATCAGCGCCGACGCGGCGAGAGGCGGCGCGGCGCGGCACGCCGGCCTGCGGTCTGCCGCCCTGGCCGGGCTCAGTGCACCGGGTCACCCCCGGACTGGACCTGATCGATGATCCAGGCCGCGTTGATGAGACCGATGTGGGACAGCGCCTGGGGAAAGTTCCCGATCAGGGTGCCGTCCCGGTGGTCGACCTCCTCCGACAGCAGACCAACATCGTTCGCCCGGGCGGTGATCCGCTCGAAGATTCGCTTGGCCTCGTCGACCTGCCCGGCGAGCGCCAGAGCCTGGACCAGCACGTACGAGCAGACGATGAAGGTGCCCTCCAACCCCGACCCCGTCCAGCGCTGCAAGAGGCCGTCGTGTCGCACGTCGAGTTCCCGCCGGATGGCGTCCACGGTCGCGATGACCCGGTCGTCGTCGGCGGGGAGGAACCCGAGGGGCGACATGGCGAGCACCCCGGCGTCGAGGTGGTCGGACCCGAACGCGCCGGTGAACGTCCGGGCCTCGGCGTTCCAGCCCTCGGTGAGGATGGCCGCGCGGAGCTGCTCCCTGGCCTGCGACCACCTCGGGACGTGCGTCTCCGCGTCCAGGACCGGCGCCAGCCTGATAGCACGGTCCAATGCCACCCAGCACAGCAGCTTCGACGTCAGGTAGTGCCGCTCGCCCTCGCGCCCTTCCCAGACGCCGGCGTCGGGCTCCCGCCAACCGTCGACGACCCGGTCGGCCAGCGAACGCAGCAGACCCGCGGCGGCGGGCGACAGGTCCGCGAGTTCGTCGCGCAGGACCCAGGCGCACTCCAGGATTTCGCCCAGGACGTCGAGTTGCTTCTGCCGCCAGGCGTCGTTGCCGATCCGCACCGGCCGGCTGCCCTGGTAGCCCTCCAGGTGCTCCAGGGTGTGTTCGGTCAGGTCCCGCTCGCCACCCGCGCCGAACATGATCGGCACGTGGTCCTCCGCTTCCACCGACCCCATCGAGGCGGCCATCCAGTCGAAGAAGCGGTGTGCCTCGTCGGGACAGGCCGCGACCCACAGAGCCTTGAGGGTGAAGCTGCCGTCGCGGAGCCATCCGAACCGGTAGTCCCAGTTCGCCGCACCACCGACCTCCTCCGGCAGAGATGTGGTGGCCGCAGCGATCACCGCACCGGTCGGCTGGTAGGTCAACGCCTGGAGGACCAGGGCGCTGCGCCGGACTTCCTCCCGATAAGCCCCCTGGTAGTCCTGGTGGAGGGTGGCCCAGGACAGCCAGGCGGCGACGGTGTCCCGCAGCGCCGCACGCCCGTCGATCGGCGCGGTCGGCGGGTCGGCGGATCCACGGTGGTGTAGCGCGAACATGGCGCTGTCACCCGCCGTGAGAGTGAATCGCCCGGTCACGAGTGCACCGTCGACGGCAAGATCGCGGTCAGCGACCAGGGTCAGGCGGTCTGCGCCTCCGGAGATCTCGATCCCCACCGGAGTTTCGACGATCGTGGGCGTGACCAAGCCGTACTCGGGCCGGGCCGCGACCTCGACGGCCACCTCCACCGCGCCGGAGACCACCTCGACCTGCCGTAACAGCACGTGCGCGGAGGTGACGCCGATCCGGTGACCGCGTTCCCCGGCACCTAGACTCAGGGCGTCGGTCACCCGCAGCACGCCGTCCTGGGTGTGGAACTCCGTGTTCAGCACCATCGTCCCGTCGAGGTAGCGACGGGCGGTGTGGTACGGCCCGAGTGGTCGGATCGACCAGAAGCCGCCGGTGGAGCCGAGCAGACGCGCGAAGACGCTCGGTGCGTCGAACCGGGGCGGGCACCACCAGTCCACCGACCCGTCCGAGGAGACCAATGCCGCGCCCTGACAGTCTCCGAGAAGTGCGTAGTCACTGATCACAGCCACGTCCGGCTCTACCCGCGGTGGCGCTGCCTACGCCCCGCCGCCCCGTCGCGACACACGCGGGTCGCCCTACCGCTCCAGCCCGAAACTACGGGTTGAAAAACGGGCCGTCATCCCGGCGGTCGCGTGACGCAGCTATCCGCTGGGTCGGCTGCCGCGGTAGGCGGCGGGAACGGCCCTGCAGGGATCGTTGTCCGCCGCTTGATCCTTTGAGTTGTTGATCTATTGCGGACTTAGGTCGGACCTGCCGGAGATCACGATGACGAAGGGGAATCGGCGCTTCTGGGACGTGGTGTCAGCGGTGGGTTGCGAATGTGATGTCGCCACGGGTTTGGGCTCTGATGTGGTCGCTGGCGAGCATCGCGTGCGGGAAGCCGAGCTCGATGGCGCTGGCTTGGTCGAGCCGAGTGAGCTGCGACGGCGTGAACTCGACCTCCAGTGCGCCGAGGTTTTCCTGTAGCTGTGCTGATGTACGGGCACCGATGACTGGGGAGGTGACCGCGGGGTTCTGCAGGGTCCAGGCCAGGCCTACCTGAGCGGGCGTGCGGTTCAGATCGCTGGCGATCTCTTTGACCACGTCGACGATCGCGAGGTTGCGTTCGGTGATCCCACCGAGTGCCAGATTGAAGCCCTTACGGGCGCTTTCGGCGGCTGTGGCATCTGGCGTGGTCAGGTCTTGGCGGCTGTATTTGCCGGTGAGCACCCCGCCGGCGAGTGGTGACCAGAGGACCGTTCCCAGCCCCAGTTCCCGGGCCATGGGAAGCAGGTCGCGTTCCGCGGTGCGTTCGATCAGGTTGTACTCCAGTTGCACCGCGGCCAGCGGCGACCATCCGCGCAGGTCGGCGATGGCGTGCATGCGGGAGATCTGCCAGGCCGGGGTGTTGGAGATCGCCACGTACAGGACCTTGCCTTGACGGACCAGGTCGTCGAGGCCGCGCAGGATCTCCTCCACGGGTGTGGTGAAGTCCCAGACGTGCAGGTAGAGCAGGTCGATGTAGTCGGTTCCCAGCTGTCGCAGGCTGGTCTCGACGGCGCCGTTCAGGCTCTTGCGGCTGGCGCCGCCGGAGTTTGGGTCGCCTGGGGTGCGCAGTGTCGTGTATTTCGTGGCCAGCACCAGGCTGTCCCGGCGGCCGTGGGCGAACTCGCCCAGCATCCGCTCGGAGGTGCCGTTGGTGTAGGTGACCGCGGTGTCGATGAAGTTGCCGCCACGCTCGACGTAGAGGTCGAACAGCCGGCGCGCCTCGTCCTTCTCGGCGCCCCAGCCCCAGTCGTTGCCGAAGGTGGCAGCGCCGAGCGCGAGCGGTGAGATCCACAGCCCGGAGCGGCCGAGTTGGCGGTAGGTGTCGAGGGTGAGTGACATCAGGTTCTCCTGAGTTGGTGATGGCATGCGGTGAGAAAAGCCGGGTGTGCCGCGGCTGGTTGCGCCGAGGGAACGGTCAGGCGCTGAGCCCGTAGCCGCCGGCCACGACGATGTCCTGTCCGGTCAGGTAGCTGGCGGCGTCCGAGGCGAGAAAGGTGACGACTTCCGCGATCTCCTGGCTGGATCCGAAGCGCTCGAAAGGGATGTTCGCGCGCATGGCGTCGCGTCCGGCTTCGGGAACGCCGAGCTTGTCGAAGAGCGGGGTGGCGATCGCTCCGGGACTCACGGTGTTGACCCGGATCCGGCGCGGGGCCAGTTCGAGCGCGAGGGAGGGCAGCATCGCCAGCAGCGCTCCGCGAGTTGCCGCGCCCATCGTGGCGCCGGGGCTGCCGCGCCGGGCGCCGATCCCGACGGTGATGACCACGGAACCGCCGTCGTTGATTAGAGGGAGCGCCTTCTGGAGGGTGAAGTATTGGCCCTTGAAGTTGATGGCGACCTGTTCGTCGAACGATGCCTCAGTCACCTCGGCGACCGGCGCCGGGCGGAAGACGCCGGCGTTGAGGAACAGCAGGTCGAGGGAGCCGAAGTGGTCGGACACCGTTTGGACGAGGGCGTCGGTGTCAGCAAGGCTGCGCGCGTCGGCGCGGGTCACGAGCACGTTGTCGGGGAGTTCGGCTTTCGCCTTGGCGATCGTGTCGGGGTTCTGACCAGTGACGGCGACCTCGTACCCCCGGGCGTGCAGTAGTTCTGCGGTGGCGCGGCCGATCCCGGACGTTCCGCCGGTGATGAGCGCTGTGGGCATGGTGGCTCCTCGGGTCCGAAGCGGGGAGGTCCCCGTTTTGCCTGGCCTACACTAAACGGGGATGCCCCCGTTTTGCCAACCCTGACCCAGCCCGACTCCGCGATTGTGAGGACCATGACTTCTCGATCGGCCGGTCTGCGCGCCGACGCCCGCCGCAACCGCGAACACCTGATAGCCATCGCGGCTGAAGCCTTCGCTGCCGGCAACCAGACGATCTCGCTCGACGCGATCGCCAAACGCGCCGGCGTCGGCAGCGCCACCCTCTACCGCCACTTCCCGACGCGCGAGGACCTGGTCGAAGAGATCTACCGCGATCAGATCCGCCCGCTACGCGAGGACGCCCACGCCCTGCTGGCCGGCCAGCCACCGGACCAGGCGCTACACATCTGGATGAGCCGGTTCGCCGCATGGGCCACCGAGCGGCGCGGCATCTGTGAGGCCCTGGTCGCCATGAGCGCCTCAGGCCGCTTCGGCAGCGGCCCGGTCTGCGACGAGGTCCAGCAGATCCTGGGAGAACTACTAAGCGCCGGGGCACAGACAGGGCACCTGCGCGCCGACGTCGACCCGATCGATGTGGGAAGCATGCTCGCCGGCTTGCTCTCCGTAGCCGGCACTGCGGAACATCGCCCCCAGTTCGACCGCATGCTCGCGATCGTCGTCAACGGCCTGCGGCCCCACGGATCTTGAGTGTGTTCCGCCATGTCCTCAATGACAAGAAGGCCGTAGATCACAGCCATTTCATTTGATGACGGCGGGGTATTGGGCCGTCGACGCCGGTGGAGCGTTTCATGCCGCCTTTGCCGCGGTCGACCGGGGACCGGCCAGCCCGATCTCTGCCGCGTGGGGCCTTCGTGATGGCGCCGTCGGCGTTGACGTCGGCCAGGTTCAGGCCGATCATGCGGTCGTAGGCGTCCAAGGCCAGCTCGTGGAGTTGCTCGCCGAGACCGGCCTGGGCCCATGACCGCAGCCGGCGGCGGCGGATCGTACGGTCCGAGCAGTCATCCGAGGCGACGCGTTCGTAGCCGGAGCCGTGTACCAAAGCGGCGATGACGTGCTCGAACACGACCCGGTCAGGGATCCGACGGCGGTGGCAGCCAGCGGATGCGTCGGGTCGACTCGGGTTGCTCAGGCCACAACGCGGCGAACACGACCCAGACGGGCTCGAACAACGAAGATGGCAGCGCAGGCACGGGACTCCATCGGTCACGAAGCGTAGAGAACTCCGATGATCAATGGACCCGTGCCTGCTTGCTACCTCGGGGTCCCTTCCGTCCAGCCGCCCTACCTATTGCCGGTCGCTCTTAGTTCAAGCTTCCGGTGCAGGTGACGGTGGCGCCGTTGCCGTTTCCGGTGCCCTGGAATCCGAAATTGGTGGTCTGGCCTGCGGCCAGCCGTCCGTTGTAGCTCTGGTTCGCGACGGTGATGGTCCCGCTGGTGCCGCTGTTGACACCGTTCCAGAGCGAGGTGACCGAGGCGCCGCCCGGCAGGTTGAGGGTGACCCGCCAGCCGGTGAGCGGGATGGCTCCTGCCGTGACGTTGACGTTGACGACGAACCCACCGTTCCACTGGTCCTGCACGGAGTAGACGGCGGTGCAGGCGGGGCTCCCACCGGGGGGCGGGGTGGTCGGAGGCGGGGTGGTGGGCGGTGGCGTCGTGGGCGGAGGCGTGGTGGGGGGAGGCGTGGTGGGCGGTGGCGTCGTCGGAGGCGGCGTAGTGGGCGGTGGCGTGGTGGGGGGAGGCGTCGTCGGAGGCGGCGTAGTGGGGGTTGGTGTGGTGCCGCCGTCTAGGGTCAGCTTCCAGCCTTCGAACACGCCCTCATAGTCGGCGACGTTCTCGACCCGCAGTTTCCAGGTGCCGGCTGTGGGCTTGCTTGACAGATCGGTGATGAAGGTTTCGCGGACGTTAGCCCGGTACGACCCCACGTAGGCATCCTTGAGCAGGATTGCCTGCCCGTCCGGCGCGACGAGGGAGACTCGGAGGTCTCGGCCGTACTGGTGACGGATGTTGGGCTCGATGTAGCTCTTGGTCGACGGCGCCAGGCCGCATTCGGCCACGCTGATTGACGATTCGACAGTGCCGGCGGCCGGTATCCGTAGGTTGGTGGTGGTGCGGCCACCGCATGCTGGTGCCGGCAGGTCGGCGCCCGCGAGGTTGATCCGCCACGAGTCGAGGAACCCGGTGCCGGAGTGCAGGAGGTCGTTGAGCCACAGCATCCAGGTGCCGTTCGCGGTCTCGGACGACAGGTCGTGGGTGAAGGTGTAGTCGATGTCGTCGCTGTCGCCGCCGGTGCGGTCCAGCAGGTAATACCAGGTGCCGTCGGGTGAGAGCAGCCGTATGTCGAGGTCACCGATGCCGGAATGGTCGATGTGCAGCTCGATGGTGCTGTTGCGAGCGGCGGCGCCGGGACAGTCGGTGATCGTGATGGGGACCAGAGGGCTATCGCCCTGGGTGATCGGCGTGTCGGTGCCGTTCGAGCCGACGCAGCCGGCCGGGTCGTTGAGGTGTAGCTGGAATGCCGTCGCGCGGGTCGCACCCGTCCCAGTGCCGATCACCGTGATGGTGTAGTCGCCGGCCATGGTTGTCGACGCTGTGTTGATGGTGAGGGTGGTGCTGCCATTGGAGGAGACGCTCGCGGGCTGGAACGTGGCGGTGGCGCCGTCGGGTAGGCCGCGGGCCACCAGGGAGACCGGTTGGGCCGCGCCGCTTGTGACGGTCGCGGTGATGGTGGTGGAGATGGTGCCGCCGACGGTGACGGTGCCGCTGGCGGGGGTAGCGGTCAGTGCGAAGTCGTTGGCCGGGGTGGTGGCGCTGACGTGGAGCAGCCGGTTCGGCGAGCCGACGCCCGGATTGGTCACCACGCCGGGGGTGGTGTCGGCCAGGAGTGCCTGGGTCACCTGCGCCGGGGTGTAGGTGGGGTTGTCGGCCAGGATCAACGCTGCCGCCCCGGTGGCGTGCGGGGTGGCCATCGAGGTTCCGGAGGCGGTACGGGTTGCGGTGTTGCTGCCGATGTAGGCCGAGGTGATGTCGACGCCCGGCGCGAACAGGTCCACGCACGTACCGATGTTGGAAAACGTCGCGCGGGCGTCGGTGGCGTCGGTGGCGGCGACGGTGATCGCCTCCGGGACGGAGGCCGGGGTGTAGGAACACGCGTCGGCGCCGCTCTCGTTGCCCGCGGCCACCACGTAGCTGACGCCGTCTGCGATCGACCGCCGCACGGCGTCGACCATGGGCGCGTACGGCGGGCCGCCGAGGCTCATGTTCGCCACGGCCAACTGCCCGGGGTCATGATCACCGGTCACCCAGTCGACCCCGGCAAGAACATTCGAGGTGGTGCCGCGGCCGTCGCAGTTGAAGACGCGTACGGCCACCAGTTGGACGTTCTTGGCCACCCCGTAGGTGGTGCCGCCGACCGTGCCGGCGACGTGGGTACCGTGCCCCTGACAGTCAGTGGCGTCGGCGTCGTTGTCGATGAAGTCCCAGCCGGACACCGCCCGCCCGGCGAACTCGGTGTGGGTCAGATTGATCCCGGAGTCGATGATGTACGCCCGCACACCCGGTGACACGCGAGGATAGGTGAACGAGTTGTCCAGCGGCAACGCGCGCTGGTCGATCCGGTCCAGGCCCCAGGACGGTGTCGGGCTCTGCACGCCTGCCACGGACATCGTGTGGTTCTGCGTCACGGAGGCGACGGCCGGATGGGCGGCGAGGCGGCGAGCGCCGCGCTCGGAGAGTCGGGCCTCGAAGCCGCGCAGGGCGTGCCGGTAGACCGGGCCGACGCCGCCGCCCTGCTGTGCGGTGAGGTCACGGGCGGTGGTGTCCACGGCGGTGGCTCTGACGGCGGAGTCCCGCAACACGACGATGTAGGAGCCGGCCACGGCGGTCGGGCCGCCCGCGGCGAGGATGTCACCTTCGGCTGGGGCGGCCATCGTGGGTAAGGTGCTCGCGGCGAGTGCCAGCACGGTTGCTGCGGCCACGATGCCGGACCGGAGCAGGGCGAGCCTGCGTGGTCCCGTCGGTGTCATGACTACCTCCCTGTCGAAAGCGACGCGCCCGGGGACCGGCCCTGTCGAGCACGTCATCCGACAGGGTGGGCGGATCTCCGGGCAGCCGTACCGCCAACATCATGAACGCACGACCACTCCCAATGCCAGAGATGAACGTCGAATTTTTGACTCAGCAACAAAAATCTTCGCGCGTCGCAAGGCCGAGGCGGCCCGCCTCAAATCGAAGGGCAGGAAGGCCGCTCGGCCCGCTCAACCCCGGGGAGGACGGCCGGCAAACCCGCGACCGGCAGAGCAAACTCCGGGATCGGCCTACACACCCCCGCCGAGGTCCACCACGGCCGCCACCACACCGTGCGCGCCGGCCGAGAGGACACCCTCGCCGCAGCCCGCGCAGCACACCCGGAACACTTCGGCGCCAACCGGCCCTTGCCCAAGATCCTCGATCTGCCCGAGCGCCCGCAGCTCGGGCAGGCTGCGTGGCGAGGAGGTGGTGTCGGGCATGTTCGGCAGGGTGCCAGAACCGTATGGTCACGCGCCATCGGGTGTCGGTGGCAGTTGTTGTACCAGGTCACGAAGTCGGCCATGAACGCCCGGGCCTGGGCCAGGGACGCGAACCGGTCCGGGAAGACCGGCGCGTACTTCAACGTCTTGAACCAGGCTTCGCTGTACGGGTTGTCGTTGGACACCTTCGGCCGGGAGTGTGACCGGGTCACGGTCAGGTCTTCGAGCAGGTCAGCCACCGATTTCGACGTCGGGTCCTATTCGTCGATTGTGGATGGTACGGTCTACGCCGACCCGGCCGGCCACCCTTCCGCCTGGTGCCACCCCTTTCGCCTGGTGCCGCGCCGCCCCCCGGCTCAGTCGACCATCGGCGGTGTTCCGGAGCCGGGGCGGAACCCCCTCCATTCCGAGGAGACCGAGAATGCCAAGCAGACGTGCCATCCTCACCACCGGCCTGACCGCCGCCTCGGCGGTCCCCTTGGCCGGTCTGTTCGGAGGTCACGCGTCGGCCGCCGAGCCGACCGTACCCCGCACCCTCACCCGGCGTGGGGCGCTCGCGGGCGGGAGCGCCCGGGTGGACCGCACCGCGTTCCCGCTGAGTCATCTCGGGATCCGCTGGACCGGTACGGGCCAACCCGGCATCCGCTTCCGGTCGGAGTCGGGCTGGGCTTCCTGGCAGCCGGTGCACGGCTGCCAGGGGGGCCGCGACGGTGCACCCTCCGGTGCGCGCTCGGCGCTGCTCGCCGCGCCAGCCGCGATCGGCTACGACCTCGACGCTGACGGGGTCACCGGAGTCGAGGTCGTCGAACTCAACACGGTGGACGGCCCCCGGCGACGTCGGCGCGCCAAACCCCGGACCGGGATGCCCGTGGGCGAGCACATCGTTCCGGTCCGCTATCTGAGCCGGGCAGCCTGGGGCGCCGACGAGTCGCTCCGGTTCACCGAGGACGGCACGCCGCTGTGGGGTCCGGAGCAGTTCTACCCGGTGCAGACCGTGACGGTGCACCACACCGCCGACGCAAACGACGACCCGGACCCGGCCGCCTTCGTGCGTGCCCTCTACGAGTACGACACCCTGGTCCGCTACGGCGACCTCGGCTACCACCTGCTCATCGACGAGGCCGGCACAGTCTACGAGGGCCGCTGGTCCGGCGACGACCGCCAACCGGTCTTCGGGCCGATCGGCACCGACGGCCGCCCGCTGATGATCAGCGCCGCCCACGTCGGCGGAATGAACAGCGGCAACATCGGCATCGCTCTGCTGGGCAATTTCACCGAGCGGCAGCCGACGCGGGCGGCCCGACGCGCGCTGACCCAGGTGCTCGCCGCGTTCTGCGCAGTGCAGTTGCTGGACCCCCGCGCACGAGTCACCTTCGTCAATCCCGTCAACGGCGTGCAGGCCGAGGTGCCGACGATCCCGGGACACCGGGACTGGGCAGCGACCGAATGCCCCGGCAACGCCTTCTATCCCAAGCTGCCCTCGGTCCGCGCCGACGTCGCCCACCTACTGAACCACCACGACTAAGGCGTGTTTCATAAGCGGGTCAAAGCCACTCGCAGATGATGACGATGGTCAGGACGGCTTGGAATCGGACGGCCAATTTGTCGTAGCGGGTGGCGACGCCGCGATGGCGTTTGAGCCGGGCGATGCCGTTCTCGACGGCGTGACGCTTCCGGTAGAGGTCCTTGTCGAACGCGGGTGGGCGACCACCGCGGGAGCCTCTGGCCTTGCGGTGGGCGTCTTGGTCCTTCTTGCTCGGGATGCACGCCTTGATTCCGCGTGAGCGCAGGTAACGGCGGTTGCCGCGGCTGGTGTAGGCCTTGTCGGCCAGGACCAGATCGGGGCAGGTCCGGGGTCGGCCCACGCCAAGGCGGGTCACCCGGATACGGCGTAGGACCGGGATGAACTGCGGGCTGTCACCCCGATGGCCGGCGGTCACGACCATCGAGAGAACCTTCTGTCCTTGCTCGCAGGCCAGATGGGTTTTGGTGGTCAGCCCGCCGCGAGATCGTCCGAGGGCGTGATCGGCGGGTTCGTCGTGCACCCCGCCGGGTGGCTCTTTCTGCAGGTGGCCGTCCTTACGGGCGCCAGCGGCATGCTGATGGGCGCGACTGGTCATCGAAGCGGCCGCCAACCGCAGCGGGAACCTGGCTACCCCGCTGGCCCGAGCCCTGTTCGAAATCGCCCCGACTCCTGCCGCAGCGCTCACGCTGTCCAAAGCCCGCATCGCCGCCGCGCTGCGCCGAGCCGGCCGCTCCCGCAACATCGACCAGGTCATCACCGACAACGCGCTGACGGCCGAAGGCCAGAGGCGCGGCGGCGGACCATCGGCCCGGCCCAGGTTCGGCGGCGCGAGCGGCCTGCGAAGCGGGCCGCCTTGATCAATGAGCCGTTGCTGTACTTCGCTGCTGTACAAGATCAGAAATGGCCACCCGGGAGATTCCGAATGGCCTCTGACCTGCGTCGGGACGGCCGGATTCGAACCGACGACCCCTTGTTACCATCCGTAACCAAATCGAGCTGTCGTTGATTGTCAATAATAGGCATTGAGCTACACAGACACATTCAGCCGCTGGTCCGTTCTTGTCACTGATTGTCAACGGCAGACGGGGTTTTCGGGGGGCAAACGGGGGGCCGACCGACGTGGCAGCGCTGGGTCCCACCGCGCCCCACTCCCCCACCATCGGGGACGTGCCGTCACCAGGAAACAGCGTGCGCCTGCCCGTCGCGACTCACCTACCCCCGGGCAAGGGGTTCGTGCCGGTGGACCGCCACGGACCGATGCCCGACGTGGGATACGCCTTATCGGCGCCATCCCGCTGAGCTGAAGATCAGCCCACCTTGATGGGTCCCGAGCCAGGCCTTCGGGATCCGTCTTTGCGCACGAGCCCTCTCAGCCGGACGCGCCTGCACGACCCGGCGCGATGCGCGCTCATAGCCGAGGAGAGCGCAGTGCTCGCGGGGTTTTCGCCTTGATGTCCACGCCTGTGCTGGCGGGTATCGTCGTCGCATGCCCGAGTTGATCGCACCTGCTGCCCGCCTGCACGGTGCCTGGCGCGAGGCTCATGCAGAGTGGGGCCCGGGGTTGCATGAGGACGGTTTCGGGCTGGGCCCGTCCGACGAGGTGGATTCGCCGGCCGGGTTCGCGGCCTGGGTGGCGCAGCTGGCGGAACACCGTTGCACGTATCGATGGATCGTCGAGGGCGATCACGTGCTCGGTGGAATCGCACTGCGGCACGGTAGTAGTGACCACGTGCGGTGGGTCGGCCACCTCGGTTACGGCATCCGACCGTCCGCACGTCGGCGCGGGCTGGCCACCTGGGCGATGGGCCGGATGCTCGACGAGGCCCGAGTGCTCGGCCTGGATCGGCTGTTGGCCGTCTGCGCGGTCGACAATGTCGCCTCGGTGAAAGCGATCGAGCGGTGCGGCGGCGTGTTCGAGTGCATCCGGGACACCAGGATCGGCCCCGCTCGGCGTTATTGGATCGAGCTTTAACGATAGGACCAGGCGCACCCATGTGGCGCTGAGCGGGCGCCCGCCTCTGCATCCCGTTCAGGATGGTGTGGCGCTGGCCTTGAGGCTCCGCAGCTGTTCGATTACGCGCTCGGCGTCCTGCCGTGAGTACGAGCCGAGCGCCGAGAGAGGCATGGCGTCGTCACCGAGACGGAGGACGGGAGCGTAGAGCGGCAAGCCTCTCCGTACGTCGATCTGCACGCAGTCTCCCGACTGGATTGCGCTCCACGGTGTGGCCTGGTCACGGCTATCGAAGCCGCGGGCACGGACACCCTCTCCGTTGATTAGCACGCCGAGTCGAAGAGCCCGCCAGATCCCGGCCATGTCGCTCGTGACGAGTAGGCATCCCGGCGCACCTTCGGACCGGGCAGGGTGCCGCGCGGCACCCCGACCGGCCACGCCTGGCAGGCGGACGGGGTCTCTGTCACGACGCCCACCCGCACGGTCGTCCTCGACTTCGGAGACATCCCGAGCGGCGCCGTGCTGGCGATGCGGCAGCTCTTCCAGGACATCTCCGCGCTCGCCACCGAGTACCTTCCCGCCGAGCCACCAGCGACAACGACGTGAACGGCGGCGATGCCATCCGTCAACCCCACCGGAAAACGGGCGTTCTCAGGACGGGCGGAGCTGCTCGCGGAGCCAGGCTCGGTCGGGGTTCACAACGGCCCGGCCGCCAAGCACTACGGTGGGCACGGTCTCGTTGCCGCCGGCCACCGCCCGGACGACGGCAGCTCCCGCCGGATCGCGCCAGATGTCCACCCAGTGCGCACGCCCGGCGAGCCGGCCGAGGGAGAACCGGAGCTGGAGACAGTAGCGACAGCCGGGGCGCCAGTACACGATCGGTCGTTCGTCCGCCGCGCTGGCCCGCTGTGCTTCGGCGGCGTCCACGGAGCGGGGGAAGGCCCACGGCGACAGCAGCAACGCCAGCGCCAAGAAGATCAGCAGTTCGGCGCCGCCTACGATGGGCAGGCCGTCGGCTAGTTGCGACACCGCCACCAGCACGCCACATGCCGCCATCAGGATCGTCAAGGTCCATCGCCGCAGCACCTCTGGACCCTACATCCGGTAGGCGGATGCGCTGTCTTCGGCGGCTGCCACTGGCAGTGGACGCCTCGGCATGCGCGACGGGTCGGCCGATCAGCTAACGTCTCGGGGGTGGTGGCCCAGGCAGCGGGTGCGTTTCGTCGGACGGCAATTGAGCGATCGGATCAACGCATCGCCTGGGAGCGGACGGACCAGGCTTTTTTCGCCGCCGGAGCATGTCACATCCTGGCCTGGGTGTGCCGGGACTCCTACCCCGATCAACCGATCACGATCGCGGGAGTACGCCTGGCAGGTGGCTGGCAGGTCTTCCACGTCTATGCCCTCTGGGACGGCTGGGCGTTCGACCATTCCGGCTGGAACCCCGAGCAGGAGTTGCTCGCGGTCAACACTGCCTTCGAGGGCCGCCCGCTGGAGAGCGTCAAGATAGTAGAGAGTCTCGCCGACTTCTGCGCGAGGCACTACTCCCGTCTGCCACACCAGTACTGGCGGGACCCGATCCCCCGTGCTCGCGACTACCTGAGCCGTTTCCGTACTCCAACCTCACTTCACCCCTCTTGACCGCCGGCGGTGGCCACCCGGTCGATCAGGGTGCGCAGGTGCGCTTCGCCGAGGCCGTCGGGGCGGAACAGGATGCGGTACATGATCGGCGCGACCAGTTGGTCCATCACCGCTTCCAGGGGAGGTGCCGGGTTCCTGCCGTTCGGTGGCGCGGGCGAGGATGATGTCGATCTGTTCGGCGGCGGACGACGAGCTCTGGCGGCAGCACTCGTGGGGTGCGGATCCCGACGGCACGCTGGTGGAAACCACGGATGAGCGGCGCGCCTACGTTGGCATCGTGCTGCCAGCGAGGGCGCCGAGCATCCAGTTCGCCGGGCGCAACGCCCAGGAACACCTCAAAACAGTGTTACGGCTACGTGGTCCCCGCGCCGCAGAGCTGATCAACATGATCCGCGAGCTGGCAAGTTCGGGGATGTCTCGCTCCTAGCTGACGTCCTTCCGCTGACACTCAACGTTGTACCCGGCTTCGGACACCAAGGTGGGCGATCGAGAATGCTTCCAACAGGCCAAGAACGAAGCCGCCTCGACGAGTACCAGGTCCGCGACTGGCGAGCCTGGTACGCCCACATCACCCTGTCCACGGCCGCCCACGCCTGGCTGTCCGTGACCCGATCCCTTACTACAATGGGGATCCAGTCCCGGAGGCGACATGATGATCGGCTACGCCGTACCGGAGATCCGAAGGCTGCTCACCGCACTCGTAGTCCGATCAACCCACCCACCCGAGCGCGTCTGGGCCTGGTCCCACTGGCGCAGAAGACGCCAACGCCAGGCCGAACCTGCCACTACCGACGACACGGCTACGCTGGCCAACTGCCCGTTGCAGTACCAGTGCCGCACCCACCCGTTAGGCCGGTCCGGCCGGCCAGTGGCACCGGTGAAGGCGTGAGCTGAAGGCATCCCCGGGTCCGATTGAGGACTACTCGATTATTCGCGGCGTTGGCTATGCGTAACGTCACGGAATGCAGCCGAACCATCTACCCACCGAGCAGACTTCTCGGCCCCCACTGGTGCCCGTCCAATCCGGTGCCCCCACGGTGCCCGTCCATCCCGACGAGCCGACCCGCCCGCGCGGGGGCGCCGCCACTGACTTTGCACGAGCGCAACTACCGGTCCCGCTCCCGGATCAGACACTGTCCGCGCGTCTGGCGCACTGGCTCGCGGCCGAGCAGGTAGTCGCCGACGTGGTGAGAGCTCTCGAAACCAGATACGGCATGCCACTGACGGTGGGGCTTCTCCACACGCCCGTCGGCAGCGAATACGTGCCGGGCACCAACACCATCGTCCTGTCCCCGAAGTACGCCACGCCAGAGCTCGTCGCCGTCGCGGACAAGCTGATCCTGTACCGGTTGGCCACGGCATCCGAGCACCTCGGCGTGAACACACTCGACGAGGAGGCGCTTCGGAGGCACAACGACGTGCAACAACGGCTGTGGCGGTTGGCCAACCCGCCTCAGAATCCGCCGCCCGCGGACGTCTACCGGTTCTACCACGGCACCAACCGGGGCAACTATTACGGTGACGGCATCCAGGTCACGGGGCTGATGCCGGACAAAGCCGGCAGCGACATCGGTTGCAAGCGCTGGGAGAAGCACGACGTCGCCAGCGAGAGCAAGGACCAGGGCTGGAACACCGTCACCCTCGACTTCGACCTGGCACTGTCCTACGCCCGGCAGCACACCGAATGGGCCATGGGGAAGAAACGCGGCGAGCCGACCCTGCGCGACGTCGCCGACGAGGGCGGGCTCGTCCTCGCCTTCGACATGCCGAAGAACGACGTCAACGGCAACGACGCGTGGCGTCACGACCGCAGCGGCGACGCGAACAACTTCCAGACCAAGGAAGAGATACCGGCGGCGAGAGTCGTGGTGGTGGAGGAGTTGGGTATCCCGGGGCCGTTGACGGCCATCGCGCCACCGCCGAGATCCACCCAGGCCCCGAAGGCCACGAGCAACTCGGCGCCGGGCACCAGGCGACGCCTCTACCCGGGATCGCAAGTCGGGAAGTGATCTCGTTCTCCAGCTGACAAGAGCTGAGACGCTCCGCTAGGGCACCACCCGGAGGACGCTTCCCCCACTGACCCTCGCTGCACCGCCGACATGGAGGCGCCGGGTTGTAGTAACCCGGCGCCTCCCTACCGGAGGGCGCCGCACTGAGGCTTCCCGCGCAACAACTGCACGTCCGAGCGGGGCGACGCCATCGATCAAACCGAGACAGCAGGCCCAGGCCGGCCAACGCCGCGGGCCAGCCGGGTCATGATCTCCGAGGAGTGGCTTCAGGCCCAAAGGACGATTTCGCCGAGATTCTGCCGATCACTGAGGGGCTGGCGGGCTGGGCCTGAAGCACCGTCGAGGCTCGTGGTGTACCGGCCATTGGAGTCGTTGATCGCCACCCGTTTCCTGTCGGGAGCGGGCAGGACCGTCGGTCGGGAAGCCTTACTCGCTGGCGCGACCTGCTTTACCGTCACCGTCCCAGCAGGCACGTCGACCGTAGCCAGGGCGACGCGACCGTAATACTGGCGCGAAATGTCGAGGGCCAGTAACAGTCGGTACCGAGATCAACGACAGTCCCCCGCCGCCTCTCGACCTCGTCGAACGACCGCGACAGGGCTCGCCGCAGGTCTGCCATAGACACCAAGGTTCGCCGCTCATGGACATAGCGTGCCGGACAAAGCGTGAGCTTGATCCAGTGCCCTCATCTGGCTCCCCTCTGTGTCACGACACCGCCGGGAGGAGAGTTCTATCCTGGGTTTCGGCGGGTCCGGGAAGTGACCTTCCCGAAGATCCGGCTGGGGGATGCAAGTCGGTCACGCTGGAGTCAGTAGTCGTTCCCCGTTGTCCTCCCGGGCCCGCCGCCACGGCGACCGCATCGCTGATCATGCACCGGTAGACGATGTCGGACAGGCCTCGTTTGAGCGCCCGCATCGCCTCCATTGATGTCTTGCCCGTGGCCTTCTTGCGGTCGAAGTAGGCGCGTCCTTCGATGGGGTTGCGTAGTTGGACGGTGGCCATGATGTGCAGCACCCGGTTGATCTGCCGGTTCCCGGCTCGGGAGAGCCGGTGTCGTACCTGCTGGGCGACCTGCTCACGACCTTGCCCGTACCGGTGTCTCAGGTGACGGACTTACAGCGGGCTGCAGTCCCTTGACGTGCAAGCTCTACGTCGATCTATAGCACGCTGGCCGACACAATCCTGGTTACACGAGCCGACCCAGGCGGTAGCCGCCACCGCCTCGGGCAATCGGACAGCGTTCTTGACGTGGCCGCGCCGAAGCAGGTGACCCGGTCGACGCTCACGTGCGGATTAACACCGGGGCTCCTCAGCAAGCGAGGAGCGTCCTCGACCTGGGTGCTCGACGCGACGGGTACGCCTCAGCGTGGTGGCGAGGCCTGCTCGAGAGGGCGTCCGTGAGCTCGGATCGTGTCCGAGATGGCGACGGCGAACAGGACGGCGACAGCTGCTGCGACGACCCCGAGTGGCGGTAGGCCGACCATCACCGGCGCCATGGCCGCGAGGACAAGGATCCCGATCGGCCGTGGCCAGGACACCCGGGCGAAGGCCGCATACTCGAGGAAGGAGCGTCCGGCGAGGTAGAGCGCGGGCCCGCCGACGATGGCCCCGACCCACGCGCGCTTGGCATCGCCGAGTGGATCTATCAGGACGAGTTCGGAGCCGGCTGAGGTGGCGAGGATACCGGCCACCATGAGCAGGTGCGAGAACTCAGCCAACCGTCCGAGCCGGCCGGGGTCAGCGGATGAGGCAATGGCCTCTCCCAGAATCTGGCCGGCTCGGTAGAAGTAGATTCGCCACAGCAACACCGTGGTAAGGAACGACAAGGTGAGGGCCAATATTCGCTCAGCCACGATCGGACCGCGTAAGAGACTCGACCCAGAGGTCAGGATCGTCTCACCAAGCGCGACGATGACGAGCAGCCAGTAACGTTCGGCCAGGTGCTCGCCCGCGACGGCCCACGGGGACACCCGCGAGCGACCCAGCCCAGGCAGCGGCCAGCCGAGCCTGCCCCCCAGGTAATCGATCACCAGGGCCAGCGTCCATAGCGAGTTCCGCGTCAGCTCGGGCGCGAAGGCTCCGGCGAGCCACGGCACGGCAGACGCACTGAACCACACGAGCGCCAGCAGGTTGACTCGGCGAAGATCGTGACCCCGCACAATGAGCACGAAGAAAAGGCTGCGGCCCACCTGTATCGCGACGTACGTGCTCGCGAAGAGCAGGCCGGTCTCGGCGAGAGCCCCCGAAATCGCGACCGCCAGGAGCAGGCTCCCATACATCGTCGTAAGCACAACGAACTGGACTGGGGGCTGGAACGGATCGAATCTGCTGGTCAGCCAGGCGGTCTGGGTCCAGATCCACCAGACAGCCAGCAACAGCAGCAGCGTCTCGCCGTTCTCCGCAAGGGAGGTGGTCAACCTCTCCGCGACGTGATCCCTGGTGTAGTCCAACACCAACTCGTGCACGACCCGGGTGAGCGCGAAGACGAACACGAGATCAAAGAACAGTTCCAGAAACGTCGGCCGCTGCGGACTCTCACGCCTGCGCAGCAGATTGGCCGCCCTATTCGTCGTCACCGCCCCGCTCGCTTCGTCGGCTTGTCAGTGAAGCAGTCGTACCACGTCGCCCACGGATAAGACGCACTTCTCTTGCACAAGAGGTCGTAACTTCCTGAGTGGTGGCGGCGTCACGTCGTTGACCGCCCGCTTCACGGTTCAGATTGCCACCGAAGGTCGGGAGATTCTTTTCATCTTTGACGTGCTGGCCGTCGTCACCGTTGATTGCGCCGCGCCAGCAACTACCTGCGCGTCCCTGACCTTGATCGTGCTGCTCGCCGGGTGCGGTGGAGGCGAACAGGTCGATCCGCAAGCTCCAGCCCCGGTTTGGCAGAGCGCCGCGCCGACCACCCCGGCCGCGCTGACGCCTGCTGAGGCGAAGAGCCGCTACCTGTCAACCGTGGCGTCGTACAACACGGCGTTGGAAGAGCTGGAGGACGCGGTCAACGCCGGGAAGGCGAGGCGGACGGTCCGTACGCTGGCCGCCGATGTGGCCCGGACGAATGCGGCGCACGCGGTTGCGCTGCGCGAGACGGTCTGGCCGGAAGAGGTCCGGGCATCGATGGGCGCACTCCTCAAGGAGAACGACGTCGCGTTACCGCGAGCCGGCGAGGCGGCGAGGCGAGAGATCCGCGCAGCAGCGGCGCACAGCGGAGCCAAGGAGGCCGGCAGGGTCCGCGCCGCGCTCGGGCTGCCCGCCTACCGGGAAGACTGATCGCCTGCTGCCCGCCGATCATCGGCCAGGTGCCGCCGCAGCGCCGGGCGCAGCTGCATACAAGGTTCGCGTGGCTGCCAGCGCCGGAATCGCCGCGTGGGTCAGCTACTGGCACATGGCCGCGGGCCAAGTCTCGCTACGTAAGAAACCGCAACATCGTGCCGGAGAGGGCCAATCCGCCTCTCCGGCCCAATCGTCGTTGAAATGTTGCCGCGTCCACAGGCGCAACAAGGATCGGTCCGGCTCGCAATCCCCACTACTCGGGCCGATCAAAAGTCTCCACGTTCGTTCTGAAGACCGCACTCTTGGAATCAGGACGGATTTCGACAATGAAATCAGGGAGAGCATTTTCACCGGGCTTGCCATCAGGCGTCGTTGAGCCCGGCTCCGCACGCCAATCAACTAGATGGATTGTCACCATATGACGACCTGGCATCAAGGGAATTATCAACTTCTCCAGGTCGAGGTCGGCACCTATAGCCTCAATCCCACCTATAGGGCAACCGGACTACGGGCGATAAGAAGGTAGGGCTCCGAAGTAACCGCCACAGACCCTAGCCCCTCTGCTGGTTGATCAGGTGGTATGGATTCGCGGTGCCTGGCCAGCGGCGGTTGCGGTGATCCAGCCCTTGGCGCAGGAGTTGGTGGGTGAGGTCGTCCAGTGGCCGGACCCAGCCGGCGACGACGATGCGCCGGTTGCCGAGGTCGACGTCATCAAGGCGCAACGCGCGGATCTGACTGGTGCGCGCAGCGTGCGAGGCGGCCACGGCGAGCACGAGCCGGCCGCAGGGGTGGTCGCGGCGGCGACGGCCTGATCGACGTTCGCTTCACGGTTGTGGCCAGGACGGCATCGATGAAAGCAGGCAGGTGACCAGGTCCACCCGCCTCCATGGGATCGACGACGAATCATGTGCTACGGTAGCCAAGTTGCAGTTTTGATTTCCGTAGACGTTTTCCAGCGCCTGATGGGGTATCTGAACCCATCCAGGCGCTTTTCGTTTTTTGTGTCGTTTCGACGCAGGTGATCAACGCGGCGGCGTATGGGTCCGCACAGTGCGGTCTCTAACAGCCTGCGAGGAGCAGACATGACTACAGGTACCGTGAAGTGGTTCAATGCCGACAAGGGCTTCGGCTTCATCAGCCCGGACGACGGCGGTGCCGACGTCTTCGCCCACTTCTCCGCGATCTCGGCGAGCGGCTTCCGCAGCCTCGACGAGAATCAGAAGGTGGAGTTCGACATCACCCAAGGCCAGAAGGGCCCGCAGGCGGAGAACATCCGCCCGCTTTGATCCATGCTCTGCGAACGGCGGCCCGACTGATTCAGCGGGCCGCCGTTCGGCGTTTCATGCGCTCACCGCAGCATCTCAAAAAATCGTCTGATCGGCAGAAGTCCGGCCAACTCGGTGTAGCGAGTGGGTGGCGCAAGCGAGCGCTGCAGCGACGCTGCCTGTGGCCGAAATGGATCGGCTACTCACCCTCGCAGCTGTCTAACCAGACAGCTCAGCGGACCGAGGCGATTTGAACCCACGAGAACCTCTTGTGGATCCTCATTCAGGACTTGTCATTACTTGTCAAAGCCCCTTGTTACGAACCGTAGTCATTGCGCGCCTGTCATTGATTGCCACAAGTTGGCGATGAGCTGCACAGACGCCGGTAAGCGAGGTATCCCGTCTGGGCAATGGGACGTTGCCGTCGCAATCTACATCCTCCCGGTTCAGGAGCGGCATTCTCGTCCTACGCCATGTGAACCACAGCGGTCAGCACCGGTGGATCAGGACTCAGCTACCCGAGAGTTCCGACGAGCCCGGCGCCGGCTGAGTGCCGATGGTTCCCAGTAGCGCGAGTTTACTCTCGGACTCGCTGCCAGGTTCGGCGGTGTATATCATGATCCGGAGGTCATGGCGCTGGGTGCTGAGAATGTCGCAATCCAGGTCAAGGGTCCCGACCTCCGAATGAACAACCCTTCTGATGGTCGGGCCGTGTTCGTCGATCTCATGACGCAGCCAGAGTTCACGAAACTGCGTGCTTGTCTCGTTCAGCCGTGCGACGAGCTGTTGTAGCTGGGGATCGTCGGGGTAACGCCCCGCACTGCGGCGCAGGTCGGCGACCAGGGAGGCGTCGAGGGTTTCGGCGCTCTCGGGGCCGTGCAGGTGGCAGTCGGAAGGGCCGGTGAAGTGCAGCCACAACAGGTTGCGGTCAGCTTCGCGCACCGGGGAGGGGTCACCTGGCAACGCCGCCCATACGGGATTCCAGAGCAGGAGGTTCCACATCGCGTCGAAGACGGCCATGGGGCGTTCGCTGGCGCGCTCCACCAGTCGGCGAATACTCGCGGGCACTATCTGACTAATTCGTCCACCGCCGGTGGCGTGCCCGGCAAGACGGAACAGGTGTTCCTGTTCGGTGTCGCTGAGCTGCAACGCCCGGGCGATCGAGACACACACCTGCACTGAAGGTGCGGAGGAGCGTCCCTGCTCCAGGCGCACGATGTAGTCGGCGGACACAGACGCCAGCACGGCGAGCTCTTCGCGGCGCAGACCTTTGGTCCGCCGGGAGGCGGTCGCCGACATACCTGCCATCTGCGGTGAGAGACGTTCCCGCCACACCCGCAGAATCTCTGCCAGCTCTCCTGGTGCACTCATCAATTCCATTGTTGCAGTCGACGGATGGAAGTGACTGGTACTCCTGCTCACAGGATGTTCCGCCCCTGGCCCCAGCCGAACGAGCGCCCTACGTTCGTGGAGCATGACCGCCAGGTCGAACTGCCGGTCTCCGAGGGCCGAGATCCAAGTCGGGGCCCGCACTCCTTGGCGGAAACCCAGCGGGTGAGGCGCTCAGCAGGTCCGTGCTGGACACAGTCTGAAGAGCAACGTCATCGCTTCCGACTGCACCAACTGGTTCGGCGAGAGCGGATCAAACCTGGTTGCCATGTGTGCATCCCACTACCAGAAGGAACCCAATCATGATTGCTGTCACCGGAGCCGCAGGTCAGCTCGGACACCAGGTCATCAACCACCTACTCCTGCAGGGAGTACCCGCCGGTCAGATTGTTGCCGTCGACCTAGAATCCGCCAAGGCAGCAGAGTTGGCCACCTTGGGAGTTGATGTCCGATTCGCGGACTACGACCAGCCCGAGACCCTGCGACCGGCCTTCGCGGGCGCTGACAAGGTTCTGCTGGTGTCCGCTCCCACAGGTCCAGACGCCACGCGTATTCGGCAGCACCAGGCGGTGATCGACGCGGTAATCGAGTCCGGAGTAGGCATCCTCGCCTACACATCAGTGACTCACGCCCCCACCAACACCATGGGATTGGCACCCGTCCACCGGGTCACCGAGCAGGCCATCGCCGCATCCGGACTGCCCGCTGTCATCCTGCGGAACGGCTGGTACGCCGAGAATCACACGGCCGCACTGCGCAATGCCGTCAGTAGCGGCACCCTCGTCGGCAGCGCGGGCAATGGCCGGATGGCCGCGGCAAGCCGAGCGGACCTTGCCGAAGCCGCAGCCATCATCTTGACCCGCGACGATCAGGCCGGGAAGGTCTATGACCTCACCGGCGATACCGCCTGGACCCTCTCCGAACTCGCAGCCGAGGCAGCAGCGCAGTCGGGCACACCGCTCACCTACGCCAACCTTCCAGCCGAGCAGTACCGACAGGTCCTGCAGCAGGCAGGAATGCCCGAACCCGTCGTAGAGCTCATCGTCGACGCTGATGTCGCGATCTCTCAAGGCACCTTGGACTACATCACGAGCGACTTGTCCACCCTCTTGGGTCGACCCACCACTCCCATGTCCTCCAACGTCGCATCGGCTCTGCAGGCCTAAGGGATGTCTCGTAACTGACGACGATGCAGCAGCCACCACGCCGTGACCAGATCCTCGGTGCGGCGCAGGTCGAGGCCGGTGAGTTCAGTGAAGCGGCGCACCCGGTAGCGCACCGTGTTCTGGTGCACGGCGAGCCGCTGGGCGGTGTCGCGGACCTGCTGATCGCAGTTCAGGAAGACCCTTGTGGTCTCGGCGATGTCCTTGTTCGCCCGGCCGGAGTGATCGAGGGCGTCCAGGTGACGCGCAACGAGGCCAGCCGCGATCTGCGCACCGGCCAGCACCAGGGGCCGTGGCCCGAGGTCCGCCAGCCGTACGACGCCGGATTGGCCGAACCGTTCGGCGGTATCCAAAGCCAGCACCGCCTCGGCGAACGCCGCATGAAGTTGATCCAGCGGGACCGCCGGGCCGGCCGCCACGAGGTGGCCGGTGAGATGGTCGGGCACCTGCGGGGCGATGAAGCCGAGAGTGGCGCCGACCTCGGCAAAGAGTAACCGGTCCGCGGGTATATGCAGCGCGGACGCGATCGCGCGGCGGATCGTGTCGGCGTCGCCGGTCGACGCGGCCCGCGCCGCGAGCGGCACGTGGCGTACGCGCGGATCGAAGCCGAACAGGTGGGCATCGCGGTTGACCTGCTCGGCGGTGAACGTGCCGCGCAGCACCCCACCGGCGTACGTGGAGCGGCGTTCGGCGTCGAAGCGTGCCCGTTCGAGCGCGAGGTCGTGGTGCACCCGCGCGAACACTGCGGACGCCTCGTTGGAGAATTCCCAGGTGTTGTCGTGGATCGCCAGAACCAGATCCGGCGGCAGGCCGACCTCAACGCCCACCTCGTCCAGCACGCCCAGCATCGCACGTGACCCCAACTGGTAGCCGGTGGCCAGCACGTCCGGCGGGATCCCGCGAACCGCGCTGCGCGCGGCAACCGCCTGGACCAGCCCGCGCAGGGCCTCATCGGGGACGCGCAGGTCGGACAGTTCGGCGACCAGGGTGTCCATGAAGCGCTGCGCGGTCGCCCGGATTTCGTCGTCCGGCAAATCCCGGTAGCCGGGCAGGTGCTCCCGCGTGATCTTCAGGAACTGGTCACCGTACGCGTCCTTGCGCGCCCGCAGCAGTTTGACGGCTGTGGCCACCTTCTTCCTGGTGGCCTTGTCGAGCGTGACGAGATCCGGCATTCGGCGCCGTACCGGCCACATCACTTGGGTCGCATCCGTCACCGCCCGAGCCTATGGCATGGACTTTGTTCCCCGGCACAAAGTAGCGCTTCACAATCTTGGTTGACGCTCCGTAGCTAGCCGTGTCCTTGCCGGCAAGACTGTGACACAGCTCATGGGCGAGTGCACCGTCGTCCCGAGCCTCCTCCTCGGCGAAGGGAAACCCATGACGAAATCCCCCGTGGAGGCTCCACGCTCGCACTCCAAAGCCGGTTATGTGCTGGCGCTGCTGTTCATCGGCAACCTGCTCAACTTCTACGATCGGGCGTTGCCGGCGGTTGTGCTGGAGCCGATCAAGGAGGAATACGGGCTCGACGACACCCAGGTCGGCATCCTCGCCTCGGCGTTTGTCCTGGTCGCCGCCGTCGCCGGGGTTCCGCTGGGCCGCCTCGCCGACCGGATCCCGCGCACGATGGTGGCGGGCTGGGGCTTGATCGTGTGGAGCGCGTTCACCGCCGCCGGCGGCGTGCTGACCAGCTTCTGGAGCTTCCTCGCCTCCCGCGTCGGCGTCGGGGTCGGCGAGTCGAGTTACGGGCCAGCGACCGGTTCACTGATCTCCGACCTCTACCCCAGCGAGCGCCGCTCCCGGGCCAACTCCCTGTTCATGCTGGGCTTCCCGATCGGCACGCTGCTGGCGTTCTTCACCGCCGGCGCCCTCGCCGTCGCATTCGACAGCTGGCGGGCACCGTTCCTCATCGCAGCGGTCCCCGGCTTCGTCGTCGCGGTCCTGGTCCTCCGCATCCGTGAACCTCAGCGCGGCGCCGCCGACGACATCCCCGTCACGGCCGCACCGCACCGGCCGTCACTGCGGTCGCTGCTGCGGATCCGCTCCATGTACGGCCTGATCATCGGCTTCGCGGGCTACAACTTCGCGGCGTACGCGATCGGCACCTTCCTCACCCCGGTCCTGCAGCGCTACTACGGCCTCGACCTGGTCGACGCGGGCGTGATCGGCGGGGTCGTCATCGGCATCACCGGGCTCATCGGCCTGCTCATAGGCGGTCGCCTGCTGGACCGCGCAGCCCGCAGGTCGTTCACGGCACGGGTACGCGTCGCCGCTTACAGCCTCGCCGCGGCGGCCGTATTCGCGCTTGCGGGCTTCGCCGCGAACCGGGACAGGCTGTGGCAGCTGGTGCTGTTCCTGAGCCTGGCCTATCTGCTCGGCATCATCTACCTGGCCGCGGCCGTACCCATCCTGTCGGACGTGATCCGGCCGCAGCAGCGCGCCAGCGCGCTCGGCCTGATGTTCGCCATCGGCTACCTGCTGGGTGGCGCGGGCGGCCCGATCGCCGTCGGCATCCTCTCCGATGCCCTCGCCGCGCAGTCGGCGGATACCGCCGACGCCACCGCACAGGGTTTGCAGACCGCGATGATGATCGGCGTCCCCGTAGCCTTCGCCGTGGCGGCGATCGGCATGCTGGCCGCCTCCCGCTTCATCAAGACGGACCACGAGGCAATGGTCGCGGGAGAGGTGTCGGCGTGAACCAGCACGTACGGGTTTTGATCGTCGGCGGCGGATTCTCCGGGATCGGGCTCGGCCGCGCCCTGATCGAGGCCCGGATCACCGAATTCGCCATCCTCGAACGCGAACCCGGGGTCGGCGGCGTCTGGCAGACGAACACCTACCCGGGCTGCACCTGCGACGTCCCGTCCCACCTGTACTCGTTCTCGTTCGCCCCCAACCCGGACTGGTCCTCGACCTACTCCCCGCAGCCGGAGATCCGGGCCTATCTGCGGCGCTGCATCGACGACTTCGGGTTGCGCCCGCACCTGCGCACCGGCATCAGCGTCGAGGCAGCTCGATGGGACGAGGATGACCAGCTGTGGCACGTCGCCACCAGCGCGGGCCCGTGGACCGCCCAGGTGCTGGTCAGCGCGGTAGGCCCACTGACCGAACCCAAGCTCCCCGAGGTGCCGGGCCTCGACATCTTCGACGGCAAGATCATGCACTCGGCGCGGTGGGACCACGACTACGACCTCACCGGCAAGCGGATCGCGTCCATCGGCACCGGAGCCTCGGCGATCCAGTACGTGCCGCACCTGGCCACCGTGGCCAGCCGGCTATTCGTGTTCCAGCGCAGCGCCCCGTGGATCACCCCACACGACAAACGGCCGATCAGCGACGCGGAGCGGGCCAGGTTCCGGGCGCAGCCGTGGCGGCAGAAACTCGAACGTGGCAAGGTCTACGTCGGCAAGGAACTGCTCGTGCTCGGTATGGCCAAGCGCCCCAAGCTGATGACTGTTCTGGAAGGCGTCGCTCGCAAACACCTGGAGCGGCAGGTCGCCGACCCGCGGCTGCGGCGGCTGCTCACCCCTGGCTTCACGCTCGGCTGCAAACGGATCGTGCCGTCGAACACCTGGTATCCGGCGCTACAGGAGCCCAACGTCGAGCTCGTGCCACACGCCCTGCGGGAGATCCGCGAGGACGCCGTGGTCGGTGCCGACGGTGTGGAGCGCAAGGTCGACACCATCATCTTCGGCACCGGCTTCCACGTCACCGACATCCCGTTCGCCGACAAGGTACGCGGACGCGACGGCCGTCTGCTGAACGACGTCTGGGCCGGCTCCCCCAAGGCGTACCTCGGCGTCTCCGTGCCCGGCTTCCCGAACTTCTTCATGTTCCTCGGGCCAAATTCGGGTCTGGGTCACAGTTCGATGGTCTACATGATCGAGGCGCAGATAGAGCACGTGACGAACGCCATCTGCGCCCTCGAACGGTCGGGGGGCACGGCCATCGAGGTGAAGCGGCCAGCGCATGAGGCGTACAACGCCGAGCTGGACCGCAAAATGGCCAGAACGGTGTGGGAGGTGGGCGGCTGCCGCACCTTCTACCAGGACGCAAACGGCCGTAACGCGACCATCTACCCGGACTGGACCTTCCGCTACCGCCGGCAAGCCGTCCGCTGGCGCGAGGACGTCTACCAACTCACCACCGGAGACCCCCGATGAAAGCCGTGACCCTCACCGGCGGCCGCCTCGAAACCGTGGAGCTGCCCACCCCGCAGCCCGGCCCCGGGCAGCTACTCGTGGCAGTGAAGCGATGCGGCATCTGCGGTTCGGACCTGCACGCCCGTACGCACGCTGACGAACTGGCCGAGACGTTGACGCTGTGCGGCTACCCCCGCTACCTGCGCTCGCACGAGAGCGTCGTGCTGGGCCACGAGTTCTACGGCGAGGTAGCTGGCCGCGGCCCGTCGACCACCGGCCGCGTCAGGCCAGGAGCGCCGGTCGTGGCCGTCCCGCTGGTCCGATGTGACGGCCAGGTCGACGGCATCGGCCTGTCCGCTGCCGCCGCCGGCGGGTACGCCGAGTACGTCGTGGTGCAGGAAGCGCTGACCATGGTCGTACCCGATGGGCTCGCCGCCGACGTCGCCGCACTCACGGAGCCGGTGGCGGTGGCCTGGCACGCCGTCAACCGCGGCGAGGTGACGAGGAAGGACGTAGCGGTTGTGCTGGGCTGCGGCCCGGTCGGGCTGGCGGTGATCGCCGTGCTCAAGGCGCGGGGCGTGGCGACGGTCGTCGCCAGCGACTTCTCCGCCGGCCGGCGGGCGCTGGCGAAGGCATGCGGCGCCGATGTGGTCGTCGACCCGGCTGTCGAGTCACCGTGGGCGGCCACCGGAGGGCACGGCTTCCACGAGACGATGACCGCGGAGTACGACGCCGGCATCGACGCGATGCAGGGCCTGCACAAGCTGCCCGTCCCCTGGTGGGCGACCTGGCGGCTGCTGGACAAGGCCGGCAAGACCCGTCCCCAACGGCCGGTCGTGTTCGAGTGCGTCGGCGTACCCGACATGATCGACAACATTCTGGCCGCCGCGCCGCGGCACTCACGCATCGTCGTCGTCGGCGTGTGCATGGGCGCCGACACGTTCCGGCCCTCGCTGGCCGTGAACAAGGAACTGGACCTGCGGTTCGTGGTCGGATACACGCCGCTGGAGTTCCGCGACACGCTCCACGCACTGGCAGCCGGCACCATCGACGTGGCACCGATCGTCACCGGGCGGGTCGGGCTGGCCGGCGTCCCCCGCGCCTTCGAAACCCTGACCGACCCGGAGACCCACGCCAAAATTCTCATCGACCCTGCACTGCCGGGCGACACGATCGTCGCGTCGTCACACCGTTGACCGCACCATCCAATGCTGCCAACCCCGACCTGTCACCCGGCAGCACGGCTCGGGTTCGCGCGCCCGGCGATGGACGGCGGGACACTTATCCACTCCGACCTCAATCCGGCGAACCTGATCGTGACACCACTCGGCCTACGCATCGTGGACTGGGCGTGGGCAACCAAGGCCGCCGCATGGGTCGAACGCGCGCTGCTCGTCCCGTGGCTGATCGGCAGCGGCCACAGCGCCGAGCAGGCAGAAGAGTGGATAGCGCAGCTTCCCGCCTGGACCGCGACCGACAGGTCTTGGACGACTTCGCGTCACAGGACGCAGCGAAGTGGGCGGCCAAGTCCCGGCAGAAGACCGAGCGCTATCCGAGGGTGAAGCGGAAGAAGCGAGGACGGTAGATGCTCGGGTCACGGTAGTGGTCGGCGTCGGGCGAGACGCGGGTGTCCATGCTGTTGACGTTGTACGACGCGATGAACGTGTCGCCGGAGCTGAACGCCGCGTGCACGTGGGCGTTGTACGAGATGACGTTCGGGTTCCAGTAGCTGCCGTACGGACCGGGTTCGGGCATCCGGTAGACAGGGGTCTTCTGGGTGAAGGGACCGTAGGGTGAGCAGGACGTCCAGGCGTTGATCTGGCCGCTGAACGCCTGGGTACTGTCCTGGCTGAGCAGCAGGAACTGTCCGCCCCAGGGGGTGACGCTGTATTCGTTGGCGATGCCGGTCAGCAGGTTGCGGGAGTTCTGCTCACGCATCGTCCAGCCCCACGGCGTGTGGTACTGCCAGGTGCCGGTGGCGAGGTCGCTGCCGTGCACGCGGGCGATGCGCATCTGTTTGTTGATCGGCGAGTCGTCCACGCCGTAGACGTAGGTGTAGCCGTCGCCGCTGCGGCTGGCCGGCAGGAGCGCCGAACCCCAGGCGACGCCGCTGGCCGAGGGTAGCTGTCGGACGCTGGCAGGGGTTCGGAGGTTGGACAGGGCGAAGTTCGCCACCACGTTGCGGTTGAACCGCCAGTCCCAGGCGCCGGAGCCGAAGCGCTCGTATTCCTGGTACACCACCTGGAGTTGCCCGCCGGAGAGGTGACCGTCACCGACCCAGTACCACTTACCTGGTCCGGAGGGCGGCATCAACGCTCGCGGAGCCCCGGCAGTGCCACCCTGGTAGGTGGTCAGGGTCCCGCCGCTCTGCACCACGAATGTGTTGTTCACCAGCGGTGCGCTGACCGGTCGGGTGCCGTCGCCGTTGAGCGGTCCCATCCAGGTGTCGGAGAACAGCCAGACGATCCGACCGTCGGGCAGCTTCACCGAGTACGTGGAGTCACCGCCGGTCCAGCCGTCCCGCGTGCTGGCGGCGTACCGGTTGAATGTGCCCTCCGGCTCGACGGTGGTCTCCACGCTGCGTACCGACAGCGGCCGCAGGACGCACGAGCGGCTTGTGAGCGGCAGCGTGGTCTCCACGTAGGTGCTGAACGTCTTCGGGCTGCTGTCCGCGTCGGCGGAGTGGATGTCCAGCTCGGTCCAGGTGCTCACCAGGGTGGCGACCATGGGGTACGCGAAGTCCGGCACGGTGATCAGGCCGCCGGCGTCGGGGTAGCGCATCGTCTGGATGCTCGGGTACTTCACCTGCGTGCCAGCGCTGCCAGCCGGCGACCAGATGATCACCGCGGAGCTGCGGTTGGCGTCCTTGGTGGTGTCGATCAGCAGCGTCGAGCAGTACCCGCAGCCCGGGTCGCCAGAATTCTGAACGGCCCGGAAATCATGGTAGACAGCGCCGCCCTTACGCAGGATGTCCTGGTACTCCACGTGCGTGCCAGCGGGTGTCGAGTGACTCTTGCGGGCCGGCCTCGCGCCGCCAAGAACGTCGCCGCTCGTCCCGCTCAGGGCGGAGATGTTGTCACGCCACAGTTTCGTGTCGGTATCCGTGTAGCCGTAGCTGCGCCACGCGTCCACCGTCGGGGCGGGGGCGGCGTTCGCCTTGGCCAGCCGATAGTTGGCAATGTGGTAGCCCAGCAGCATGTCCTTGAAGTTCAGGCCGTAGCCCTGCGCGGCGTGCCGGATCGCCTCGATCGGCAGATGCCCGTGGTCCCGGATGCTTTCCCAGGTCCGCCGCACGAAGACCGGGTCGATCTGCTCAGTAAGGTAGGTGGGCAGCAGGAACGCGCCGTACTGCGGACCGCCTCCCAGGCCACCCCACGAGTTGAGCGCTGAGCCCGGCATGCTGAGCACGTCGTAGACGTTGCGCGCATATAGCTTCTCCTCGCCGGGGATGGGCAGGTACGGCTCCCGGACGTAGGTCTGGTGGGCGGCCCACTCCGCGGTGGCCTCCATCCACCAGTTCATCGAACCGAACTCTGTACCGCGCACGAGAGTGGCGAGGAAGTCGAGACTGACGTCAGACTTGTCCCAGTACTGGTACTGCATGACGTGGAACAGCTCATGCCGGGGTAGGTAATCCCAGTCGGTCTGCCCGTTTGGCACCAGGATGGTGGCCTGCTGATTGAGCCCGAACGGCAACACGAAAGGCGCGTCAATCTCCAAGCCGACACCGCCGACGACAGGGATTTCGTCAACGCCGTAGACCAACACCCACGGCTTGCCGTCGCGCACCGGCAGCGGGTAACCCATCTCGCGATACTCGTCGACAGCGATCGCGAGCGAATTCAGCATGTGCTGGACGGCCTTGGCCCGCCCGTTGGAATGGTAGTCCGCCGGAATGCCCGGTCGGCCTGCTCCGGCGATGTTGAACAGGATGAGGAACTCGCCGGCGGATGCCCGGCAGCGGTAGGTGACACCGAGATAGTCGAACGGGTCGGCGGCGCAGTCGTCGTAGCCGGCCGCCGCAGGGGCGGCAGCCGGCGCGGCGACGTCCGGCGCGATCATCCTCGCCGCCTCGGGCTCAACGCTCGCCGCCAGCATCGAGAGGTAGGTCAGGTACCGCTGCGGGTCGCGGATGGCACCGGTCTGCCGTAGGTGGGCGGGTACTGCCCGGGGTGAGCGAAGCGCGGTGAGTCCGTACCGCACCGCGTCGTCCCGGGAGAGCTTGCCCCGGTGGTACGCCGAGAGGATCCGTTCGTTCGGTCCGAAGTCGGGCGGAGTGACTGCCTTGTCCGGCGCAATGCTGGGCGGGGCCTCCTCGAACGGCTTGGGCCTCGGGACCGGCGGGGTAATCAGGTCCGGCTCGGGGGTGTGCGGCGCTGGAGCGGTGCCAACGGCACGGCTGGCGGCTCGCGCGGCGGCCGGGTCGGGTGCCGCCTGCGCAGCGCCACTGGTAGACACTGCCCCGGCCAGAACTACCGTCGCTATGACCAGAGCCAGGGTCTTCCTCATCTACCGCTCCTAGCTTGGGTTGTTGGACGTATCAAGTTGCACGTGCGGATTCAAGGAGCCTTGGGATGACACTGTGGATCGTTTCGACCGCCACGTGGGCCGATCTTCCGCCCTTGGGTCGCCGGCAGATCACGAGCCCGCTCTCCGACGGCGTGTGCGGAAATCTCGGCTACTTCGCGACGATGCTGATGCCGATCATGCGTGCGCCGGTCTCGGTACGCGGGCGGTGCGTGCTGCCCGGAGCAAACACCACGTAACTGCCCGGGCCCAGACGGTGGCCTCGATCGATGAACTCACCCGACACCACGTAGTAGCGTTCCTCGCCCTCGTGCACGTCCACCTCTGGCCACTCCGTTCCCGGGGCGAAGTCGTACATCCAGCCACGGGCCCGCTCGGTTGCCGGCAGGCGCCGCCGGATGATGCCGGGCACGACCTCGACGGGTTCCACCTCGTCGACCTGCAGGATCTGCACATCATCGGATGCATTAGCCATGCAGTCATGATCGTCGTGTTCGCGCCGCACCGGCTAGTGTCTGCAATGACGTTGACAGGTACATTCCTGCCATGATCATTCATCGGGTGGTCGCCCTGGTTCTGCCGCCGCAGTCCACCTTCGAACTCGCCTGTGTCGCTGAGGTGTTCGGCGTGCGGCGCCCCGGTCTACCAGTCAACTACCGGTTCGACGTGTGTGCCGAGCAGCCGGGCATCGTGCCCACCATGGCTGGTTACGACATGGCGGTCACCAGCGGGCTGCACGCGCTCGAGGCCGCGGACACTGTGGTGATTCCGGGCTGGCAACGCCGCGAGCAACCCGCGCCGTCCGCCGTGATCGATGCGCTGCGGCGGGCTCACCGGCGCGGTGCCCGCATCGTCGCCATCTGCTCCGGCGCTTTCCTGCTCGCCCACGCCGGCCTGCTCGATCACCGCAGGGCGACGACTCACTGGCGGATGGCGGCCGAGTTCGCCGCCCGTTTTCCAGGCGTGCATGTCGAAGCCGACAGTCTGTACATCGACCTCGGCGACGTCGCGACAAGCGCGGGGACCGCGGCCGGCATCGACCTGTGCCTGCACCTGGTCCGCAATGACCACGGCGCCGCTCACGCCAACCAGATCGCCCGGCACATGGTCATGCCGCCACATCGCGAGGGCGGGCAGCTGCAGTACGCAGCAGCATCCCTGACCGCGCACACTCCGGTGTCCCTGGGCCCAGTGCTCGACTGGGCCACGGAGAGATTGCAGGACCCGCTCACCGTGAACGACCTCGCCACACAGGCCAGAATGTCCCCGCGCACGTTCGCCCGCAGATTCACCGCGCAACTGGGTACCAGCCCGGGACAGTGGCTGCTCCAGCAACGGATCACGGCGGCACGAGCGCTGTTGGAGGAGACCGATCTGCCGGTCGAGACAATCGCGACCAGAGTCGGCCTGTCCACGGCCACCAACCTGCGCCGCCGTTTCCGCACCACGGTGAACACCACACCAACCGCCTACC
The DNA here is from genome assembly GCF_040643095.1 of Micromonospora sp. NPDC047467. Lineage (NCBI taxonomy): Bacteria > Bacillati > Actinomycetota > Actinomycetes > Micromonosporales > Micromonosporaceae > Micromonospora > Micromonospora sp. NPDC047467. Next base: position 57,257 of record NZ_JBEYTO010000008.1, on the reverse strand, counting down.
GCCGCTCCTTCGGCCGCGGTGGGAGCACGTAGACCGCACGCCACCACACTTGGCCCAAGCTGCCCGTTCGGCACGTGGAGACGGGGAACCGGCGGGCAACACGTCAGGCAGCGCACCCGCAACCCGTACGTCTTCCGCGGCCTGATCTACTGCGCCGCCTGCGACCGACGCATGCAAGGCCAGTACAGCCACGGCGACGCCTACTACCGCTGCCGCTTCCCGCAGGAGTACGCCCTCGCCAACCAGGTCCCCCACCCCCGCAATGTGTACCTACGCGAGAACGCCCTCACCGACCCCTTCGACACCTGGCTGGCCACCGCCTTCGCGCCCGAGCGGATCGAACAGACGATCACCGCGATGGCCGACGCCCAGTCCCTGGATCATCCGCCGCAACCGCAGCAGCCCAGACGATCATCACCGAGTGCGACGCCAAGCTGTAGCGGCGAACTCGACGGCAGTGAGCCCATTGATGACCCACCGGCCGGATTCGCCAGATGGGACGAGTGGCGCGTACACCGCTGGCCGCGATCGGTTTCCTGGCGCCCGATCCTCGCAGCGCTGCCACGACCGTTCAGCGGTTGTTCGCCGGGCCGATCGCGGAAGAATCTGCGATCGTCGGTCAGTTGAGGCTCACGACGACCTTTCCAAGGGCGCGTCCCTTCCCCACGTGGGTCAACGCCTCGGGCGTCTCGTCTAGCGTGAAGAACCGGTCGATGTGGATGACCAGGTCGCCCGCTAGGCAGAGATCGGCCACCGGTTCGAAGTGGGTCGGGCCTTCCCGGACGGCGAGCACGCCCAGCCGGCGGTGGGTGAGCCGGCCGGCCACCGCGCCGATCGTCAGGACGCGCAGCAGCGCCGGGACCGATCCGCCGACGCACCGGTAGCAGCCAGCGGGGGCCAGTGCCCGGCGGTAGGCGAACACCGATCGGTGCGCGACCAGATCGAGGATGAGATCGTACGGGCCGCTGCGGGTGAAGTCCTGGCTGAGGTAGTCGATCACCTCGTCCGCGCCGACGGACCGCATGAAGTCGAGCTTGCCCGCGTTGTCCACGCCGCATACCTGGGCACCAAGTCGTTTGGCCATCTGGATCGCGAATGCGCCGGATCCTCCGCCGGCGCCGTTGATCAGGATCCGGGTGCCGGCTGCGGCGCCCGCGGTGCCCTGTTGTGCGATCACGCCCGCCTGTGGGATCGCCGACGCCTCGGCGAAGGTCAGGGCGGCGGGCTTGCGGGCGAGGACCGATTCGGGCGCGATCGCGTACTCGGCGAACCCGCCCTTGAGCACGAGGTTGTCGCCATACACCTCGTCACCGGGTCGGAACCGAGTGACGGCAGAGCCCACCGCTTCGACCCATCCGGCGATGTCCGAGCCGAGGGTCCGGCGTGCCGGGGAGCGCAGCCCGCCGATGCGCGAATACAGTGGAGAACCCTGCAGAGTCTCCCAATCGCTCAAATTCACCGAGGTCGCCGCGATCTTGACGAGCACCTGTCCGGCAGCGGGGGACGGCTTCGGGACATTCTCGATTCGCAACCCACCCGGGGACCCGTACCGGTCGTACACGACTGCTCTCACCTGGCACCACCCGAGTTCGACCCGACGCATCCGCTGGGCTGCCACCGCATTGCTGTCGGGGACCCTCAGCCCGGGCAACCGCAACGACACTATCGTCTACCGGGCATCGCCGAGAAGCTGGACGGGGGGCCCGTGATGGCCTGCGGCGGTTACCGGCGCAACCCCGGGGTGATCATGCCGTACCGCAAGCCTGTCGACGGCAGCGATCTGCCCGCCTGGAAGGAGGCCCTCAACGTCGAACATCGAACCATCCGAGCAGGCGTCGAACGCCCTGGCCAGAATGAAGTGCTTCAAGATCCTCGCGACTACCGCCGCGCCGCCCACATATTGACCGACGCCGCTTCCAACATTGCCCTGCACCGAGCCCGCCTGGGTCACGCCGTCAGCGCCGGAGTGTCAGCAGACCCGGCCGGTACGGCAAGAATTTGGCTGAGCCGTCAGCTCGGCCGCTTCACCGGGTGGTCGCCGGTGGCGAGCCGAACCGGAAACGGGCGAGATCCGCAGATCTCGCCCGTTCCTGCTCGTGGCGCGTCGATGCGCCCGGGGCGCCTATCTCGGCTTCCGCACCGTCAACGTCTGGTAGTCGGCGGCGTGGGGCCGGTAGGTCGGGTTACCGGAGTAGGCGACGTGAACCCGGTAGTTGCCGGGCTGCAGGTCGACTGTCCGCAGGTCGACGACGGCCTTGCCGTCGGCCAGTGGTACGACCTGCTCGCTGCCGCCGAAGGTGACGGTGACCTCGCCGGTCGGGGTCCCCGCGTTCTGCTTCGGCCCGCCCGCGGGTCCCACCGTCACGTTCAGTCGGAACGTGTCCCCACGGACAACCGACGCCGGCGCGGCCTTCGCGTGGACCTTCACGGCGGCCGGGCCGGAGGGCACCTCGAACGACGCCGTACCGTCCGACGCCGTCAGGTAGTCGAAGCCGAGGTACTCGGCCTTGACCGTCCGGGCGCCCGAGGGCAGACCCGCCGGCAGCGTGACAGTTGCCGCGCCGTCGCTCAGGTGGGCGAGCGTCGACCACGAGCCGATGCTGAACCGCACCTGACCGCCGGTCTCGAACCCGTCGGCTGCCGTGACAGTGGCGGTGGCCGTTGTCGTCTTGGCCCCGCTCGCGTACGGCTCGACAGCCACCTGGGTGGTGGTCGTGACGCCGCTGTTGGGGATGCCCCGGATGTCGTTCCACTCGCGCACGGTCAGCGGGATCACCGTGCCGTGCCGCGGACGGACGACACCCGCGTTGGTCATCGTGATCGCCTTGGCGTTCCAGGTCGGAGCCTCGATGTTCTCGTGGCACGCCGCCTGGTAACCCCCGCCGTTGGTGTACCTGTCACCCCAGAGGTAGAACTGGCCGGGGCAGGAGGTGTCACCGGGGTTGGCCTTGAAGATGACAGGTCCCTCGTACCCCTGGTTGGCGACCCATGTCGTACGTCCCAGAGCCGGCGCGACCAACGTCCAGTTGTCGATGTCGCTGTCCAGGAAGTCGGTGTGCTTCTCGGAGAAGATGTCCGAGCCCTGGTTGCCGGCCTCGTTCTTGGTCACCCGGTAGTAGTGGTCACCGACCCGGATCGCGGTCGTGTCGATCCGCGACAGTGGGGCAGGGTCCTGCCAGACCTTGGGGGCGGAGAACGCCTGGAAGTCCCGCGTCGTGGCGTACCACATCTGCGCGTTGCCCTGACCTGTGCGGTTCACCGGGTCGTTCCACAGCGACTGCGCCCAGAACACAACGTAGGCGCCGATCTCCTCGACCCACAGCGACTCCGGCGCGAAGGCGTTGCCCGCGTTGTCGGGCGCGACCTTCACATGCCGCTGCGGGGTCCAGTTCACCAGGTCGTGCGACTCGAACACCTCGATGTACTGGGTGTCGTTGATGGCGTATCCGCCCTGGTCGTACCAGTTCAGGTCGGTCGCGATCATGTAGAACGTGTCGCCGTCGGGTGAGCGCACGATGTGCGGGTCACGGAGGCCCTGGTCGCCGAGCTGGGAGATGAGCGACGGCCGGCCTCCGGTCAGACCTGTCCAGTCCAGAGCGGTGTTCCCGTTGGACGTGGCGAACATGATCTGCTCGCCGTCGGCTATCCCCTCGCCCTTGAAGTACCCCATGAAGTACCGCTCGTACTCCTCAGACCGGGGCATGGCCGTGATGGTCACCGGGAACGACTTCGTACGCGACGCTGATCCCTTGGTGACGGTCGCCGTGAGGGTGGCGGCGACATCGTCGTGGCCGAAGGCCGGGCGGGTCACCTCACCCGTCGGGGTGACGAGGTCAGTGGTCGAGCGCCACGTGATCGTGGAGCCGAACTCGCCGCGCGCGGGGAGGTTGAGGTTTCCGCGTACGTCGCCGGTGGCGTACAGGGACAGGTCGAAGCTGTCCCTGTCGACGGCCTGCCCGTCGTTGAACTCGGCCTTCACCACGACGGGGATCTCCCGAGTGGTGATCTCCTGGGCGCCCTTGCGGACCGTCGCCGTGAGCGTGGCTGTCGCGTCGGGCTGCCCCTGCGCGGGCCGGGTGATCCGGCCGGTCACCGCGACCTTGCGTGCGCTGGGGACGGCCGGCGGGGTGTAGACCGCGACGACCGACGGGTCGGAACTCGTCCACGTGATGGTCGAGCCCGCCACGGAGCCCACCTTCGGCAGCGTGATGTCGTGTACGACGGCACTGGTCAGACCGAGGTCGATGGCGGCGGCGTCGGCGCGGACGCCGTCGGCTACGGTGCGCTGCGCCAGCGCGATCGTCTCGTCGAGGCTCACCGCCCGGTCGTACACCCGGAAGTCCCGGAGCGTGCCGCGGAACGAGTAGTGGCCCGACGTCTGCGAGCGACCGAGGAAGTTGCAGTTGGTCCCCGCGGCGTTCACCGACGGCGGCGTGGTCAGGTTCGTCGATGTCGCGTGTAGCACGCCGTCGAGGTAGAGCCGACCCGTCCAGCTCGTGCCGTTCGCGTTGAGCGACTGGGTGTAGGTGACGTGCGTCCACGCTCCCTCGAGCATGCGGACCCGGTTCTGCTGGAGGTTCGCCGACCCCACCGCGACGCGGAACCGCTGCGTGTTCGACGCGAAGATGGAGCCTTGGGCGCCGGTGTCGACGTCGCACGAGCCGGACTTGCGACCGAAGCTCCACATCTGGTGCTCGCCGACGTTCGCCGGGTCGATCCACACGTCGTAGTCGACGGTGAGGTTGGACATGCCGGCGGTGATGTCGTCCGGCAGTCTCACGTACGCGCCGTCGAGCGCGCCCGCGTAGGCGTCGGGGTTGAATCTGACCCCCTCGCCGGTCAAGGTCGCCTTCCCGGGGTTCACGAGCGTGGCGTTCGCCGCCGCACCCGCGCTCCCCGAGTTGACAAGCGTCGTTCCGCTGGTCTCGTCGAGTCGGAGATGGTGCACCAGACCCTCGGTGAGCTGCCCTTCGGCAGCGTGCGAGGGCGTCGCCGCGAACGAGACCGACAGAAGTGCACCCAGTGCCACGATCGCGGCACCTCTGCCCTTCCGACTCAGCCTGGGACGGGGCCTTCGCTGTCGCCGTCTCAATTGATCCTCCTTGACCGGTGGTGGGGCGTGGTGGTGGGGCTCCCTCTGGAGTGGACGGAGTTTGTTAACGCTAACTACGGTGCGCAGCAAGGTCAACGCACTGCGTTGCGACCTGCGGCCACGCCGGTTGTTCGGCGCTGCCGCGATCGCCCCATGGCGACGTGGTGCGGGGCTGTCGGACCGTCGTGCCATGATGCCGATCACCTCGAGGCAAGGGAGCGCGACGCAATGGCCACGGTGACGGTGCGGGACGAGACAGCGACGGGCAGGGCCATCGATCGGTGACCGTTGACCGGGTTGCCGGAGCGCATCACCGCGCGGGAGCTGGTCCGGTTGCGCGTCCGCGAGGAGGTGACGCGGTTCAACGCCGACCAGGCCGAGGTCTTCCGGGGCCCGGCGCGGCCGACCGACGCGGAGGCGACGTTGAACGGCTATCGGGTCGGTCGCGGCCGACGGCTGGACTGGGAACGTCAGGCGGACGCGGCGTGTACCGCCTTCGCCCGTAACGGCTCGGTGCTGCTGGTGGGTGACCGCCAGGTCGAGGATCTGGACAAGGAGATCGACCTGCTCGCGGATCCCGAGATGGCCTTCGTGCGGCTCGTCCCGCTGGTGGGTGGCTGACGTGGGTGACTGGCCGTCGTTGCTTCCCGCTCTGACCCCGTCGGAGCGTCGGGAGGTGGAAGACGACCTGGAAGACCTGCTCGAGCTGTTGCCGTTCCAACTGCCCAGCGAGGCCCAATGGGAGTACGCCGCCCCGGCCGGCACCACCACGCTGACCTTCCACGGTGACGGAAAGTCCGACGAGGACCAGCTGCTCGACGACTTCGGCGACGAGGCTCGGACGGCCGCCAGGGAGAACGCGTTCGGGCTGGCGGCGATGGGGGCGACGAACGAGCTCTGCGCCGACGTGTGGATCCCCGGGTTTACGGGCGCGCCGGCGGACGCGCGGCCACGGACCGGTGAGGGGCCCAGGACCGTGCGCGGCGGAGCCGCCGACGCCCACCCGTGGCAGGGCTGCGACGAGTGGCTCCTGATACTTTCCGCCACCCGGTACGAGCATGCCCAGTTCACAGCGGTCCGCCCGGTCGTGCCACTGCCACACCTGGCTGACGGTCATCTCAACGGGTCTGGCGGCACGCCCGCCGCGTTCGGTATGAAGGACAGCCGCCGGTCATCGAACTGCTGCGGGACGACCATGACGGTGGCGCGGTGGGCATGGCTGGCGGGCTGGACGACCTTCATCGCCCGCGGCTTTACTGCAGCGATCCGGCGCCACACCGAGACCCACCTGTACTGACTGCCCGCGGCACCCGTGCCGTGGGAGATCACCAGACGCCTCCGTCGTGGATCGCTGTTTCGACCGCCGTCGGGCGCCCTCGTTGGCCAGCCGGGGCCCCGGGTTGCCCCCATGCCACGGGTGCCGGGCCATCACTTCAAGCGGCCGCCCGGTTTGTGTTCGGCCACGTACTTCATCCGGGACGGAGGCTTGCTGCTGCTGCTGTTATCGGGCCGCTGCTCACGCTCCTGCGGCTCGGTAGGGGTGGCCGCCGGATACGTGGCTGCCGCTGCTGCGGCGGTGTTGTAGCCGCTGTACGCCTGCGAGCCGGTGGGACGAGACGGTGACGTGGTGGGAAGGTCACCCGTAGCCACACTCGAGCTGCCGTAATTGCCGTAGCTCATGCCGCTGACGACTGGCGCGGGAGTGAAGTTGTACACCGACCCGGGAGTCACGGTGTACGGCATTGCGGACGCCGTGGAGGCGTAGGGATTTGGAGGCTCCGTTCGGGCGAACTCTCCCTCCGCGTAGTCCAGCGGTTGATCGCCGTAGCTGTACGGGCGCTGGTCGATGGTCAGGCCGTCCATGTGGTCTTCGAGCGAGCGCGTGGGCGAGGAGTTCGTCGTTTGACCCGGTGCTGGCCTCGGGTATGCACCCGACGGAATGGACGGATCGCTGAGGTCGGGCGTGCGGGTCATGTCGTAGGCGGTGACGAACTGCTTCTCAGCGTCCGGTGCCCGGTCACGCCAGCTGTTGCGGGAGTGGTGGAGCAGGTTTCCGCCGACTTGCCAGTTCGAGGCTCCGTCGATTTGGCCCGGGCCGGTATACGCCTCGTTTACCGGAATCGTCGTGTCGGCGAGGGTCTTCGGCCCCACGTTGTAACTCAAGGGGTTGCCCGGCGTATACCCGGACTGCTCCGGCGGAGCGTAATTCTTGATGTACGCCTCGGCGATCGCATGCATGATGGTGCCGCCGATGAGCTGCTGGCGCCTGTCGTTGTGCTCACGGTGATCGAGCCAGTGCGCGGTGGGGAAGTTGCTGTTGTTCGGGTCGATCGCCTCGAGAGCGAAGGGCTGATTGGCGCGCAGGCGGATGTTGCCGGCGTCCAGGTCCTTCTGCACCACGTCGTGGGCATAGCCCAGCTGGTTGGCGGTGACCTCGGCGAAGAACGCACGTCCTCGTGGGCCCTTGGACCCCATGACGAAGGCGTCCAGATGAGGCGCTTGGACGCGGCCATCCTGCATGTGGTCGAATCGGTGCGGGCTCGACTCGCCTGGCACGTGGCTGATCCGCCGGCGGACGAAGTTGGGCAACAGGATGCCGGTGTGATCTTTGATGTGCAGGTCTGCCTGGATGCCTCGGCGGCCGATGACGCGGTTGATCGCGCTGTTGAGGAAGGCGTTGTCGCTGCGGCGCTGCGGTGCGCCGGGGATCACGTCCGCGCCGAGGTCGAAATAGACCATCTTTTCGGCGAAATCCTTGTGGCCGCTGCTCAGGATGCCGGTCGCGGCGATGTCCTTCACCGCGCTGTAGTTTCTGTTCTCCATATGCATCCGCACATATCCCGCAAACCAGCTGGCGTCGTAGCTGGAACCCACTGCCGCCATCTCCGAGCCGGCGAGCTCAGCGACGTGCTTGCTCACCCGCATGGTGTCGATGCCGCGCTTCTCCGCCTCGGCGAGTGCCTCGGACCAGTCCTTGGAGATGCCGGGTCGCACCTGGTTCTTGCCGTCGCGGTACCAGATGGTCCGCGGCTCATACATGAAGTGCAGATCGTAGTGGCTGCCGAAGTTCTTCTGCAGGTTCTTGTAGCCCTCCTTGCCCCACTCGGGCGGCGCGTCCCCAGCCCAGATGAAGAAAAGATCGTGTTTTCGCATCCGCTGCTCCTTACCGTGGTGGTCCCGTTTCAACGGGGTACACCAGAGCAGGTTCACCGAAGTGGACTGCGTCACATGAGGTGTTTGTGTGGTTGGGGTATCGCCATGTGAGGTGGCGGCCTACCTCTGTGAGCAGGCGCCGGACACGGGCCGCTTCGGACCTGCTCTGGCGAGTCGTTATATTTCTGGTTTAGGTGATAAAAGACGCGTTCAGGGGTTAGAGGGCTGAAGAAGTACAAAGCGTTGCAGCAGTTCTTCGACTGGCTCGAATATGAGGGACTTCTCCGACGACTGCAGGGTCAGGCCCCAGTTGTACTTCACGGTGATCCACATCTTGCTGTAGGTGCACCGGTACGACGACAGAGGCGGCTGCCAGGTGGAGGGGTCCTGGTCGCCCTTGGACTGGTTGACGTTGTCCGTCACCGCGATCAACTGTGGGCGGGTGAGGTCGTTGGCGAAGCTCTGCCGGCGGCTGGTCGTCCACGAGTTCGCGCCGGAGCGCCACGCCTCGGCAAGCGGCACGACGTGGTCGATGTCGACATCGGTGGCCGCCGTCCAGGTCGCCCCGTCGTACGGGCTGTACCAGCGGCCCGAGGTAGGTCCATCTCCCCGCCGTAGCGGGCCTCGGTCGGGAGTCCGGGCCCAACCGGACTCCCGACCGGTCCAGCCTTGGGCGGAACGGGCGCAACATCTGGCGTACCGGCCTACGCACCGCCACCGCGACCGGTGCCGTACTGACCGCCCTGGCCGACCATGTCGCGGTGTCGACATCCTGTTCGCTGCTGCACGTGCCGGTGGACCTCGCCGCCGAACCTGACCTGGACCAGGACCTGCGTGTCCGGCTCGCGTTCGCCCAGCAGAAGGTCCACGAGGTCGTCGCTCTCGGACGCGCACTGCGCGACGGTGTCGGTGGCCTGCCCACTGCTCTGCCGGCGATCCCGGCGGCGTGGCGTAAGGACGGTGTCCGGGCCCGACTCGACGCGCTTCGCCCGGAACACCTACGACGCGGGCCTTACGCGCAGCGGGCCGCCATCCAGCAGGCCCGACTGAACCTTCCACCGCCCACCACCACCGGATCGTTTCCCCAGACCACGGAACTGCGCCAGGCGCCGGGGCAACCCGGGCTGCGGCCTGAGGACCGCGGCTACCCGGAGGTCGAACAAGCCCTGACCCGACTCGTCGCTGGCGCCGCCGAAATCCGCAGCACGCTCACCTGAGCCCAGGGCGGGACGGCGGCGTGCCGCCGCCGATGCCGCACCGGCCGCTCGGGCACGGCAGCGTCAAACTGCCCCGACGGAGATCCGCTGAGCGCGGGAGTCCGGGCGGCCGGCGAGTATCGCGGCGAGGATCTCCGCGCCATCGACGACCCTCGGGCCGGGGCGGTTGAAGTAGGCGGGCCCGTCAACGACCCACACCTGCCCCCGACGAACGGCAGGCAGATCGGCCCAGCCGGGCTGCCCGGCCGCCACAGGCAGCTCGTCGACGGTCCGTTCAGGCGTGAACCCACACGGCCCGAACACCACCACGTCGGGGGCCAGGTCGGCGACCACCGACCACCGATGTGGGGTGCTGTGCGCCCCCGGGCCGAGCAGCAAAGACCGTCCGCCCGCGAGCGTGATCTGCTCCGGTACCCAGTGCCCGCCTGGCATCAACGGGTCGAGCCACTCGACGAACAGCACAGTCGGCGCACCGGTCCCCGGGCCGGGCAATGCGGCGAGACGACGTTCGGCGTCCGCCCGGATCTCGGCCGCCCTGCCCGCGGTGTCGGTCAGGGCGGCCACGGCGTCGACCGTGTCCAGTATCCCGCCGATGGTCCTCGCCTCCAGGGACACCACCCTGGTATCGAGATCGATCAACCGAACCGCGTCGTTGACCCTCGCATAGGAGACCGCACACACATCGCACAGGTCCTGGGTCAGGATCAGATCCGGCTTCAAGTCCTCCAGCATCGGAACGTCGAGCTGGTACAACGAGGACCCTCGGTGCGTATCGCCAGTGATCGCCGCCGATATCTCCCGGCTCGTCAACGCCTCGGGCAATGATGTCCCAGTCACCACCGGAACATCCACCAGGGCACCCGGCGGCCAGTCACATTCGTGCGTGCGGCCAGCCAGGTTCCCGGTCAGGCCGAGCATGGCCACGATATCCGTGGCCGCTGGCAGCAGTGAGACGATGCGCACACCCGCCTGCCTACCAGGCATGACCACGCCACGTCCACTCCGCGAGCCGGACCACGGCGGCGGCCACCGGCCCTCGCTACGACCCGAACGCGAGGCGTACCCCGAGCGCGACGAACGCCGCCGCGCAGATCCGGTTGATGCGCCGCGACCAGCGACCGTCAGTCATGCGACTGCCGAGTCGCCCGGCACCGACGCCCAGGGCGATGTCGACGGCGAGTTGCACCGCAACGAAGACCGCACCGAGAAGCACCAGTTGGGCGGTCGCGTTGCCCTGTGCCGGGTCGACGAACTGAGGCAGGAACGCCACGCTGAACAGGATCATCTTGGGGTTGAGGAGATTGGTCACCAGTCCACGCAGGAAGGCCCGCCCGGAGCTGCCACCCTGCTCCGGCTTCCCGGTGGGCGCAGCGCCGGCGCCGCGCAGGGCCCGCACCCCGAGGATGATCAGGTACGCCGCACCGACCCAGCGGATCACTGTGAACAGCACCGGCGAAGCGGAGATCACCGCGGCGAGTCCGCAGACGACCGCCGCGATGTGTACCGCCTCCCCGGCAGCGACGCCGAGCGCGGCCACCACCCCCGCGCGGGTGCCGTAGCGGGTAGCGTTGGCCAGCACGAACATCATGTCCGGACCCGGCGTCACCATGAGCACGACGATCGCGGCGAGGTACCCGGCCAGCGCCGCAATGGATAGCCCGAGCACGTCTCAGCCCTCCTCGGTGCCGTCGAGCAGCGCCCGCCGCAGGGCCAACCGGTGCTCGCGGCGGATCTCCGCCTCGCGGTACCGCCGCCGATCACCGTCAGTCTCCGGCAGCAATGGCGGCACCGAACGCGGCTGACCGTCGTCGTCGATCGCGACCATGACCAGATGAGCCGTGGCCACATCGGTGGGCGGCACCGCCCGGTCCCACCGGTCGGCGGTCACCTTGACAGCCACCTCCATCGAGCTGCGTCCGGCCCAGGTGATCCGGGCGTCGACGTGCACGACGTCACCGACCCGGACCGCGCGCAGGAACGCGGTCTCGTCGATCGCGGCGGTCACCGCCGGGCCGTCGGAGTGCCGGGCGGCGACCACACCGGCCACCGAGTCGATGAGGTTGAGGATCCGGCCGCCGTGCACCGTACCCATCAGGTTGGTGTGATGCTGATCCATGATCTGCGACAGGGTCAGGTGCGAGGCCGACGGCGCGCGGCCGGCGATCGTGGTGGTGTCGTGCACAGCGGTAGTCCGTCCCTCGGGAAACCACACCACCGGAACCGCGGACACGCTGACGAGCACGCACCGGCGCACACCGCGCGACACGTCACCCGGTCAGCCCACCCGCGAGGCCGACGGCAGCGCACACGGTTGTGTACGCAGCGCGGGCAGGTCTTCGGACTCGCGGGCCTGACCGGTCGTGCCGGTCCCCTACTGGCCGTCGCTTCCCAGGCCGGCTGGCCCAGTGCTGATGACGGCGGTCGTTCCCACTCACCGCTGCGGGGCAGTCCCGGACTTCCACCGGGTTCCCTCTTACGACGCCCAGCCGGTCACGACCAGGCGAACCAGCGCCACCAGCCAGTCTAGTTGATCGTCAAGGACTTGCCGCCGCCGAGGCAGGTGGGCCTGACGTCGACTGGTTCGTTGTCATCGACCGGTCGCGGCCGAGCTGGCTCGGTTGCCCGCCTGACCGGTCCGACCGCTCGGTACGCGGCCGGGCGAAGGTCGCCGCGACGATCACCTACAACGTCGTCGAGGCGGTCATCGCCATCAGCGCCGGGACGATGGCGTCCTCGACCGCGCTAATCGGGTTCGGGCTCGACTCCGTCATCGAGGTGGCCTCGGCCGGCGCCGTCGCCTGGCAGTTCTCCGGCCCCAACCACGAACGCCGCGAACGCACCGCCCTGCGGATCATCGCGCTGTCGTTCTTCGCCCTCGCCGCGTACGTGTCCGTCGAGTCGGTACGCGCGCTCGTCGGCGCCGACCGCGCGGAGCACTCCACGATCGGTCTGGCCCTGGCCGCGGTGTCGCTCGCGGTGATGCCGTTACTGTCGGGCGCGCAGCGGCGTAGCGACTGCCTCGACCACTAACGTTCGCGGTATTGGATGACCGCCGTCCGGCATGCCCGCCGCCAGGGCAAGCCAACTCGGATGTCACCTATCGGTGCCGCAGACCCATACATTCGCTGCAGGTGGTGGCGAAACGTGCCGGCCGTGAGCGGCGCGTCGGATCACTACCGAAGCCACCGTGCCGACGTGCCGGGCGGGACCAGTCGATGGTCCGCCCGGCACGGCCCTCACCTGTCGCGAAGCTCGTTGGCAGCGACGACCAGGTGTTCGAGAGATGCCTCAACCTCGGCATAGCCGCGGGTCTTGAGACCGCAGTCGGGGTTCACCCACAGCCGCTCCGCGGGGACCGCCGCCACTGCCCGTCGTAGCGCCTCGACGACCTCGGCATGCGAGGGCACCCGGGGAGAGTGAATGTCCCACACCCCGGGGCCGACACCCCGGCGGTATCCGATCGCGGCGAGGTCATCAAGGACTTCCATCTTCGAGCGGGATGCCTCGATGCTGGTGACATCGGCGTCGAGAGCGTCGATGGCGGTGATGACCTCCCCGAACTCCGAATAGCACAGGTGGGTGTGGATCTGGGTGTCGTCGGCGACGCCGGAGGTCGCCAGGCGGAACGCGCCGACAGCCCAGTCCAGGTACGCCTTCTGGTCGGCCTTGCGCAACGGCAGCGTCTCACGCAGGGCCGGCTCATCGACCTGGATCACCCGGATACCGGCTGCTTCGAGGTCACGGCACTCGTCACGCAAGGCGAGCGCGACCTGGTCGGCGGTGTCGCCGAGCGGCTGGTCGGCCCGAACGAACGACCAGGCCAGGATCGTCACCGGACCGGTGAGCATCCCCTTGACCGGCCGGTCGGTCAACGACTGGGCGTAGGTGGACCAGCCGACCGTCATGGGTGTCTTGCGGGCCACGTCGCCGTAGATGATCGGTGGGCGTACGCAGCGGGAGCCGTAGGACTGCACCCAGCCGTGCTCGGTGGCGGCGAACCCGCTCAACTGCTCGCCGAAGTACTGGACCATGTCGTTGCGTTCGGGCTCGCCGTGCACCAGCACGTCCAGACCCAACCGCTCCTGAAGTCGGATGACCCGCTCGACTTCAGCCCGCATCCGCTCGGTGTAACCAACCTCGTTGAGCCGGCCAGCCCGGTACGCGGCGCGGGCCCGGCGCAGTTCGTCGGTCTGCGGGAACGAGCCAATGGTCGTCGTTGGCAGCGGCGGCAGGTTCAGCCGGGCCTGCTGTGCGGCGGCGCGGTGCGGGTAGGCGCCGCGTTGCCGGTCCGTGCCCCGCAACGCGGCAAGGCGCCCTCGCACGCTGTCGTCGTGCCACGTCGCCGGGGCCGGCGGCAGCTGCGCGGGCAGGGACGTGGTGCCATTGCGCAGCGCCCGACCCAGCAGGACGACCTCATCAACCTTCTGCCGGGCGAAAGCCAAGCGGTCGCGCAGGTCCGGATCAAGGGCGGTCTCGACGGACAGATCCACCGGCACGTGCAACAGCGAGCACGAGGTGGACACCGCGACGTGGTCGGCGAGCCCCGTCACCGCGGCACCGGAGCTGATCGCCGCTCGCAGGTCGGTGCGCCAAATGTTACGTCCGTCGACGAGCCCCGCGACGATTGTCTTACCACGTAGCTGACCCGCTCCGGCGAGCCGATGCAGGTTGCCGGGCCCGGCAACCAGGTCCAACCCGATCGCCTCGACTGGCGTGTTCAGCAGAGCGGGCAGCGCGTCACCGAGTTCCCCGAAGTAGGTGGCGACGAAGATCCTCGGCCGCTGCGGCACGGCGCACAACCGGGTGTACGCGTCGCGGAGGGCGGCGATCTCTGCGGGGCTGCGGTCGCTGACGTAGGCGGGTTCGTCCAGCTGTACCCACTGCACCCCAGCCTCGGCGAGGGTCCGCAGGAGGTCGGCGTACACGTCGATGAGGTCCGTCAGCCGATCGAACGGTTCACCGCTCCCGTCGGTGGGCTTGGCCAGCAGCAGGAACGTGGCCGGTCCCACCAGCACCGGACGGCTCTCGATGCCCAGCTCACGGGCTTCCCGGTACTCACGCAGCGCCTTCGCGGGGTTCGCGGCGAAAGCGGTGTCGTCACCGATCTCCGGTACCAGATAGTGGTAGTTCGTGTCGAACCACTTCGTGAGCTCCAGCGCCGGCTCGGCGTCGACGCCACGGGCCATCGCGAAATAGGTGTTGAGCGCGGAGAGACCGAGGCGGGAGAAACGTTGCGGGATCGCGCCGACGGCCACGGCGGTGTCGAGCACGTGGTCGTAGTAGGAGAACGTGTTGGACGGAATCGCGCCCAGACCTGCGTCCCGAAGCGCCCGCCAGACCTCGGCCCGCAGGGCGGCGCCGGTCGTCTCCAACCCCTCGGCGTCGATACCTCCCGCCCAGTAGGCCTCCACCGCCTTCTTCAGCTCACGGTTGCCGCCGATACGCGGATAGCCGAGCACGGTGCTCTGACCGAATGCAGTGTTCATGGGTTCCTTCCCTCGAAGTGCCCGAGGACCCAGGAGACAGCGGGAAGGAAGGGGTACGACAACGCACCGGCTTCCGCCCCGGTCGTCCCTAGAGACCGTCGGCGGCG
Organism: Micromonospora sp. NPDC047467; assembly: GCF_040643095.1. Taxonomy (NCBI): domain Bacteria; kingdom Bacillati; phylum Actinomycetota; class Actinomycetes; order Micromonosporales; family Micromonosporaceae; genus Micromonospora; species Micromonospora sp. NPDC047467. Next base: position 42,202 of record NZ_JBEYTO010000008.1, on the reverse strand, counting down.
CACACCGGGGTGGTGTGCGCGGCGCTGGCAGGTCTTCGGACTCGTGGGCGTGACCTGTTCGGTCGCCTACTGGCCGTCGCTTCCCAGACCTCGCGGCCCAGTGCTTGATGACGGCGGTCGTTCCCACTCACCGCTGCGGGGCAGTCCCGGTTTCGCACCGGGTTCCCTCTTACGACGCCGCGACCGATCGGGCCTCGGCGAACCAACACCGTTATCTATCGTAAGGGCTCGCGAACACCCCGGCGGCGGTGAACCCGCCTGTCGGGACGGTTCCACGGTGGCGAACCCAACATCACGCAACACGAGAGGGACCAGGGTAGAACAGGAAATCGCCACGGTCGCGGTCGTCGTCAACGGCAGCGAGTGGACGACCCCGAGAGATGGCCGACTTTTGTCATCTGAGGAAAAAGTCCAGCACCTCTTGAAAAAAGTCTCACCACGGCGAAGATATTCAGATGCGCCGTCTCCCTCAGACTCCGGTGCGGGCGCTCTCGGGCCTCCTCGCGCTCCTCCTCGCCTCGGCGGTCGCTCTGCTCGCGTCCGCCCAACCCGCCGGAGCCCACGGGACCCTCGCGATGTCCACGCCAGCGGCGGGTACCACGGTGAGCGAGCCGTTGACGTCGGTGCAGCTGTACTTCACCGAGAAGGCCGCAGCCAACGCGTTCTTCACCATCACCGCCCCGGGCGGCATCCGGGTCGACAACGGCTGGTCGTACGGGGAGCCGAAGCCGCTGGACAAGCCGGTACGGGAATACTTCCTGGTCAACGGCCAGTTCGAGCCACGTGAGTACACGACCGGGTTCCCCGCGACGGTGGCGGTCGCGCACCTACCGGCCAAAGGCCAGTACTCGGTGAGCTACCTGTCGGTCGCCTCGGACGGCGACACCGTGCGCGGCACCCTGACCTTCCGTTACAACGGGCGGGTGACGGCAGCGCCGCAGGGGTGGCGCCCTCCGACGACCCAGCCGGACCCTGCGCTGTTGGCCGCCACGGAGCAACACGGATCATCCGGGCAGGTCTCGGCGGTGCCGACCGTAGCCGCCGAGACGGCGGTACCGCCGTCCGCAGTCGCGGCCCCATCGACCGACTCGGCAGAGGAGAACGGTCCGGGAGCGCTCGCCTGGGCCGGCATGGCGGCGGTGGCCGCAGCGGCGGTGGCCGGATTCGTCGTCTGGCATCGGCGGACGGCTCCCACCGGCAGACCCACCGGCCGGGGCCGTACCTCGTCGGCAGCCCCCGGTCGCGGCGCCGGCGCTCGCCCCATCAACAAGACCGGCGGCGGCAGGACCGGCGCGGGCAAGACCGCCGGGCGCAAGGCCGGCAACGGCGAGACGTCCGGGAGCAAGGCCGGTGCGGCGACCGGCAACGGTACGCAGAGCACGGGCGGTAAGCGCCGGCCCAGCACCGTGCCGGCCGCGCGTAAGGACACCGCGGTCGTCGTGGCTCGCACGGGCGTCGCGGTCGATCCAAATCCGACCGATGAGGACGCGACGGCCCCCGCCACGACGGACACTCGACCGCCCGTCCACTCCGGAGCACGGCCCGACCCGGACCCCGCCACCGTGACACCCGGGTCCGGGCTGAGCAACACTCACCTGGCGCTGCTGGTCGGTGGGCTGGTGCTGGCCTTGCTCGCCGGGTTCGGGTTGGCCCGCATCAGCGGCACCGAGACCCCGGCCGCCGGCACCACCCGGCCCCCGGCGGGCGGCCCGGCCGCCTCGGATCCCGCGCTGTCCGCGAACGACGGACACCAACACCCGGCCGGCACCGGACCGCACACGCACCGGGGTGACGGCGCGACAGGCGAGTCGCTGGTCACCGGGACGACGGTCAGCGCCGGCGGGTACACCCTGCAACCGCTGGAACGAACCCAACCCGTCGGGGTACGCGCCGACTACCGCTTCCGCATCGTCGGCACCGACCGGCAGCCGGCGACGCGCTTCGCGGTCGTCCACGACAAGCCGTTGCACATGATCGTGGTGGGCCGCGACCTGAGCGGCTACCAGCACCTGCATCCGACAATGGCACCCGACGGCACCTGGAGCGTCCCCCTGACGCTGGCCCGGCCCGGCGGCTACCGCGTCTACGCCGACTTCTCCGTCACCGCGGCCAACGGCACTCAGGTGCCTCTCGTGCTGGGCGTCGACCACACCGTGCCCGGCGCGCACACCCCCGCCGCGCTGCCACCGGCGCAGGCGCAGGCGACGGCTGGTCCGTACGCGGTGTCGATGACCGGCACGCCGACGGTGGGCGTGACAGCGCCGATGGAATTTCGGATCAGCCGCGCCGACACAACCACGCCTGCGCAGCTGGAGCGATACCTGGGCGCGTACGGGCATCTGGTCGTCGTCCGTGAGGGCGACCTCGGATACGTGCATGTTCACCCTGAGCAGGAACTCATCGACGGAACCGTCCAGTTCTGGCTGACCAGCCCGAGTTCCGGCCGCTACCGGGCCTTCTTCGACTTCCAGGTCGACGGGAGGGTGCACACCGCCGAATACACGATCGACGTGCCCTGATCGAAGGTTGGTTATTTACTGCTCCCCGTTACGGGAACTGGCGCCCTCGTCGCCCGACTGAGACGGCGCCGTTGCGGTATCGGATCGGCGGACTGTTGAGCCGGGTGTCGGGTCCGTGGTCAGATCGCTTGGGCGAGTTCGGCGAACGCCGCAGCGACCCGCAGAGAGGGCGGGGCGTCGACGGCGAGTTCGTAGTGGCCACGGCGGAGGTTCTGTCTGAAGGCGTGGCCGGCGATGATCACCTGTGCTGTCTTGTCCGTTCGTAGCCCGCGCATCGGTCTCAACCGCTGTTTCAGCTGGCTGTGATCAGCCTCTATCGGATTGTTGGCGTACTGCTCGACGTGGCGCCACACGGACGGGATCAGCTCGTCGAGCACGCCCGGGTAGACCGCGGCGGCATCGGTGACCACCTCCACGGGTGTCACCTTCAACGTCGACAGCGCCCGTCGGAAGAACCGCCGGGCGCCGCCGGCGTCCCGGCGGGCCGAGACCAGCACGTCAATGACCTGCCCGTCCTGGTCGACCGCCCGGTACACATACCGCCAAACACCGTTCACCCTGACGTACGTCTCATCAACGAACCACCTGTCGCCTGGCGAGTGCCGGCAGAAGCGAGCGGCGTCGGCCAACAGCGGCGTGAACCGCTGCACCCACCGGAACACCGTGACGTGATCGACCCCCACGCCACGTTCGACCAGCAACTCCTCCACATCGCGATAGGACAGGTTGAACCGCAGATACCAGCGCACCCCGACGACGATCACCTCTGGCGGGAACCGGAACCCGGCGAACGCCGACTTCGGTGGCAGCCACGGGTCAGGCTGGCTCGATGACTGCACTGCTCAAGTCTGCCTCGATCTTGCCGACACTCAATGCAACAGAGCCCCTGGACGGCCACCCGGCCGCCGCAACACCCAGCCCACCCCGCGCCACGACGTCCACATCGCGACCACCAAGAAGACCAACCAACCGGGCACCAAGAAAACGAAGACCGCGAATCCCCGTCCACGCCGAACGGGTTAAAGATCAAGTTAGCTCACGTTGAAGACAACGGCGACCGCAGGTCGGTAGCCTTCTCGACTCGTTGTGCCCGCCCGTCGTGCTTGCAGCCAGGTTGGGAGCTCTTGATGAACGCCCCGTCCTTCTGGAAGCCCGCTCTCAAATCGGCCATTACCTTCGACGTCCGAGGCCGCACGCGCCCAGTTCCACAGTTGAGCCGGGAGTTCCCGCACGATTTGACTTGGCAGCCCAAGGTCCTTCTTGCGATCGCCGAACAGATGCGACCATGGCCGGCTGTAGCGTAGGTGCTCCTCCAACGCCCTACGGCCGTTCCGGGGTTCTCCCTGGTGACGGCGGGCAACGGCACTCGCGGGCGCGATCGCACAGCCGAAGTCCTCAAGGTAAGCGTGCACGCATCCCATTTGCTCACTGCCATGCGGTAGTGGCACTGCCGGCTTGCTGCGGTTTCGGCAGCCGGCGTTGGAAACGCCCTCCGGCCACGAGCCAGGCCAGCCGTTATAGAAGCAATAGAACGCCCAGATATTATCCCTCTGTGCCTGCTCGAGCAGCAGCTCGTACTGCCGACGACCCCTGACGCGGTGGCCGAGCTGGGCATAGATGCCATCATCGTCAAGCTTTTTGGCCTGGAATCGTAGCCCAAGCCAGTGCGTGTCATCGCTTCCTATCCACCACTCGAAGTCGGCGCCATTGTAGGGCTCCTCGGCCTTGTCGAACTTGTAGACCTCGATCGGAGCAGCTCGTCGATCCAGCTCGAACAGGTTGTGGTCGGTAAGCGACTCCTCGCCGAAGGCTAGACCCCGCGACGGTCCGACCGACACCTTGTACCACGTTTGGGCAGCGAGATCATTGAGTATGCCGACGAGGTGTCTAACGTCCTCATTAGTGCCGATATGCCGCAGAGAGCTTCGCTCGATCACGCACTCAGCAAACCACCACGCGTCCAACAACTACTCGGGGGCATCGACGAGATCATGGTGCCCGCATAACCATGCCCCCTCCCGGCGGTGGACTCGTCGACACGCCGGACGACCGTCACTGCCGACCTCGGGCGGCTCGTCGACCTGGCCCGCACACGGTCGCGCTCCTTGAACGGCCGGTCCACGAGCTGATCGGTGGCCAGCCGCAGATGTGCCACAAGAGGCACGGCCACGCCGGCGGCTCGGTGGCCACCCGTCCGGGACAGGTGACCCTGCCGGGCCCCTGGCCATCCGGTGCCGGGTGGCTCGGTGGCCACCGCTTTCCGTTGGAGGGTTCAGCGGGGAGCGACGCCGCCGGACCTCGCCGGTACACCTGACCGGGGGTCTCCTCGAGGGTGGAACTACACGGGCCTCGACTTCGCCGCCAGCTCGGCTCGTCGAGCACGCAGCTCAAGAATCTTCACGCGCGCCGTATCCCAGTCCATCTCCGCGACGGCCATTTGGCGGTCGTCGGCGTCGTCAGGACGGTTCCAGCGCGTGTAGGCCAGGCTGAAAATCTCGAAGTTCAGTTCCTCGACCTCCGTCTCGGCCTCGGACTTTACTGGCGGCGGCTTCAACGTGCCGGCGGCCCTATTCGCGAGGGCCTCCGCCATCGCCGCTGTAGCTTCCTCCAGAGAAGGCAGCTTGGGTATCTCGGTTCCCTTGTGAATCTCGATCTCCTCCTCGTAACCGGAGTCGGAATCCTCCCGAACAGCGAGGCCCCGCCGCTCCAGTTCCTCGACCGCGCAGCTCAGGGCCGAGGTAGCGGCGTCTCGGTCGCAGTCGGCGACGAGGCTCCACTCGTCCACCATTTCGGTCAAATAGCCCGAGCCGTTCTTGAAGTCCAGGTGCTCCAGAATGAACCGCTGCTCCGCGTCAAGGTTCCCGATCATCGGGCGAGCGTAGATTGCCGCACCTCAGCTCCGGTGAGCGAGGGGGTGAGTACTTGGGCGCCATCTGGCGCCCAGTCGTGTCGCGCGGTTACTGACCATGCCTGGCGGTTGCTCAGGGCAGCGAGGCGATGACCGCCGTTGGTAGGGCGCCACCATGAGCGCGGTGCGACTGATCGGCAGCCGTAGGTGGCCGTGGCGATCCCGGATGGCGGGCGCCGGACAGACCAGGGAGGTCTTCGATCGATGATCCCTGGTCCACGGCCTTCAAATTCCTACGAAGCGCCTACCGCCCCGCAGGCGGGCGTCCACTCGCCTGACCGGTCAATCCGGATCATCGCTTCCTCGCATGGTGACATCGAAGTACATGTTCAGGGCTTGCATCGCCACAGTGGTCGACAAGGTCCCCCAAATCAAGGGCATCCGCGGCAGGCCCCGGCAACGACCCGGCCGGCTCTACGCCGACCGGGGCTACGACTACGACTGCTATAGGCGAGACCTACGGGCCAAGGGCATCACCCCGGTCATCGCCCGACGCGGCATCGGCCACGGGTCCGGGCTCGGTACCCGACGCTGGGTCGTCGAGCAGACCATCGCCCTGCTGCACTGGTTTCGCCGGCTACGCATCCGCTGGGAGATCCGCGACGACATCCACGAAGCCTTCCTCACCCTCGCCTGCGCCATCATCTGCTGGCGCAGACTCCAACGCTCAAAGAGTTAGGAGTTGTTAGTCGCCCAGGTACGACAAAGGGGCCGTCTCGATCTTTCGAGATGGCCCCTCACCTGCGTCGGGACGGCCGGATTCGAACCGACGACCCCTTGTTACCGACAGTAGCCGAATCAAGGTTGTCATTGCTTGCCGAAAGTGGTCGCTGAGCTGCAGAGACACCGCCAAGCGCTGATCGCCGCTTGTCACCGTTCGTCAACGATTGGCCATGGTTTTCGGGGGGTAAACGGGGGGCCGACAACCCCGCCATGCCTGACCGCCCAACCGCAGCTGCCGCCACGCTCTGCACGCCTCACGGCATGCGCACTGACCGAACCTGTAGCAGCCCTTTCCCGGTCAGCACAACCGTCTCCGGAACCCCACGCGGCGGTGGCCTCTCGATGCTGTCTCGCAAGGATCGGTACACGGGGCACCCGCACGACGGATGCAGCGGATCCGGACACCGGAGCAGGTCGACCTTGTTGGCGACTTCGTCGTTGCCTAGCAGGACCTCGTCGTCAGTCCCGCAGAACCACTCGCGGTGGTGTGCGATCGGTGTCGCTGCGAACCGGGACGCCCGCGATCGGTTTCACAAGGGCGGCCGGGGCGTCTCCCAGACCCGCTCGAACTCTTCGGCCACCTGCGGCCACACCAGCGCGAGACCGTCCGCCGCCGAATGGATCTCCGCGGCCTGCGGCTCCCAGACGACGAACTCGTGCGGGATCACCCGGCCAGACTGATCCTTACGCCCCAGCGGGTCCGCGATGCGCAACGCAACTCGGTCCCCGGCACGGTGGCAGGTCTCCGGCGCATCACCGGCGTCCGCGAAAGCGGCCTCGTACTCCGAAAGGGGATCCGAGAATCCACCGGTGAGGAGGAAACGGAAACCCCACGCCCGGCCGCGGGTGGCCCAGATGAGGCTCATCGCACGCTCCGGATCAGGATCTGGCTCTCTTCGCCCTTTTCCAGATCCATCCGGAAGCCGGTCAGCGTGGCCGAGAGGAACTCCTTCTTGGACAGCGCCTCGGCGTTGGCCACCCGGAGCTTGTCCCCGGCCAGTTTCGCCGCTTCACTGAGGAGATCGGGACCGACGATGTTCATCAGCAGGCCCAGCGGGCCGGGAAGCTTGGTCCTGGCCAGCAGCGCGGACGCCAAGTCGCCGGCACGGCCGAGTAGACCCTCGAACACGCGTGCCGGGAGCTGCGTCAACTCGTGCCACCGGTGGTGCCGCTCGAAGGGCAGGATGGCGGACAGCGGCAGGATCAGATCCAGCCCGACGCGCTCGGTCACCGTGATCTTGCCCGGCTCGAACTTCGCCGACGAGAGCAGCACGAAATCCTCGCCGATCGATAGCGCCTCGCGGCCCTCCACCAGCCCGACGATGGCCTCGCGCAGCTGCTCTAGATCGTCGCAGGCCTTGGCGACGAGCAGATCACGGAACCGGTAGACGTCCAGGTCCGGCAAGAGGTCGGCCTTCGACAGCGCCATCACCCAGATCCGCGGGAACTGGGCGAGCGGCTTGCCGTCCTCCAGCAGCTCGTCCCGTAGCGACAGAACGCCGTTGCGGAAGTTGCTGAACAGCGACTTGAGGTACCGATCCTCCTCGCCCGCGTTGTCGAGCAGCTTCTGACCGTCCACCAGCAGCAGGGCGACGTCCGAGCTCAGCAGGGACCGGAAGCTGTCGGCGCGGCGCTGGGCCTCCTCCGGGCTCTGCACCGACTGCTCGAACCACTCACCCGGATAGTCGTGCCACACCACCCGCAGCACGTCGAAGGGCCGGGACTTCGCCGCCGCGGGATCCGACCCGTCCTTCATCTGTACTTTGAAGGCGTACGACGTGGCGGCGAACCGGGTGGTGAGCGGCAGCGTCGCGTCCTCCTTCATGCCGAGGTAGTTCTTGTGCAGCCGGTTACCCTGGCCGATGTCTTCGGCCAGAATGTGGAAGAGGCTCCGCTTCAGATACTGCGGCTCCTGGGCGGCCCCGTAGAACGATGAGAGCAGGACGGTCTTGCCGCTGCCACTCTCCCCGAACACCGCGATGTGCTGCTCGAACGCCCTCGGTTGCATGCGAGGACTTTACGCGAACCGGCGACGATCTCTTGTGCCCGGCAGAGGCCCGGCAATTCGGGAAGACGGCCGGCATCGGCGCCGCGTAGGCATGGTGGTCCGGCCTGGCACGCTCACAGGAGCCCGACACAGTCGGTGCCGACACCAAGAGTGTCCTCGATGGCACCAGGATCGACCGGGCTCATGGGTGACAGCACCATGAACTTCATCGCCGGCGGGCCTGGCGACGCTAGCGACGATGTCCTGCTCACAAACGACAAAGAGCTGGGAGACGAATCCTGTCGGAGGTCTCGGATATGTTGCATTCCACGCTGGCTCACGATGCGCCGGTCCGCCGTACTGAAGGTGCCACCCGCCATGCCCGACCTGTCGTCCGACGCTGTCACCGTCAGCTACCTCAAGAAGCAGGTAATGCCCGACGAGATCCTGCTCACCGAGCCAGTCTCCATCGTGTGGCACGTCTGGCAGTCACGCCTGCAGCCGTTTCACGACCTAGCGCCCCCGGCGATCGAGTCATCATGGTCGACGGTGGCCCGGACACCGGTTCGCGGACCTGGGAGGTCGAGCAGCACAGCAAGGCTCTCGGTTGGAGCATCCGATCTTGGTCGATTGCTGTCTGCCCGTGAGCTTCGTCCTATGTCAACGTTGGGACCCAACCTGACCGTGACCTGCACCGTCACGATGGAAAGGGCTCAGTGCTGCTCAACAACTACATCGACAAGACCAGCAGGAGCGGAGGCTAGAGGGGTGGCAAGGTTGGCCAAGTGGCATCGGCCGTAGCTCACTCGCAGTTGGCAGCCGCGCTCCCTCGGGATGGCAGCGCATCCAAGCTCTCGCGGCGAAGGCTTCAGCAACCGGCAATTCTGGTTGATGATGGTGAGTGTTTGGTGGCTGCCGCCTGGCTACACGACATCGGGTACGCGCCGGTTGCGATAGACGCCGGCTTCCAATCACTAGACGGTGCACGTTTGGTTGGTCCACGAGAGGTTCCCCATACGCGTCGCAAGCTTTGTGGCTTATCGGGGTGATGACGAAAGCTGGCCACGTCGGCTGTGTTCCCAGCAGCCTTTCCTGCGGGGGCCCTGGTCAGCTGGTGCCTGATTCGGCAAGCCCGTTCAGGCTTGTGTGCGTGCCGGTGGTGTTCGGTGCCCCTGATGACGCCCACCTGCCACTGCCGATCGGCACGGACTTTGGCGTCTTCAACCGTCCCTGGGGTGCCGATGGACAAGAGGTTGCGTGCAGATTCAAGATCAATCGATCGCATCTGCTGGCGCTACACATGGGACGGCATGGCCTCACGCATGAGTGGGCACACTGCTCGACCGGACCTTGATCTGGAACTAGTGGCACCTACTCTACGCCCTGCGCGAGTTCGAAGAGTTCTACAACGAACACCGACCACACCAGGGCGTCGCGAACACACGCTCGCTGTACTCGTTACCCGCACCGATCGCCGATCCGGACAAGCTGACCTGCCTCAACGTACAAAGACGCCAGCCCCCCGGCGGCATCGTTCACGAGTACGAGCATGCCGCATGACCTGCGTGGACGAGTTTTCGGCAACTGCAATGCTAGCGCCGCTGCCGGACCATGGCGTACTGGCGTCCGGGGCACCGAACTCGTTCACCCAACACGCGCGGTCGGGTTCCTCGGCCTCGTGTCAGAGGCCGATCGAGGCAAAGGCATCGTCGGGTCCGGATGGCGCCCAGCGTCGGTTTGGCGGGCGTAGCGGCGTGCCGCGTGAGTAGGCGGCGATGCCGGTCATCAGGTGCAACCAGATCTCGGCCCGCCAGCCGGCACCCGTTCGGGTGACCAGGAGCAGGCGGCGTCCGTTCCACCAGCCGTGCACCGCGGGCTCGTCGTCAGACACCACTTGGACGTCGGGGAAGTCGCGCAGAGCGTCCAGGGCGGCGATCACCGCTTGGCGTGTGGTCCGGCCGCGTGCGACGCGGACGAGGGAGTCGTCGAGCCGGGCGCCGTCGAGCCGGTCCACCGCGTCGTGTAACGCCGAGCGTCGCAGAATCCAGTCGAGTTCGGTCACGAAGTTGGTCTGCCCGAACAGCACCCCGAAGGTGTGCCCGCTCAGGCCGGCGGCATACCGTCGGACCGTCTCTTCCGGCACCGCGGCGAGCCAGTCGGTCCACTCCACGTACGCCTGCCGTAGGTCCTCGAACTGTGCGACGAGTTCGCTGTCCGGCTCGGTTCGTCGGTCGATGCCGGTGCGCAGCGCCACGAGCCCGATGGTGGCGAGGGCTGCGTGCTCGTCATCCAGGCTCTCTTCCTGGTCGGTCATCCAGAGTTGCAGCATCACGCAGTAGAGGAGGTCGGACCAGTCGTCTGCATCAACCCAGAGTCCGCCGGCGACCAGGGTCAACACCAGTCGACTGACGGCCAGCTTCGCCGGCAGCGACCATTCCTTCGATGCATTGACGAGTTCTTGGATCTGACGTCGTAGGCGGGTGCGTTGACCTGCAGTGAGAGCGTCGAGCACGGTCGTGACGGTTTCCGGTCGCGCCGGTGAGACGGCGTCCGCCGTCCCGGTGTCGCCCTGCCGGGTGGGCCACGAAGTGTCGTTCTCGTCATCCGAGCCGTCGAAGATCTCCTCGTCGGGCGACGCGGGCCTGCGTCGGCCGTCCATGCCGAGGGCGAAACGCAGCAGGGCAGGACCGACGGTTGCGGTGATTCGACTTTCCACCTGACGGCGCCGGTCGACACCGGGCGAGGCGACGATGCGGTCCGGGCGGACCGAAGCGAGATGGGCGAGCGCCTCGAAGAGCGCGGCCAGGTGCGCCTGGTCGGCGATGACGAACGGCAACGACGCATGTTCCAGCGGAGACGGGTGGTCGATCCGTGACAGCGCTGCGGGCACGTCGGTCACCACGACGTCGCGGATCTGCGCGCCCGTGTCCGTTGCAACACAGGTGGTGGCACGTCCATCGAACGCGCTGGACCAGCCGGGAGCCGGGACACCGGCATAGAGGTGGAGTTTGCCCTCACTGCGCTTGTGGTCGAGTCGCAGCCCTTCCACCGTGAGCCATGCCGGGACCTGGTTGTCGTCGGTGAGGACCGTGGCCTCCACGCTCTCTGCGCCTACCCGGACGCCGAGCACGCGCAGGGCGCACCCGGAGGAGACACCTTCGGCGGGTTTCCGCACGTGCAGGCCTGCAGGTTGTTCCAGGTCCACTTCGTGTGCGGGTACCGCGGAGATCAATGGGGCCGGGGTGCTGGTTAGCAGGCCCAGTTCGCAGTTGCCACCCGTGGCCATGGTCTTGATCAGGGCAGCCTTACTGCAGTTGGCGCTGCCGGTCAACGCCCATGACCGGCTATCCGTTGTCCATTCCACGATCTTCGCGTGGTGGTAGCGGCTGCTTTGTGGGGTAGCGACCACGCTCGTAGGTACCCGTTTGATCATTTGGGCGAGGGCGTCCGGGTCGCACTGGACGTCCCGGGTGAGCAGGAGCTGCAGTTCGGCGGGTGAGAAGCGGCCGACCAGCCGGCGCAGCGCCTCCGCCTGCGGGTCGAAGAACGGGGCGGCGACCGCAAGCGAGGTGATGGGCGTCTTCGGCACCGGGAGTTGCTCAATGATCGGACGTGCCGCCGTCGTCACGAGCACGGGCTGGCCGGACGTCTTTTCTGCCGGGCGGGAGGTGAGCAGCTCTGCAACGCGCTCGAGGCGTTCCCGGCCGAGGTTCTCCATCCAGACGGCGGCGGGCAGTCGACGCAGCCAGGCAGCGAGGTCATGGAATAGCTGCGGCACTGTCGTGCCTGCGCCGCGCAGCACCGTCCAGACCTCGGCGTTGTGGTGCCAGCCCGACGGGGTGGCGTTGCCGGACCCGATGGCCACCACTCCGTCCGTTTCAGAGGCGATCAACACGAGCTTCGGATGGAAGGCTCCGCCTTGCTTGCAGACGACCGGGAGGGCCAGGTAGTCGGCCCGGCGGGGTCCCTGGGTGAGGTGGTCGGCGTCGTACAGGATCGTCGTGCGGGCCCGGACGGCCTGTGCCTCCCGCAGGCAGACGTCCTCGAAGAAGGACAGGTCGCAGGTGTATGTGAGGACGAGGACCTCCTCCGCGTCGGTAAGCGGCCGGCCTCGGAGCAGCGCGGGCGGTGCCGCTCCCCGTAGTTCCTCCCATGCCGTCACGACGTCACCTCATCGGCGTGCCGGCCGGCCCGCCAGGTGTCGCCGTTTTGCGAGAGCACTCCCAGTTGCTGCATGACGTTGGTGAAGGTCGGCAGCCGCAGAGAGACCGCCGCTCGGCCTTCCCTGCCTTCTAGGCGCCATCGGTCTCCGACGCGCCGCAGCCGTGTGGGAAGCCGCAGGCCGTACCGGGTCCACTGCATTTTCTGCCGGCTCACCGACTCGGCCCGATGGAACAGCGCGCCCGCGAGGTCGGAGACGGCATCGACCAGCGGCCGGTGACCGTCGCGGGCCAGCCACGCGGCGACGTAGCCAGGTCCCAGGTCGTCGGAGAACGCGCCGACAAAGGCATCCCGGGTGACCGGGTCGAGGTAGTCCAAACGTCGGGCGCCTACGGCGAGCAGCCGCAGCATGCCGAACACCGTCCAGTCGTCGCTGTTCAAAGCTTCGTCGTACAGGTCGTGCTCGACTGGCAGTGGGGTGCCGACGCCGTCGATCACCGGGGAAAGACCGTCCACGAGGGCCTCGCGAACGGTTGCGTCCGGAAGATCGCGGACAAACTCGGTAATCGCCTGCTCCAGGGTGCCGGTGCCGGACAGCGGCGACACCAAGCGTGCCCAAATGAGCCGCCAGGCCCAGACCGACCAGTTGCGCAGCAGCGCGCCGCGCCAGGCAAGGGCGTGGAGGTACAGGTCCTCGCCCACCATCTCCCGCAGACCCGGCCGGAAGCAGCACCACCGATCCATGGACATGTCGATCGACTCACCGTCGACCTGCTCGCCAGCGAGCGCCCCGACCAGCAGCGCCGCGCTGTTCCGATGGGTCTGGGCGTAGCCGGGGCGCTCCGGGCCGGCGAAGTAGGCATTCCGGACGCACTCACCGTCGGACGCGTCGCCCATGGCGCACACGCACAAGTGACGCAGGGCGTCGAGGTCCGCCAGTGAGAGCGGCTTCTCCCGTTGCGCCAGTTTCAGTATCTCGTCGAGGACGGCGAGCTGGTCGGTATCCGCCGCCGGCCCGGGCAGAGGGACTCGTCCCCCGTTGGTGAGGCCGAGCACGGCCTCGATCCCCGCATACGTCTGCAGATAGCCGCCCCGAACCCGGCTGTACGTGTCGGCGAGCCGGCCCACATCCACGGCACGGTGACGCTGCAATTCAGGCCTGATCGTGTTCACGCCGTGCACCCCGAAAGACCCCGCCCGTAGGTGGTGACCGTCCTCTGCCTCACTGTGAGCGATGGACACCGCGCCCAGGACGACCTCGCTGCGCCGGACCAGCGCACGGAACGCTGTCAACCCCTCGTTATCGGTCCAGCCACACCGCTGTGCCTCGATCGCGAGGCGAGCGTGCAGAGCCAGATAACGGGCATGAGGAGTGGTGGTGATGACGCCGGGAATCAACGCCGCGGCATGCGCCCCGATCACAGTTTCGACGGCAAGCGGCTGACGGCCGGTGTCCTCAGGAGTATCCGGCTTGAGCGTCCAAGCCGGACCAAGCATGACGGTCACGAGCACTCCCCCACACTCGCCCGCTGGACGGAGCGATCCACCGCGCTACCGAACCAGACAGGATGGGCAGCACCAGCGAAGTGACAGATAGCCGACATGCACACGGGAGAAGGACCGAGGACGAGCCCTCATGTGAGCCCCGAAGCGTCTGGGAGGAGCGGCGGGTGGTGGTCCCGCTGGTGGGTGGTGCGGCTGGTCTCATTGAGCCGGTTGCCGGTTTCGTAGACAGGCCAGTCCTGCCAATAGGGCGCTGGCCCTCCCGCAACCGCGCACGAGGTCGTTAGCCTGACCAGTCGGTTTAGGCCGACCGGTGGAGGCGACGGCTTGCTTCGAGTTGGATACTCAATGTGATCGGATGACAGAGGCCAAGGGCGGGCCATGAGACGAAGAGCGATGGCGGTGGTGTTGATCGTCGTGCTCTCGACCGCGGTCGTGGTCGGGGTGTTGGCAACCGGCGGCAAGCGTGTCGGCCAAGCCACCCGTCCACTGCCCACCTCATCGACCGCCCTCGACGAGGTGAAGAGGGACCTCGAGGTTGCCAAGCTGCGACAGGAAACTAGCGCAGAGGGGCGGTGGCGCCCGTTCGTTCCGCTCGCGGCGGCGCTGGTGGCCGCCATTGCGGGCATCTTCGCGGTCGTCAAATACGTCCAGGAGCGACGCGTGGGGCGCGAGATCCGGGTTGATGAGAACATCGACAGGGCACTCGACCAACTGCTGGATTACCCGGCAGAAGGCAAGAGCTTCAGTGTCCGGGCTAGCACCGCTCTGCACAATCTCTCCCGATGGGTGGCTCAGAGCAACGACATCGCGGGCCACACTGGCCGGGTTACCTCGGCGATCATCCACGCGGTCAAAGATGATGTGGATTTTCTCGATCCGCATCAGGCGGGATTCGACCTCATCTGCATCAGGTCTTGGCCGGGCTATGCTCGCCACCTAGCCTCAAATGCCCATGATCAGGATGAAGTCCTATACCGGTACGGACGCGCCCTGCGAGCGCTGCGCGGCAAGGATGAAGACTACGTGACGAACATCCGGTACGGTCCGGACGGGTTCCGGCCGGCTCGGTCCGCTATAGACATCAAAACGTTCCCGCTGTTGTCCCGACTGGCCGAGGGTTACAGGGTTCAGATCAATCTCATCACCGACGTGGCACGACGCGACCGGGCGATAGCAGCCTTCGCCGAGGCGACGAGGAACCAACCGCTGACTGCGGATATTTTCGACACCGGCGCTGGCATGCCGAGCGGCAAAATTTGAGGGGGTAGCGGTTGGCACGCGAACCGCTCCAAGCGACACTAATTATCAAGCGTCACGGCGGGCAGGAGGAGCGCTGGGGGTTCGGCATCTCGCCGGACGCACCCCTAGACGTCGAAGAACCCAAGGAGACGATTGTCCATGAGTTCATCAAGGACAGTCCGGACCCGATGCGGTTCGATCTCTCCCTCGGCGGTTCACTCGCGGAGCCCGTGTTCGTGCTCTCCGAACGGCGGCCGACGATCATCGTCAGTCAGCCGAAGCGCGAAGGTTAGGCGTGCTTCGTGGCGTGGCGCAGGGGTATGATCCACGACAAGCAAAAAATCGGGCTGGACGCAGCCGATCGGGGTGCCAGTGAGGATCGACTGCTGCGTACTGAGGTCGACTTCCCACCGGCCGCCATCGCCGAGGAGTTCGCGTCCATCGGACACGACCACATTGTTGGGAAGTGGCAGAGCCGGCTGATCTTCGTCGACGACACGCTGACGGCGGTGCTTTTGGCCCGCATAGCCGCACATGCCGACAGCTGGAACGCCCTGACCCGCGACCGGGCGGCCGAGCCTCTCCAAACTTTGGATCGGCTTCGAATAGCGCCCGACGTAAATCTTTCGCTCGTCGCCCGCTGCCTACTGGACCTTTCCACCAGCAACACAGCCCTGCCGTACTCCGGGCCTGGCCCATTCCGTGTCGGCAAGCCGGTGCGGATCGTCGGCTCGATCCAAGCGACACAGAGGGCGGACGACGACATTCTGCTGCGAGTCGCCGACGTGTCAGGCCGGAGTCTGATACGCGTCCGTCGTGCCAGCGATTGGGGCTGGACGCCTGCCGACCTCCGCGCCCGGACGGTGGTGGCGGCGGGGTTGACGTATCGGTCCCGGTTTCGTCAGCTTCTCGCTGCGGCGCTCATGCTGGTCGAGCATCCGGCAGAGCCTTAACGAGTTGGTTCACCTCGTAGCCTGAGAGGCACCGGCCGCCGAGTCGAGGGGCCCCTCAACGCGCACCACGGCCCGGATCGACACCACTTGGACAATATGACCCAGAGGCTGGCCACGAGTCGCTCCGTCTCCACGAGCACCTGACTTATCCACAGGCGACGCCGCGACGGTTGATACCGAGAGCCACGCCCTGCTGAAGTACCTCGGAGGAACGCTATGTCCCATCGATCCCTGAAGGGATGGAGGACAGCCATGACCAGGGGCGGGCACGGCCGAACGCTTCGCACGGATACACCGGCACCGCTGCGCTACCTCGCCGGTGTCACTGGCCTCGTCGGCGCGACGGCCGCCCTGATCGCCGCCGTCGCCGGGCTGCTGACAGCCGCCGCCACACTGACGGAGGATCGCTGATGCCCGCCGTCGAGGTATGGCTGCTCGGCGGACCTGCCGACGGCCGCATCACCCACATTGAGGTTGACGACGACGGCTCTCCTCCGCAGGCCATCGTCCTGCCGCAGAGCGGCGCCTACCTCGGTGCCCGAGATCATCCCAGCCAGCCGGTGCAGCACCGCTACCTGCGCTGCGCCGGCGAGGTCGACCCGCCAATCTTCCAGTACGACGGCCCTCTCCCCCCGGACCAGTGACGTCAGCATGGGCTGCCGACCGGCCGAAAGCCAAGCGGCCTGTGCTCCGACCAGGGAACGACACCACCCCAGCCCGGCCACCTCGCTACCCAACATCATCCACCGATCGAACACTTGTACGATTCGCTGGTGGAGGATGTGGCGGCGCGCTGGTGGAACGGGATCGTGCGCCGCGAGGCGCTATTGATCGAGTGGAGGTGGGAGACCTTCACCCGCTCGCTGTCGTAGCAGTGGGCGTGAAGCTGGAGGCAGCCTGACCGCGGGAACGCGCGGGAGGGTGGGAAGCGGCCTCGACAACGCCGGGATGGGTTGGCACTGCCAGACGGCTCAGGTTCGGCAAGCGAGACGGAAAGGTGTACGTGAGGAACCGACGTGTAAAGCCTCTTAATTCCACCACCGGCTCAAATCTGGCGGATATGGGCCGGGATCGCGGACGAACCATCCGGGCTAGCGCCGTCCGGGTGGACACCACGGCGGGGTTGATTCCCCTCGTCGTGGTGGTTGCGGGGAAGGTCTACGGCGTACCCGCAGCAGGCCGCAGGGGCAAAGTCGGGCACCTCCTCCGTCGATCGATCGGTAGTGAACGTGGGAACCGTCCGGTGTGCACCCACCGCCACAGCAGCCAGCGTGGCGGAGATGGGAGGGCACGTTACCTGGCCGGGGCACCGGACGGGGCGGAGTCCGCGTAGTGGTCCGAGGGCGGGAAAGCCGTCCACATGGCGAAGGCGGGCAGCGGGCTCGCGGGGAGGGATTGTCATGCCAGGAGGTCGCTGGTGAATACCGGCGCGCCGTGGCCGAGCTTCGATGAGGCGTGGCGGCGGGTACTGGAGATTCAGACCAAACTGCATCGATGGGCAGGCGAGGATGGTTCTCGTCGGTTTGATGATCTGTTCAACCTTGTCACTGATCCCGCGTTCCTGATGGTGGCGTGGGATCGGGTGCGGAGCAATACCGGCTCGCGTAGCGCTGGTGTGGATGGCTTGACCGCCCATCACCTGCAGGTGTTGGTCGGTGCGGAACCCTTCATGGGCATGATCCGGGAGGCGGTGCGGTCGGGACAGTTCCGGCCGCTTCCGGTGCGGGAGCGAATGATCCCGAAGCCGGGCAGTCTCAAGAAGCGCCGGTTGGGGATCCCGACCGTCGCGGACCGGGTCGTGCAGGCGTCGCTGAAGCTGGTGCTGGAGCCGATCTTCGAGGCGGACTTCCATCCGTGCTCGTTCGGTTTCCGGCCTCGCCGACGCGCTCAGGACGCGATCGCCGACATCCATCTTCTGGCATCCAAGTCATACGAATGGATCTTGGAGGCGGACATCGAGGCGTGCTTCGACTCGATCGACCACGTCGCGCTGATGGCGCGCGTGCGTCGACGCGTCGGAGACAGGCGCGTACTGAGCCTGGTGAAAGCGTTCCTCAAGGCCGGGATCCTCACGGAAGCCGGCTCCCGCGAGGAAACACACACCGGGACGCCGCAAGGGGGCATCCTGTCTCCGCTGTTGGCCAACATTGCCCTGTCCGTGCTGGACGACTTCGCCCAGCACGCATGGCAGACGGCGATGTCAACGAAAGGTCTGCGGGCCAAACGCCGCCGGCACGGCCAGCCGAACTGGCGGCTCGTGCGCTACGCAGACGACTTCGTCATCCTCGTGCACGGCGATCGGCGTGATGCCGAACAGTTACGCGACGAGGTGGCCGTGGTAATCGCCGGGATGGGCCTGCGCCTGTCTCCGCCGAAGACCATGGTGGTCCACATTGACGAGGGCTTCGACTTCCTCGGGTTCCGCATCCAGCGGCACCGGAAACGAGGCACGGGTAGGCGATGCGTATACACGTACCCGTCCAAGAAAGCGGTCACCGCGATCAAGGACAAAGTCCGCGCGCTCACTCACAGTTCAGCACAGGCCGACCTGACCGCCCTGCTGGAACGCGTCAACGGTGTACTACGCGGGTGGAGCAACTACTTCAAGCACGGCGTGTCGAAGCGGACCTTCAGCTACCTCGGTGCCTTCACCTGGCGCCGGACAGCGATCTGGATCCGCAAACGGCACAAGGGCCTGACGTGGAAGCACCTCCGACGGCGCTTCATGGCCGGCGGATGGACGATCACTGACGGACAGTTCACCCTGTTCAACCCGGCCTCGGTCACCGTCTCTCGGTACCGACGCCGCAGCGTGATCCCCAACCCCTGGACGCCACCGACGCGCCGTCTGACCGGGCTTCCACAGATAATCGGGTTCCTGTGACACGTCCACCGGTCCTGTTGCTGGTCAGAGCGTTGCGGTCTGGCGGAAGCTCCGAAAGTCCCTAGTGACACGGCTAGCGTGATTATCCGCAGCGACGTGGGGCTTTCTCTTGATCTACTAGTGGCCGGGTCACTAGGATCGCTGATCGTGTATGTGAAGCGTTCGACTCGGCGTGTGGCGGACGGTCGGGCGGTGGGCTATCTGCAGTTGGCCCACAACGAGTGGGATCCGGTGGCGAAGGTGTCGCGGACGAAGGTGCTGTACTCCTTCGGCCGGGAGGACCAGCTGGACGTTGCGGGGATCCGGCGGCTGGTCGCGGCGCTGTGTCGGTTGTTGGAGCCGGGCCAGGAGGTGGCGGCCACCTCGGCGGACCTGCGGTTTATCGACTCCCGGGCGTTGGGCGGGGCGTACGCGTTGGACGGACTGTGGCGCGCTTTGAGGATCGTCAGCGACTTCGTCCACCCGATCCGCTCAGCGATCACCGTCGCCGGCATCCGCGGGAACTCCGCGAGCAACGCCCGGATCTGCGGCTCGACCTCGTCCACCAACGAACCACGAGGGCCACGCTCACGCGACGGCGGCGCCTCAGCCCGAAGCGCCGAACGGACCGTGTTACGCGCCAAACCCAGCCGACGCGCGATCTCCTTGATCGGAACACCCTCAGCCCGATGCAACCGACGGATCTCAGCCCAGTCTTCCAATACGATCACCCCTCCAGCCTCGGAGGGGTCAGTCCCAATCCGCCGCTAGAGGGTCAGTCTCAGCGCGTCGTCGACAAGGGCAGACGATCGTGACCTCCACCTGGCTGCGCACGTATTCGACCTGGGTGTACTCGTACCTTTCACCGTGGACACGCTGCGCCTTCTCGACGAAGGATGCCGTCGTGTCCGCGTTTGCCGTTCCAACCGCCCGGTGCGCGCACCTCGGGCAACCGGAGCCGATCAGATGGCTTGAGGGGAATTGTGGGAACGGACCATGCTCGCGACAGCGGATCGTGACCTTGATCTGGCTGTGCAGATACTCGACCTGCGAGTAGTCATACCGCTCTCCGTGTACATGAAGCGCCTTCTTTATGAAGGACTCGGCGGTGTCGGTCTGCGCGCGGGTGATGGTCTCCTGCGCGCAGTTGGGGCAACCGCCGCCACTGAGGTGACTGTTCGGGGTCTGTTGAAAATCACCGTGGGCTGGACAGCCGATCGCGACCTTGAGCCGCGACTTGACGTACTCGACCCGCGAGTAGTCGTAGGCTTCGCCGTGGACTGCCCGTGCCTTCAGAACGAACTCCTCCGTCGAGCTGGTGAGCCGCTGGGCTCGCTGCACGGTGCCGCACGCCGGACAGCCGACACCGCGGAGATGGCCGCCGGTCAACTGCTCGAACGGGCCATGCTCAGCGCAGATGATCGTTACCTTGGTCTCGCTGTTGACGTATCGCACCTCGGTGTACCCGTACCGGTCGCCGTGCACCTCAGCGGCCGCGGCGAGGAAGGCAGCCGTCGTGCCTGTTCGGGCCAGGCCACGTTCCCGGTCGGCACATCGCGGGCAACCCCCGCCGGCCATGTGAGTTCCTGGTCGCTGCTGAAATCGCCCATGATCGCCGCAGAAGATCGTCACTGGGTTGCGATTGTTGACGTACTCGGCCAGTGAGTAGTCGTACCGATCGCCGTGAGCCCGGCGAGACCTGTTAATGAAGCGCTGGGTGGTCAGCCGGGCCCGGCCTCCGCAGGAGCCGCACCCCTGCCCGTGAAGAGGCTTCGCCGGTGCCTGTTGGAACTCGCCGTGCTCCTGGCAGATGATCGTCACCTTGGCTTGGCTGTTGACGTACTGGACGAACGAGTAGTCGTACCTGTCGCCGTGCTTTTCGCGGGCTCGGGCGATGAACTCAGCGCCGGTGAGTCGTTCTGCCACGGGCCTACCGTAGCCACAACACCCGGACTCGCCCCGTCCGCGTGCGGGCCAGCGGTATACGACCGCCCACCCGACATGCCCGCAGAGGCGCACGATTCCCGCGACGGCAAGGCCGTGAACTGGACTTCTCGAGGCGCTCGTGCTCCTACGGTTCAGGTGCCCCGACCACCGGTCCCTGCACGCCTTACCGCATGCGTACGGACCGCACCTGCGGCAGCCCATCCTCGGTCAGCACAATTGTCACCGGAATCCGGCGCGGCACTGGCCCCTCGGTGCTGTCCCGCAACGATCGGTGCATCGGGCATCCGCAAGACGGCTGCAGTGGATCCGGGCACCGGGCAAGGGCTGTCTTCAACCGCTGAACCCCGTCAACAGCGACCGGCCACGACCAGTCCATGTCCCACGGTTCCTCCCAGGGCTGGTGGAAGCAGTCGTGATCAAAGGTATATCTGGCCTCGTGGCGAGCCCGGCAGCAGTTTTGCTACCGGGCTCACCATGCTGTCGATCTAGGCGGTCACTGTCCTCGGACGGTCTTCCACGCTGCTGCGAATACCGGCTCGAGCTCCAACTTCCCGTCGCTGGACCGTTCTTCGACGACGTCGAGGTATCGCAACATGGCCACCGACCGGGCGCCTCCGCAGTGGGTCACCTCGAATAGCGCGGTCAGATCCTCGGGGGTCATCGGTTCGTTGAACCCCAGCATCTCGTTGAACGCGGTGACCAGGGTCGCGTTGTCGGCGATGCCGACCTCCTCGATGAGCTTCACCGCGAGCTCGCCACTGGCCAGTTTCGCGCTGATGGTCTCGCATACACGACGTGCGCTGCGACCGGACGCGGGGTGTTGGACGGCCTCGTCGAGCAGGATCCTCCAGCCTCCGGTCGCCTCCATCAACATTCTCTGGCTGGCGTCGTCGCTGAAGGAGGCGACCTTATCGGTTTCGGACGCCACCCAAGAACGAAGACCGGCCGGTGACAGGCGACGCATCACGATGATCTGGTCGGTAAACTCGCTGAGGTCCGGCGCGCCCGGCTGGACGAACAGGTCGCTGGTGCTCGCATCCACAACGGCAACCACGGACCGGGTGACGCCGGCGTTCGGCAGCATCTCCTGCTCGTTCACCAGCGACCCGACCGCATTTTCCAGCCGCGTACCGGACAGTTTCGACAACACCACCCGGTGCTTGTCTCCGGCCGTGCCACCGACCAGTTCCTTCCTGTACGACGACGGACCTGACGCGACGTGAAGGGTGAAGCGTGCCCCGGTCCGGGACGCCTCCTCCTTTAGCAACGTCTCCACTCGGTCGATGCCGGTAGCCGGGGTGCCCACGACAACCAGCAGCCGATTGCCCCGTTCGATCAGTGTGGCGAGCTGTCTCTCCGTCAGCGGCGAGATCGACCCATCTTTGAGAGTGCGGCGTGCCTGCTCGGCCGACAGGTGGGTGACCGACGCGCTCCAGTCCTGCTCGCACAGCTCGTCTTCGATCGTCTCCTTGGTTCCCAAGAGCCGCAGCACGTTGCTCGACCGCAGCCGCCACTGTCCACCCTTCTCGGCGAGAACGCCCAGCCCGCTCATCTCCGACAGCAGCGAGCGGAACTCATCCGGGCGTAGTCGCGAGAAGCCTTCCGGCCACCAGTCCTGACATTCGTCGCGCAGCATGTTCGTGTCGATCGCATGGTCGGCACCGTTGGTGAGCGCGTCGAGTGCGACGACGAGGGCGATCAACTTGTACCGCGAGTCGAGGTTGAGGGTGAGCTGAACTGTCTCGCGGACCTTCTGCTTCACGGTGTCGGAGCCGAAGACCCGCTCAAGGTCCTCGTCCCGGATTAGGTAGTTCGGGCCCTCAGCGCCACGGCGGCTCAGGGACTCGCGCACCAAGGCCTCACCGACGAGCTGCAGCAGCTTCGGCTGGTAGTTGCAGTAGGCCAGTACCCGGTGCACGAGTTCGTCGGCCTCGAACGTAATCCCGAGGGTCTCCATCGGGGTGAACATCAGCCGGTACGCCGGGTCCGGCGCCAACGGCCCGATCGCGATCGGGTCACCAAAGTGCGCGCCAGCAAGTGGCTGGTTAGGCAAGTGCGCGAAACGTTGCACCTGGTGCAGACCAGCGAACACAGGCTTGAACCGCCGATTGGTCGTGTTCATCAAGTCCCGCAGCCGGGTCGTGTGCCGGAAACCTGCCTTGGCGTCGGCGTCGAAGAACCCGTCGCACTCGTCGAGCAGCAACAGCAGTCGACGGTTCGGGTTTGCGTCCAACCACGCGTTCACGGCGGTCTCGACGAACTGGGCGCCGTCGCGGGGTCGACGTCGGGGCGGAACGATGTCGCGCTGGTTGAGCTTGTCGGCAAGCATGCTCCACAGGTCGTCGACCTGGTCGGTTGAGCCGAACCCTCCCGGTAGCGATAGGTACACCGCGACCCGTTCGGGTACGAGTTCGAACTGTCGTGCAGCGGCCAGCAACAGCGCGGACTTACCCAGCTGGCGGCCGCCGTAGATGAGGCTGGAGCCGAACGGCTCGATCACCCGCTGCAGCTCGTTGGTCCGGCCGAAGAACATCTCCTGGGGAACGTTGCCGATCGCGTGCGGGTGGTACGGGTTCGTCGCCGCGAACGGCAGCAGGATCCGTTCCGTGGTCGGGAACTGGCCGCCGCCGGTCGTCGCCAGGTAGGCGATCGCCGCGTCGTCGAGGACCATGACCGGCCGGTCGGCTCGCTCGGCGCACGCCTTCGCCAGCATGTTGCGCTGGTCGAGCGTCATCGTGCCGAACAGAGCGACCAGGATCGGGTCCGTGCTCGGATCCTGCGCAATCCAGGTCAGCAGCGTCTGGGCGTCCTGGACACCCCAGCACATCATCATCTTCAACCGGTCATCGGTTAGCGTGCCGAACGCGGGCACCACAGCTCGCGGCATCCGTTTGAACCCGGTCAGCTCAATCCACTTGCGGTTCGGCGCGATCGTCAGCTTGTACGGCTGACGCTCGCCGGTGAACTCTATGCCGGCCAGCCGCAGCGCCGACGCGAACACCGACTTCATCCGCATGGTCCGCTGGTGGCGGTTCGTCTTCATCTCCAGCCAGTGCTTCAGCCCGTCGTGAGCGGCGGTGCGAGCGGCGTCGGACAGGCGGCTGAAGTCCAGGCCGCTAGCGGTGGTGCCGTCCTGCGCGGCCCGGACGAGTTCGGCGTCGACGCCACCGCGGAACGTTTTCGCGACGGTCATGAACTCCGCTAGGTGCCCGGACGCCGCTGCAGTCGGGGGCACCTCACCGGCGAGGGCGCTGAGGAGGTATTCCTCGGCGGTGGCAAGGTCGCCGGTGTCTATGCAGGCAGTGATCGTCTCCGCCGCGGTGTCGGCTACCCGGCCGGCTGCCGCATTGAGTTCCTGTTGGGCACGCGTCCTTAGCGCCTGCTTCGCCTGCTCGGCGTAAGTAGGCAGGTCCTCGGAGATCCCGTCGAGTTGACGGCGGACGGCACCGAGGTCGCGCCGGTCGACCCGTGCGGCCTCCAGTTGCGCGATCACCTGTGCGTACTCGGTGGAGCCGAGCTGGCCCAGCCGTGCAGCCTTGTCCACGCGTGCCGACACCACCGCCCGCCATGTCTTTAGCTCTGTGCGGGACCGGGTGATGTTCTGCTCGAGCCGGGCGGACATCGCCTCGGCCTGCCCCTCGTCGGATTCGGGGACTGCGTCGACGATGGTCCGCGCGGCGACATAATCCTCGTTGGCGAGGCGACCGTCGAAGGCCACAGTCCAGCTGGTCGTGGCAGCGGTCGCGATGTGCTCTATGGTGATCTGGTCGAGAGGGTGGAGCTTGTCATCCATCCGCAATGAAGGGCTGCGCAGCAGTTCCCGGTTGAGGACCGTGGCCGGGTCAGGTTCGGTGCCGGTGAGACTGCTGCCGTCCAGCAGCTGGACGCTTCGGGTGAGGCTTGCCAAGCAAGCGCCCGCGGCAGCGGCCAGCACCACGTTCGCGTTGGTGTCGGCCAGCATCTGTAGCTCTTCGTGCGCGGCGGCGAACTCGCGGTGGACCGCCGCGCGCAGCTCGGCCAGCACGGTCGGTACCGGTGTGTTGGACTGCTCCGGGCCCGGGTCCGTCCGGACAGCGTCGACCCAGTTGCCGACCGCATCAAGGGACTCCATCGCGTGGTCGAGCAGCCGGCGCCGAGCCGGGCCTTCCAGTGGCCGTCCGCTGGTGCCACGCAGCTTGGCGTCTTCTCGTCCGAGTTCCTGTGCAAGCTGGTCTCGTTTGAGGAGCTTGCGTAGGGCTTCGGCGACGGTATCAACCTCGGCTCGGCGATCATTAGCGGCGATGTCGAGCAGCGATCCGATCAGGCCGAACGACGACCACCAGCTTTCGACGACCTGGTTGGCTCGGGCGAACCGGATCGTGCGCGGCTTGGTGCGTTCCCGGGCGGCCTGCGCGGCGGCGGTCGCGATGTCGTTGTCCGCACCCGCGATCGGCGCGAGCGCCTTCAGTAGGGCGCTGTTAGACAGCAGTCCTTGTGCGGATGCGACGCCGACCGCGCTGGCGAGCTTGCTGGTAGCGGGCAACTCGTGCAGGTTCGCGACCACGTCTTTGACGATTTCGCCGGCGGACGGGTCGGCGATGACCAGCGCGGCACGGACCGCCCCGGCCAGTAGTGCCAGTTGCGCCGGACGGTTGCCGTCCAGGTGGTGCACGCGCAGGTCTCCGATGGCAGTGCGCAGCGCCACCGCCGTCGGGCCGGTCTCGCTGCGGACCGCCTCAGCGAAAGTGAAGACTCGCAGCGCCTGCGCGTGAGGGCCCCGTCCGGCTGCGGTCGCCGCGTGGTAGGCCAGGCAGTACTGGCGGTGGCGCAGCAGCGACGCGATCAGCTCGCCGGCGGCCGGATCCTGACCCCCGGTGACCTGCTGAGTGGGGTGACCGTCGGCGGCGTCCGTTTGGGCGACAACGCCAACTCTGGGTGCGTCATCGGTGGTGTCGAGGCCGTCAACGTCGTCGGGTAGATCATCGGAATCCGGCGAGGCGTGGGTGCTGTCGGTGACAACTCCCCGCACGCTCGTAGCGGCCGGGTCAGCGGTAATGTCCGGGTCGGCGGGTTCGACTCCGACAGCGTCACGGGGGTCCGGCTGGCCGGGCTCAGACGCGTGGTCGCCGGCCGTCTGCTGGTCGTCCCCCACGCGCGGTGCCGCGTCCTCGGCGGGTGACACGCTAATCGCCTGAGCCAGCGCAATTTCGTCGTGTCCCGCGGTTGGCGTGGGCCCGTCGTCGGGTGCGTTGTCCGGTGCGGGTTCGGCCGTCTCCGATCCGTGTGCGTCGGGAGCCTCCAGGGCGTCGAGCCACGCGTCAAGCGAAAAGGGTTCCTGGTCGGCATCGCTGGCTTCGACGAGTTCAGGAGCGTCGGCCACCACAGTGAGCTGCTGCATGAGGGCGATCGCCACGACCGGTGTCAGCGCTGACGGGAGATGTTGGTGGGCGATCGTGTAGTACTGCATCGCCGCGGTGGAGTCGCCGTCGGCGGCCGCGTCGATGAGCCGCAGCAGGGCCATCAGCGCAGTCACATGATCGCGGCTGATGTCATTTCGTCGGGTCGTCTGCGTCAAATCCCGCGCCAGCTCGCGGATCTCTGCGATGACAGCACGGGACGTCTCGGGTCCCTCTAGCGTCGTCAGACGTCGCAGCTGGTCACGTGTCTCCTGGTCTTCCTGTGCCGCCTCGGCCGCTGCCTTCAAAGTCCGGATGAGCGCACCGCAGTCCGCCGCCACGGTCGGATCGACGCTGGCGTCGAACAGCACACCCTCGCCGGAAACGGGATACGGCGCGTATTCGGTCTCCGCCCGTTCGATGAGCTGCTGCGCGCGTTCGACGGCGCGGTACAACGCGGGGATGGGTTCAATGATGCTGGCCCTGGGTAGCCAGCCGGCCGCTATGCACTGGTTGAGCTGGTGCACCGCTCTGCGGGTGATATCCAACGCCAGCGCGAGTTCGTCGGCGGCCGTGGTGAGTGTTGCCGCGTCCGGCGGCCCGTGGTGGGAGGACCGACCCGCGGCTACCTCGCCCGCCCCTGCGGGTTCCGGGTCCGCTCCCGTTCGAGTACCCGCAGAGTCACCATCCTGGCGCATTTGCGGGATGACGGGGTGCTCTATGCCGCTGGTCGTGGTCGCGTCCATCCCCAATGTTGCCCAGTCTGGATCCTGGTCGTCGTCCTGGTCGAGCCACACCGCCTCCAATCGCGCGCAGGCGTCCACGGCACCGTCAACCACATCGACCGGCCAGCTGGGGAGCGCCAGCCCACCAGTGAGAGCGCATCGGAGGGCAGCGACCGCTTCCGGCGCGTCGTACCAGTGTGTGACAACCATCAGTCGGACAGCGTTTGTCTGTGCGGGGTCTTCCGTCAAAGCCCTGCGCAGGGCCTCGTTGTCGAGGTCGTCCACCCAACGCATCAGGTGCGCCCACAATCCCCGCACCACGGAGGTGGTGATGTAGCGGGCGTCGCGCAGCCGTTGATCAGGGGGGCAACTACGCAGACGCGACAACCCCATCGCTGCCGCGGCTGGCGCGAGACGCCGCGCGGATGGTACACGGTGTCTGCGTAGAAAGTTCGTACGACCGGGGTTGGGTTGGCGCCACACCACGTCGGTGAACTCTTCCGGGGTGAGAACCTCGAGCGCGTTGTCGACAGGGTCGCCGAGGCGCTCCAGCTGTCCGGCGAGGTGAGCCTTCGCGGCGTGCAGCTCCCGCGCCAACGGATCAGTCTCGCTGGCTGCCAGCCGCGTGAACTCCTCCGCGTCGCAGACAAGTGGATGATGATGAGAGTGGTCGTGGCGCGGGCGTCGGGGACGGCTGGTCATCTGGGGGTGGATCTCCTATTCGACGGTCGACGTAGAACGGACGGGGCCGGATCGACCGGTAGCTACGGAATTTCCGACAGAGCAGACACCGACAAGGACGAGCGTGATGCGTGGCCCATGTCGTGTCACGTCAGACTCAACCAGGATGACCCGGGTTCACTCCCCCGGGTGTGGCCTCTGACGAAGGTGTAGCCGGTTGGAAGTCGGGTGTCGGCTTTCGGGCCGCGCACCTTTCTGACGAACTCGGCGTACGCGGACCGTGCTTCGTCGCTGGCCTGGTATCCGCCGGGCAGAGCGCGTGTGCCTGGTGGAACCCAGTGCTCGTGAACCTTGCCCCGCAGAGCCACGCGGCGCTGCTGATCACTGTGCGCCTGTGCCTGCCGGCGGGCCGCGTCGTCGGGCCACCATACGAACGTGTCCGGGCCGCCGCTGCCTGGCTTGTCGGGACGTCCCTGGTTTGGTTCGCAGGTGAGCTTGCCCGCGTCCACCAGTCGATCGCAGGTGTAGATCACCTGCCACATCAGGGCCGGGTTGGACAAGTCCGGACCGAACAAGGCGGTGAAGAGTTGCGGGCCGGTCAGGCGACGCGCGCCGAACGATCCGGCGGCACCATGTCGGCGCAGCGCGGTGACGATAAGTTTGCGTAGTGGATCGATGCCCTGGTGGCGGGCGGGCACATTCGGGTTCGCCGCCCTAGGGACTGTTTGCTCCGGTGTCTGCGGGCCAACATCTGGGAGGTCGATGCCGAGTGCGGCGGCGAGGATCTTGACGTCAGCCGCCCACCGGAAGGCCGCACCGTGGAGCAGCGGCTTGGTGAGCAGTGTCGTGGCCGCTGACAGCCTCCGGGCGCCGCGGGCGACCGCGACGGTAACCTTGATCCCCGGGTAGAACGACAGCGGCCAGGCAAACCCCGACAGCTCGCCGTCTGACCGCTCGACCTGCTGGATTCGCTCATTGTCGTCGAGGTTGTCGCCGTCGTGGTGCAGTTCGATGACGAGAGTACCGTCGGCGAGCAGGTCGTCGACGTGGTCCGGTAGCGGCAGCGCGTCACTGTCGAGGTGGACCGGTCGTAACGCAACGGTGTAGACAACGAGGCTGTCGTGGAGGTGTTCAACGACAATCGCGTCCTCGACGGCATCGTCGTCCGATCCGTCGGGCAGGTCGATATCGGCAGCGTCCGGGTCCGCGTCGTCCGGTCGGGTTTCCTGCCGTACCTGGTTCCCGCCGGTCGGGGTGTCCTCACCTGTGTCGCGACCCTTACCATCCGCGGCGGCGTCCGTGTCGGCCCCGTCCGGCTGACCGGCTGTCCCGTCGTCCGGCTGCCGGTCTGAGAGGTCCCGATCCGGTGGGGTGTCGCTAGCGAAGCTGCTGCTGGGTAGCGACTCGTGGTAGCCGAGCGCGAGAGGTCGCAGCGGGTCGACGCCACGCACGTCGGTCTGGACCGGTTCCGGCTGGGCGAGCCAGACCCCTGCGGCTTGCCACCTGTCGTCGATACGTAAATGGACACCGTCGACGAGCAGACCGTCGACGGCGGAGGTGGCGACGTCGGCTATGGCGAGATTGACGTGCGCAACCGCCTCGGCTGCGGCAGTGAGTTCGAGCGGGTCGACGTCGACCTGCTCAGGGTCTGTCACCTTTGCCGAGTCGACCCAGCCGGCCAGCAGCGGCCACACTCCGGTGAACCGGGGCTCAAGCGTGGCCCGGGTAGCGGCGTGAGTGACGTCGTCAAGGTCTGCCCCACCAAGTAGGCCCGGACGGTCGCGGCGGCGCTCGTACCGTTCGGCGGGGGTAGCGTACGCGCCCCAGCGACGCAGATGCGGTGTTTGGTCCAGCAGTTTGTCGATGGTGTCGAGCGCGGTCTGCAGCGCCATGGCGAGAGTGTCGTCGTCGTGTGGGTCGATCAGTAGCCCGCCGAGCGGTCCACCGACCAACAGCGGTTTCCCTGCGGTAAGTAGATGGTGGGCGTACAGGGCGGTGTCGTCCAGGTCGGCGACCTTCGGGTTGGGGTAGCAGACCTTCCCGGTCAGGTGGCCGCGGTCGTCGAGGAGCACGCCGCGTTGGCGCAGTCGGCGCAGTTCGACGCGTTCCCGTGGTGTCAGTGGCGCACCGAATGCCTCAGGGTCGAGGATCACGCGTTCCGGCCGGCAGCCCATGGCGTCGAGGGTGGCCGGTGCTCCCGACAGGTGCGCGGGAACCCACCCGTCGGAATGGGTCTCGTCGTGGGCGCCGAACCGGGCGACGACTTCGGCCCACAGCGACTGCTGGCCCCGTTCGATACGTACGAACGTGCCGACGGGCAGCACGGGCAGGGCCACGGTGCCGGTATCCAGCCGGACGAACAGCTCAGGGTCGAGCACCGCGGCCTGGTAGCCCCGAGTCTGCGGGTCAAAACCGAAGTGCAGCGCGTTGAACGCCGTGGTGGTGTGCAGCGGCGCCCGGCGGACGTGGGCCACCTGCTCGAGATAGGTGATGACGGCCGCCCGCGAGGCTTCGGGTATGTCGTCGACGCCGTGCAGCAGGTCGTCGGTGAACAATGGCTCGTCGTGAAACGGCCGCCATGTGGGTGTTGCGGTCACAATCATCGGCGTGCTCCTGCTTCGGCCTACCGGGCCGATACCACGGCGCGGGACTTGTCATGGTCAACGTGCCGGCGAAGCCGCCACACCCGGCCGAGGTCGGTCAGCACCGCCTCGCCGGCGTTGCCCAGCCGGATGAGCGCGTCGTTGACGTGGGTGAGCTTGATACCGGGATCGACACCGCGCAGCCGGTGATAGAGCAGCTGCGGCCACAGCGGCCGCAGGCGCCCGGACAGGCTGGACAGGTACGAGTCGTCGCCTCGGAGGACCCTGTGCAGCATTCCGGCGGTCAGCCCTCGGTAGTTGTCCCACAGCAACGCCCGCACGTACCGGTCAACCGCCGCCTGGTACGGGGCGCCGTCGCGGTCGGCGGACGGCCGCGGCCGCGGGGTGTTCAACGCGTTCAGCAGCGCCGGTGTCGAGGTGGTGTCGCTGCTGGTCGACCAGCAAGTAGAACAGCGGCAGGCGGCGGTGCTGCAGGTACCGTCCGGCACCGGCTGTCCGGCCTGCCCGAAGTACTCGGTGAAGCCGACGTTGGCACACCGGGTGGACTCCACGTACCAGTCCCGCAACGCGGTCAGTTCGGTGGTGAGCCGGGCCCGGTGGGCATTCATCCGGGCGCCGAAGTCCGCGGGCAGTTTGCCTGCTCGGCCGAGCATTCCCACCGAAACCAGTGTCTGGTTGTTGCCGGCCTGAGAGACGTCAACGACACCAAGGTCATGCAGGGTCGCCAGCAACGCCCAGGTGCCGGCAGCGTCGGCGACAAGGTCGTCGTATCCGTCCACTGCGGCGGTGAGCTGCCGGTGCACCTCGGTCAACCGGTGACGGCCCGGTCGCATGGTGGTGAGCTGCTGGACGACAGTCGCGGCGGCCGCAAGAACGTCGGGGCATGAGACCGGGTCGTCGAGCGGGGTCAGCACGACGGTCGCGGGGAAGTCTCCGCCGTCGTCGATGGTTCCGGCGTCGGCGAGCGCGGCGAGCGCCCGGATGACTGCGGTCCTGTACATCGCCGCCGTCGCCGGTTTGCGGGCGTCGTCGAGTGACATCCACCCAGCGGTGACCTCCTCGCCAATGACGGTGTCGGCGACCAAGTCCGGGTCGAGGACTCCCCTGCCCTGTGCTGCGGATAGGACGGCCCTGCCGATACGTCGCAGCGTCGGATCCGGCAGGGCCTGGGAGATCATCCATGCAACGGTCCGGAAGCCCCGTCCCGTGCCGAGGGCGAGCCCATACGACGGTGCGGTGATCTCGGCCGGGTCCCGTCCGGCCTGGTCGCGGCCGGCGCGGCCAAGCTGCTGATACAGCCCGGCGAGGTCGGTGGGTGGGGAGACAACGAAAACGCAGCGGATGTCGCCACGGTTGACGCCGAGCCCAAATGCGCTGGTCGCCACGATCAGCAGCGGGACGAACCCCTCCTCGCCTTTTTTCGGCGCGTCGCGGAACTCGATGAGGACTGCGGCTTTCTCCGCCTCCGACAACCGGCCGTGGAACCGGCGCACCCGCCGGGTTTCTCCTTCGCCGACGAACTCGCGCAAATGCGCATAGAGCGCGTCGACTTCCCGGACGGTAAGGCAGTAGAAAATCGCGTGGTCGTCGCAGGCGGACGTGACCGCCTCGGCCAGACCGGCGACGATGTTCGGGCCGGCGGCCCGGAACGTCCGCCGGTAGATCGCAAGCTCCGGGCGCAGCGGGTCTGCGGTGACGGTGACCAGCGGCTCACCGACGCTCGGCTCGTCGGGCAGGCCGAACAGCCCGCTGCGCAGCCCGGCCCGTACCCCACGGTTGGCCGTAGCGGTGACCGCGGTGATCCGTACCCCATGCTGTTGCCGGAGTTGGGTGAGCAGACCGGCGGCGCGGCGAAAGCTGGGGCGGAAGTCATCGCCCCACTGCACGAACGTGTGTGCTTCGTCGACGGCGACCCGGCGCAGTTGCCCGTTCGCCGCACCGATTCGCAGCAGTTGCTGGAACCGCCGATTGCCCAGACGTTCGGGCGAGATGTAGATGAGCTTAATGCCGTGGTCGTGGGTGCCGTTGAGCTGCTCGGCGACCTCGGTCTTGCCGCGGCGACTGTTGGACTCCGCCATCGGCCCGACGAGGGCCCGGACCGCGCCGCCGACGCTCGCGTTCAGCTCGAGGGCCTGGTCGGCCATCAGCGCGACCAACGGTGACACGACGACGGTGACGCCAGTCAGCGCGAGCGCGGGGAGCTGGAATGTGTAGGACTTGCCGAACCCGGTCGGTAGGAGCGCGAGCACGTCGGCGTTGTCGGCGACGGCGCGGATCACGTGCTCTTGTTGGGGTCGCAGCTGCAGCGGGGCGTCGGAGAACCGCAGGTAGCCGGCGATCTGGGCGCAGCGCTCGACCAACAGGTCGCCTAGCTTGCCGTCGGCGCGGGCTACCACCTCGGTCTCGTCGTCGATGCGGGCGGCGAGGATTTTGCGGGTGGCGGGAAGCAGGGTGTGTTCGACGAGCGCGTCCGGGGTGCACAACTCATCGGCGCGTTCAGGTGTAATTCGGCCGGAGTCGGCGAGGAACCGCCAGACGCGTTCCCAGCCTTCGGCCATGCTCATCAGGTTCCCGCCGGCCTTCTCGCCGGTGTCGGGGTCGGCCATCAGCAGGCCGGGGTCGAGAGACTCGAGGAATACTCGACGGTAGCTTCGCCGCAGCGCGGTCTGCCCTGCAAGTTTGCGATCGCTGATGATGACGACACCGCGGTGGTGGGCCGACCGGATGAGCCGGCCGACCGCCTGCCGCAGGTCCATCGCCGCCAGGGGCAGGTAGTACGACTCGGTCGCGACTCGGTCCGGGTCCGGATGGCCGGTGTCCGTGGCACGGCGGGCGACGGCGGCACGGCGGGCGGCGACGATCGGGTCGGCGAACGGCGCGAATGGCAGCTTGTTGATCCACACCAGCGATAGCCGGTCGGCGGGGAAGTCGACGCCCTGCCACATGCCACGGGTCGCCACACAGAACCCGCCAGTTTCGGTGAACGCCCGCGCCGCCCGGGCGTTGCCGAGCAGCGGGGCGACCGTGACCGGAACGCCCGGCGCGGCCGCCGGCAGTTCGGCCAGTAACCTCTCCGCGATCGCGGACGCCGCCCGGGTCGACGTGGTCAGCACCAGCCCACCGCCGGTGAACCCGTCGGCACTCGGCCCGTCGTCTCCGGCGGCGGCCGCGGGGCGGACGACCTCGCGGGCGTAGCCAGCGAGCTGGTGGGCGACGGTGCGGACCGCGCCGTCGGTCTGTTCGGCCCAGCTGGGGAAGTCGGTCAGGCACACCAGCCGGGCCTGGGCGGCGAGGTCGAACGGGCCGGACAGGTAGTGGGCGTCCACGTCGGAGCCGAGCCCGAGCCGGTTACGGATGTAGTCCCACCTGCCGGACACCTGCAGCGTCGCCGAGACGAAGAAGGTTCGGGCGAACCGGGAACGGGCCAGCGCCCACTGCTGGTCGCGGGCCAGTTCGATCGGCGCGGACGTCATCGAGAACGCGTACCGGCGAGCGGAGACGCTCAGGGCGTCGATCTCCAATTCGGTGGCGAACACGACGCGGTTCGACCCTATCGGTGCCGCGGCGGGCCCGGGGTCGCCCGCTCCGAGGTCCGGCCGGGTGATGCCGCTGCCGTCCTCTCCGAGCTGTTCTTCGAGCGGGTCGACCGGGGCCACCGTCTCCCCCGCATCGGCGTCACCTATGGTGTCTTCGGCGCTGGCCGGATCCCCGGCAGAGCTGTCGGGCCGGGGCGGGTCGAGGATGTCACGGGCGTCGGCGACGATCCGGTCGGCGGCTTCCCCCAGGGTTCCCACCCGGGCGGCCAGCGACGCGGCCCGTTCCCGTTCCCACCATGACGCGGCCTGCATCTGAGCCGATCCGAGGTGACCAGACATCTGCCGACAGACGTTACCGGCGACGACGGCGAGGCTTTCGAGTCTGGCAAGCAGCTGTCGGGCCGGGGCGCTACCGCCGAGCCCACCGAAAGGGCTGGCCACGGTCGCCGCCCGGGTGCCCGGTTCGCCGCCGGCGGTGTCGAACACCGCCCGCGCGGCCCGGGGCATCGCCTCCGTGTCGAGCATCCGTTCCAGTTCGGTGATCTGCTCGCCGAGCACCTGCGGCGCGACGCGCTGCGTGGTGTACCAACGGCGCAGTTCGGCGACGAGGTTCTCCACCGCCCGATAGTCGACCTCGGCGCTCGCCGCTCCGGTCGCAGCGTTTTCGAGTGAGTGTGCCTCGTCGACGACGAGAAGCGTGTCACCTGCGAACGCGTCCGGGTTGCTCAGCAGCAGCGCGTGATTGGCGATCACCAACCGGTGCCCTGCGAGTGCCTCGGCGACGGTGTCGGTCATGCGGGCCAGCGGAGATCGGGAGCCGGAGCCGTAGTCGTCGGATTCCTGGCTGACGCTTGCCAGCCACAACCCCACCAACGGCCCGGCCGTCGTTTCGAGGTATTCGGCGAGGAAGACCGGGACGTCTACAGTGTCGACGCTTCGCGCGACCCACGCCTGCTGTGCCGACGTGGCTGTGGTGAGCCGTCGGACCAGGTACACCAGCAACTCGCGGTAGCCGGGATGGTCCGCGAACCGGCTTCGACCGCCCCTGCGGCCAGCTCCTGCCGCAGCCGTCACCACGTCGGTCAGCGCGGCGACGAGGGCCCGCAGCGACAGCCGGTTGCGTTTTCCTTTGACCAGGTCGGCGATGTCGTCGAGGCCGGGTACGGCCGACGCGAGCCGGGTGATGTCGGCGGCGAGCTGGGTCTGCAGCTGCTTGGTGAAGGTTGCCAAGACCACCTGTCGCCGTGGGTCGCTGGTCAGCCATTCGAGGGCTGCGGCGAGGATCGCGTAGCTCTTGCCGGTGCCGGTCGGCGCCTCACACAACGCGTCCCGGCCGGCTGCGACCTGACGAGCCAGCAGCTGGGCCATCTGCTGCTGCGCCGGTCGGCGTTCGACAGCGCCGGACGCGGCGACTTGAGCGAGTGCGTACGGGTCCACGCGCCCTATTCGGTCGAACAGGTTCGCCGGTATCGACAGGTTCGGTGGCATGGTACGGCCACGCCGGGTTGGTTCGCGCAGGTCCCCACTGCCGAGCACGTCCGCGAGAACCTCGGCGACCGCTCCGTCGTCAGCCGCCGGCGGCCCGGCTGGTTCAGCCAGTAGCGACGTGAGCAGGTCCCAGCTGGGCGACCCTGCGCTGACGGCGAGCAGCAGATCCCGCACCGGGCCATCCCAGCTGTCGACGACGGCCGCGGCGCGATGCAGCAGGCGGGCGGTCAGGTCCGCGTCGTCGGCGGCGTGGTGCCAGTTCAGCCCAGACCGGTCGACGCTGACGTCGTCGGCGAGCTCCGCAAGACGGTACGACCGGGCGGTCGGCCAGACGGCATGGGCAAGGTACAGCGCGTCGACGCGGCGCAGCCCGCCGAACGGTGGTTGCTGGGCAGCCGTGGCCGCTTCGTCGAGCATCGGAAAGTCGGCGCCGGTGCCGTTGTAAGCCACAATGATGTCCGCGTCCGCCAGGTAGTCCCGCAGGTCATGCAGTGCCTGCTCGACAGGTACGGCGCGGGTGGCGTATTGGCCCCGTACGGAAGCGGACCGCAGCTGCTCTTCCCAGTCGGCGTCCGGCAATTTGACCCACGCGGTGAGCCGCGGCGCCGCCTCGACCCATGTGGCGTCAGACGACAGCCGGACAGCGCCGATCTGGTAGATACGCCGGTCACCGGCGGGACGTTCGGCGGTGGGTCGTACCACCGCTTCGACGTCGACTACTACGGCGCGGGGAACCTTCGACGACGCCATCGGTTGAAGGCGCCCAGAGCTTGGCGAGGCTGCCGCTTCTGCGGTTTGGAGGCTCCCATCCTTGTCGCGGATGAGTCCGGCACCGATCGCAGCAGCGAGGATCTTCTGTAGCCGTCCCCGGGTCATGCCTGGCCAGCGCCGCTGCGCGGCAGCCAGCACTTCATCTCCGCCGCAGGGTCCAATGTCCGAGATGAGCCTGGCGAGCTGCTGCTCGCGGCTACCTGCTCCGTCCGTTGTGCTGTCCTTCCCGCGTGTACGCCCCCGCTGTGGCGCGAAGGGCCGAACCGTGTTCTGGCTACCGTCGACGGCCTATCTTTGGGCCCGTGTGACTGCAAATATGGTCGACCGGATCCGGGGAAGCACTCAAATCTATCCACCGGATGGACGCGAACCGATCGATCAATGCAGATACCCCTTTCGGCAGCGAACTAACCACGCTGAGGTCGGCCGACAGGTACATAGCCCTCAAGCCAGGGCGAGGCGCACAGCCCGCCGGCAGCGTCAGTCAGTTCGGCAGAGCATTGACACGATACCTCACAACCCATTCCCACGCGTCACCATGAACCGCCGACGGTAGCCGCGCAACCGCATCTCGACATCGATCATTCAGGCAACAAAGTCCCGCCGACAGGACCCGTAGAAATGCCCATCCGCTCGGCGAAGTCAAAACCCGGCGGAGTCGAGACCTGCGCCACCGGACGCTGCACAGCACGTCGCGGCTACGGTCGTCCGGCGCGGTGGGGCGTGCTGCCCAGCGACGTCGGGGGGACTGAACAGGTGCGAGCCTGCGGCTGCGGCGGCCGCCTGCCCGCTGCCGAGGGCAGTTTCATCACGGTCATGGACGAGGACTCGGACACCTAACGGATTACCAAGGACACGCGGCAAGGCCGCCACCGACACCGCGTCAGGGCGAGCACGCGCCTCGAACCTCGACGCCCCTCTCTGCGCCAACAGGTGTGGTGTGTGGCGGAGTCCAGTGAACCGTTACATCGTTGAGCCCTTTTCATCGTGATCGTGCTGGTCAAGCCGGGTGTGGTAAAACCGAGATCGATGAAGAGGAGGCTCCAGGTAGGACAGCAGTCGACCAAGATCCGATGCCTCTGCCGGGAGCCTCGCCGTGCTGTCTTACCCCGCCACGATCCCGCTGGCCAGTCGAACCCTGAACCACCTCGCCGGGCTTGTCCGCACCCATCGCCGACAGCGTCGATCCCGGTGGCGGCGCCTGGAC
This sequence comes from Micromonospora sp. NPDC047467, assembly GCF_040643095.1. Classification (NCBI taxonomy): domain Bacteria; kingdom Bacillati; phylum Actinomycetota; class Actinomycetes; order Micromonosporales; family Micromonosporaceae; genus Micromonospora; species Micromonospora sp. NPDC047467. The sequence goes on along the minus strand of NZ_JBEYTO010000008.1, from coordinate 5,010 downwards.
ACCGGCCGGCAAGCCCTGCTCACCCTCGCCCATCTGCGCAACGGCGATACCTATACCCGCCTCGCCGCCGGGTTCGGTATCGGCGTCGCCACCGCCTGGCGTTACGTCCGCGAAGCCGTCGACCTGCTCACCGCAGCGGCCGACGATCTGGCTACCGCGATGGACTGCATCCGCAAGCTGGCAAGCACAAGCGGCACGGCGTGAACGTGCAGGTCATTGCGGACGCTGCGGGTCGCCTGGTCTGCGCATCGGCTGCGCTGCCCGGCGCCACCCATGACCTGAGCGCCGCCCGTGTTCACGGCATAATCGACGCGCTGAGCAGCGCCGACGTGATGACGTTCGCGGACATGGTCTACCAAGGAGCCGGCGGGAGCGTGCGCACGCCGTTCAAGCGTCACCGCTACCGGCCAAAGTTGTCCCGCCGGCAGAGGACCCTTCAACCGCTCACACGCCCGTATCCGCGCCTGCGGCGAACGCGCCATCGCCACGCCCAAGACCTGGAAGCTCCTGACCAAGCCCCGCTGCTGTCCCCACCGCGCCACCGCGGTCGTGCAGGCCATCCTCGTCCTGCACCGCGTCGAGACCGGCCGCTACTCAGGATGAAAACGGCTCACTGATAACCCGTTTGCACGCCTCGTTGCTCGCTCGGATGACCTCGGTCGGAGCCGGCAGCACGGCACCGGGCCGAGAGTCAGCAGGTGCCAGTAGGCTTCGCCGCGGACGCCACCCGCAAGGTCGGGCTCGGCGAAACACATGCGTAGCTCCATTCTGCCGCCGCGTGCGTCCGGCAGGATCGCCATCCGCGACGCGCACGCTTCCGGCGCCACCCCCACTCGTTTCCGTGCATCGGCTCGAGCGACAGCGCCACCGTGTAGCCACGCCGGGCCCGGTACGTCACGGTGCCAGCGGCGACATCGACGCCGTACATCCAGACCAACCCCTTCGAGCGGCGGGGCAGCGTGGCCGGCTGTCACCGCACCGAAGTGCGGAAAGGTGCTGAAGACCGCCCAGTCCCGGTCGGGGGCCCGAGCCCGCGCCGTTGAAGAACGAGGCGGCGCATCTGCTCGGTCAGCTCAAGATTCTCCCGTGACGGCGGGTGCGCCAGCTTCGAAGTTGGCCGAAGCGGCGGCAGCGTTCCGGTAGAGGGCGCGTCCTGTCGATCCAATTTCCGTTCGTTCGACAAGAGCCGGCGTAGGATCGTCAGCCAACCCGCCACGCCGCAAATAACGATTACCCCGGTACCCCATAGTCGGGTGACGGGCTGGTCGACAAGCCACAAGCCCCCGGCGAGAATGGCCGCTCGCACGACTATAACCACGGCAAACCGCCAACCCTTAGCCCGCCCCCCGATGATGGGAAGGCCACAAAGCCACCACAAGCAGCCCAGTAACAGGGTAAGCACGAGGGGGATGATCCATTCAACCCAGCTCTCTTGCTTGGATCGCTTCAACACACACGAATCCTCGCCGGTTTGGTCCGGTTGCGGGACACCCAAACGTCCATACTCGCCGCCGAAGGAAGCAGGCGGTTGCGATGACTCCCCTCAGCACGCCGTAAGGCGAGACAGTCACCTACGCCAGGTCCCAGCGGACGCCCGGTACGAAGACGGTGGCGGCTGATGTTCGTGCCACCTCGACTTTGGTAAGCCGGTAGGTGTAGGGCTTACCGACCCTGAGGTGTGCTCGCCGAGATCGCAGACGAGGTACTCCGCAGGCTCGAGATTGTGCAGGCCGGCGGTCGACTCCTCGCTCTGCCGCCACTGCACCAGGCTGAACGGTTTGGGGATCACTATGCCGGTGACAAACTCCAGCCCCGGGGTAGATGCTGGTCTCTGGTCACGATGTGGGCTAATGGCTCGATCGGGACCCTCATCCAGTCCGGCAGGTGGTGTACCCGGCGTGACCGTTCGGCGAGGGTGCGGAAGTAGATGCCGTGGTGAACTCCGATGGACCGGCAGAGTCTTCCCATCGGGTGAAGTACCAGGGCACCGTCTGCCAGGGCGGCAGGTCAGCTGGCAGGTACCGCCACGGGCACCCGGACTGCACCACGTACAGGATCGCGTTAACGATCTCCCGCCGCGGATGCTTCTCCCGGCGGCCGTCTGTGTTCGGCTCCGGAAGCAGCGGCTCGATCAGCGCCCACTAGGCATCGGTCAGCTCGCAGGGGTAGCCACGGCGTGCAGACACCGCGCCACCCTGCCCGTCCCGCCGGTGGAAGTCATGCCACCCACCATGCCGTCCACAACAGACCTTTCAAACACGTCCTTAAGAGGACGTCTGATTCACGTATTTTGTGTGTGATGTGGTTGTAGGGGTTCTCGCCAGGTTGGGGTGGTTTCGGTGGTGAGGCGTTTGGCGAGGTTGTCGATCATGGCGATGGTGATCATGCTGGCGGAGTTGTCGGGTCGGGTTTCGTAGTCGCGAACGAGTCGGCGGTGGTGCATGAGCCAGCCGATGGTGCGTTCGACGACCCATCTGCGCTTGACCACGCTGAAGCCCTTGACCTGCGGGTCTTTGGTGACGATTTCGACGTCGACGCCGAGGTGGGCGCCGTGTTCGATGACGCGGTTCTTGAAGCCGGCGTCGGCCCAGGTTTTGGTCAGTGTGGGGTAGGTGGTGGTGGCTTGGTCGAACAGGTCCATGCCGATGGTGTTGTCGCTCGCGCTGGCGGCGGTGACGATGACGGCGAGGAGCAGGCCGAGGGTGTCGGTGATGATGCCGCGTTTGCGGCCGACGATCTTCTTTCCGGCGTCGGTGCCCTGGGTGGCCAGTGGGACGTTGGTGGAGGTCTTCACGCTCTGGCTGTCCATGATGGACGCGGTGGGTGCGATGGTGCGGCCGTGGTGGTCGCGAACGAGTCCGGTGAGCTGGTAGTTCAGGTCGGTGAAGATGCCTTCCTTGCTCCAGGCGGCGAAGTAGCCGTAGACCGTCGGGTGGGGCGGGAAGTCGTGGGGCAGGTAGCGCCAGGCGATGCCGGTGCGGTTGACGTACAGGATCGCGTTGACGATCTCGCGCAGGTCGTGGGTGGGGGTGCGGCCGCTGACGCCGGCGTCGGTGCGGGCCTGTCGCCAGGCTGTCAGGCGGGGTGCGATCAGAGCCCATCGGGCGTCGGACAGGTCGGACGGATAGGCTCGTCGTGCGGTCATGATTCAGGCGTACGGCGTCTGGGGGTCGGATCGACGGACCTCATGTACGTCGATGTCGGGTGAAAGTGAATCAGACACGATCGCGGGCTGAAATGCTCTGATTCTGGTCAGGGCAGAGCTGGCCAGAATGTGTGCAATCTGGGTCAGGTCCCGCGCATCGCCCTGACGAGGTCGAGGCGTAAATCGGCCGCTACTGACGCGAACGCGAAACAAACGTCCAGTTAGCACTAGCGTGGTGTCGCGCAATTAGGTAGTCAGTAAGTATGATGCTGGTCGTGAGCCGTGCTGCCGCACCGTTGGTGCTTGATCGGGGCCAGCGTGAGCTGCTGGACTCTTTGGCGAAGTCGCGTACTGCGCAGCATCGGCTGGTGCAGAGGGCGCGGGTGCTGCTGCACGCGGCTGACGGGGTGTCCAACTCCGATATCGCGGTGCTGGCCGGGGTGACCCGGATGACGGTGCGGGCGTGGCGGGCGGAGTTCGCCGAGCGTGGGCTTGCCGATTTGGGCAAGGTGTCGGCGGGTCGGGGCCGTAAGGCCTCGATCCCGCAGGCGGTGATCGATCAGATCGTGGAGTTGACGCTGCATTCGCGGCCCGAGGGGGCCACGCATTGGTCGTGCCGGTTGATGGCGGCGAAGGTGGGGGTCTCCAAGGACACGGTGCAGCGGGTATGGGACGCGCGCGGGCTCAAGCCGCACTTGGTGGAGACGTTCAAGCTGTCGAACGACAAGCGGTTCGAGGAGGAGCTCGTCGACGTCGTGGGGCTGTACCTGAACCCGCCGGACAAGGCGGTGGTCTTGTGCATGGATGAGAAGTCCCAGATCCAGGCCCTGGACCGCACGCAGCCGAGCCTGCCGCTCAAGCCGGGCCGGGCCGGCACGATGACCCACGACTACAAGCGCCACGGCACCACGACCCTGTTCGCGGCCTTGGACGTGCTAACGGGCAAGGTGATCGGCAAGTGCTTCGCCCGGCACCGTCATGACGAGTTCCTGCGGTTCCTGCGCACGATCGACACGTCGGTGCCCCGCAAGCTGCAGATCCACCTGATCGTCGACAACTACGGCACCCACACCCACCCGAACGTGAAGGCCTGGCTGGCCAAGCATCCGCGCTTCCACCTGCACTTCACCCCGACCAGTTCGTCCTGGCTGAACATGGTCGAGCGCTGGTTCGCCGAACTGACCGAGAAGATGATCCGCCGTGGCGTGTTCCGCAGCGTGGATGACCTCGTCAAGGCGATCGAGGAGTACCTGCGGGTGCACAACGACGACCCGAAGCCGTTCGTGTGGACCGCGACCACCGAATCGATCCTGGCCAAGGTCCGACGTGGACGCGTCACCCTCCAGCAAGTGGCAAGCCAAAACTGAGACAGAACACTAGATTCCGCTCGCCCCCTTTGGCAGTGTTGGTGGGCTCGGCCGGTTGCCTCGCGCCCGTAGCGTGAGATCAGTGGCTTACTCGAGGGTTGGAGGAAGTTGTTGGGGAACTGGCTGACATCCGTCCCTGGCGGACTGATCTCGGGCGCCGCGGTCGGCCTGATCTTCGGTGTCCTCTTCGAGGACCCGCTCAAGAAACTGCTTTGGTGGGCCGCCCGGCGGCTCCGACGAATGATCACCAGGTCAGCGGCGCCTATAGCTCTTGGCCGCGAGTTCCGTCTAGGTCCGTTGCATGCCCCCTGCGTCATCCTTGAGGGCGACGGCACGCGCATGCTTGAACCGGAGCGTGTTCGCGTGTTGGTGAGCCCGGTCGACGTTCAACTTCCTGAGGAACTAGTGCCTCGTCATGCGGCCTTGAACGGGTAATCGGGATGGCGGATCTTGGAGTTGATCGCGTATCCGGTTTTGGGTTGGGCGTGTTGGTTGCGC